>CAUPZQ010000001.1:0-141207 GCA_963515915.1 uncultured Campylobacter sp.
AGTCGTAGCCGTAAATTTGATCCGCCTTTTGCGCCGCCAGCACGCTTAGCGCGCCTGCGCCGCACGCAAAATCAAGCAGCGTAGAGGCGCCAGCAAAATCGACCTTGTCTATAAACTCGCGCGCGTAGGCGCTTTTCATCACGCCTTCGTTGAAGCTTGGCGCCTTTTTGTCCCAATGCTCTGCCAGTTTTTTGCCGAATGAGCTCTTTGCTTTTTGCGCCTTATAGAGAGCGCCAAAGTCGATTTCATCGTAGTTTGAAGCTAAAATCATAATTATCCTTTCCTGAATTTATCGGGCAGATCGCACCGATTTTCGTTAAATTTTTAGCGTAAATTTACGCACCGCATTCAAGCTACTTAGAATTTTAAACCGTCAAGAAAAAGCAGCAATACATGCTCGCTTTTATATATTTTATCCGCTTGCGATACTTTAAATTTTCACCGAACGACCGTAGCTAAATTTTAAAAAACCTCTTCATAAATCAAAATTTTTACTCTACGCTCACGCTTGTTTGCTCCACATTTAAATCTCTACTCAAACTTATTGCAAAGCCCTCAGCCTAGCCGCTATCACCTTTTGCATCGCTTGATTTTTCCTGTTTTTGGCTAAAATTTGCAGCCTCCTTTTGCCGATGCGTTTGTCGGCAGCCTTTAGGATATTTGCAAGCCCCCCATTCATCGGCATCGAAGTGCTTTGCAAACAGCTCATCTTTGGGCGTGTCGATATATTCGCGGATAAGCTCGCCGATGCCGCTTATGCCGCTATCGTACGGATAAAATTTCGCTAGAGGAGCGCCACCCTGCGCTAGGCTTTTTATGCGGCCGTCTTTTAGCGCAAAATTCTTCGGGTAATCAAAAATAATCTCGCCCGCAAGCGTGATAAAATATCGCGGCAAATCAGTACCGCCGCGCCTGCTTTGCATCCTATAAACCGCACAGTGTATCTGAAAATCGATGCTCTCGTCCACGAGTTCGTAAAGCCGTTTTGCAAGCTTGCTCCAACGTTTCATTTTGCCTCCTTTTGTCTATTTTCGCCTCTTGCGGTTTCGCGCGTAGCTTTTGCTGCCCTTTGCGACGATCGCGCCTGAAAGCTCAGCGCCTTTTCTATTTTTTGTAAATTCGCTTTGTAAAATTCTGCCGCGCTAAACGGTCTCCCAAAATCTCGGTTCCGTCTTGATCGCGTCTCGATTTTTCTCGCGTAAAATTTGCAAAAATTCTTTAAAGCTCGGCTCAAAAATCGAAGCGGCGGGCACAAATTTATATTCGCTCGCACCGTCTTGCTCGGGCTTGTTCGTGCTGCCGCGTTCAAGCTCGCTCGCGCTGCCTGCAAAGCTGATCCGCCAAATCCTAGCGTGATTTATCCGTATTTTTGTGACTTCAAGCTCTAAAATTTGCTCAAATTTATACCTCGCCGCGAGCTTCTGTCCATCAAAAACGTAGATGAAATCCTGATCGAACCAAAGGCTCTCGCATGAGATAAAAAATCGCTCCAGCCAAAACAGAAACGGCCGCACGGAAAGCCTTTTTACCTCGCTTATCCCATCTATCGCGGCAAGCTCGCACGAGCTAAGCCTGCGAGGGTTGCGCCAAAAGAGCGTCCAAATAATCCCGCCTATGAGCAAAACGCTAAAAATTACGATTAAAATTTGAATTAAAGCTTCAGCCATTTAAAATTTTAAGTCCTTTTACAAATGCAAATTTTGCCTCCGTATCGCTCCAAAACGAACTTCTGCTAAAATCCGTCTCCGCGCCGTTTGCAAGCTCCTCGTAAAGCTTATAAAATCGCCCTTTGTAGGTGCAATCGCCCAGGCAGACGTTAAAAAACGCCTCCGCCGCGTCCTTGCCGCCGAAATAAAAGATAAAGTAGATCGGGCGCAGATCGAAGGCGCTTAGATTTTTGTTAAATTTAGCCCCGTGCCGCCTCATAAACTCCACCGCCTTTTGCTTGTCCTCAAAAAGCTCAAAAATAGGCAGCGCGCAGTCCTTGATAGCCGCGCTAATCTCACGCACGTTGGGCTCAAAGCTAGCGCCCGCGAGCTGCCAGTCGCTAAACTGTTTGCGCGGCGTGAGACAGCCCAGATACGATACGAAAACAAGGTCGGTCGAATAGGACAGCTCCTCTTGCATCAGCTTTTTTAGGCGCTTGCAGTAGATCGCGATCTGCGGCAGGATGCTTACGCTGCTGGCGTAGTTGCGCACGCTGGAGCTGAAATAAATTTCAAACGAAATCTCCTTATCGCTTGCGAGCTTCGTTAGTTTTTGTCCCTTTTGCGTGGGCTTGAAGTACGTAAAATTTGCCGCGATCTCATTGCAGCCGTTTAAAAATATCTCGCGCGGAGTCATGATTTTCCTTTTAAATTTATCGTTTTGTTCGCTAGCAATTCGGTTTGCAGCTTACATTGCCGCAGCCGCGACCCACACGGCATTTTATAATGCGCGCCGTTTGCCGCCGAAAACCATATAATGCGCGCAATTTTACCCCAATTCGGCTAAATTTAACGGCGCTACGCGCTCGTAAAATTTATAATCTATCCTCGTATCTTTCGTAGTTTATGCCGTATATTTTATCGATATTTTCGGCGTTTATGAGCTGCTCGCTGCGCCCGAAAGCTAAAATTTCGCCGCCTTTTATAAACAGCGTCAAATTTGAAACGAATTTCGCGTGACGCGGGTAGTGCGTCGTCTGCACGAAGGTATAGCCCTCGTCGCCCAGCGCCTTGATCATCTCGAGCAGCTTGATCTGATTGCCAAAGTCCAGCCCGTTGGTAGGCTCATCCATAAAGATCGCTTTCGCGCCCTGAACCAGCGTGCGCGCGATGTACGCCAGCTGCCGCTACTTAAAATTCGCCTTTTAAGATTCTGTCTTTATGCGGATTGCGCTTAGAATTTTATATCGTCGCGTTTTTGAAATTTGCATCGCTGCAAATAAAATTTTATCTAGGTTTAAAATTTGATGCCGTGTTGTTGCGCTGCGTAAAATTTCAATAACGCGCTAAATTTAAACGGCGCGTAAAATCAAGCATTGCGCTAAATTTCAAGTTACGCGCCGAATTTAGCTCGCGCGATAAAGCCCGTCCTTCGGGGCCTAGGCGTATAAAATTCTACCCAGGCGGATCATGTTCGAGCCGCATTTGATCGCGAGCTCAAAATCATCGCTCATCCCCATCGAGCAGATCTGCGCGCCGTGCGGCACGAGCGCATCAAAGATCTCGCGGCTCACCTCGAAGCTTCGCGCGATCTGCGCGGGCTCGTCCACATGCGCGCCGATGCTCATCACGCCGATTAAATTTAGATTTTTGCACTCCTGCTTGATGTGCAAAAACTCCTCCACGGCGCGGTTTTTATCGAGCCCCGTTTTGGAGCTCTCGCCCGCGGCGTTGATCTCCAGTAGCGTATCTAGCGGATAAGTTAGCCGCTTATTTACGGCAAGCGCGAGCTCGCAACTGTTGCAGCTTTGCCACAGCGTCGGGCGCAGAGCGATGAGCTGATTGATTTTGTTGCTTTGCAGCGTGCCGATGAAGTGCCACTTTAGCGGCAGTTCGCGCAGTAGCTCGCTTTTGCGCTTTAGCTCCTGCACTCTGTTTTCGCCAAACGCGATCTGTCCTTGCGAATACAGCTTGCGCACCTCATCCGTGTCTACGTTTTTACTCACCGCGACGAGCTGCACTTCGCCCGCGCCTGCTTTCGCAGCCTCAATGCGCTTTAAAATTTCATCCAGCCTCATTTGTAAAATCCCAAAATTCTAGCAAAATCATTCAGCACCGTAAATATCATCAAAAGCGCCAAAATCCCCATGCCTACGTAGCTGGCGCCCACGAATACCCGTTTTGGCACCGGGCGGCGGAAGATGAGCTCAAAGAGATTAAACGCGATGTGTCCGCCGTCGAGCGCAGGGATCGGAAAGAGGTTGATAAGCCCTAAATTTACCGATATTAGTGCCACGAGCGCGAGCAAGACCGCCGCGCCGTAATCGACCGCCTTTGATGTGATGTCCGTAATAGCGACGATGCCGCCCATCTCCTTGGGCGAAACGACGCCGCTGGCGAGCTTCTCAAGACCCACCAAGATGAGCTTGGAGGCTTCCACCGTCTGATCCCACGCGAAACTAAGCGAGCTTGCGCCCTTGTGATATAACGTCACGGTCGCGTTGTAATCGGGCGAAATGCCGATGAGCGGCACTCTGATGCTCTCGCGCCAGATGGTTTTTTTCTCGCCGAGCTTCGGCGTGAGCTGTAGGCTCAGCCGCTCGCCGCTGCGCATGATTTCTAAGCTTAGAGGTGCGGCGGTTACCTGCTTTGAGATGTCGTCCCACTCACGGATCTGCTTGCCGTCGATTGATAAAATTTCATCGTTTAGCATTAGCCCTGCGCTTGCAGCGGCAGAGCCTGGCGAAATTTTACCGACCTTGGGCGCTAGCTTTTCGACGCCGATGTAGCCCAGCGCGATGTAGATCAAAAACGCAAGCAGCAGGTTAAAAAACGGCCCCGCAAAAAGTATGATTATGCGCGCGATCGGGCCTTTGGAGTTGTAGCTGTCGGGGTCCGCGCTTACTGCGGCGGGATCCAGATCCTCCTGCCCCTTAAGGCTCACGTAGCCTCCCAGAGGGATCGCGCTGATGGCGTACTGCGTCGCGCCGATGCGCTTGGTAAAGACCTTCTCGCCGAAGCCCACGCTAAAGACGTTCACCCCCACACCCAGCGCCCGCGCCGCCAAAAAATGTCCCAGCTCGTGGAAAAAGATGAGGAAGCTGATCGCCAGCACCGTGACCATAAAATTTATCGAGTAAAAATAAAATCCGACCGCCAGGATCGCTAGCGTTAAAATTATGCTTTTCAAATTTCAAACCTTTGTAAAAAATGGGCTAAGCTTACTATGATTTTGTAAATTTTAAGCTTAGATCGCCGTTTAAAGCCTTAGTTCGCTTTTTAAACTTGGCTAGCTTTAAACTTAGCCCACCGCCGTTTCGGGCTATAAATTTGGCTAAATTAAGGGCGCGCGGCGGATGGAGGGCGTGAGAAATTTAAAATTTAAAAGCGAAATTTCACCGCGAGATTTTACGGAGCGGATTATAAAATTTCGCCACACTGGGCTTTGCGCTTTGAAATGCCGCTATGCTTTGAAATTTCAATTATGTTTTGACAAGTCGTCATACTCTAAAATTTTGTCGCGCTTTGAAATTCCATTATGTTTTAAAACACTGCTGCGCCGCCCTGAATTTTTTGCAGCGGTTAGACGGAATTTTGTGCCGTGAAATTTTGCGCGGCGGAATTTTATCTTTTAAATTTTATAGGTTTGTACATCGCTGTGCACATACAGACTAAGCATCTATGGAATTTTATCGGTAAAATTTGAACTTGAAATTTTAAAATTCCGTGTCGCCGTTATAAGTGGAATTTTATGCCGAAATTCTATCGCTAAAACCCACTAAGCGCGGGTTCTAACGCTTTGCGATGAGGTTTTGTAGCTTCACAATACATTGTTTTAGTTTGATAAAAAATTCTGATTCTTCAAATGAATGTAAGATCAAGCTTAGTTTAAATTTTTCATCTATTAAATTTGGACTAAAGCCCTTTAATCCGCTTTCGCAAGTGGATCTAAACATTTTGCGTATTAGTCGTTTTATTTTGCCTTGCGTCGGCGCGGCGCTGCGATCGCCTAAAATTTCTATTTTCTTTATCTTATAGCTGATTTCATTTATTCCATCTACGGTTTTGTTGGAAATTTGCTTTAGCACTATATTTGCGTGGTATTCGTAATAACCTTGATTGTAATGCGTAAGCGTAAAAAGATCATTGCTACCGTCCGAACCCACTTTTATAAGAAAAATCTCGTTTAGCTCCTTTGAGATACACCACAGATGATCTATCTCATCTCGGCTTAAGCTAGCTAGGCCGTGTTGATTTCTAAATGGATTTATGATTTGCTCTAGGTTATCCTCAAAGCGGTATCCGTCAATTAAAAATCCACCTACATAATCAATGTTGTAATCCAGGGCGTCTATTAGCAAAACATTTTCATTTTCGGCGCTAAGGGCGTCTTGCAAAATTTTAAAAATATCGCTTTTGCTGAGCTTGCCGCTACTTCTCGGTTCTAGCTCATAGATTTTATGGATTTGTCGCTTCTGTCCATTTATCATCCTAAAATCGCCGAACCAAGCGCCGTAAGTAATGACTGTATCAAACATTTTGCCTTGATAATACAATCTATATGCGTTAAAATCTAAATTGCAATGATCCCAAAAGCCGCTAAAGCTCCCGTAGTTTATAAGCCAGGCACCAAGCTCTCTATCTATGCGCCAGCTTAATTCTATAGAAATTTCAGGATAACATCTAAAAGGCAATCGCTTTTTAGAAATTTTATTTCTAATATCTTTTTCTACCTTATTGAGCTTATACTTTCTTGCATTTTCTTCGCCAATTTTTTCTTCAACTACGAAAGCCATATCTAGCCTAAAATTTAGCTTTTTTTCATAGCCTTAGCATACGCCGCGACGTATTCAAAGCCCGAATATAGCGTCAGTGCGACTGCGATCCAGAGTAGGGCATTTGCATAAAGCCACTGCATCGTTAGCCAGCCGATAGCGATCATCTGAAAGACCGTCTTTACCTTGCCCGCCATCGACGCGGCAACCTCTACGCCGTCGCCCGCCATCGCCACGCGAAGACCCGTGATGAAAAACTCGCGGATTAGGATCAGATAGATCGCCCACGGACTGGCGCGCCCGATAAACATAAGCCCCAAAAAGCCCGCAAGCGTCAGCATCTTATCGGCGAGCGGATCGATGATGGCGCCAAGTCTCGTTTTTTGGTTCCAAGAGCGCGCGATGTATCCGTCGAAAAAGTCCGTAACGGAGGCGATGACAAAGACGAGCGCGGCGAAATAATCGATCCAGCTTACGTGCACCGAGCCCACCATGCCGCCGTTCGCATGGCCTGCTAGTAAGATCAGCCAAAAAAACAGCGGCGCTAGCGCAACGCGAAAGCTCGCTAAAATATTGGGTAAATTTAGCATTATTTAAAGGTCGTTCCGCCGTCGACGATGAAGGTGTGCCCTGTCACCCAGCTAGCCTTGCTAGAGCACAGAAATAAACATGCTCCCGCCAGATCCTCCGGCTGCCCCATGCGTCCTAGCGGGCTAAGCTCGGCGGTTTTATCGCGCACCTCTTCGTAGTTCGTAAAGGCCCGCAGCGCGTCCGTCTCGATCGGTCCGCCGCTAACGACGTTTACGCGGATGTTTTTCTCTCCTAGCTCGGTTGCGGCGTAGCGCGCCATCGCTTCGACAGCGGCTTTTGCAGTGCCGTGACCCGCGTAGTTTTCGATATAGACTAAATTTCCCGTGGAGCTAAGCGAGATGATCGAGCCGCCGCCTACCGCTTCCATGCGCTTTGCGGCTTCTTGCGCGCCCACGACGAAGGCATTTACGGTTGCGGTAAAGATATTGTTGATACCGCGCGGTTTTAGCCTCATAAATTTAGTGTATCCGCCCGCGACCGCGCGACCCGAGATGATAGCGTTTGAGATGAAAAAATCCACTCGCGCAAAATCCTCGTCGATCTTGGCAAATAGCTCCTTGTAGGTCTCGGGCTCCAAGATATTGAGCGCATAAGCGCGCGCCTTGATGCCGTAAGCCTTCTCAAGATCGGCTGCTTGCGAAGTCGCTAGCTCCTCGTTGGAATTATACGTAAAAGCGATATTTACCCCCGCAGCTGCGAATTCCAAAACTATCGCCCTGCCTATGCCTCTCGTGCCGCCGCTGATAACTAGCGTTTTTCCTTTAAATTCGTTCGTCAATTAAAATCCTTTGATAGTGTATTGTTTCATTACGTTTTCTATTTTTTTGAGATTTTCTGCGCTCGGCTCGCAAAGCGGCAAGCGGTATTCCAAGCTCGGCGTTAGGCCCACGATATACATCGCCGCTTTGATCGGGATCGGATTACTCTCGCAGAATAAGATTTTATTGATCGCGTAGAGATCGTCGTTGATCTGCTTGGCCTTTAAAAACTCATTTTGTAGAGCAAATTTCGTTAGTCTCGCCGTGTAATCGGGCAGTAAATTTGCAGTGACCGAGATCACTCCCTTGCCGCCGTTGCTTAGGATCGGATAGTTGATTGCATCCTCGCCGCTAAGCACGCTAAGGCGCGGCTCGTGCGCGAGCAGATCGACGCATTTATCGATGCTGCCGCTAGCTTCTTTGACGCCGTAGATATTTTCGCAGTCGTTAAAAAGCTTGATGATTGTATCCGCGGCGATGTCGCAGCCGGTGCGACCAGGGACATTGTAGAGCAGCACCGGCAGATCTACCGAGCTAGCGATCGCCTTGTAGTGCAGATAGAGTCCCTTTTGGGTGGGTTTGTTGTAGTAGGGCGCTACGGATAAAATTCCGTCCGCGCCGTGAGCCTGCGCAAACTGCGCGAGTCCGATCGCTTCGTGAGTTGCGTTACTGCCCGCGCCCGCTAGCACCTTGACGTCCGTGCCCTTGCACGCGTCTACCGCGATCTCGATACAGACGCGGTGCTCGTCGTGCGTCAGCGTCGCGCTCTCGCCCGTGGTGCCTACGGGCACGACCGCGCTTATGCCGTTTGCGATCTGTCTTTTGATGAGCTTAGCGTAGGTCTGCTCGTCGAGTTTGCCCTCTTTAAAAGGCGTGATCAGCGCCGTCATAGAGCCGATTATGACATTTTTATTCATCGTTTTCCTTTCGTAAGATAATGCTTGTGGAGCTTTTAAGGTTTAGATAGGTTTTCATCGCTTTTTTAACCGCGTTTTTATCTAGACTTTTGATCTCGCGCTCCAGCCTAAATAGCGCGTCCAGATCGCCGCGGACGATGTAGCTGCCGTACATCTGAGCTACCTTGCTAGCGCTGTCGAGGGAGTAGATCAGATCGCTACTTAGGGTGTTTTTGATCTTTAGCATATCATCATCGCTTATTTTAGCTTTTTTGGCTTTTTCGATCAGCGCTAAAATTTCACTCCTCAGCGCCTCGCCGCTTACGCCTTGGTTACAAACGGCAAAGACTATAAATAAATTCTCGTCCTTGGCGCTCATATCGTAGATGTTGATCTGATTGGCGAGCTTTTTCTCATCGACCAGCACGCGCTGCAAAAGCGAGCTCTTGCCGCCGCTAAGATATATATCCATCGCTTTGATCGCCGCGGCGTCCGGGTGGTTAAACGGCGGAATTTTAAAGGCGACCGCTACGATCTGCGCCTCGCTGTTTTTATAAATAACGCTAAGCTTCTCGCCGTCCTGCGCGGGCTCGGTGCAGTGAAGGCGCGGAATTTCGCCCTTGTTTTTTACGGGCGCGAAGTATTTTTTAGCCGCATCAAACGCCGCCTTTTCGCCGATGTCGCCGGTGATCAGTAGCACGGCGTTTTGCGGCTGATAAAATTTAGCGTGAAATTCCTTGATATCTTTGATACTCCAGTTTTCGATGTCCTTGCGAAAGCCGATCGGCGTCCAGTGGTACGGGTGGTACAAAAACGCGGCGTTATATAGCCTGAAAAATAGATATCCGAACGGATCGTTATCGGTGCGCCATAGCCGCTCCTCGAGCACGACCTTGCGCTCGGGCTGAAATTCTTTGTCTTTGAGGCTTAAGTTTTGCATTATGTCGGCGTAAAGATCCAAGCAGACCTCTAAATTTGAGCTCGCGCACTTGATGAAGTAGTGCGTGTAATCAAAGCCCGTGCTTGCGTTATTTACGCCGCCAAAGCCCTTTACGATCGCGTCGAACTCGCCCGCCTTGCGATTTTTCGTGGATTTAAAATTTAGATGCTCCAGCATGTGCGCGATGCCGCTTTTGCCCATCGTCTCGTCGCGCGAGCCGACGTTGTAAAACACGTCCACGCTGATGACGCCGCTGCCTTTATTCATCGGGATGTGGTAAATTTGAAGCCCGTTTTGCAGCGTGATTTTCTTAAATTTCGGAAACATTAATCTTTTTTCGCCTTTCGTTTTTTGCTTGAGTTTTGCTCTGCGTCTTGGGCGCCGCCCGCTTCTTTGGTCTCTTTGGCCTCGGCATTTTTAGTTTTGGCGTTGCTTTGTTTTACGTTTTTGGTCTTAGAGCTTTTGCTTTCCGCGCTGCTTTTTGGCGCGGCTTTAGTTTTAGAATTTTTACTTTCTATATCGTTTTTTGGTGCGGTTTTAGTTGTGGTTTTGCTTTTGGCGGTTTTACTTGCCGTGCCGCTTTGTTTTGCTTTTTTGGCCTCTAAATTCTCGCTCTTTGCGTCGCTTTGCGAGAGATTTTTTGCTTCGGCGCCCTTCTGCTGCGAGGCGTTATCCTGTACGGCGTCATTATCCTGCGGAGTATCCTTCTGTACGGCGTCTTTTTGCGTAGCGTCCTTTGAAATTTTACCGCGTTTGGAGCTTACGCCGCCTTTTGAAATTTGACTTTGCTTTTGCTCTGCGTTGCTTTTAGGTGCGCTTTTTGAAATTTTATCCGACTTTCGATCCTCTCTGCCTTGCTTTGCGCTTTTAGCCTCTAAATTCTCGCTTTTTGCACTGCTTCGTTTTGTATTTTTAACCTCGGAATTTTCATTTTCCGCGCTACTTTTAACCTCTGAATTTTCGCTCTCTGCACCGCTTTGCTCGATCGATCTTTGATCCGTCGCGATATCTGCGCTTACCAAGGCGTTTAAATTTGCCGAAGCGCTAGAATTTTCGTCTGCTTCGGAGCTTGAGTCTGTTTGAGCGCCCGGAATTTCATCTGCTTGAACGCTCGAAATTTCATCTGCTTGAACGGCGGGAATTTTATTAACTTGGGCGCTCGATATTTCACTTTTGCCGTCGTTAGAATTTTCGTCCGCATCCCTGCTTTCGGGCGCGTTTGAAATTTCATCCGTTTCCTCGCCTTCGGTCGCACTCGAAATTTTATCCGCTTTAGCTTCCGCGTCTTTATTTTTGTAAGTGCGCAAATCCGCGCCGTTGCCGAGATTTTCCGCCAGATCATTTCTGATGCCGTATCCTTCGCCCGCGCGATCTTTTAAATTTACTCCGACCGCCTCGTTTATGTTATTGAAACCATCTGCGCGCAGAAGCTTCGCGAGCCCCTCGTTGATCGATTTTGCGACGAACGGACCCTTGAAGATAAAGGCGGTAAAAATTTGAACCAGGCTCGCGCCCGATTTGATGCGCTCATAGGCCTCTT
This sequence comes from uncultured Campylobacter sp., assembly GCA_963515915.1. Classification (GTDB taxonomy): domain Bacteria; phylum Campylobacterota; class Campylobacteria; order Campylobacterales; family Campylobacteraceae; genus Campylobacter_B. Next base: position 11,147 of record CAUPZQ010000001.1, read on the forward strand.
GCGCGCTGTCTATGCCGCCGCAGCTGATTAGGATCGTGCGGCCGAAGAGCTCGCGAGCGACCTGCGCGAAAAGCTTTCGCGATTTTTCGGTGATCAGTCTGCCACTTAGGCCGCCGAAGTCCCTGGCGTTGGGGCTTAGCGAATAATCGACGCTCGTGTTGTTTATGATGATGCCGCTTGCGCCGCTTTGCACCGCGCACTCGCACAGTGCTATCGCCTGAGCCGCGCTCATATCGGGCGCCAGCTTTAAGACGAGCGGCCTGTTCGTGATCTTTTTCATCGCTCCGATTAGCTCGCTTATGAAGCTGTTTTCTTGCAAAGCGCGCAGATTTGGTGTGTTCGGAGAGCTTACGTTGATGATGAAAAAATCGCACAGCCCGTTAAATTTACGGCCCAAGGCTTCGTAATCGCTTAGCGCGTCCTCGTTCGGGGTGGCTTTATTTTTGCCGATATTTGCGGCGATCGGGATTACAAAAGGATAAATTTTTCGCACGCGACGCTCGATAACATCGGCGCCCTCGTTGTTAAAGCCCATCGCGTTTTGAATGCTCTGCTCGCTAACGAGGCGAAAAAGTCGCGGCTTTTCGTTGCCGCTTTGAGGTCGCGGCGTAAAGGTGCCAAAATCGATGTGTCCGAAGCCAAGAGCCGCCAGCGGCGCGATCATCGTGGCATTTTTATCGAAGCCGCCCGCGATACCTACTGGATTATCGAAGCTGAGATCCCATATATTTTGAGTTAAAATTTCATCTTTATAAACGCCGAATTTTGCCAAAGCCTCAAGCCCGCCCGGAGTCGCATAGAGCGCGCAAAGTCCGAATTCTGCGATCTTGTGAGCGGTTTCTGGATCAAATCGAAAAAAGATTTTTTTCAAGGTATCATAATTCATAATTTTTCCTCAAATTTTGCGTAATGGTAGCTAAAATTTAATTAAATATAGATAAGGATTTCGCGCTGAATTGCAATTCGCGGTGGTTAAATTTAGTTTTAGAATTACGCGAGAAATGCCGGTAAAATTTCTACGGCTTGCAATGAGTGGTTCAAATTTATGCAGAAGTTCAAAGATGCGCGGCGCAAATTTTATAAATTTAACGCGCCGCGATGCGTGCCGAAATGCGCAGTGTCCGAAACACAGCCCGTGGCGGCAGGAGCCGTCGCGATTTTATCCTGCGTCAGATCTGCGCTCAATCCTGCTGAAGCTAAATTTTAAAATTTAAAGCGTCCTGCTGGCGCCGTTTGAGCTTAGCGCGCATCTTTGCCGCCGAAGGCAACGATCATCGTGCCCAGAGGAATAATCGCAACGCCTAAGATAATCGCTAGCGGGTTTAGTAAAGACAGCTTGGCAAGCAGGTAGATCGCCGCTACGAGCGCCGCGTAGGACAGAATTTTAAACGGAGAGAAAAACGCCCCCGCAAAATTGCTCCGAACCTCGCTCCTTTCGCGCTCATCCCAATCATCGGCGCTACCGTCCGCGCCTTCTAAATCATCATTTGATCCGTCGTGCGCGCCGCCAATCCCACCCTCAAAATCGCTCGTACCGTCGCCCGGCTCGCCGCTATCTGCATCGCCGCCATGATTACCGCTATCTGCGCCGTCGCTATGATTGCTGTGATCTACGCCGTCGCCCGGGTCGTTGCTCGTTCCGCCTTTCAAGTCGTCGTAACGCTCGCCTATGCCGTCTTGCGAACTATCGCTAGTTTTCTTGCTTATATCGCTCTGCAAGTCGCCGCAAGTCGCGCAATCTTTCATATTAAATTTATCGGCGGCAGCGTGTCCCAAAGCGGTCGCGTCGCAAGCGGAGGTTTCGTTGCGACTGCTCTCGGTGGAATTTACGTCGCGCTCACCAGCGGCGGTTATGTCGCGCTTGGCGGTAAAATTTTCGGTATCTTCGTCGGCAGCGGAGTTTGCGGCACGCTCGGCGGAGGTCTCATCGTACAGAGCGTGGCTATCATCGTTTTCGGTGCTGGTCTCGCCGCTAGTGAAATTTACCGCGCCTTTGGAATTTTGAGCATTTAAAATTTCAGCGCCTAAATTTAGGCTGCTAAAATTTTCGTTCTTTAAAATTTCGCTGTCGCAAATTTTGCTATATAAAATTTTATCGCCGCCGCCTATGCTGCCTTGGTTTTCGCCGCCGCAGCTTGCGGAATTCGTATCGTTTGCGGAAGTTTCGCCGCTTATAAAACCGGCAGAATTTTTAGAGCTTTGCCGTAAAATTTCATCGTATTTGCCGGCTCTTAGCTCATCTTCTATTTTGTTACGGTAAGCGCGAAACGAAAAATATACCGCGCCGAATGCGCCCAAAAATCCGGCCTCCAAGCTAAGAAGCCACGCAAGCGCCCGCACGCCGAAAGAGCCCGTGCCGAAAAACCCGCCGCCGCAAAGCGCTAGCCCAAGCAGGGCAAATGCCGCGTTTAGCGTGCAGTATATGAGCAAAAACCGCCTATTCAATCCCGCTCATCCAATTCGTCATCGTCGTCGAAATTTTTCGGATCGGCCTTGTATTTCGGATCGTCCTCGAGCTCTTTTAGGCTCGAATTTAGCGCCTTGCAGGCGCGGTAAACGTTCAAAAACGCCGCTGCGATGCCGATAACGATGCCAAGCCAGAGCAAAAGCAGCGAGCCCGTGAGGTGCCGCAGCCCAAGTCCGATCGCTACGCCGATGCCGATCGCTACGACGATTGAGATGCCTAGGCTGATGTCGCAGGCGCCCTTTACGATTTTGTTTAAATTTTTCGTTACTCTCATCTAAAATCCGTAAAATTTTAAAATGCAGCCCTTAAAGCGCCGCCATCGCTTCATCCGCGGCGTTTAGCGCAAAGTCGATCTGCGCTTCGTCCATCGTGGCGCAGATAAAGCCCGTCTCAAACTGACTAGGCGCCAAAAATACGCCGCGCTTAATCATCTCGCCGTGGAATTTCGCAAAGCGCGCGGTGTCTGCTCGCAGGGCGCCGTCATAGTCGTACACCTCTTCGTCTGCAAAAAAGTAGCCGAACATCGAGCCTACGCAGGCGGTTTGCAGCGCGATGCCGCGGTGCTGCGCTATGGCGCAAAGCCCGTCCGTAAGCCTGCGCGCAAGCTCGCCGAGCCTTTCGTAGAGGCCGCCGCTAGCGTAAATTTTACTTAGACTGGCGATGCCCGCGGCCATTGCGACGGGGTTTCCGCTTAGCGTGCCCGCTTGATACACCGCTCCTAGCGGGCTTATCATATCCATAATTTCGCGCTTGCCCGCAAATGCCGCCACGCTCATACCGCCGCCGATGACCTTGCCGAAGGTTACCAGATCGCCGCGGACGCCGTAGATGCCGTAGCTGCCTAGCTCGCTAGCACGAAAGCCGCTCATTACCTCGTCGATTATCATCACGATCTTTTTCTCGTCGCACAGCGCGCGAAGCTCGGTTAAAAATTTAGGATCAGCGGGTACTAGGCCCATATTACCCGCGATAGGCTCGATGATGATCGTGCCGATGTCGTTTTGCGCTAGGACGTCCTTTACGCTTTGTATGTCGTTGTATCTAGCTAGGTAGGTGTTTTTTGCGACGTCCTGCGGCACGCCCGCGCTGCTTGCGTTACCGAAGGTGCTCGCGCCGCTGCCGGCTTTAACGAGCAGGCTGTCGCTGTGACCGTGGTAGCAGCCCTCAAATTTTAAAATTTTATCTCGTCCGCTAAAGGCGCGCGCAAGACGGATCGCGCTCATCGTGGCTTCGGTGCCGCTGCTGGTAAAGCGGATCTTATCTAGGAAATCGAAATTTTTTAGCACGAGCGAGGCAAGCTGCGTCTCAAGCGGGCTGGATGCGCCGAAGCTTAGCCCTTTTTTGGCGGTTTGCACGACGGCGCGCTCGATGTCCGCGTCGGCGTGACCGAAGATGAGCGGGCCCCAGCTCTGCACGAAATCGAGATATTTTTTGCCCTCGACGTCGTAGATATACGAGCCCTCGCCGCGATCCACCATAAAAGGCTCGCTGCCTACGTTGCCGAATGCTCGCACCGGCGAATCTACGCCGCCCGGGATAAGTTTTTGTGCTGCTAAAAATTCGTCGTGATTATTCATTTTTTCTCCTTCTTTTTGGGTTGATTTATCGATTTTATATATTTGTAGATGATGATGATCTCATTTTGCGTCAGGAAGTAGCTCGGCATCACGTCGCGCGAGCTACTGATCCCGTCGGCGAGCTCCTGAAGCGAGAGATTATTGATCGGCGGCGCGTTTAGGGCGCGCTCGTAATAGGCGCCTGCGGTGCGGTTAAATTCTTTATACCTCGCGATCAGCGAGCCCTCACCCTTCTCGCCGTGGCACTTGTCGCAGCCGATGCCGCGGGGGTTTTTATACAGCATCGCGCCGTACTCCTCGTCGGTGATGAAACTCTCGGCTTGCGCGCCGCGAGGTAGAAAAAATATGGTCGCGATTAAAAATAGCGCTAAAAATATGAAATTTCGCATCTTCTCGTTTCGAATTTTTGGCGCAATAATATAAAAAATGTGCTTAAATTTCATAACGTCGCTATCTTTTCAATCCCCTCGAAATAAAAGACGTTTAGCTCATCCTGCCTGCGGTAGAGGAATTTTAGCCCGTGCGCCTTGGCGATGTTATCGACGATGTAAAGCCCCAGGCCGAAGCTTTGCTTGGCGTTAGTGCCCTTGACGAAGGCCTCTTTGTAGTAGCTAAAATCCTTCTGCAGCGGCTCGCCGAGCGTTATGAAGTCCATCGTCTCGGCGTTTAGGCGGATTAAAATTTTACCGTCTGCGGCGTATTTGACGGCGTTGTCGATTAAATTTTTCACTGCGACGCAAAAGAGCTTCAGATCTACGTTTAAGCTCAGGCCTAGCGGATTTTGCAGCGTTACACAGCCGGGCTCGATCATCGCGATACTAAGCGCTTCTTTTAAAATTTCATCCATGGGAAAAATTCCGCGTTCGACTAGCGCCGTGCCCGCAGTCGCGCGCTCGACCGCCGCAAATTCGTTGATTAGGCTCTCCAGTCGCTCAAAGACCGAGATGAGGCGCTCCTGATTTTTGCCGCGCTCGATCATCTCGACGGCGATGCGACCCTTTGTGATAGGGGTTTTGAGCTCGTGCATTATGTTTCGCAAAAACAGATGGCGCGATTCGTTAAGCTTATTTATCTGCGTGACCGCCTCGTAAAATGCGTGCGAAACCTCGGAAATTTCGTCGTTTCCTACGCTTACGTCCTTGATCTGAAGATCACCTTTAGCAAATTTATCGATCTGGCGTTTGAGCTTGCGAAGAGGGCGAATTTTGCGGATGATGAAGATATACGCAAGCAGGATGATCACCAAAATGACGCCGTAGATCGCTTTGAAAATATCGTAGCGGTAGGGCTGATAATCCTTGTCGTTTAAAAGCCGCGTCTCTCCAGCGTGAGTGATTTTTAAGTAGTGTTTGCGTTTAAAAAGCAAGATGTCTGCGGAGCCGATGTCTGCGGAGATGCTATCTAAAATTTCAGCGCCTTTGATGATCTCATCGCGCTTGGCTTCATCGCGGATGGTCGAAAACTCGAAATTTGCGACCTGCCGTTCGTATTCGACATCGCTGATGAGCTTGCTCATCTGATATAGGTTCGCGCGCGCAACGATGGAGTACTTGGAGTTTAGCTCGCGGGTGTAGTTTTGCTGATCGTAGCCGATGAGCCAGAGTAGAGCGAGCGAAACGCCCACGGCAGCGAGCGCGAAGATGAACGTGATGGTATAAAAAATCGACGATCTTACTTTCATTAAATTTATATGATCCTTAAATTTTTAAAATTTCAAAGCTTTAAAGCCGCGGGCTTGCTTTGGCTTTGGCGCGCGAACCTGTCCGACTTCGGATTTGTGGCATATCCTAAATACGCAATACGTTTATACTTCCTAAATCTAGCTATTGCAAATTTTATAAAGATTTTAAAAATTTTGCTATTTCTACCATTGAAAATTTTATAAAATTTCACCGCTTAAACACATAAATTCAAATAAATTTATTTTAAATTTAACGCGCAGCCTTAAAACCAAAGCTAAATTTTAAAATTTCAAATCCGCGCGAAATTTCGCCCCGCACTTCAAAAAATTTCAAATTTCTTAAATAACTCGGGCTCATTCTGCACGATGCCGCGCTCTATGAGGCTTGCTACTACTTCGCGGCTGCAGAGCGTCTCCTGCGGCCACCGGCGCGTATAGCCCTCCCACTCGTGCTTGCTCGTAGCGTCGATGCAGATTCGATCGTCCTGCGCCACAAACACGTCGCGCAGCGCATCGATGCTATTTACGACGCGCCAAACGCTCATGTAGAGGTTGCTCGCGTCGTTCCCCGCATCGGTAAAAATCAGAATTTTAAAATGCTCGCTAAATTTCAAAATTCGCCGCCAGCTCCGCTCCACGAGCTCTTTTTTGTCTATGTTTATCAGCACGAGCGGGTTTTTCGTATCGCAAAAGTGCTGCTTAAGCGCCAAAATGGCTGGCTCGCTGCTTTGAAATTTAGCTAGCAGCTCCTCGTCGCTTAAAATTTGCGGCGCCTGCGAGCTTAGATCAGTCGTCGCATCGATGCCGAGCTTGCCGCCGAAGCAGGAGTTCGGGCTTGCGTGATCAAGCTGATCGCACACACCCTCGCTAAAAACAAGGCTGCGCGTGCCTATGCGGTTTAGGACGTACTTCGTAAGCGCCTCGTACTCATCTAAGCTCGGCGCGTCCTGCGGTACGAAAACGGCGTGTTTTACGAAGCTCATCTGCCCCACGCCCCAAAACGCGTGCATGATCTGCTTAGCCGCAGCGGGGTAGCGCACGGCGATCTTAGCCAAAATCAGATTGTGAAATACGCCGTTCTCGGGCATTTTATAATCAATCAGATCGGGCGCGCTCGTGCGAAACAGCGGCAAGAAGATCCGCTCGGTCGCGTACCCCATAAATTTATCCTCAAGCGGCGGCTTGCCGACGACGGTGGCGTGAAATACGGGCGCGCGCTTGTGCGTGATCGCGCTAACCTCCATTACAGGGAAGGGCTCTACCGGCGTATAATATCCCGTGTGATCGCCAAAAGGCCCCTCTGGCTCGCTTACGGCGGGATCGACAAAGCCCTCGATCACATAGTCTGCGTCGGCGGGAACGTAAATTTCATTCGTAAGCGATTTTACGAGGCGAGCGGGGCTGCGGCGGATGAAGCCGTAAAGCAGCAGCTCAAAAATCCCCTTTGGCAGCGGCGCCTGACCGCACCAGATATAGAGTGGATCGCCGCCGATCGCCACGGATACGGGCATCTTGCGCCCGGATTTGCGGTATTCGTCGAAAAAGCCAGCGCCGTCTTTGTGGATCTGCCAGTGCATCCCCAGGCGGTCGCGCCCGTAAATTTGCAGGCGATACATGCCGAGATTTTGCGTTTGCGAGTTCAGATCCTTCGTATAGACCTGCCCCATCGTGATAAAGGCGCCGCCGTCACCCTCCCAGGTCTTAAGCACGGGGGGCTCGCTCAAATCGACGTCAGCCCCCAGATGCGCGACCTGTTGGCACTCGCCGCGACCGCTAAGGCGCTTTACAAAAATTTTACGCAGCAAGATTAAGTGCGCTAAAAAATCAAGCTTTTCGCCGAAGTTTTGCGGACGTTTCGGCTTTAGCAGGCTCTCGATCTCAGCGGCAATCTCGTCAGGTTCGCGACCGAGGATTAAATTTAACGCCTCGAAGGAGCCGAAAATATTGGTTAGCACCGGCGGCATCTGTTTACCCTGCGCGTTTCGCACGTTCGTAAAAAGCAGCGCCTGCGAGTGCTCTTTCTTGACCTCGATGTAGCTTGCGTGCGCGATCTCAAGCTCGGTGCCAATCTGCTCCTTTACCTCGCGCAATAGCCCGTTCTCGTGAAGCCTCTTTATCCAAAAATTTCCGTTTAAAATTTCACTCAAGCTCTGCATATTGCGCCTTTAAAAAAATAGATTTTTTTCTTGCGGTTTTTGATTTAGAAGCTGCAAGATCGCGCTCTTTTCCGCAAAAACCAGCGCGTAATGAAACTCGGGCAGGCTCTTTAGCGCGCTTAGCTTATTGAAGCGAAAGTCGATCTTAACGCCGTCTAGGCGATCCTCCCAGCTAGCGCAGACGATAATCTTTTCGCGGAATTTTGCCCGCAAAAACTCCGCCTCGCGCGCAAAAAGCTCAGGATCGCTCTCGGCGATAAAGGCGCGGTAGCTTCCGCCGAGCGAGCTAACGTTAAAAAATCTATCCACAAAAATCGGCTCGAAATGGCCGAATGCGCTTAAGTTTTGAAATTTAAAGGGTATGTTTTTGCGCGAGAGATACTCGATCACGCCGCATAGCTCGGGCAAAAACAGCTGCGGAAAGATTAAGCTTGAGTAATAAAGCCCGCCGAAAACGAAGCTGCTGTAGAATATCGAGCCGCCGTAAAGTAACCTAAAATCGTCGCTCGCGGGGATCCGGACGGGCGAGATGCCAAGGCTTTGCAAAAGCTCGCCGTCGGTGGTGAAGTAGGTATTTTTCTCTTTGGCGTTCAGCAAACTGATGAAAAGCTCGCCCTTGCTGCGTGGCGCAAACACCAAATTTTTCGGCACGCTCGTGTAGCGCAGGATCTCGCTTTGCACCTCGTTTATCAGCACGAAGCCATGCCGCCACGTCTCGCCCAGAAATTTTATCAGCCGCACTAGCGCCGAGCATAAATTTTCGACCTTGATAAAGGCGATCTCGTCATTGAGCGGCTTGAAATTGTTATCGAAAATGATCGCATACGCGCCGTTATCGATCGCGGTGCGCACGTCGCGCTCGTTTGCGCCGAGTGCTATAAAAGCGCCCTTTTTCGCAACCTTTGCAGGTTCGATCGCAAAGCTCTCGACCGCGGAGATCGCAGGATTATTCAGCATCGTTCCGTTTACGATACGGGTTAAATTTAATAAATTTACCATCACGACTTTCCTGCGGCAGAGCTTTTAAGGGGCGCGCTCTTTGCAGCGCGGTGCAGCTGCTTTGCGGTAGACGCGGAACTTGCGCCGGATGCGGCGGCTTCTTTTGCGGCGATTACGGCAGGTGTGGCAGTATTTTTTGCGATGCGGCGAGATTTTGCGTTCTGAGAGGTGCTTTTAGCCGCTGCCGATTTTACGCTAGCTGCGGAAATTTTATTTTGCACGGCGCTTTTTACGGACGCTGATTTTGCGACAGATACGGAAGCTGCGGCGGGCGCGATACTTTTAGCGGTCGATGCAGGTTTTGCGACAGATGCGGGTTTTTCAGCGAGCGGAGATCTTTTTGCGGGCACGGTTTTTGTCGCTGTGTTTTTTTTAGCAGAGGTTCTTTTGGAAAGAGGGGCGTCTTTTTTAACGTTCGTGCTAGAAACGCTCGCCGTGCGCTTTCTACGCAACGCAGCGCTTGCATTAGAATTCTCGTTATCCGCGCTTGCGTGCTTTTTCGAGCGCTCATCTGTAAATTTATCGGTGCGCGAAAATGAACGCACGACCGCGCGCGTGCCGAGTTTTGCACATTTTAAAGCGGCAGACTTCGACAGCTCGCAAATGCCGAATGTTAAAATTTTACGCGCCGCAAATTTTAAAGCAACTCCTGCGCCGAGCTTAAGCGCCAAGGGTGCAGCGCACACAAGCCCGCCCGCGCCGATCTTTGCGGCAAGGCCGCAGCGGCGGCAAAGCTTTAAAATTTTATCCGAAGCGGCGCTTTTTTGCGCGCAGAGCCCGCCCGCGCCGTAGATAGCGAGCTTCGAGGCCTTGCGCGCTAAAGCCTTCATCGCTAACCTACGATCGCGCCGTTTTTTACGGGCGTGAGAGTGCTAAGCAGCGTAAGGCTGCCGTCCTCGGCGCTTAAAATCATACCCTCGCTGCTATGTTTAAAAATTTTAGCGGGTTTTAAATTTGCCAGCACGCAGATCTGCTTGCCGACAAGCGCGGCGGGATCGTAAAATTTCGCGATACCGCTGATGATTTGGCGCGGCCTCTCCTCCCCTAGATCAATCATAAATCGCAACAACTTCTCGCTGCCCTCTATGTTTTCGCACTCTAAAATCGTGCCGACTTTTATAACGCATTTTTTAAAATCGTCGATTTTGATCTGCGCTTCGGATGCTGCGCCTTGGGCTTCTTGCGCCGTAGCGCCCGAGCCAGAAGCGTTTGCGTTTAAGTTTAGCGCGCCTTTTGCGGCAGTGTCTGCGCTCGAACAGCTTGTAGAATTTACAGCGCCATCCAGTCTATCGTAGTCCGCCTTCGGCATCAGCTCGTGATCGATCTTGGTAAAAAGCGGCTCGCACGGCCTGGCCTTAAAATCTAAAATTTCGCCGCGAATCACTAGCTTTTCATAAAGCGACGTGGATATTTCAAAGCCCAGAGTGTCCGCGATACGTGCCGCCGTCTTCGGCATCGCAGGGCTTAGCAGCACGGCAACTTTAGCCAAAATATTTGCGACCAATGCGACGAGAGCTAGCGCCTTAGCCTGCTCGCCGTTTTTCATCAAATTCCACGGCTCGTATTTCGCGATCGAAGCGTTTGCGAGCGCAAGCGCCCTCCAAAGCTCCTCTAAGTATCTATTGGTAGCGACCTCCTCAAGCGCGCTTAACGCGGCGCTCAGATAGGAGTTTGCTTCCTCGATCTCGGCGGTGAAAAATTTCATCACGTCTTTAGAATTTATGACGTAATCCGAGTATTTTGCGCTCATGCCGACGATGCGGCTGAGTAGATTTCCAAGCTCGTTGGCAAGCTCGGAATTTACGCGGTTGATAATCGCTTTTTGCGAAAAATCGCCGTCTTGACCGAACGGTACCTCGCGCAGTAAGAAATACCTAAATTGCTCCAGCCCGTAGGCGTTTGCGACCTCGCGCGGATCTACGACGTTGCCCAGGCTTTTGCTCATCTTTTTGCCGTCTCGCGTCCACCAGCCGTGAGCTGCGATGCTGCGCGGCATATTTAGTCCCAGGCTCATCAAAAACGCAGGCCAATAAACGGCGTGAAAGCGCAAAATGTCCTTACCCACGATGTGCAGCGCGTCGCTCCAATACTCCATCCGCTCGCCGCCCGCGCAAAATCCAAGCGAACTAAGGTAATCCATCAGCGCGTCCAGCCAAACGTAAATCACATGTTTCGGATCGTTTAGCTCGGGCGGAATTTTAACGCCCCAATCAAAGCCCGTTCGCGTAATTGAAAGATCCTTCAGACCGCCTTTTACGAAGCTTACGACCTCATTTTTTTTGCCTAGGGGCAGGATGCACTTTTCATCCTCATACCATTTCAAAAGCCGCTCTGCATAGGCGCTAAGTCTGAAAAAATAACTCTCCTCTTTTAAAATTTTAGTCTTTTTGCCGCAGTCGGGGCAATACTCGCCGTCGATTAGCTGAGCGGAAGGAAAAAAACTCTCGCAGCTTACGCAGTAGTTGCCCTCGTATTCGCCCTTATAAATGTCGCCCTTTTCATACATCTTGCGAAATACGTTTTGCACTGCCGCCTCGTGTGCGGCATCGGTAGTGCGTGAAAACATATCGTAGCTGATGTCAAACTCGTCCCATAGGTCTTTAAATTTAGCGCTTACGCCGTCTGCGTATTGCTTCGGGCTTTTGCCGTGCTTAGCTGCGGCCTCTTCGATCTTTTGGCCGTGCTCGTCGGTGCCCGTTTTAAAAAACACCTCGTGTCCTTGCAGGCGGTAAAATCTAGCCATCGTATCGGCGATAATCGTCGTGTATGCGTGACCGATGTGCGGGACGTCGTTTACGTAATAAATCGGCGTCATTATGTATTTTTTCATTATTCTCCTTGCGCTTACTTAAATTTGACTAAAATTTTATTAGTCCTATTGCGCGGCTGTGCCGGTATTAGAATTTAGCGTGTATCTTACGTATCCGGTCTCCGGCTCGATAGTAATACTAGCGGTCTCTCTTGCATCATTAGTAAGTGTAATAACGCACTGGCCCACAAAAAGCCTATCATATGGCACATTAGAGTTCGCTAACTGCCCCATTGGGCGACCGTAAGAATCAAAGGAGATGGTGTGATTGTTTCCATTACCGCAATTAGTAAATTGTATATTTCTTATATTATATGTTGCTCCTAAATTTAGCTTTTGATTCATTCTTGCACCATCAGTATTGGCAGGTTGCCTAGCAAAGCCCGAAGTAAGCAGTTTGTTAGGATTCTGCGGATCAGCTGCCATAGAATTTAGGCTATTTGGTTGTCCGTTTGAACCCGGGAAAGCTCCGTTATCCCAATATATATTATATCGCCATCCTGCTGCAGAGCCCGGTGCTCCTTGATCGGTAAATTGAATCCTCCAAAATCTCTTAAACCAATTAGGATCGTCAGGATCGAATTTGTTATCATTCATAGCCAGCTGCTGAGTATAGCGAATATGAGCAGCTACTTGATCTGCCGCCTCCACAAGGCTATTTCGATTGATTTGAGGCACCGCCACCGCCGCTAGAATTCCAACCACCACGATGATGAAAATCAGCTCTATCATAGTAAATGCTTTTTTCATAATTTTTACCTTTCATAAAAATTTTGTTTATATTTTAACATAAAATTTCGCAATTCGCACGCCTCGCTTGTAAATATCTATATTTTGTATCGAATTTTTATGATCCGAGACATATTTCGGCTCATACGCATAGATAAAAGCGCTGTCCCCGCTAGGCAGTCCGTAAAATTTCAGGCGCAGGCAAAGCCTCTCGTCCTCGCAGCTTACGCTTTTTACTCCGCGATTTTTTAACTCACTTGCCAGCTGCCTAGCTACGTCGAATTTATAGATGAAATGCCGCTGCGGTTTGTTTGCGAACATCGCCTCATACATCACGTCGCTGAAAATCACTGCAAAATAGCTCACCGCTAAGCTTACCAGCGTTACACCCACGGCGATCTTGTGAAAGGTGCGAAATTTAGGCAATCTAACGCGGTATGAGTTAAACAAAACCCGAATGATCAAAGGCGTAGCGATGACACAATACGGCAGCATCATCTCAAGCGGCACGCGCTGTCTTAGCGAAAAAAGCATCGTCAGACAAAGCGCGCTCGTGGCGATGAACCACAGCAGGCTCTTTTCCTCTTTGATCCAAATTCTATAGATCGTGTAGATGAAAAATAAAAATACGAGAGGCGAAAACGCGCCCGCAAAAACGCCCACGGTATCTAAAAAATATCCCTTCGGCTTGCCTTCCGAGCTTACGTCGTAAAAGATCACGCTGAAGCTAAATAGCGCTATGCAAAGCAGCAAAAGCTCCTTTTTACGCGTATAAAGCGCCCAAATTCCAAAGCCTACGTAGAGCATAAAAAACGCTCTATCGATCAGGGCGCAAGCGGAGAGAAGCACGAAAAGCGCGATATTGTATTCGCTCTTTGCAAAATAGATCGCTAGCAGCGTGAAAAAAACGATGATGCCCGCCGGATTTAGTAAAATCGCGCTACTCATCGACGCAGGAAGCGCCATAAATAGCGCTGTAGCTACCACTCTGTCGAAGCGGCGCTTTAGAATAAATTTTGAAATTTTATAGATCATCGCGGCGTTTGCGAAGTGGATCAAAATAAACGGTATGCGCAGGGCGTAGTCGTTGCGCCCGAAAATTTCGCAGCTTAAATTTGCGATTAGCGAAACGAGGGATTTTTTCTCATAAAAAATTTCGGCTTCGTAGTAGCTGATGCTTAAATTTGAGATCGCATAAAGCAAAAATATGCCCTGAAACAGGCACATTATGGAGATTACGAAAATTTCGTTTTGATAAAGCTTCTTCACTCTCATCCTTGCTGCGGGCACTTTAAATTTATGGCTAAATTCTACGACCGAAATTTCACAAAATTTAATCCGCCGAATCCTTTAAAATTTAGCCGTTAAATTTAACCGCGCGCCGCTTCATTCCTCTATCGTATAATTTTCCCAAAAGAAATTTATCCACTCATCCGTTTTTGAAATTTTAAAATCGGGTTGGATAAGCGCCTTGGGTTTGTAAAAAATCACTGCCGTTTTAAGCTCTATTTGCGGGAATTTCTCCAGCAGCACGCGCTTGATCTCGACCATGCTGTCGCCGCTATCGATGATATCGTCCACTAGCAGCACGCGCTTATAAAGCTCCAGATCGGGCACGTTGAAAACGTCGATGGTGTCGAGCTTTTTGGTGTCTGCGTAGTGGATGGAATTTATCGAAAATATCGTCCGCATATCAAGCGCATTGGCTAGCGCGTGACCGAATGTGAGCCCGCCTCTAGCGATCGCCACGATTGCATCGGGCATAAATTCGTCCCTAACCTGCTTTGCTATAACTCTTGCGTCGCGATCCATCTCAGTAAAACTATAAAATCTCATATCTTTCCTTAAAATTTAATGCATTAAAAATACTAAAACGCTAATCGCGCCAAGCGTCAAAACGCCGAAATTTAAATCTTTTATCCTGCGCTGAGCGAGTCTAACTACGATATAAGCGATAAAGCCGAAGCTTAAGCCGTTGGTGATCGAGTAGGTAAAAGGCATCAAAAACACTATGAAAAACGCAGGGATTAAAATTCCAGCGTCGCTATAATCGATCTTGCCAAGCTCGCTAAACATCAAAACCCCGACCATTACGAGGATAGGATAGATCGCATTTGCAGGGATCGCCTTAAATAGCGGCAACATAAACAGCGTCAGCACGAAAAACATAGCGCAAAATACCGCGGTAAGCCCCGTGCGCCCGCCCGCTTCCACGCCGCTGGCGCTTTCAGCAAATGCAGTGACTGTGCTCGTGCCGATAACAGCTCCTGCAACGCTTCCTATCGCATCGGAGGTTAAATTTCTAGATAGTTTTTTCATGCCATCTTTGCTATTCTCTCCAAAAAGTCCCGCGCGGTTTCCCACGCCGGTGAGCGTGCCAATGCTGTCGAATAAGTGCGTAACGAAAAATGTGATTATAAAAGGCACGAACGCAAGCTTCAGAGCTCCGGGGATATCTAGCTTAGCAAATATCGGCGTTATGCCGCTTGGCGCGCTTACGATGCCATGTGGTGCGGGCGAAATTCCAGCCACCCACGCAACGCACGAAGTAATCAAAATGCTTAAGATAAACGCCGCCTTGATTCTAAGCACGAAAAGCACAAGCACGACCGCTAAGCCTAAAATCCCAAGCAAAACATTTAGATCTTTTAAATTTCCTAAAGTTACTAGCGTCGCCTGACTAGGCGCGATGACGCCCATCTGTTTAAGCCCGATAAAGCAGATGAAAGCCCCGATACCCGCACTTATGGCGCGACGCAGATCAAGCGGGATAGATTTGATAACCCAAACGCGAAAATTGGTAAACGAAAGCACGGTAAAAAGCGCCCCGCTTATCGCTACGATGCCAAGTGCACTCTGCCACGGCATCTTCGCATCCACGCACAATGCAAAGGTAAAATACGCATTTAGCCCCATGCCGACGCTAAGCGCAACGGAGGTATTTGCAAAGAGCCCATTAAATAGCGTCGCGATTATCGTAATAAGCGCGGTTGCCGTAACCAGCGCATCAAATGGCATGCCTGCGATGCTCATAATGTTAGCGTTTACCGGCACGATGTAAATCATCGCCAAAAACGTAGTAAGCCCCGCAATAAGCTCCTGCCTTACCGATGTTTTTGCCGCGGCGAGATGAAAGAATTTCTCCACTTGCTCCTCCTTTAGAATTTATTCGTAAATTTCGATCTGATTATACAAGCTGTCGCGCTCGACCGGCACAAAGCCCGCCGTGCTGATCATATCGATAAAATCGCGCTTGCTCTGCCCTTTTTTGCTGCCAGCGCCGGCGCTGCTTTGAATGCTTTCGTTCTCGATCGTGCCGTCAAGATCATCCGCGCCGAAATCCTGCGCCACAAGAGCTAAGCTTAGCGTCGAAGTCGCCCAGTAAGCCTTTATATGCGCGACGTTGTCGAGCAAAATTCTACTAATCGCGATCGTTTTTAAAATTTCGACCGAGCCCAAAAAGCCTTTCACGTCCAGGTAGTTGTTCTCGCGCTGATACACGAGCGGGATGAAGGCGTTGAAGCCACCGCCGTTATCGCGAGAGAGGCTCTCATCTTGCAGCGCGCGGATGCGCAAGATGTGATCGATGCGGTGAGCGCGGCTTTCGATATGGCCAAAGAGCATCGTGGCGTTACTCTGGCGCCCGCGTACATGCCACAGCGAGTGGATTTGCAGCCACTGCTCGCTTGAGACCTTGCCTTTGCAAATTTTATCGCGCACGTCTTCGTCAAAAATTTCGGCGCCGCCGCCGGGCATCGAATCCACGCCACTTTGTATCATCAGCTCTATCGTCTCTTCGTAGCTCATCTTCCACTTTCGCCGCCAATAATCGATCTCCGCCGCGGTCATCGCCTTGATGTGCACAAGCGGATATTTTCGCTTTATCGCTTTAAAAATTCCCAAATACTGCTGCGGCGTAACGAACGGATTGTGCGAGCTTACGATATGAATCTCCTTCGTGCCGCGCGCTACCGTCTCGTCCACGATACGCATGATCTCATCATCACTCATCGTGTAAGCGTTTTCGTTCTTGCGGTGCGCCGAAAATGCGCAAAATTTACAGGTATCTGCGCATAAATTCGAAGGATTGATATGGCGATTTGCGTTGAAATAGACATTTTTGCCGTTTTTTTCTTTGCGAATTTTAAAGGCGAATTTTCCTAGATCGAAAAGATCCAGATCCCATAGTTTCACGCCGTCTTCGTAATTTAATCTATCGCCGCTTTGTAGTTTTTCTAAAATTTCCATCGATTTCCCAAGCCAAATTTTGTGCTAATTATATAATTTTTTGCTTACAAAACGGATAAGCGGACTAAATTTAGAGCCGAATTTCGTTAATTTAAAATAGCGTAGTAAAATGGGCGCCAAATTTTAAACAAGGAAAGTAAAATGTGTGGAATCGTGGGCTACATAGGAAATGCCGAAAAGAAAAAAATCATAATAAACGGACTGAAGGAGCTCGAGTATCGCGGATACGACAGCGCTGGGCTTGCCGTGATGGATGAGAGTGCGAATATAAAGTATTTCAAAGCAGTCGGCAAGCTGAATAATCTCGAAGAAAAGATGAAAGATTTCACTTCGCAAGGCTTTGGCGTTGCGATCGGACATACTCGCTGGGCGACGCACGGAAAGCCCACCGAGCTTAACGCGCATCCGCATTTTGGAGATTTTAGCTTCGTCGTGCATAACGGTATCATCGAAAACTACATCGAGCTAAAAGATGAGCTCGAAGCGGACGGCGTGAAATTTTTAAGCCAGACCGATACCGAAGTGATCGTGCATCTTTTCGAGAAAAATTTCAAGGCTAGTAACGACGCATTTAAGGCATATGAAGCCACAATTAAACGGCTAAAAGGCGCATACGCTACGCTTTTAATCACGAAAGCAGCACCCGGAGAAATTTTCTTTGCTAAAAACGCGGCTCCGCTGATCGTCGCAAAAAACGATAAAAACGAAATTTTCTTTAGCTCCTCGGATGCTCCGCTCATCGGGCTTGCGAATACGGCCGCGTATCTGGACGATCAAATTTACGGCGTCGCTAAACTTGGGCAAATCGACGTTTTTAAAAACTCTAAACCGCATAATTGCGCCTTTAGTGAGCTTCCGAAAGATAAAGGCTATGCGCAAAAAGAGGGCTTTAGATTTTTTATGGAAAAAGAAATTTACGAGCAAGCGCAAGTCGTAACCGAAGCGATGATGGGGCGCGTAATAAAGGGCGGCAAGATAAAATTTGACGAGCTTGATGCGGCGCTGTTTGAGGGCATCGACGAGGTCGTGTTATGCGCCTGCGGCACAAGCTATCACGCCGCGCTTGTAAGCTCGTATCTTTTCGAGCGCATCGCTAAAATCCGCACAAAAGTAGAAGTTGCCAGCGAATTCCGCTACAAGGAGCCGTTTTTAAACAAGAATTCCTTATTTATCGTGATCTCGCAAAGTGGCGAGACCGCCGATACATTAGAGGCGCTGCATATCGCTAAAAAAGCCGGTCTTAGAACGCTTGCGATCTGCAACGTCGATAACAGCTCGATCGTGCGCATGGCGGGCAGCGTGATCCTCACCCGCGCCGGCATCGAAAAGGGTGTGGCATCTACGAAGGCCTTTGCGACGCAGGTTATGGTGCTATGGATGTTCGTCGTGTATCTTGCAAATCTGCGAGAAGTCATCTCGGCGCGCATAAATTCCGCTGAAATTTCAGCGATGCTTCATATCCCGCAAATTTTAAAGATCAAAGACGGCTTGCAGGATAAAATTTACCGCATGAGTAAGCACTATCTGCACGGACACGGCTTTTTCTTTATCGGTCGCGATATTTTCTATCCGCTCGCTCTTGAGGGCGCACTCAAGCTCAAAGAGATCTCCTATCTGCACGCGGAAGGCTATCCAAGCGGCGAGATGAAGCACGGACCGATCGCTCTTGCCGATTCTAATCTCTTTACGGTTGCGCTGATGCCAAAGCATTTGCTCTACGAAAAAACGAAAAGCAATGTCGAAGAGCTTGCCGCGCGCGATGCGTATATTTTAGCTATCAGCCCGGAAGAGCCCGAAGTCGCGGACGATTTTATCAAAACGAGCGAGCAAAGCCACGCGATGAGCGAGTTTTTTGAGATGATGATAATTTTACAAATTCTAGCTCTTGAAATTTCCGTGCGACTCGGCAACGACGTGGATATGCCGCGAAATTTAGCCAAAAGCGTCACCGTAGAATAATCGTTTTTTAAGTTCATTTTGACTAATATTTCTCATTAAAAAATCGGGGAATGTTAGTATATGAGACTTATCGGATTTATTAGAGGTGAAAATGTCATAGTCGCCACGGGCGGGGTCGAGTATAGCTACGAAATGCTAGGCGAGCGCGATCCTAGCCTAACCGACGGCGATGAGGTAAGCTTCGACACGCTAGCATCCAGCGCGATAAATATAAAGCGCGTCGAGGGCTCTAAATCCAAAGACCGTGTAGCGCAAAAAGTAGCCCCACAACCAAAAGAATCTGCAAAGCAAAACGATGAAATTTTTGACGATAAGAATTTTGCAGAAAATAATATATCCGAAGCACCTACCTTTCAAAGCTCTACCGAAAATATCGCAAACGATATATCTGCCGTAAAAGAAACGAAGGTCGCAAAAAAATTTAAGAATTTTAAATTTAACCGCAAAGCCAAGCCTACGAGTGCAAAAAAACCGAAATTCTTTGGATTTGAGTTCGTCCAAACAGACGATCTGCGCACCACACAAAGCGTCGAGAGTAAAATTTATACTTCATCTATCCGCAAGGAAGGGCTTAAATCCATAATCCTGCCCATAGCGCCGATAGTCATTATTTTGATATTCCGCTCGCAAATCGCAAGCATATTTCTATCTTTTTCGCAGATCGAAGCTTATGTCAATCAAGACACGGTTTATATGGTGATGGACCTGCTGATTTTCCTTAGTTTTGCGCTATTTTATCTGCTGCCGCTTAACCGCGCGATAAACCTACTCTCCATAGCGACGCACGATCAATACCCAATGCGTCAAATGGCGAATTACAACGTTTTTATCATCCTGTGCGTCATCTCTACGATCCTGCAGGATAAGAGCCTGGGGCTAGATGAGTTCGAGCAGTTTTTCATCTGCGGCGTGATCGGATTTGGGCTAATTTCGTTTTATTATAAGTTCAAGGCGTTTGCGTTTATGTTTTTCAAAACCGCAGGCTCGATCCTATTTGCTCCTGCGCTACTTGTGGAGCTCGCGGCTATTATTTTCATCGGCATCGGCGACCGCTATACTGGCGCGTCGATGAAATTTATGGAGCTTACGGGGCTATTTTTTGCGAGCACAGCGTGGAGATACATCATAATTTTTATCGTTATGTCGCCGTTTTATTTCCTTGGATTTTGCATGCTAAGGCGGATCAAAAAATAAATTCTACAAAATTTTGCCGCAGATTTGGCTGCGATGAAATTTTACTACGATAGAATTCCACTCAAAATTTCATCGCAAAATTTAGCACGAAGACAGAATTTAGCAGGGATTTGAACTTTATCAAAGTAAAATTCTACCGCATTAAAATTTTATCGCAATAAAATTCTATAATTTTAGGCGTAGATCATACCATAAAGCAATATACGTGTTTTTTTACGCGCAACGCTCGTTTGCAAAAATACACCAATACTGCGAATTCCGATACAATGTCCCTCTTTTATTTGACAAAATCCATAGCAATTTTACATCGCGTCTGTAAAATCCTACCGCTAAATTCCATCTTTAAATCTCGCGCGCTCAGCACATATCGACGCAGAATTTTATCCACGCAATTCGGCGCGAAATTCAAAGCTAAATTTCACATCGCATTCTACGGCGAAATTCCAAGACATAGCTCTATCATAATAAAATTTTGCCAAAATAAAACTCTAATTGATGCCAAAGCCTAAGTGCGGAATTTAAATCAAATTTAAAGCTACAAGCCCTGTGCGCCGCAGCTAATTAAATTTCATAGCCAAAATTTTGTCGCGTTTAAATTTAGCCGCCCGCGCGCCGTATTAAAATTCTACCTCGCCGCCGCAGCTAAATTTAACTACCGCGCTAAATTCCGCGCCCTCGCCTGCTGAAATTTAATTTCGCGCCCCACTTCGCGCGGCATAGAATTCCCGCCTAAACTCAGCAAACCGCCCGTGCATGATCGCCTCTCTCATATCTGCGGCAAGGCGCAGGTAGAAGTGCAGATTGTGAATGCTCGCAAGGCGGTAAAAGCTAAGCTCGCGCGCGCGAAATAGATGATTTAGGTAGCCGCGGCTATAACGCTTGCACGTGTAGCAGTCGCAGTGCGGATCGATCGGATCGTGATCGCTGATAAAGCCCGCGTTTTTGATGCTGATCTTGCCGAAGCTCGTAAATAGCGTGCCGTTGCGGGCGTTGCGCGTAGGCATCACGCAGTCGAACATATCCACGCCGCGAGCGACATTTTCGACGAGATCTTCCGGCGTACCGACCCCCATCAAATATCGCGGGCGCGCCGCATCGACGTATGGCATCATAGCTTCTACCGTGTCGTACATCAGCTCGTTTTTCTCGCCCACGCTGAGCCCTCCGATAGCAAGCCCGTCAAAGCTCATCTCGCACAGCGCTTCGGCGCAAAATTTGCGAGCTTGCGGGTCGGTGCCGCCTTGGATGATGCCGAAGATATTTTGATGCGCGTGCAGGCCGCGAGATTTCATAGCCTCGTGATAATCTATCGCCTCGCGAGCCCATTTTATCGTACGCGCGACGCTTAGATCGATCCGCTTTTTAAGCCGCGATCTATCATCGCAGCTCAATGCGCCCGGCTCGCGCGGCAGCTCCACCAAATCGTCCAAAATCATCATAATATCGGAGTTTAGCTCATACTGCGTATCCAGCACCGAGCGCGGCGTGAAATAATGCATGCTGCCGTCGATGTGGCTTTTAAATTTTATGCCGCCCTCGTCGTTTTTGGTGTTTGCGCGCAGGCTAAAAGCCTGAAAGCCACCGCTGTCGGTCAAAAAGCTGCGGGGAAATTTCGTAAATCCGTGCAGCCCGCCGAATTCCGCCACCACCCGCGAGCCCGGGCGCAAATACATATGATAGGTGTTAGCAAGGATGATCTGCGCGCCCAGAAGATGCTCTACGTCCGTCGCATCGAGCGCTTTGACCGCGCCCACGGTGCCGACCGGCATAAAAACGGGGGTGTGGATCGTGCTATGCGCCGTGCGGATCGTGCAGGCGCGCGCCGCGCCGTCCGCGGCGTCTATCTTAAAATCCATCTTGATCCTTTGAATTTAGCTTCTTGCGCGCACTCGGCGCAAAATTTTAAAAAGCGATTGTAGCGAAATTTAAATTTGCAGCAGGTAAAGGCGGGTAAAAATTTAAAGGATATTATGAGGTGTTTGCGGATTAAAATTTCGGTAGCTAGCGACCGACACAGCCGCTAAATGTAAAATTTACCGGCTCTTTTATAATTAAAATTTAATCGAACGTTGCGAATTTAGCGAGCGCGGCGGTATTAGATCACGGCGCGCTTTATATTATAAATTTAAAGATGCGCCGAGATAAAATTTCGCACTTATAAAGCAAATTTTATAGCTATAACGCTACCATTAAATTTTCCCGCACCGCATGAGTCGGCAGCGTCCTTTAAATTTGAAACTTTGCTCTTTTCATCGCGCGCGCTAGAAAATCCGCTAAATTTATGACCATTACGGCCGCACAGCTGTTTTTCGCACGGCACGCCGTCGCCGTCGGTGTGCTGAGTACCGCCTTCCTGTGTCCTGCCACACTCTCGCAAATACCGCATCGCCTCTTCGCAGCTGCTAAACTGCGAGCAATAGGTCTTGGCGCTGCAATCCAGCCCCAAAGCAAGACTAGCCAATTCGAAAACAATAAAACTAATTTCATCGTCTCTCCTTAAAATTTTGATGGAATTGTATGGATAAATAGATAAATAATTAATAAAATAGTAAATTTAGCCGCAAACGGTGCAAATTTCATCGCTTGCAGCGTCTTATTCTGCGGCTGCGTCTCAAAGAAATTTAGCGGCTTTAGAGCTTATCTTTGCGCCTAAAAGCCGCGACGCGCTATGCCGCTAGACGTTTTTGCGGGCGCGAGGCTTTCTTTTTGCGGGCGCGCTTTTTGCGGAGACGCTTTTGCCGTCCGATAAATTTTGCAAGGCTAAATTTGCTTCGGATCTCTTTCTGCCCCGACTCTTTGTTTTTCTATTTTGCAAAAACTCGCTGTACGGCGAGCCGTAAAGGCTAGCGTGCCAGATCGCGCTAGCAAGCATCACTAGTTCCGAAATTTTATGCAGTCGCGACGCACGCGAGTCCATATTTAGCGCGGTTAGAGCCGTGATACCCATACTTACTCCCAGCGTCACTTTAGCCGCTTTGCGCTGAAAATTTAGATCCAAAATTTTATCTTCAATGCTCAAATTTTACCCCTTTAATCGAATTTAGTAGTAGCCCTATCGTCGTGCCGTTATGCAGCAGCGCCGTAGCCACGGGACTTAACACGCCGAACGTAGCCAAAAATAAAATGATCGAATTGATCCCCACGGTAGCGTTGAAATTTCGATTTACGAGCCGCAGCGTGTCGTTGGCCAGCGCCTTTACCTGCGCGACGCCCTCGATATCATTTTTCAAAAGCCCGATCTGCGCGGAAGCCTTGGCGATCTCTGCGCCGTTTAGCATGCTGATGCCGATGTCCGCCTTCATCAGGCTCGGCGCATCGTTTATGCCGTCGCCCACGAAGACCACCTTCCGCCCCTCGGCTTTTAACTGCTCTAAAATTTCGGTCTTTTGCGTCGGCAGCAGCTCGCCGTAATAGCGATCTACGCCGAGCTTTTTGGCTACGGCGCGGGCTTTTGATTTTACGTCGCCGCTTAGCATAACGATCTGTTTAACGCCCAGCTCGCGGAGCCTAGCGATGACGGCGCGGGCGTTTGCGCGCACCTCGTCTCTAAGTCCGATGACACCCAAAAGTCTGCCGTCAAATGCGATGTAAAGCAGCGCGAGCCCCTTTTGCATCGCAAGATCGATGGTCTGCTCATGCGCCGCAAACGAGATCATCTCGTCGTCCTCCAGGAAGTGACGCGAGCCGATGATGAGCTTTTTGCCCTCGATGCTTGTTTTAACGCCGTGAGCGACGACGAATTCCACCTCGTCGTGGTGCATGTGGATAAAGCCGTGCTTTTTGGCAGCATCCACGATCGCCTCGGCTACGGGGTGAAAGTAATGCTCCTCGGCGCTCGCGGTCAAATTTAAAATATCGTTTTTACTAAAGCGCTCGTCAAACGATATGATCTCGGCGACCTCCAAGTTGCCGTACGTAAGCGTGCCCGTCTTATCGAATACGAAGGTATCGGCGGCCGCAAGCGACTCAAGAGCCTTGGCGCCTTTGATCAAAATCCCGTTCTTCCCCGCCTTTGAGATGCTCGACTTAAAAGCAACCGGCGTAGGCAGCTTAAGCGCGCAAGAGTAATCCGCCTGCAGCACCGAAGCTACGCTCATAAAATTTCGATTTATCAGATAGGACGCGCCCGCAAGCCCGAAGGTCACCGGCACGAGCTTGTCGGCTAGGTGGGTCGTATGCATGCCGATGCTGGAGCGTTCGTTAAGAGATGCCGTGATGTAGTGCTTGATACGCTGCGTGGAGGTGTTTTCGCCGACGTTTTCCGCCCAGATACGGATCCTGCCCTCCTCCACGATCGTGCCGCTTAGCACGCTATCGCCGCGAGATTTTTTCACTGCGACCGATTCGCCCGTCATATTGGCCTGATTTATCATCGCTTCTCCGCTTACAACGTGCCCGTCTACGGCTATGGCGTCGCCTGCGCCCACGACCACGATATCGCCTACCTTTAGCTTAGAAGTTGCGATTTTGATCTCGGTCTTTTTGCCGTTTTGATCTATCTCTACCCACGCCTCGGCGATGTCCGGGCGGGCGAGCTCGCGGATCAGATCGTCGCTTTTATAAACGGTGCTTTCTTCCATGTATTCGCCAAGAGCAAGCATAGTGTTGGTGCTATTTGCAGCAAAGATATCTCCGCGCGCGAGCGAAATCCCAACAGCAGCAGCCTCTAAGCCCTTTGAAGTAAGCCCGTGGCGGAAGCTTTCTTTAATGCCCTCTTTTAAGATAGGCATGCACGCCACGATGCTAAATGCGCGCGCTAAAGGCGAAGTGCGAAAGATTAAATTTCCCCCCAACGCAAGAAGCGCTAAGATAAATTCATTTTTGCTCGGTAAATTTTTATGGTTAGCGGGGATAATTGATTTTAACTCGCTTAAATTTAAAGCCGCAAGCTGCTTTAGAATTCCTGCCTTATTCGCACCAGCGTCAAGCCTAAGGATCAAAGAGCCAATTTTAGCGTTAAATCTAGCTTCCGTTACGCCTTCAAGCCTCGCAGCTGCTTTTTGTAGTGCGCTCGCATCGATATCTCTAAAACCGACGATCTTTAGCCGTAGTCTAGTTTTAGTCTCATGTAAAATTTTAAAATTTTGCATCGACTACTCTTGCATCTCTGCCTTGGCGTCTTCGAATCGCTCCTTCATCTCTTCAACGCCCATCTGAAACATCTCGGTACCCTTTGCAATGAGCTTAAAAAGCTTTTTTTGCGCGTTTTCGTCAGTGAGAAAATAGGTCGCTGCGGCCCCCAGAACGATGCCTGTGATAAATGAGTTGCTACCAAATAAGCCGTTCGCGTTTTGCCTGCCACCCAAGGAATTAAAAATTCCACCGAAAGCGGAGCCCTGAGTAGAATTTACATCGCTTGAACTTTGAGTGGCAGAATCTTTATTGTCCGAATTATTGCTGGAAGCAGAGCTGTTAAAAGGTGCGGAATTTACCCGCTCATTTATCCATTTAGCCCAACCGACAAGCTTATCATCGCCGGCAAAGCTACCCGTAGAGCCGCTAGCATATTTGTTGTCACCAAAATCGTAATCGTCTAGAATTTCTTTCAAATCTTTTTTTGTGATATACGGATTACTCATTGCCTACCTTAAGAATAAAATTTCTACCCGCAATGAGCGCGCCTACACATACTGCGACGCCTGCCGCTGCGCGTAGATACTCGCCTTGTACGAGCTTATTTGCACTGTAAATCGCGCCGCCGCCGATGATACCGCCGCTTAGCGCGATATCTAACGCATCTCGAATCGCTTTAGATTTACTTTTGCCTTCTTTGGCTTTAACGAGTTCTACGGCGCAACCGCCGATCGCCCCTGCTATAGCGCCGCTTAAAACGTGATCCAGCGGAGAACGCTGTGTCGTAAGTGATCTATTCATTTAGGCCTCTATTTCTCTGATTTATCGTCTGCGGACGTAAATTTAGCCGAAGAATTATCGTCCGTTTTTACGATCTGCGGGATATTAAGCGGAGTAGCAGATGCTGCGGATGTCTCACCTGCCGGTGTTTCGCCCGTCTTAGCGCTCGCAGTGGATTTTTTAGTTCTTTTAAATCCCGGTTTTGGTCCCGGTTTTTTTCTAGTTTTTTTTGCAGTGCTAGTCTCAGTGCTGGCGCTACTTGTCGCAGCTTTTTTACCGCCAGACTTTCTTTTGCTTTTTACAGCTTCGGCAACATCGTCTAGGCCTTCTTTGGCTTCTGCAAAAATTTCTTTTGATTTTTTGCTTAATTTTTCTGCTCCGCCTTTGACGCTATTTTTTAGCTCCTCGACGCTTTTGCTACTTACGATTTTATTCGCACCTTCTTTGATTTTATCTCGATTGTTATAAGCGTAAACCGCCGCGCAACCAAGCGCAAAACCTGCTAGAAATGGGATCGGCATTTCATTCTCCTTGTGTTAAGATTATAAAGTCATTTTATCAACTTTACATAGATTTTGATATTATAGCGACTTTTTTAGATTTTTGCAATCCTAATTTAATTTTTCTGCAAAATTCCTTTAATTAAATTAGAAAATGCGCTATTTAAGATATTTTGCAAATCGTATTTTTGAAATATCCGCTCTAATCCCTGCGGATTTTTTAAAATTTCATTTAATAAATCAGCGAAATTCAAAGAATTTAAATCAGCCTCGTATTTAGAATTCAGTTCCTTTAAAATCGGCAAAATTTCATTATACGAAACCGCCTGCGCCTTATACAGCAGCTCTTTAAATTGCGCGTTCTTGCACGAATTAATTAGATCGTCATAAAACATCATAGAGCTTTTTTCTATCAAAAGTGCCGAAGCCAAAAACTCATTTAGACCTTTTGCAGCCAGTGCCTCACTGCTATTTTCAGGAGGCGTGGCGCCAAGCCCGCAAGAATTTGCAAAATCTAGCATCCGCTCAAGTAATTCGGCTCGTAAAGATAGAATTTCTCCTAACTTTTTATCTTGAAATTTAACTGCGCCCAGCGAATAAAACTGCAAAATTTGTGCCTCTTTTTCGAGCAAAAGAGAGATATCTGCAATTTGCGCCTCATTTAAATTCCGAGATTTATTAGAAATTCTACGCGATTTTTTGGCACTACGTAATGCTTCTTCGCTCAAGAAATCGCCTCTATATTGGAATTTACAAGCGCTACTAGCTCAGGCGAACTGATGCCGCTTAAAAACTGCTCCCAAAGGTGCATCGGAAAAACACTTTCATCATAATGAATCGTCAGCGAGCCGATTAGAGAGTTAAATTTATACTCTTTTATCCCGCGAATTGCAGCTATTTTAGCCTTTAGGCTCTCTTCGCTCACACTATCTCGCAACTCCCTAATTTTGGGACTTACGCGGATACGGATACGACCTTTGCTGTGGCTGATTTTGCTAAAATATTTATGAAATTCCAAAATATCGTTGTGATTTATTTTCATATTTTTCCTTAAATTTGCGCCCAAATAATATCATAAATCATTTAATTCCTGCTAAATTTTGCGAATTATTTGCGTTTAGGGCGAAATATTTTTATCTTATTTTCATCCGCTGTTATGTAATTTCCTCCCATTAAATCAATACAATACGGCACGGCAGGAAACACTGGTAGAAGGCACTCTTTAATCGCTTTTGGATTGCCCGGTAAGTTTATAATCAGAGATTTTTTGCGGATCGCTGCTATCTGGCGAGATAAAATTGCCGTAGGCACGATCTTTTGGCTCTCTGCGCGCATTAGTTCGCCAAAGCCTGGCATTAATTTCTCACTTACCGCTTCGGTCGCTTCAGGCGTTACATCGCGTGGAGCAGGACCCGTGCCACCAGTAGTTAGCACCAAATCACAACCCGCTTCATCGCAAAGATAAATCAGCTTATCTTTGATCAGCTCTAGCTCATCGGGGACAATTTCATAAAAATACTCTTTCTCGCAAGTTAGCCAATCATCCATCACGGCAATTATTTCTTTGCCTCCTAAATCCTCGTAAACGCCACCGCTAGCGCGATCACTTATCGTTAAAACACCTATTTTTACCATTTTCTTCTCCTTTATTGGAATTTTAAAATTTAATCGAAATTTAGCGTGCCGTCTTGCGGCTTTTCTTCAGAGCTTTCACTATCTTTTTCCGGCTTTTGCAAATCTTGCTCTTGCGCGGCGGCACCGTTCTGCTCGGTAACGGCGGGATCGCATATACTTTGCACCCCCTCAAAAGTGATGAACTCATAGACGAAAATTTGCTTTGAAATTTGATTTAGCTTATCCTGCATCGTGCGGATTATCTCGCTAACCTCGTCGTAGCAATCTTGCAAAATTTTATTCACGCTCTGCGCACTAGGGGTGAAACTATCACCCATCGCGAGCTCGAAAACCATCTTTTGCGCCAACGCGATAGCCTGCTTTACGTCGCTAGCGGAATTTGAAAAGGCGTCGTTTTTATGGATCTGTAGCGCTGCCATACCGCTTAAAAGCACTTTGATTTGATTTAAAATTTGCGTTTTGGATTCGATCTCGAAATCCTCGTTTAAAAATTTATCGTTTAAAAGCTCGATCTTTTCGAAATCAAACGAATACCAATACGCGCTAAGCGCCTTTGCGCCTTGATAAAACGCCTGGATCTCCTTTTCGTATTCGGTGAGGATTCTGCTTTTTTGCACGCCGTAAAAGACCCTCATTCGCACGTTTTCAAAATCGCTAAGCTCGATCGTATCGCTGCCGCGCTTAAGAGCGTTGATCGCGGCTTCATTTACCAACGTCGCTACCCCCGCGCCGCTAAAGCCTACGCAGAGGCGACTTACTTTGTTGATATTCGCGCTGCATCTTTTGCCCTCGAGGTAAATTTTTAAAATTTCAATGCGGTCTTTGTAGTTCGGAAGCCCGATGAAAACGCGCCTATCAAAGCGCCCCGAGCGCAGCAGCGCATCGTCGATCAAATTTATTTTGTTAGTCGCGCCGATTACCATCACGCCGCTGTTTTCCTCAAATCCGTCCATCTCGGTCAGCAGCTGATTTAGCGTCGCTTCCCGCTCGTCGTTGCGCCCGATACCGCGCTTGCCGCCGACCGCGTCAATCTCGTCGATAAAAATAATCGCAGGCGCGCAGGATTTGGCCTTCGCAAACAGCTCGCGAACCCGCCTAGCGCCGACGCCCACAAAGACCTCGGCGAAGCTTGCGCCGCTTTGGTAAAAAAACGGCACGTCCGCCTCGCCGGCTACGGCTTTTGCAATTAGCGTTTTACCGACGCCGGGCTCGCCGATCATTAAAATTCCTTTCGGCAGCTTTATACCGAAATTTCGGTATTTTGCGGGATTTTTTAAAAAATCCACGATCTCTATGAGTTCGTCCTTTACCTCGCTGATGCCCGCGACGTCGCTAAATCTCACGTCGCTAACGCTTGGCGAAAGATCGCCGAGCTCTGCGTTTGCGCCGCCTTGACGCGCAGTGCCCACGCCGTCCATTCTGCGACGGCGCACCAAAACGGTTTCAAAATAATATACGAAGAGAAAAAATGCGAACGTAAAAATCACTAAAATCGCGCTGATACCGCCGCTTCCGCTATCCTCCTCCTTCGTAATCAAAGCGTGGTTGGAGAGCTCTTTTAAATTAACGATATCGGTTAAAATTTTATAGCGTTTGCCATCGTAAACAAAGCTTAGCGTGCCGTCCTCGATATGCGCGCGCTTGATCTGATCTTTTCGCACCAGCTCGCTAAATTCGCGCTCGGTGATGTATCGCGAATCGTCTTTAAAATAAACGATCGAGAGCAAAACGATAAGCAGCACTAAAAAAATCAGAATTATATTTAGCTTGCTTTTTTTGATTTTATGCAAAATTTCCATCAAATTTAACCTCATAATCTCTTATCTCCATCCATTTTTTCGACAAATCCTCATCGCTCTTGATCCAAATTTTATCATAAAATTGATCATATCCTTCATAAAACTCTCCGTTTTTCCGCTCGATCAGCACATTTAACGGCACCTTGTGCGAAAGGCGAAATTTATAATTATTCAGCGCCGTTATGTTTTGCAGCATCTTTAGCCGCGCCTTCGCCGTTTTACCGTCTATGCGACCTTTTAGCGACGCCGAAGCGGTTCCTTGCCTCGGCGAAAAGATAAAGGCGTGCAGATGTGTGAGCGGGAATTTTTTGAAATTTTCTACCGCTTCGAGCCAAATTTCTTCGCTCTCGCCCGGGTGCGCGACGATAAAATCCGTCCCCAGCGCAAACCCGCGCTCCGCAAGCTCGCAAAAAAGCTCCAAATCCCTTAGCGCGGAATTTCGGCGGCGCATTATGCTAAGCATCTTTTGTGAAGTGTGCTGAAGCGCAATGTGCAGATGCCGCTCCAGCCAGGGCTCGGATAGAATTTCGCGAAAGCTCTCATCGATCTGCGAGGGCTCGATACTGCCTAGGCGAATGCGGCGAATTCCGCGGATCGAGCCCAGCTTTTGAAGTAGCGCGCCCAGGCTCGTGCCCGCGGCCTTGCCGTAGCTGCCGATATTGGTGCCGGTTAACACGATCTCGCTAAAGCCGTTTGCGGCAAGGCTCGCCGCCTCTTTTAAAATAGCGTCTTCAGAGCTGCTGCGCGAGCGGCCGCGCACGGATGGAATTATGCAGTAGCTGCAGTTAAAATCGCACCCCTCCTGAATTTTAATAAAGGCCTTGGTGTGATCCTCGTAGTCGCTTACTAAGCTTTTTTCGACGCTACTTAGATCGCCGATATCGTAAAATTTTGACTCCGAGCCCAAAAACTCGTCGATCTTCTCCTTTTGCGACATCCCAAATACCCCGAAGACCGCGCCGTTTTTATACAGCTCCTCGCCGCGCGAGACCGCACCGCAGCCGGTTAGCAATATCTTTTTACCGAGGCGATTCATCTTATTTACGTAGTTTCGCACGTCTGCGTCGGCGCCATTCGTAACGGTGCAGGAGTTTATCACGACTACGTCCGCGCCCTGCTCGTCGTGTGTGATCTCGCCCGATTTGAGGTTACTTTTGATAAGCTGCGTGTCGTAGATATTGGTGCGGCATCCGAACGTTTTAAAATAAATTTTCAAATTTCGCTCCCAGATCCACTTCCTGTGGCAAAGCCAGCGCCCTGCGCCGCTGCGTTTAAATTTTGCGAGCCTTGCTGCTCGGAGCCTAGATCTTGCGCGGCAAAATTTCCGCCCGCAGCCGCATAATTTTTGCCGTTAAAAAGAGTGTATGCGGGATAGGCGATCTTGATATCGGGCTCGCTTCTTAGCGCATCTAAAATTTCAGCCGAGATGTTGCTGCGAAGCCCGAGTGTGGCGTAAGAGTTTGTCATATACCAAACCGAAATTTCAATGCCATATGGCTCTAAAAAGCTGAAAATTCTAGGCTCGACGTTTGGATTTTTGATGCTGTATTGCGAGCGCAGCTTGCCCATCTGCTTTTTGGCGATGTCGGTGTAGCCTTTGGAATACTTTCGCACGATGTTTTTTATGAGATACATCGCCTTTTTATGGTTGCTATCAAATGTTAAAAGTATGCTAATGCCGTCCCAGACGGTCTTAAGTCCGCTATGGGTGTAGTTTGAGATAAGATCGGTAAAAATATAATTAT
This sequence comes from uncultured Campylobacter sp., assembly GCA_963515915.1. Classification (GTDB taxonomy): domain Bacteria; phylum Campylobacterota; class Campylobacteria; order Campylobacterales; family Campylobacteraceae; genus Campylobacter_B. The sequence goes on from CAUPZQ010000001.1 coordinate 42,498, forward strand.
TCGGTATGAAAATTACCCTGCCCGCGCGCTTGTTTTCTCTCCACGTAGTAAGTGTTACGTCCTCAAAAATCGTCATCCTAAGCACCGAAATATCGATGATATCGCCTACGTAGGTCTCGCCGTTTTTATGCACCCGGATACGATCGCCCACGCGAAAGCTGCCGCCAAGCACGATCGTAAGCCAGCCTAAGGAGCTCATAAACATATCTTTCATCGCAATCGCAAGACCTGCCGAGGCAAAGCCCAGAACCGTCACGAAATGCGTCATATTCTCGATGTAAGAAAAGAGCAGTATCAGCGCGATCAGCGTGAAATTTAAAACATTGATAGCTTTATTTACGATATAAAAATTCTCGTCGTTTTTGATATATTTTTTCGCCACTACCTTGCATAAAAACGACAGCGCGATGACTACGAGTATCCATACGGCGATATTTCCCGCGCGCTTGATCTGCGCTTTTATATCGGCGGTCTGCACGGCGATTTGGGAGTTGATCTTCTTTTCGTAAACGTCGTATGTGGTTTGCGCGATCTCGTACGCGGAGCTAAACTCGCTAAGCTCGTAATCTAAGCTTTTAAGCTCCGCCACGGCGCTTGCGTCCGTATCAATCTGCATCAAACGCTCATATAGCGCTCTTTTTGCTTCAAGTTTATCGATTAAAGCTTTAATATTTTCGATGGCGTTTTTCTGCTCCATCTTTTGAGCTTGCAAATTTCTAATCGTAGAAAAACCCGAAATTATCGAAAAAGGATTTGTAATGCGCGCAGGCTCGGGAGTTTCAGGCATCGCGATGATATCTAAAAACGGAGATTTTTCATACTCTTTTAGCAGTATGAGCTGCTCTTTTACGGCGCGAAGTCTTTTTTGAATCTCTGCGATCTTATCGGTGCCGGCGCTCTTTTTTAGCTCCGCTTCAAGCTGGCTGGATTGCTTTTGTAAATTTTGATAGCCGATGAAATTTGAAAAGCGCGAAATCCAGATATTATTTTTGATATCATCGTCTATCGCTTTTATTTGAGCTTTTAGAGATGAGGCGAGCTCCGCGCTTTGCGTCTGATTTTTATCGTTTTGAGGCGCGCCGGAGCCGATCTGTGCACTCGGATTTGCAGGTGTGAAATTTCCCTCACAAAAACCAAGGCTAAAAATCAAAAAAACGGCTAGAATTATTTTCATGCAAACTCTCTTAACGTGGCTATTACCGCTGTTTTGTCTATATCATCGACGATACGAAATTTACCGATGCCATCGGGCAGGATAAATTTTATCTTGCCGTTTTCGCTTTTTTTATCGAGAAAAAACAGTTCGTAAAATTCCGCCGCATCCTCTACGTGAAATTTTATCGGAAGCGCGAATTTTTGAAGCACGGCGCGGATCTTCTCCTCCTGCTCGCCGCTTAGCTTACCGAGGCGTCGCGCCAAAGCGTTTGCCATAGCCATTCCGATCGCTACGGCTTCGCCGTGCAAAAAGCGCGTATAGTTCGTGCTCTGCTCGATAGCGTGAGCAAAGGTATGTCCGTAGTTTAACACCGCACGCACGCCGCTTTCGCGCTCGTCTCGCTCTACGACGCTTGCTTTAATCTCCACGCAGCGAGCGATTATGTGCGAAATTTCATCGGCGCTTTTTAGATCGTGCGTCTCGAAAAATTTAAATAGTTCGACATCAAAGCATACAGCCATCTTTACCGCCTCTGCAACACCCGCCGCAAATTCTCGCGCAGGAAGCGTCGATAAAAATTTACTCTCGCAATAAACCGCGCGCGGCTGGTAAAATGAGCCGATTAAATTTTTGCCGAAGCGATTATTCACGCCCGTCTTGCCGCCGACGCTTGCGTCCACTTGCGCTAGCAAGGTCGTAGGTATATTGATAAAATTGATACCGCGCTCATAAATGCTCGCGCAAAAGCCCGTTATATCGCTAATAACACCACCGCCAAGAGCGATGAGCGTGCTTTTGCGATCAAGCTTAGAGCTGAAAAGCTGCTCTAAAATTTGCTCCACGCTCGCGGTATTTTTATACTCTTCGCCGTCTGGGATCGTGATGATAAATTTTTGCTCGCAATCTAGCCGCTGCAGTAAGAAATCAAGCCACAGCCCCCCTACTTTGGGATTTGTCACGATAGCGACCTTACCGCTAAGTTTTAAACTATGCAATTCGTCGATAAAAACGCTGTATTTTTTACATAAATTAAGATTGATTTTCATACGCTACCTTTGATTTTTGGGTAATTGTAACATAAATTTCGATTACTTTTCATACCCGTAATCGCTCGGAACGAAAATTTGATGATTTTTGCCGAGTTTAAAATACATCTGATCCAAATCCTGATTGAAAATCGATGTGAGCTTGCGCGCCAAAATTCTATCATTAAATGGCACAAATTGTAGCAGATCTCGCTCGCTACCTAGCGCTAAAATCGGATTTTGTCGCTCGCAAGAAATCACGAATAAACTCTGCTTAAAAAGCTTCGATAAGCTCACGTAGCTTTGCGCAAACTCGCCCCTTTCGCTCTCGCCGAAAAGATACAAATACACGTCTAGCCCTAGCTGCGAGCTGATGTCAAAGACGATACTTGATTCCTCGCGCAGCCGCTCGCCGGCACTTAGCACGACGCTTTTACGCACATCTTTTAGCTCGCCCTCTCCAAGGCTTAGCACCGGAATTTCAAGCGCTTTAAGTGCTGCTTTTTTCGCCTCGAAAACTCCGCTTGAGCAAACTACCAAGCCTGCTTTATTTTCGCTCACGTCGCGCTTTAAATTTAATTCGCCCGAGTAATCGATGAGAATTTCAAATTTATCTCGCTCACACAGAGCTTTAAGCTCGCTAAAAGTGTCGTTTAACAGCGGATTTAAAATTCTTAAATAAATTTTATGATTTCTAATATGCAAATCCAAAAACTCAAGCGCCCTAACCGTCCTAGCTATCTCGTCACCGCTCATTTTTTTCATATCGATTAGCGCGAAAATATTTAGCCCAAACGGCGATGGAAATTGCCCGCTTTGCTTTTTTACTTCAGCAAACACCACTCGCAGCGCGCTAGGCTCGCCCACGACCAAGATCGTGTCATTCGGATATATCCGCGAGCCGGGCGTCGTTACGATGTAATTATTGTGACGGTAGATCATCGGAATTTGATATTTGGCATTATAAAGCGTGCTGATTTTTTTATACGCGAACGAGCTTCCTACGGGCACTTTTACCTCCATTATCTCTCCGCGTCCAAGCCCGATATTGCCCGCAAAAACGGGGCTATCGGGTAAAAAACCGATGAAGCGCGAGGAATTTAACGCGAGGGTATTTACGATTTTTACGTGAGCTTCGTTTTTATTATCGCGCAAAAGCCCCCAAAAATCGGCTGCGTAAAGCTCCAGATCGGGAGCAAGCGTCTTTAAATTTTCTAGCGTCACCTTGGCGTCAAACTCATCATCCATTATCATTATGCAGCGATCGAATTCCGCTAGGCTCAGCACGACGCGCAGCCGCTCAATGCTCGTGGGATCGAAAATTTCGATACTGAAATTTTGCTCTTTTTGCAACGCTTCAGGGACGCTGAGCGCGTTTTTTGCGATGACGCGATAGTTGTGCACGACGTCTTTGATCTTATAAACCTGGGATAAAAAATGGCGCGCAAACTCGCCGCTTGCGATGATGAGGATCTGTTTCATTGCTCTCCGTTTCGTGGTTTTGCAAAGATTATAACCAAAAACGGCTAAATTTTAAACCGCGCGCGGATAAATTTTGCGGGCAAGCCGAGGCGTGGTGATCTTAAAATTTAAAGATCTAAATTTTAAAATCAAAGTTTGAAATTCCAAAAGCGAGGCTTAAATTTTAAAATGAATTAAAACCAAGCCTCGTTAAATTTAATCTTGCCGCTTAGGGCGATAAAATTTCATAAATTTAAAAGCGGCGCTATAACCATTCACGCCGCCGAAGTAGAAATTTTAAACCCGCTAGATTTTAAAATTTCACCTCCGCAGAGAGCATGAAACTTCTACTCTCGCCTAGCGTCACGCCGTTTGCCGAACCTAGCACGCTAGTTACGTTAAGGCCGCCCGCGCCGTCGGCGCTCGCAGGATACATTCCCGCCCAATATTTTTTGTTAAATACGTTATTTACGTTGAAGCGTAGCGTCGTCTTATCGCCCAAAAGATGCTCGCTCGTGTATCTGATACCAAGATCGGTAACGAAAAAGCTAGGCGTGTGCTGGGTGTTTAGATCATCCAGATACATCTTGCCTGTGTAGTGGAAATTCGTGCTAACCGCGAGCTTATTGGTTCCCGGGATCACGTAATCAAGCATTAAATTTGCATTGATCTTAGGGATGCCGTTTGCGACCTTGCGGTTAGCGCCCGCGATGCTTACGTTATGCATCTTAGAATCGATATAGGTAAAGCCTCCGAGCACGCTTAAATTTTCAGTTATTCGTCCGCCGCTCATAAACTCAAATCCGCGGTTGCGCTGTTCGCCGTTTATGCCGTAGCGTCCGGTAGAGCTGTTTAGATACGCGATAGGTCTGCGGATATCAAAATACGCTACGCTAAAATCGATCATATCGGCTACGCGGATCTTAGCACCGATCTCGTGCTGCTTGGAGCGATACGGCGACGTGGAGACCACTTCTCCGCGATACGGACCGCTCTCATAAACATAGGTAGAGCCCTGTTGCAAGCTATCTGCATAAGTGTAGTAGATGCTAGCGTCCTCTATCGGATGAAAGATCAAGCTGCCCGCCCAGCTATAGCCCGAATCGCTATAGGCTTTTACAAGTCTTTGCTCATTTTTATTGTAGGATTCCTGTCTCATCCACGCCTTAGATGCGCTTAGCATCACGTCAAATTTATCGTTTATCGTGATATCATCTAGAACCGAGACGTTATACATATCCAAAATAGCGTAGTGATACAGCCCACTTCCGCGCCTAGCACCGGTGTAATTGAGAATTTTAGGATCGTAGATATTGCCTATGGTAGGCGAGGTGTAGTTGGTGCTCGCATTTTTATATCTATCCTGCGTCCAATGGTATCCGTTGGTCTGCACGCTGAAATCATGGTCGATATCGCCCGTATTAAACTGCGTGTTTGCCTTAAGATAGCCGCTTGGCAGATCGAATCTATATGCTGCCGTAGCACCGCCGCTGTGTCTGGTTTGATAATCGCCCGGCTTTGTATATTGCGGATGTGTGCTAGGCAAGATATAATTTACAACGCCATGAGTATCACGATCGGCGCGCTGAAACTGAAAGCCACCCTCTAAATACCATTTATCGGTAGGCGTAAATTTAAATTTCGCGCTTGCGGTAGTGGTTTTTAGATGCATGCCTCCAAAGCTCTGCCCAAGACCGCGCCTTGAGGAATCGACCGCTTTTGGAAGCACCATTCCATCAACGATCTTGCCGTCTTTAACGCCTAAGGCAAACTGCCCCGCAAAACCCTTGGTATTGTGCTCATAATAGCTTGCCGCGGTTTCAAAAGTAAGATCGCCCGTCGGATAAAATTCCATCGTGACACTGGCTAGGCGGCGCTGCAAATTTGAGCCCTTTGGCTGCCTATCGCCGTTTGATCCGTAAAATACCGCGCGGTAGCCGAATTTTTCAAATTTATCGGATAGATCAAGTCCCAGTCCCAGATTGCTTCGCGACATATAATCGCTCCAGATGATGTATTGATCTTTTACCGGGCGCTTGCGCGTGTAGCTGAAAATCCCGACCGGATTTTGCGCGCCGTAGAGCGAGCCCGCGACGCCGTTTTGTACCTGAAAGCTCTCAAACATCGCCATCGGAATCGCCGTCGTCGAAACCGTATAGAAGCCGTCCCAGAAGCTATTGCCTACGACGCTGCCTTCAAAGCCGCGCGTCTGCGGGCGTCCGACCGTAGCGCCGCCGCGCATCTGAATCTGCGCGGACGGGAAGTATTTGACCGCCTCCTCGTAGCCGGTGACGCCTTGGTGGTTCATGATCTCCTTGCTGATCGTGTTGATCTGATAGGGAAGATCCAAAGCGCGCTTGCCCGCAAGCAGGCCTTGTTGCACGTTTTTGCTCAAAAAGCCCTCGTCGATGCCGCTCTCGCTGATATTATCGCCGACGGAATTTACCTCGATTACGCCCATATTCTGCGACTTCTCAAGCGCAGAATTACCGCCACTTTGCGCTGCAGCCAAACTACCGCATAGTAGGCACATACATGCCGCTAATGAAATTTTAAATTTCATCGTTTTCCTTCGTTCCATTATTTTCCCTTCGTTATGGATATATTTAATATTATTTTTTAGCATATTAGAAAAACTTTCCTAAATTTAGACTAAATTCGAGATATAAATTTATATATTTATAGTCGCATTTTTTAGCTTTAAATTTCATAGACGATATACCACGATACAAAAGAAAAATTGCGCAAATTTATATGAAATTCTAAAATTTTAATGTAAAATCGCCCGTATGAAAAAACTAATACTGGCGCTTATGCAAGCGCAAAACCGACTCAAAAATTTCTTCCGCCTCTACGATACCGAGCTCATGCACCATGCATCAAGCCTTAGCTTTCACACGATTCTGGCGCTACTACCGGTGCTGATGGTCTCGCTTAGCGTCTTTATGCAGCTACCAAGCTTTAAAGGCTACTACGATAAGATTATGGGCTTTATCTTTTCAAACTTCCTGCCTGCAAATCAAGCGAGCATGGCACACTATATCGAGGAATTTATGGCAAACGGGCTAAGCCTTGGCGTAACAGGCTTTTGCGCAGTGTTAGTTACGTCAGTGCTGTTTTTCGGAGATTTTGAAGCGATAATTGCGCGTATTTCGCATTCGCCCGAGCGAAGCTTTTTTAAGAGCCTAAGCACCTACTGGACGCTGATGACGCTCGCTCCTGTGGGGCTTGGAGCATCGTTTTATATCAGCGGCGAGCTTCAGGAGCTACTAAATAAAACCGAGTTTACGAGCTGGATAAATTTGCTTAAAATTCTACCCTACTTAATCGTTTGGGGGATCTTTGCGATCACTTATGCTACGGCGATCAACCGAGAGATCCGCGCAAAAGCGGTGCTTGCCTCATCGCTCGTAGCATCGATTTTATGGTGGCTTTCAAGACTGGTTTTCGCGCAATACGTCTTTTATAACAAAACCTATCTTAGCATCTACGGCTCGTTTTCGGTCGCGCTATTTTTCTTTCTGTGGATCTACATAAGCTGGATTTTCTACCTATACGGCGTGAAATTCTGCGTATTTTTGGACGCTAAATTTAAAAGAGGTGGCGAGCGACAAAGCGCCTGAAATTCTGTGCAAGGCTGCGTTTTTCTATGCTTTTTGGATTAAAGCGTATTTTCTGCATGGACTAGAGATTTAAATCGAAATTTTAAAATTCTATCGAAAACGGGCGGGAAGTTCGTCTTTGAATAATCGGCATCTGCATAGAAATAGAATTTTAAAAATTTAATGAGGTGCGGCAAGGCTAAAATTTTAATCCCTCGCAAAGCGCCGTTAAGATAAAATTATGCGCGATTTTAAAATAGGGGAAATATTATGAAAGACTGCGACAAAGAGCCTATAATCATAGAAAACGACTACTTTTTTAGGCTTACTATATCAAATAAAATCATGTGCGTGCTTATATTCTTGTCTTTTGTTTTGCTAAATTTAACGCCAGAGCTAGATCCACATAAAGAAATGATGAGAAGGGCGTCATTAACGCTAGGAATTTTCGGAATTTTATTTAGTATTTTTTGGGAGATAAAAATAGCCTATCAAGAATTTTACAATAAGTTTTTTACAAAATTTTATGATGATAAAATTTTATTCGACCATATAGACGAACATATGAAATTTAAAACCGAAATTTTGCAAAAAGACGATCTCGTATCGGTAACTTGGGCGTTGATACCATACAATGAGCAAGACGTAAATATATGGATCAAAGATATAAAAAATAGGAGAAAGAGAATGGTTAGGTATTTGGTAAGTCCAATATTCTTTTTAATCACCATGCTACATCATTTCATTTTCTTGGCGCTCAATGGATTCAAATTTAAAAAGTATATATTGTATAGGTTTAAATCGGGCATTATTGCGGTGCCAAATAATAAATTGCTAAGCGATAAAGACGTTAAATTTGAGCTCTCGTCTTTGTTCGGTCTATATACGAGCGATCTACTTTAAATTACAGAATTTCTCAAGGAGACTAGATGGCGTTTGTAGCGGAATATATTTCGAAAGAGGACTTGAAGCAATATGATATTTTAAGCAATATGAACGAGCTACTGATGAAACACAATTACACATACCCAATCCAGGATAATGATACCGATTGGATGAATTGGGTTATCGATAGGCAAAGAGATGCTTGGCTTATTCATGTATGTTTGGCATCTATGCCGGATCCGCGAGATGGCTACACGGGTGAAGATATTTGGTTGCTTCATTATAAAGATAAAAATATCGAGCTTGATATAAGGCGAATTTATGACGAAACCACAAGTAAAATGCTAGTCGATAATCCATTTTTTATCAAATATAAGCTAGAAAATATAAATTCTAGTATTGACGGAATTCCATTGGACGAGCTTTATAAAATTTTAAAGGAAGCTCTAACGGAATATGGTAATCGCGGTATTAGAGGTAGAGAGAATTTACCAAAAGAGCATGAAGTTGTAACTTTTCTGCACGATTAAAATTTAAAGAACCTATGAGCTGCGCCAAAATACCTCTGATATTTCACCATCTAAATTTAATATTTTCTACTACGCTATAAAACGCCCCACTCTTTTTTATATTTGTTTATTATCTCATCGGGCGTTTTTTCTCCCTTATCGACCTTGATAAGATCGATTATATCTTGCTCGTTTGCAAACATACCCTCTATCGCGTGGTTACAGATGATAGATCTGTTTTGCTCGTATTGTTCTGCACTCAGCTCGTCTTTATATTTTTCAAGTATAGCCAAACTCTTTTCTAAACTATAAACTTCCGGATATTTTTGCATGCTTTATCCCCTAGCAATATAAAATTTTATCAGCTGCGGCGTCCTATTAAAAAACAAAGCTCAAGCAGGCAGGCGCACTTTTCTGCTACGAATAGCTTGCAAGTAGTTCGCACTTCGCCGCAGCTAAAGCAGATAACTATTAAATGACGGGAAATTTTACCGCAAGTAGCTCACAAATAAATTTAACAAAACCCTTATCAAGCAAAAAAACGAAGGTAAAAGCCGTCAAGTAAAACTGCTACTCCCTTACGATGAAAGCTCCAGTAAACTTGCCATTATGCGCGAAATCTCTCGCCTCATCCTCGCTTTTAAATCCACTTAAAAAGACGCGATAAATCGGCGCGCCATCTATGCTAAATTCTTTGATGATCGCAGGATATCCCGCCGTGCCGTGGTAATCGCGCTGATAAATTTGTGCGCCGCTTCTGTTTCTAAACGCACCGATTTGCACCATAAAATTTCCGCCGACAATGGTTGCTTTCGGCGAGCCTTTGGCGATAGTATGCCCATAAAAGCCCACTACTTCGAGTTTTACCGGCGCCGTACCTTTGGCAAATACGCCTACTAAATTAGCAGCTGTTTTGCTAAGATCGATGATGCGACCATCCACGAATGGACCGCGATCGTTGATGCGCACGGTTGCGATAGCGCCGGTGTCGCGATTCGTGACCTTTACCATAGTATTCATTGGATAGGTTTTGTGCGCGGCGGTCATGCCGTTCATATCGTAAATTTCGCCGTTTGAGGTGTATTTGCCATGAAAATTCGGCCCATACCAGCTGGCGATGCCGATTTGAGTGTCACCGACGCTTACTTGCTCTGGATAGTAGGTTTTGCCGTTGATTTTATAAGGGCGCATGGTGGCGGGAGAGTTTTTGCCGATCTTGCCCGCACCGCCCGCAGACGATCTAGACGACGGTGCGGTGCGAAACGAGCAACCGGCAAGAATCAGCGCAAAAAGCGCACTAAAAAGAGCGATTTTCTGGTACGACACCTACGATCCGATCTTATTTGTTGAATTTTATATTATTTAGCGCTATTTCGTTTTTGTCTTTGAGGCTAAGCTCGTTCGCCAAACCTGCTAACACGCGTCCTGGCTTGCGCTGTTTCAGACGTGGTTCATACGCTTGAAATGCGCCTTGATTTACGACAAATTCTGCATATTTGCTTTGTGGGATATAAAAGAAGTACTTGCCGTTAAGCGGCGAAATTCCGTTTTTAATATGCGCGTTGTAATCCTGCATCTGCGATGGCGAAATTCCGATCTGTTTTGCAACCGCGCTTAGCTTTGTGCCCGGAGCTACTGCGATACGCTTTAGCCCCCACGGCTCACTTTCAAAAAGCAAAATTTTGCGCATATTTTCATTTTGAGCGATGTAAGCGTATTTAATAATACGCTTGATAAAATTCTTAGTCTCATTAGGAAGTGCAGGGCTTTTTAACAAGCGATCCAGATCATCGCTGCCAGTAGCTGCAATCGCATTTTTAAGCTTTTGATCGCCACAATTATACGCCATTAGCGCTAAATACCACTTGCCAAAATTTTGCTTCAGATGCAAAATATACGAAAACGCAGCATCCGTAGAGGCTGCGGGATCGCGACGCTCATCTACGGCGCTATCTACTCTAAGACCGAAATTTTTCGCGGTCGCCGGCATCAGCTGCCACATACCACCTGCGCTAGCGCCTGATGTGACCGTATTTTTAAGATGAGATTCTACCATTGCCAAATACAATAAGAATTCCGGAGCTTCAATGTTATCGACCTCGGATTTGACTAAGTAGGCATTGTGCGACTGTGAAGTCACGATATGCTTAAACTGCTTGCGATCGCTTGCATTGATCGCACGGAATATGCCCGCGACTACGTTTTTGCTCGATTCGTTATTTTCGATGCCGAATTGATTTAAAATATAGTCGTGATTTGCGCGCATCAGACCGGGCTGGCTCGCAAACGCTTCGCCCATTAAAAGCAGGGCTAGCAGTATAAATTTTATGGCTTTCATATCTCTCCTTTGATTTTATCGCCAAAAAGCCTACAGGCGTTTTGAGTCGTTATTGCTTCGACCTCTTCTACGCTTAGGCTTAAAATTTCCGCGACTTTTTCTACCACGAGTCTCGTAAATGCAGGCTCGTTGCGCTCGCCGCGATGCGGATGCGGGGTTAGATACGGTGCATCCGTCTCGATTAAGAGGCGCTCTTGCGGAATTTGCGGTAAGATCTCAGCTAAGTTTTTTGCATTTTTGAATGTCAAAACTCCGCCGATACCGAAGTAAAATCCGTATTCGCTAAGACCTAGCAAAAGCTTGCTGGCATTGAAGCAGTGTAAAACACCGCCGCATAAATCGCCGGCGCGATCTTTTAGAATTCCAAAGCTATCTTCGTTTGCTTCTCGGATATGGACTATAAGTGGTTTTTGAAGTTGTGTTGCTAGATCGATTTGTGAGATGAAGGCGTCTTTTTGGCGGGAGATTTCTAAGGCTTTGGCTTCCTTGCTCTCTTGCTGCTTAAGCCTGAAGTAATCAAGCCCGCATTCGCCAACGCCCACGCATTTGGGATCGTCAGCATACCGCTTCAGCACCTCCATATCGAAAGAATCTATCTCGTATGGATGTACCCCTACGGCAAAATACACATTTTTCCGCGCGTGCGAAATTTTACATGCCTTATCTAGGTCTGCTACATCGGCACCAGGAATGATGATGCTGCGCACGCCTGCAATCGTGGCGCGCTCAATCACCGCGTCTAAATCGGTATCGAAACTAGCATCGTCTAAATGGCAATGTGTATCTATAATCATAAAACTCACTTGATAAAATTTTTCGAAGCGGATTTTACGTCGTTTTGCAAAATCACACTTAAATTTAAATTAAACGCGGTATTGTAGCAAAAAATTTCAGATTTAAACTTAAGCTTAAAATTCCTTCAGCTTTGCCTTAGTTTTTTAGCGAATTCCAGGGCTTCTGCAGTAATAGTCTCGCCGCTTATCATACGAGCTAGCTCTATTATTTTCTCATTTTCGCTTAATAATCTCACGCTAGATTTGCCGTTCGTTTTACTTACTAAAAAGTGTGACGCAGCCTTGGAACTAAGCTGCGGTTGGTGCGAGATCGCAAAAATTTGATAAAATTTTGAAATTTTTACCAGCACGTTTGCGATACTCATCGCCTCTTTTCCGCTTAAATTTGAATCAATCTCGTCTAAGATCAAAATTCCCTCGCCGTTATTTGTAAGCTCCAAGCTTGCCGCGATGAAAGCAAGGCGTAGGCGGTTCGTCTCGCCTGAGCTTAAATTTTTAAATTTCGTCTTGCACAAGCTGACGCAAATTTCATCCGTGCCGCGCTCACTAAGAACCGTGGGCTTAAAACTAAGCTCCACTCCGTCCATATAAAGCTGCTTTAGATAGGAATTTATCAGATCCTCGAGCCGTTTTTTAGCGCCCTTGCGAGCCTCGCTAATTTTTTCGGCAAGGGTAGCGGTGCTTTCGCTAAGGCGTTTAAATTCCGTTTGTAGCTTGGTTTTTTCAAAGCTTAACTGCTCGTAATGCTCAAGCTCTTTCTTGCGCGCTTCAAGCGTAGCTAAAGCCTCTTCTACGCTTCCGTAGCGCCTATTTAGCGCGCTAAGAGCTTCGATACGATCTAAAATTTTCTCTATGTCGATGTTTTCTAGCTCGTCTAAATTCAAGCTTTCCTGCTTTAGCCGTAGTTCATTCATCGCATCCTCGAAAAACGCACTATCTAGTCCGCTAAGACTTAGCGCTTCGATGACGCTGCGTTCCAGCTCAAAAACGCCCTGCGTCCTAGCCCAAAGTTCCTCGATCTTATCTTTTTTACTAAGCTTTTTTTTGATCTGCAAAAGCTCCTCATATTCGCCGATCTTAGGTGATACGCGCTCGATTTTTTCAATCTCGAAGCGAGCAAATTCCTTTAACTCCTCGATCTTGCGCTCTTGATCTAAAATTTCATCCAGCTGCTTTTTTGTGCGGCTAAATTCTACAAAGGCGCCTTGAAGCTCCGATAAGCTTTGCACGTGTGCCGTATCTTTTTTCGCGGCGATAAAATCAAGTAATTTTAGCAAGCTGTCGCTACTCATTTCGCCGGCGTTTTTCGCGCCTAAAAATTTCACGTATTCGCCGGCGATCGTGCTTAGATTTTTTTTCGAGACCGATTGAGAATTTATAAAGTATCGCAAGCTACGCTCTTTTAGGACACGAAAAATATTTGGCGTATCATTTATCAAGCCGAAATTTTCCATATCAAATTTATGCTCTACGTCCGCTTCTATGAGCTCTGCCTCGCATTCTTTAAGCCCGAACACCGCTAAAATAGCGCCTATTAATACCGATTTACCCGCGCCGCTGATGCCTGTAAATACGCTAAGTCCCGGGCCAAAACTAAGCTCGCTCTCGCAAAAACCTAGATTATTTTTAATATAAATTCTTTCTAGCATCCGCCGTGCCCCCATCTGAGTTTGGTCTTTAAGACGCCAAAATAATCGTAGCTTCTGCGTTTTATTAAATTTGCCTTTGCGTGTGAAATTTTAACGCTCACGCTACTAAATTCCGCCATATCAAAAACGTCTTGTCCGTCGATAACGACACTAACTTCGGAGCTTCCGGCATTTTTGAAGCTTGCAAGATATTCTTTTGGCAGGATCAAAGGCCGCTGCGTCAGGCTATGCGAGCAGATCGGTGTAACGCAAAACACGTCGCACAGCGGATAGACGATAGATCCGTTCGCGCTCATATTATACGCGGTCGAGCCCACGGCGGAGCTTACGATCACGCCGTCGCCATAGTAGGTGTTGAAATATTTTCTATTTAAAAACGCGTCGATCTTCGCCATCGAGGAGATGTGGCTACGGGTGATTACGACGTCGTTAAATGCGGTCTTGCGGACGATTTTACCGCCGCCGTTTTCCAGTATCACTTCGAGTAAAAACGGGCGCTCGATCTCGTATTCGCCGCGCAAAAATTCCTTTAAAAATTTTGCGAATTCGCTCGGCTGTACGTCCGTTAAAAACCCGAGAGTGCCTGCGTTGATACCCAAAATAAAAGCGTTTTTGTCGCTTAGCAGCCTCGCAAGCCCGATAAGCGTGCCGTCGCCGCCGAGGCTGATTAAAAAATTGGTCTTTTTTAAAATTTCTGTAAGCGTATGCGACTTAAGGCCGAAAAATTCCGCTCCGTCCTTTTCGAGCAAAAGCTCAATACCTTGCGCTTTTAAAATTTCGCAAATTTGCTCCACGACGGGGCGAATTTCTTCTGATTTCTTGGCTATCAGTCCTGCAAATTTTAAATTTTCGTGGATTTTGTTTTTGCTTTCCATTTTTCTACTTTCGGGCGCTATTTTATAAAAAATTAGCTTTGTAAAAGCAAAATTTAACTATAATCGGCTCTTGAAATTTTATTAAAAAGGAGTAATTTTGCGAAGTCATTATTGCGCCGATTTGAGCAAAAACGATATCGGCAAAAGTGTAACCGTGTGCGGCTGGGTAAATTCTTACCGCGACCACGGCGGCGTTATTTTCATAGATTTGCGCGACCGAAGCGGCCTGCTTCAGCTCGTGTGCGATCCCAAAGATAGCAAAAAAGCGTATGAAATTGCAAACGAAGTACGAAACGAATTTGTCCTAAAAGCCGTCGGCAAGATCCGAGCTCGCGGCGAGGGGCTGGAAAATCCAAATTTAAAAACCGGCGACATCGAAGTCGTGGTAGAAGACCTACAGATCGAAAATCCAAGCAAGCCGCTTCCTTTCGTAATCGGCGATAAAAGCGTCAACGAAGAAACGAAGCTGAAATACCGCTTTTTGGATCTGCGCGCCGACGGAAGCTTCGATAAATTTAAGATGCGTTCCAAGGCCGCGATCGCCGCGCGAAACGCGCTCGATAGGCTCGGCTTTGTAGAGGTCGAAACGCCGATCTTAACGCGCGCGACGCCTGAAGGTGCTAGGGATTATCTGGTGCCTAGTCGCGTCTATCCGGGCAGCTTCTACGCGCTTCCGCAAAGTCCGCAGCTTTTCAAGCAGCTTTTGATGTGCTCGGGCTTTGATAAATACTTCCAGATCGCGCGTTGCTTCCGTGATGAAGACCTACGCGCCGACCGCCAGCCGGAATTTACGCAGATTGATATCGAGATGAGCTTCAACACCCAGTACGACGTAATGAGCGTAGCTGAGGAGGTTTTAAAGGACATTTTCAAATCCTGCGGTCGCGAGATCGTCACCCCTTTTAGACACATGGAGTATAAAGACGCGATGGAGCTTTACGGCAGCGACAAACCCGATCTGCGCTACGATATGCCTTTCATCGACGTAGCCGATATTTTTGAAAAATCGAGCAACGAAATTTTTTCAAATTTAGCCAAAGACCGCAAGGCTAACCGTGTAAAAGCTCTTAAAGTCGAGGACGGCGATCTGAAATTTAGCAAGCGCCAGATGCAAGGTTTTGAGGAATACGTGAAAAAATTCGGCGCGCAGGGCCTCGCATTTATTCAAGTAAAAGAGGACGGGCTAAAGGGACCGCTGGTAAAATTCTTTGAAAAAAGCGAGCTGGACGAGCTTATCAAACGCTGCGAGCTTAAAGTCGGCGACGTCGTATTTTTCGGCGCGGGCAAAAAGAAAATCGTGCTTGATTATATGGGCAGATTGAGAATTTTCCTCGCAAACGAGCTTGGTCTCATAGATCCGAACAAGCTTGAGTTTTTGTGGGTCGTAAATTTCCCTATGTTTGAGCAAAACGACGACGGCAGCTACTCCGCGATGCACCATCCTTTCACTATGCCGAACAATCCCGACGAGCCTGATTTAGAGGATATTACCTCGATTGCCTACGACGTCGTGCTAAACGGCATCGAGCTTGGCGGCGGCAGCATCAGGATCCACAAGGCGGACATTCAAGAAAAGGTCTTTAGGCTGCTTAAGATCGAGCCTGCAGAGCAGAGGGAGAAATTTGGCTTCCTGCTCGATGCGCTAAGCTTCGGCGCGCCTCCGCACGGAGGTATCGCGATTGGCTTTGATAGGCTGATGATGCTGGTTACCGGCTCAAGCAGTATCCGCGAGGTTATCGCGTTTCCTAAAACGCAGCGCGCGCAGTGTCCGCTTACCAAAGCCCCTAGCGTCGTTACAGACGAGCAGCTTCGCGAGCTAGGTCTCAGGCTTCATAAGAAGGAGCAAAAATGAAAAGCCTTTTTCTAATCATTGGCGCTCCTGGCAGCGGCAAAACGACCGATGCGAGCATGATCGCTCAGATGAATCAAAGCATCGAGCACTACTCCACAGGCGATCTGCTGCGTGCCGAGGTAGCAAGCGGCAGCGCTCTTGGTAGGCAGATAGACGGCTTCATCTCTAAAGGCAATCTCGTGCCGCTTGATATCGTCGTAAATGCTATCGTTAGCGCGATTAAAAGCTCACCTAAAGACTTCATCATCATCGACGGCTATCCAAGAAGCGTCGAGCAGATGAATAAGCTAGACGAGGTACTGCGAGGCGACGATGATGTAAATCTTAGCGCAGTCATCGAGGTGTGCGTCAGCGAGGAGGTCGCCGAGCAGCGCGTTTTGGGGCGCGCTCGCGGGGCGGACGATAACAAGGAAGTCTTTAAAAACCGCATGGCGGTATTTTCAGAGCCGATCGAGGATATCCGTAAATTTTACGGTGACGCGGGCGTATTTTACAGCGTAAACGGCGAGCGCACGGTCGAGGAGATCGTAGCGGACATAAACGCTATAATCGCCGCGCAGATCGAAAAACTGAGCTAGCGCGCTTGGATGGCGGCTTAAATTTAAAGCGCACCCAGCTTCTTTTTCGTATTGCAAGCGGCGCAGATCGTGGATCGCACTTAAATTTAATGCGCCTCCGAAGTGAGCGCATTTTTAAATTTATAGCTTGCCGTTGCGTGAGATAGCCAAATTTAAAGCGTAAATTTAAGCAGCTCGCGCGGCAAATTTAATGCGAGCGTTAAATATGAGCGGATTTTAAATTTAATGAAATTTCAGATCTATTTGCGGACGCAGAGATTAAAATTTTAAGGATGGATATGGTTAGAAAATTTTTACTTAGTATGGCTTTATGTGCGGCTGCATTCGCCGCGGGCGGGTTCGTCCCGAGCGGCTCCGCGGCGCAAACTCAGCCGTCGAGCGTCAAAGAAGCGCTTAAAT
Source organism: uncultured Campylobacter sp. (assembly GCA_963515915.1). Classification (GTDB taxonomy): domain Bacteria; phylum Campylobacterota; class Campylobacteria; order Campylobacterales; family Campylobacteraceae; genus Campylobacter_B. The sequence continues at coordinate 59,621 of CAUPZQ010000001.1, forward strand.
TAAGAGATGATTCTTTTGTCGTAATCGACGGCAGGATAAAATCTCAACTCAGACACGAGCATTATAGATTTGTGGATCAAAACGGCGATAGCATCGAAGTTGAGATCGACGATGACGTTTGGCGCGGCGTGAGCGTGGATGAAAATACGCTCGTGCGAATTAGCGGCGAGATCGATAAAGATTTTACAAAAACGACGATAGACGTGAAAAATATCAAAATTTTAAATTCTAAATAAAGGAAAACTATGGATCTTTCAAAGATAAAAGTGGGCTCAAGCCCCGATAAAATCAACGCGGTAATCGAGATCCCTTACGGCTCGAATATCAAATACGAGATAGACAAAGCAAGCGGTGCGCTCTGCGTAGATCGCGTGCTCTACGGCGCGATGTTTTATCCCGCAAACTACGGCTTCGTGCCCAACACCTTGGCAGACGACGGCGATCCTGCGGATGTTTTGGTTCTAAACGAATACCCGCTTGCCGCCGGTAGCGTGATCCCGTGCCGTCTAATCGGCGTTTTGATGATGGAGGACGAAAACGGAATGGACGAGAAGCTGCTTGCCGTGCCGGTTAGCAAGATCGATCCGCGATATGAGGGCATTAAATCTATCTCCGATCTGCCTAAAGCGACGCTGGATAAGATCAAAAATTTCTTCGAAACCTACAAGCTTTTAGAGCCGAATAAATGGGTCAAAGTAAAGGATTTTGCAAGCGCCGCGGAAGCGGAGAAAATTCTAGACAAAGCGATTAAGGCTTATAAATAAAATTTACAAGCGTCCTTTGATTCGGAATTTTGCCCTGTCTTTAAGACGCTGCGCGAAATTCCGAAATTTTAAAATTTGATGGGATTTACGAAGCGCAGAGCGATGTGAGGATTTTTAAATCAAGCTTGCAAAGCGCTCGCTTAAATTTTATAAATATCGCGCAGCTAGATACTAAAATTTTAAATTTTAAAAAGGCGACTCAAATGAAAAAGATTTATATCGCGCTATTTGTGGCATTAGCTTTTTCGCTCTGCATACAATCGATCTCCGGTTTTAAAGGCATTAAAATTAGTATGTCAAACGATGCGCAGGACATCCGCCTGAAGTCTAGCCCAAAGCTGAGCGAGGATCAAAATACGCAGATGCAAAACTTGGCGGATTTTCTACGCTTTAGCGATATAGGACAGAGGGATTACTACGGTAAAAACTTCTTTAGCGATATCGCTACGACGTGGAATTTGTATGAAAAGCTTGCGGACATTGATGAGCTAGACTTCGGCAGAAACGCGAATTTTATGACCGTTTCGCCGATTAGGGTGGATGAGGTTGCGCAGGTTCCGCCCGAAATCTGTTTGCTTTCAAATTTAAAAAAGCTCGATCTGCAAGGCACGAGAGTTTCGGATCTGCCCTCTTGCGTGCAAAATTTAAAAAAGCTCAAGTATTTAGGCTTGCGCGCTACCAAATTTACGGAGATTAGTGAAAATATCTCTAAAATTCCGAATCTTAAGACGCTGATTTTGGATCGTTGCTCCGTAAAAGAGTTGAGCGCGAATGTAGCGAATTTAAAGAATTTAGAATATCTTGAGCTGGATGAAACGCATATTTCGCAATTGCCGCCGCAGATTACAGGGATGAGCAAGCTACGAGAGCTCCACTGTTACAGTTGTAAATTTTTGCATACATTACCTACGTATCTGGCGGAGCTGAAAAGTCTGGAAATTTTATATCTTACGAACACGCATATAGAGGCGCTACCCGATGAGGTTTCGCGAATGCCGAGTCTAAAGGAACTAAGCGAAGATTTTACCTCTCCTCCTGAAAACATCGTAAATTTACCCAATCTTGAGGAGTGGGGTCATATGGACGAGCAGAGATTACGGCTCGCCGTGAAAATCCCGTCGCTCAAAAGGCTTCATATAGGTTCAAATATCAAAACGATCCCGTCTGAGTTAGGGGATTTGCATAATCTGCAGGAGCTTGATATTTGGTCTGAAAATATACAAGAAATTCCTGAAAGTATCGGCGCATTAAAAAGCTTAAAAAAGCTTGATATTGGCAGATATAAGCAAGAGAGTCTGCCTGAGAGCATCGGCATGCTTGATGCTTTGGAAGAGCTGAAAATTAACAGCCAAGCCATTACGAAAATCCCTGAGAGCATCGGAAACCTACATAATTTAAAGGAGCTTTACATCCACGGCAAAAATATTACGCAGCTTCCGGAAAGCATCGGAAATTTAAAAAATTTAGAAATTTTAGATATCTCCGAGACTGCAATTAAAAAATTACCGCAGAGTATAAACGATATGACGAGTCTTAAATACATTGATCTTCGCGATACCGATTTAGAGGAGCTTAACGTCGATTTTATCCGCCTTAGTAAACTTTACGGCATTAATTTGTATGGCGTTAAGCTTAAAAAGAAGCCCGTAGTTCCTAAGATAGAGGGAAGGCATATTGGCATTAGAGGATATGAGGATTAAATTTAAAACGAAGCTATGATTTGTCCAGCGCCGACATATACTGTGGCGGGATTCTAAGCAAATAATACAAGGAGATAAATCGCGCAAAAGATCGCTAGCCGGATCAGCCCTGCGCGCTAACGACGGCGAGACTTATCGAGCTTTAAAGCTTCATACGGGCACCGCAAATTTAAAAACCTCGTGCGCCTAGTAAAAATAGAACAATTTATCTGTGTGGGCTCTTCCTTAAATTTAGCGAGCTTCGGAGCAAAATTTGAAGTTAAAATTTTTAAAAGACCACTGCGTTTATAAGACTTGTCGTTACAAGCGGGCGAGATAGAGCGAAGAGAAATAGATTACGCACATTGCCGCAAAAAGTCTCTCGCTGCTTGGGAGCGAGATGATCCGCTTGCAGATTCACGGTATTAAAATTCCCCTGCGATTTGCGTAGTGTAAGGGCTGTGCGCCTGCGAAATTTTTAGCACATACGGGCGCTATGTTTTTCAGCTCGGTAAATTTACACGGGCAAAAAATTCGATCTCGAAGCGACGGGAAGATCACAAACATCATTGCAAAATTACGAAGCTGATGTCATCACAGACAGGAGCCTTTGGTCTGCCACGTCACGTAAAATTTGAAATTTACACGCTGCATAAAATTCGGAAATCTAAATGATGCCAAATGATTTACTATCGCCATCTTTTTAAATTTAGTAATAAATCTATAAATTTTGATTCCAAAGGCTTTTGTTTTAATAAGACGTCAAACACTTGATTAAATTTTAAAACTGAAACTCCCATGTCAGTTTATAGTTCCTACCCGGCGAGTAAAAACGGTTGATACCAAGTCCTGTTTCTTGATCTATCAGATTGCTAGTTCCAAAAGGCCTTATTGATCTGGCGCTTTCCCAAGTGATATATTTGCGATCGGTTATATTATATGCGCCTGCACGAAGAGTTAGATATTTGATCGGCTTTACATATGTTACGAAGTCTATCGTGGTATATGCGCCGCTTCTCCATTCCACTTCGCTATTGCTTACAGGTTTGCCGTTTACGATTTTGCCGCTTCGCGCTTGCTCATACCAATACATATTATAGGTGTCGTCTCCTTTTTTTGCAGCTACCGCAGTTACAAATAGATCTGCGCCGAATTTATCGCCTGGGCTTTGGTAGCTTACGCTATAAACCGCCGTTCTAGGCTGGATCGCATTCATCGGGGTATCTATTTTGCCATTACCTATGTCCATTCTACCCTTTTGGATACTTAGCTTGTATCCAATGCTAAAACCCTGCAATTGCTGCCAAATTTGATCCAAAGCCAGTCTCGAATCTATCTCTATTCCTCTTACTCTTGCTTTTGGACGATTTACGTTTTGATACACAGAGGTAGGCATTGTACTTCCACCGTTTCCATAAGGAAGCTGAAATTCCCCCTTATATTGTAAATCTATAAAATTCCTATAATCCGTTTGGAATAAATTCAATGTAACAAAGCTTGGCGAATTATGAAGCGTAAAGGCAATCTCTTTAGTCTTTGCCGTTTCTTTTTTCAAATCCAAATTTGGATATATCGAAAAATCCGGATGCTGGAAAGTGAAGTAAATTTCGTCCGAAGTAGGCGCCCTAAATCCGTTTGCATATTTAAGTTGAAGTCTGAAAAAATCAAGTGGATCGATGCTTGTAGCTAAAGAATATGAATTTGCCGAATATTTTCTCTTCTGAGAAGCTAAATATACGGCGTTGGCTTCTGCATTTGCATCTTTGTGAGCTTTTATCTCTTTTTGAGATGGAGTGCCGGGAAGCGGCGTATAAGGAACAAACATTCCGATAAATAGATCAGTTGGAATTTTTGGCGTAACGCCTGGAGTATAAGATGGATTGTGTTTAACCTTATCATATCTATAATTAAGATCAAAGGCCAAAACATCGTTTATACGAAAGTCATCTCCCACATAAAGCGCTCCGGTTTTGGTCTCAACTGGAATAAGGAAGCTAAAAGGATTGTCTTCGTGGCCGCAAGCGTCATTATAGGTAGAGGCATTGGTATATGATTGGCATTTATCTGGATACCAAGTACCCAATATTGGATAATCGGTATTCGTATTTCTAACTCCTGCAAAATATTTAGCCCACCATTGTTTATTTTTAGGAGAATAACCCGCCCTATTTACCATACTTTTATCGCTTTTACTATAAAGCCCTCCGTAACTTAAAGAGTGTTCTGTGCTTTTTATATGAAAGTCTTTTGTAAGGTCAAGATTAAACTGCTTAGTATTGGTGTTTAAATCTCTATCCTTCCAGTTGTTTTCTACGTATCCGTTTTGGCTAGGTAAAAGTATCTCATCCGAACCAACCGGTGATAATTTGCCGTAATTGCCTTTACTATAAGGCGTAGTTACTTTATTTATTGAATATGTTTTATATGTACCGCTATTCGTATCAAAAAGAGTCATACCTTTAGAGCAATCATATTCATCACAATTGACATAGGCATCGTCATTAGGTTTATAACTGCTATATGCATTCATATCTAATATATGGGATTCGTTTTTTGGATTATCCGGATCTGAAAAATCAAACTGACTATCTACTAACGTAGGCATAAATCCCCACTTTAGCCATGTCTTTACTTCCCCTCCATATTTATCTACCATTTTTCCGTCTTCATTTATATGAAGACCGGACGGATTTGAATTTCCCGCGCAATTATCGCCCTCGCAATACTCGTCCGTTCTTGCTTTTAACTTAATGTATTGCTTGTTATAGCTAAATTTTAAGCTATCCCATAAAGGCGTTTCATCAAAATTTTCATAAGAAAATGAGTAGTTTTTTCTTTCGCTTCTATCGTTGGTATGCCGTATATCGTTAGTCAAGGCTCCCCCAGGAGTCTGCGTCTTATAAAGAGCAAATTGATTTGACCAATCTATTCCCTCTGATTTTATATTGGATTTATCGTATCCTATGCTAAATCTATCGGTATCGGTAGGTTGAAAGCCAAATTTTACCAATGTGCTTTTTTTGTAAATTCTATAAGGATCAGGTTTTTCTCTAACTTTTCTTATAACAGTAGGATCATATTTTTTATATCCCCAGTTTTTTAGTTCATGTCCTTCTCTATCGGTGTGAATAGCCAAAAGATCAAACCACTTAAACCTAACTGCAGCTGCGTGGCTTTGCCAGTTTTGTCTATCCGCACTTTGATACCCACGTTTAAATCCGTAATACCAATCCTTCTCCGTTAGATAATCTCTCGCATCCTTTGTCTCAAACGCTACTGAGCCACCTAGCGCGCCCGAGCCTCTTTTTACCGAATCTGCACCTTTAGTGATATCTACCTGTCTTACGTTTTCAACCTCAACACCGTTTCTAGTGTTATTAAAGTTTCCATATCCTTCAAATAGATCTTTAAAACCTTGCGAGCTTAATGTTTCTGCTTGGCGAAGTCCATCTATGCTTATATCTACGCGGTTTTCATCTACTCCGCGGATCGAGTAGCCACTAGCACCAAATCTTCCGCTTTCGACAACTGAAACGCCAGTTTCGTGACGAACCATATCTCTACTATCGCTAACTTGCTCTTTGGCGAGTTGCTTGGCGCTCTTTTTGGTTTCGCCGACTTTTTTGGTAAGCGGGTCGCTTTCTACGTTTCCCGTAACATTGATCTGCCCTAAATCTTGGGAGCCACCTTCGCTATCTTCCTGTGCAGTTAAAGTGGCCGCGCATAAACAAAGCGCTCCCGCCGCTGCAATAGAAAACCTAAATAAGCTCATTTTGATCCTTTTATAATACTATTTCTCATAGGCGTTATTAAAAAGAGCAGTATATTAGTGAAAAATTCTTTAAATTTAAATTAAAAAGAATTTTATTTATCATTTATAGTTATAGAACTTAATTAAATTTAAAGAATTCCCAGATTTACGCCTTTATCTATTAAATTTACATTTTTTAAAATTACAAATTTTTACTTTAAATTTAAAAGTATTTTTATTAAATGCATGCGATGAGACAGTGAGTAAATTTTAAAATTTTATCATAAGTGAGCGGAATTTTATCTACCCGTAGTATATAGCTGGCATCATGGCAAATTAGTATTTCTAGGAAGCTGCGCCTAAGATAATTTATAAAATTTAGAATTTTAAAATTCTAAAAAATTTGATAGCTCGCTGATTGCGTAGCCTTGTTTGCGCGCAAGCATGCAAGCTTCACGGATTAAGGCGCGCTCGGTGCGATGCCGTGCTTATCATCGATGAGTTCTGCTTCGTTTAATTGCTTGTATTCGTCGCAGCCGATCTGCTCTGCTAAATCGCATGCTTTCCCGTAAAATTCTTTTGCTAAGGATCTATCTTGTTTAATATGCCATCCATTTTTGTATAAATCCCCGAGATAACTACACGAGTCCGCATCCCCGCTCTCGCAAGTATTTTTAAGCAAATTTAGCCCGCTTTGATATAGGCTTTCTGCTTTTTGGTAATTACCTGCTTTGTAAAAGTCTCCCAGAGTCAAGCACGCCGCCGCCCTGCCGCCATCACAAGCCTTTTGGTATAAATCCGCAGCCTTTTTGAAATCCTTCTCTACGCCCCTGCCGTCTATATATAGATCCGCTAGGCGCTGGCACTCATATAAGTCGCCTTCATCGCATTTCTTTTGATTTATTTGAGCCTTCTTTTGGTACAAAACAGCCGCTTTTTTATATAAGCTCTCCGACTTTTGCAAGTCCTGCTCGACCTTGTCGCCGTTTTTATATAAATATGCAAGGTTATTGCACATATCTGCATCACCGTTATCGCAAATCATTTGACGCAAAACCATAGCCTTGTGCTTGTCTCTTGGGACGCCGATACCGGATTCGTATGAAATTGCAAGCAAATTGCACGAAAACATATTGCCGCCGTCACAAGCCTTTTGATGCAGGCTCGCCGCCTTTTGATAATCTTGTCTAACGCCATAGCCTTCAAAGTATAGTCCTGCAAGCTCATAGCAACCGGTCATATCTCCGTCATCGCAGGCTTTTTGATAAAAATTCGCCGCTTTTTGATAGTTTTGAGTGACGTTCCTGCCGAATCGATATAAGTTTCCGAGCCTATAGCAACTTCGCGTATCTCCACCGTTGCAGCTGCGCTGCCACATTTTTATCGCTTTAGAATAATCGCCGTCCTCATAGAGCTTGTCCGCGTCTTCAAAGACTCCCCCCATGCAAAACATAGCTATAACGGCTAGATAAAGATATCTTTTCATTTAATCCCTTTGAAATTTCTGTAAATCTACTCGCGCGTTTGCGGCGCAAAATTCCTCATTTGGCATTTATAAGCTCGGCTTGCGCGCGGGCTTAATGCGCAGCTAGCCCTGGCGCAAACCGAACAGAACCGCATTAGCTCTCCTTCAAAAGCTTGGTTAGCGCCGTGCCGCTTTCGTCATGTTTGCGGATGTTTTTATAAATTTTACTAAAATAAGCTTCTAAAAATTCCTGATCATCGATCTTATCTTCGCCCTTTTTCGGCACGATCTTTCGGTACTCGCCGCTGCTTTGCAGCTCGAATGCAAGCTCGTTGTCGCTTAGTTGAAGCTTTAAAATTTCTTTGAGCTTGTTTTGCAAATTTTCGTTGTAGATCGGGCTCATCAGCTCCAGCCTGCGCTCTAAATTTCGCGGCATCCAATCCGCGCTCGCGATGTATAGGCTGGGCTGCGCGTGTGCGAAGTAAAAAATTCTAGCGTGCTCTAGGTATTTGCCGACGATCGAGATCACGCGGATATTTTCGCTGACGCCCTTAAGCGCCGGGCGCAAGCAGCAGATACCGCGCACGATGAGATCGATCTTTACGCCCGCGGCGCTTGCTTTATACAGCGCCTTGATCATATCGCCGTCGACAAGAGCGTTCATCTTAGCGATGATCCTGCCGGCAGAGCCTTTTTTCTCCTCGTTTTTTATCATCGCAAGGAGTCGCTCTTTGATCTGCATCGGCGACATAGAGAGGTTGTCAAGCTTGCGGTTTTTATTGTAGCCCGAGAGGATGTGGAAGAAATTCGTCGTGTCCTTATCAAAGCGGTCGCCGCAGGTAAAAAAGCTCACGTCGGTGTAAATTTTAGCGCTCGAGCCGTTGTAGTTGCCCGTGCCTAAGTGGATATAAAATTTTAGCTTGCCGTCCTCTTTTTTGATGATCTGAGTTACCTTGGCGTGGACTTTAAAGCCCGTGATACCGTAGATCACGTGCGCGCCCGCGTCTTCAAGCGCCTTTGCCCAGTGCAGGTTGTTTTCCTCATCAAACCTCGCCTTAAGCTCGACCATCACCGTTACCTGCTTGCCATCGCTTGCAGCCTCGATCAGGCTTTGGACGATCGGGGAGTTTTTTTCCACGCGATACAGCGTCATACGGATTGAGATGACCTTTGGATCCTTGGCGGCTTCTTTGATGAGTTTTTGCACCGGATCGAAGCTCTCGTAAGGATGGATCAGCAGGATATCCTCCTTCTCCATCGCGCTCATAACGGAGGTGTTTTCGTTAAAGGGGGGCAGCGTCTTTGGCAGATACTGAGGATGGGCTAGAAAGGAAAAATCCTTATTGGAGGCGATCTCCCAAAGCCCGTCCAGCGTAAGCGGCACGGCGCATTCATATATATCTTTGTAAAAAATTTTAAGATGAGAATTTAGAAATTCTAAAAGCTCGGCATCGGCGTCCTTTTCGATCTGAAGTCGTACGAAAGCCCCTTTGCGGCGCAGCTTAAGCCCCGCTTCTAGGATCATCATAAAATCGTCCGCTTCCTCCTCCTCGATCACGATGTCGGCGTTTCGCGTGACGCGGAAGGCTGCGGAGCTGATGAGCTTGTAACCGGGGAAAATCTCTTCCGCATGGCGTTTTACGATAGTGCCGATCGGCACGTAGGTGTTTTGCGCGACCTGCACGAAGCGCGGGATCACGCGCGGAATTCTAATCATCCCGAAATGCACCGACTCGGGCGCGCCCTCGTCGCAGAGCTTGACTGCGAGGGAGAAGCTGAGATTGTTTAGATGCGGGAAAGGATGGGTCGCATCCACTGCGATCGGGACGATGACGGGCATTATCTGCGAGAAGAAAAACTCGTCCGCCACCGGCTTTAGCTCGGGCGGTAGCTCGTCGTAGCTTTTGATAAAAAGCCCGTTTTTGCAAAGCTCCTTTTGGATTCCGAAATACTGCTGCTCAAGCTCGGTTTGTTCGTTTCTTAGATAGGAGCGGATCGCGCGTAGCTGCTCAAGAGGCGTCATCTCATCGTCCCCGCTGGTTATAACGCCAGCGGTAAAAAGCTGCTTCAAGCCCGCCACGCGGATCATATAAAATTCGTCTAAATTCGTGCTGTAAATCGCTAGGAATTTTAATTTTTCAATTAGCGGGATATCCTTTTTGCATTGTTCCAGCACGCGTGTATTGAAGCGTAGCCAGCTTAGCTCGCGGTTTATAAAATTATTTTGTGTTTGCATAAAAACTCCTTTTTGAATATTAATTCTAAGATTATAGCCCAATTAAGATTAAATTTTAAAGTCCGAATTTCATGAGCTTGCAAGTGGGGTAATTTAGTATTTAAAATTCTGCCCTAATTCCCTATTTTTCCTAAATCCTTGCACATTTGCGTGTCGCCGTCTTTGCAGCCCAGCTGCAAATACCGCCTTAAATATAAAATTTGCTCTTCCTCTTTCTCGCTCATATCAAGCACCCATTTGCACGCCTCCTTTACATTACCCCTGTTGCAAGCCTTTTTGCAAAAATTTTTGCCTTCATTTTTATCTACTTTAGCCCACAACAGTAGTCCGTAAGCGTAGCACGAAGGGTAATGCTCTCCGTTACAGCCGATTTCATAAAATTTCGTAACCTCGTTTATATCTTTGTCCTCTCTGTTTAACGATGTGGCAAAGTGCCCGCATCCTGCAGGATTTCCCGCATCGCAGGATTTTTTAAAATACTCTTTTGCCACAAGCTCGTCTTTTTTTGCGCCTTCACCATAAAAATATAAAAGCCCGTAATCGTCGCAAAATTTCGCGTCCAGCTCGCAAGCTCTTTCGTAATATGTCTTGATTTTCGCATGTTTTTCGTCCAAAGAAGTAAGCGAATACGCTTGCCCCATAAAAATGCAGCCTTTGGCATATCCCAAACTGCATGATTTTTCAAAAAATTCCAATGCCAAATCATCGTTTTTTCGTGCGCAAGATTTATTATTTAGAATTAAAGCCGCCAAATAACATGCTTCGCCGTCACCGCTACTGCATTTCTTTAAATTTAAATCGTAAATATCGCACGCAGGCGCCCCTAGAGAATAAATTTCGCTTACGCTCTCAGCCTTTAAAAACAGAACCGACGCGAGTATAAAAAATAGCGCTTTCATTTCAGCCTTCGTAAACAATATAAATTTAAATCAGAAAACGACGTAAATTTTATCTCTTTGCTAGCGGCTGCGCTTTGGTTACGCTCTGCCGAGGCTTGCGTTATTAAAGGCGCCAAAATTACGGGATAGAATTCTTTCATTATCGCTCTTTCCCCCTCTTTGGATTTGCCATCTTTTACTCCTTGGTTGAATTTGCGTCGTATTTATCGCTTATTTCCCAAAAGGCTTTTTTCGCACACTTTACGGGATCGTGTTCCTCCTCATCTCGTAAGCAGTTTTCTAAAGCCGTCTTTAGCGCGCAAGATTTTAGTTTAAATATTTTTTCTTTTTCTAGATGCTCTGAATATTTTTCGCAAGCTATAGCGTAATTATGTGCCGCTCTTTTGACATTGCCTCTTATCGCAATATCATGAATTCCGAGGTTAAAACAAGAAGCTGCAATACCCGCCTTGCAAGATTTTTCTAAAGGCACAAAAGCCGCTTCACGCATACCGAGCTCTAAACCCATAATATAACCCACATCGGCACATCCGATCATATCTCCACTATCGCATTTTTCGGATAAAATTTTTATTAGCTTAGTGCATGAGCTGTATTTGCCGTTTCCTTTATTGCATTCGTTATAAAGATTTTGTTCCTCTGCCGTAGATTTGGCAGATAACGGACACGACAATATCATAATCAATAAGAATAAAACGCCAATGCTTCTCATTTCAGCTCCTCTACAGTTCTTTTTAAAAGAGCCTTGCCCTTTATTATCGGATTGCATTCTTTATCTTTTAAACAGCTCTTTAATTCCTCATTCATTCTACAAAAAAGCTCACTATTCTTCAGCTTGCTATCGCATACTTTTTCAAAACTCCTAATTGCTCTTTGTATATTGCCGTTAAATTCTATATCTTCCCAACCTAGCCCCATGCAATATTCGATAAGGTTAGCATCGCACAGCTTAATCAGATATTTCATAGCTTCCTCTTCTCTAAACAAAGATTGTAAAAAATCACTCTGTATAGTACATGAGCGCATATCGCCGTTCTCACACTCTTTAGATAAAATTTCAACGAGTTTATTACACGATCCATATTTTCCGTCACCGTAATCGCAGGATTTAAAAAGCGTCCTTTGCTCTTCGTTATTAAAATCCTCTAACTTTATCAAGCTTGTCAAATGCGATTTTGCTGCAGCAGGAATCGCCGCAAATGCCGTTATAAACGCAAATAACGAAATTTTAAGATAGAATTTTTTCATTAGCACTCCTTATTTTAAGCGGCGATTATATATAAAAATTTTTAGCTGCTTCTTAAAAAATTTAAGAGGCGCGGCAGTGCGATAAGTGCGCTGTAATCCCGTCCCGCCTGCGCTTAGATTAAATTTTAAAATTTCGCCGCCCGCTATGCACAAAAGTTCCATAATCCGCCGTAAAATTTCGCTCGCAACGGGTCTAAGTTGCGTGGGCATAATCCGCCGTCCTATTTCCCGTCTAAATTTAAAATTTCACTCGAAATTTCATCTATCGTCGCGTTGAAATCCTCCGCCAGCGCGCGCTTTAGCTCCTCTTTCGCCGCCATCATATCGCGCACGATCGCAGCTTCAAACTCCTCTCGGTTCAGCGCCTCGTCGCCCTTGGCAAACGCGAAATCCAGCCCAAACCACGTAGCCACGGCAAACGCAGGCACGCACACCACCGCGCCCGGGCCGCACACGAGCCCCGCGCTACCGCTAGTCGCGCTGGCGCCCGCCTTGGTAAGGGTCTTCGCACCCGTCTTGGCCGCAGTTTTAGCGAGGCTCTTGCTGATAAGCTTTGCGCCCAGCGCGCCACCCAGCGCCCCTAGCCCCGTCCCGCTCGCGCGATACGCCTTGCTTTTTAGGCTGAAGCTCTGCGTGACGTTGAGATCAACTTTCGCGCCGTATTTTTTGAGCGTAAAATTTAGCGAACTCTCATAATTTTTGACGTTTGCCGCAGCGATTTTAGCGATATTTTCGCCAAAATCTTTCGGGAAGCTTTCGCTTACGAAGCCCGCAAATTTCTCATTCAGATACGCCCCCGCGTCATCGTCCCATACGCCGTGCCACAGCACCAGATAATCGCTTAGAAACGAGTAATTGAAATCCGCCATTTTCTGTGCGCTAAGCCTCGCGCCCTCGTCGTAAACGGCGTCGATGTAGCTATTCAGCGCGGATGCGGCGTTTGCCTCCGCGGCGAAGCGCGTGGCGTTTAGCTCGCCTCTTAGCGCGTCCGCCTCGCGCGCGCTTAAGATCAGCCGCTCGCCGCTTTGCAGCACGATCTGCACGCTCGTCTCGACCGCGCTTTTAGGATGTGCGCCTTCGGCTCTGATCGCTGCCGTGCGCGTCTGCGCGGCACAGATCAAACACAGCGTGACGTAGGCAAGCGCAAAGATCGTGCCGCCAAAGCGCCCTATTTTGGGCGCGGACGTGGCTCGCGGCATAAAAAGCACGAAGGCGCAAAGATGCAAGATCGCGCAGTAAAAGAGGAAATCCCCCGCGCAGATCAGAAACAAAAGAGCGATTTTTAGCGCGCTAGGGCTCTGCGACAGCGCCAGCTCAAACAGCGCGTTTTTGTAAAATTTCAAAGCATAAATTTCATTTAGCAGAGCGGATTTGAAGTGCGCTTGCGGCGCGGTAGATTTTAAAATTTCAAAAATTTCGGCTACCGATGCGGAGCTTGTCGCGGATTTTTCAGCGGAACTGTCGGCAGCCATACTCGGTGCGGCGGAATTTTGAGTTAAATTTTGCGCTGCGGCGGAGCTTGCCGTAGAATTTTTAGCGAAGGTCTGCGGCGCGGCGGCGGTATTTGCCTTATAATTTGCAGCCGAGGCGTGCACCGCTCTGACGGAGCCCGCTTTAAAATTTGCGGACGAAACGGTGAGATTTTTAGCGGCATCCACTGCGGGCTTAACGGCATTGCTCGTCTCGGAATTTCGCACAACCATGGCGACGTTATTCGTCGCGGAATTCTTAGCGGCTTTAGCGGCGTTATCTGTTGCAAAATTTCCGACGGGCGCGGAAGCGTCGTTTGTCGCGAAATTTCCCATGGATGCGGCGGTGCGGGCGGACGAAGTAAAATTTATCGCGGAATTTAAAGAGTGTGCGGCCGAACCCGTAGCGTCTGCAAGCCGCAAATAGGCTAAATTTATAGCGAAATTTACCGCTACGGCAAGCGCGGCGAGCAGCAAAATGCTAAGTTTGAGCGATAAAATTCTAGGATTTTTAATCTCTTTTAGACTGAGCTTCAGCACCGCCAGGCGCATCAGAGCAAGAGCTGCAGGCAGCGCCGCGAGCGTCACGAATAGCTCCGCGCCGCGCAGATCCGCTAGGCCTAGCGCCAAAGTGGCACTTAAGAGGATCGCGCCCGCGCAGGCAAAAACCCCGCTTATCAGCCTGCCTCTAAAAATTTTAATCAAAGTCCCGCTGCTGCGAAATAGCGCCGCATTGGCGCGCTGCTTCGCCTCGTAAAAAAAGCTAAATAGCACCCAAAATAGCGCGTAAGCCCAAAACGCCGCCAGCGCGCAAAAGCCCGCGTCACTGAAATCCTGCGCGTAAAGTGCGAAACAAAAAACGCTAACGATCAGCGCTAGCCTAAGCGCTATTTCACAGATCCAGCGGCGCGTCGTCGTCATCGAGCCTGTTTGCCTCATTGATCTTTGGAATGCCCATTTCTTCGATATTTAGAGGCGGTGCGGGTTTAAATTTCGCCTCGTCCTCTTGCGCTTCAAAAGGCGACTCATCGCCATCGCCGCTTTCAAAATACGTAGCGTCCTTTTGCTGCGTGTTCTTTGCCTCTTGCGATGCGCTCTCTGCGCCTTGCGATGCGCCTTTTGCATCTTGTCGCGCGCCTTTTGTGCCCCGCGATGTGTCTTTTACGCCCTGTGGAGTGCCTGCTAACTCTTTATGCGCCTCTGTTTCGGGCGCGACACTGCCTGCTCTCGTATCTTCTAAATTTTGACCCTTAAATTCTTGCTTTTGCGGTGCGCGCTGCGCCTCTGCCAAACCATGCCCTGCGCTAAATTTAGACTCGCCGTCTATCTCCTCGCCATCTTGCCCGCCGCTTTGGCCGAAACTAGGCATCTCATCAAAATCGATATTTACGCTGGAATTTCGAGCGCTAGCAGAGCTTTCGTTTAAACTTACGCCACTATTTTGCGCTTCGTTAAAATTTTGGGCTTCATTAAAATTCTGCGTTAAATTTTGCTGCAAATTCTGAGCCGCATCTGTATTCGGCATATCTAGGCGCGCCGCAGCGGGCTCCTCAAAGCCCTGATCTTGCAGCTGCGAGACGTAGTCGAGATTGTCGTTTTCGTTAAAGATCGCGCTCTCGCTGGGCTCGCCGCCGAAGCTCGTATCTACGAAGCGGGTAAATCTGCCCTGAAAGCCCACCTCGATCGTCCTGCCCGCCTCGCCCGAGCGGTTTTTGCCGACGATGATTTCGGCTTTTTCCTGATAGTCGTTGCGCCTAAATACAGGCTCGCCTGCGTCCTTGCCCTCGGCTTCCAGCCGCGAAATGCGCTCGCGCTCCATCTGCTCCTTATAAACCTCGTCGCGATAGACGAAAAGTATGATGTCGGCGTCCTGCTCGATCGCGCCGCTTTCGCGCAGATCGCTTAGCATCGGGCGTTTGTTTGAGCGCGCCTCAAGCGAACGGTTTAGTTGCGACAGCGCGATGATCGGGATGTTTAGCTCACGCGCTAGGAGCTTGAGCCCGCGTGAAATTTCGGCGATTTGCAAGTGGCGCTCGGAGTAGTTGCTCGTGCTCGTCATAAGTCCGATGTAATCGATCACGCAAAGCTCGATGTTGGCATCCGCGGATTTGAGTTTGCGTAGCTGGGTGCGGACTTGGTGGATGTTTACATAGCCGCTGTCATAGACGAAAAGCGGCATATTCAGCACTGCGTCGCAAGCGTCGTTGAAGCGCGTCCAGTCGTCGTCGCTGAGCTTGGCGCTCATTATGTCGCTTAGCGGGATCGAGCTAAGCGCGCTTAGTATGCGATACATCAGCTGCACGGAGGGCATCTCGAGCGAGAAAAATACGACGCCTTTGCCGCTTTGCAGCGTTTTCATCATCAAATTTAGCGCAAAGGCGGTCTTGCCCATACCTGGGCGGGCGGCGATAATGATGAGCTCGCCCGGCTTTAGCCCCTTCGTGCAGTCGTTTAGGAAGCGAAAGCCCGTATCCAGCCCCACGAGCTCCGAGCCTGCGAGCGCCTTTTGGCGCTTCAGCTCCTCTACCACGTCAGCGATGATCTCGTGCGATTTTTTGATGCCGCCGTGGCGCTCCTCGTCGATGAGCTCGTAAATTTTAGAGCTGATTTTATCGGCGGTGTCTTTGCTGCGCACGGCTTCGTTTACCATCGAAGGGATCTCGTGCGCAACCTTGATTAGCGAGCGCTTGATCGATTTTTCGCGCAGTTCGAGCGCGTATTTTGGGGCATCGACCACGCCGCTGGTGGCTACGACCTCGGTAAATGCGCCATCGTCGTAGCGCTCGGCTAGCCATTTTTTAACGAAGCTCGGCGCGATCGGCTCGTTGTGCGAGGAGCACTTGACGATCGCCTCGTAGATGTCGGCGTGCGGCTTGTAGAAAAAATCGCCGACCGAGATTATCTCGCTCAGCTCGCCGTATGCGTCCTCGTTTTGCAAAAGCGAGCTTAAAATCGCGCGCTCCATATCCAGATCGTATAAATTTGCAGGCACATTCTGCTTCGTTGCCATCGCTTCCCCTCGTTTCGCATTTAAATTCTATAAAATTTCAAGCTCGCCTCCGCAAATCTCTGCGGCGCGATAATTTTAAATTTTATAGAATTGAAATTTCGCCTCTTAGCAAAATTCTATCGGGCGGAATTTATAATTTCGACCGCTTTAAATTTTGCTATCTTAAATTTCATCCTCGGAATTTTCGCCTTTAAAATCCCGCCGGCTTTAAATTTCACCCTTTGAAATTTTGGCTCTTAAAATTTCGCTCGCCTTAAATTTAGGTACAGGACGAAATCCAGCCGGATGAAATTTCGCGGCGTATCGGAATTTTATCCGTCAAGATTCCGCTTTGCGGCACGGAATTCTACCGAGGCAAATCCTGCGAGTAAAATTAGCAAGCGCATAGAGCCTGCGCCTAAATTTCATAGACAGCATAAAATTCTACCGCTTAAAATTTCGCGCGGTAAATTCTGCGCTATAAAATTTCACTTCAAATCGCGAGGTCGAAATTTTAAAATGAAATTTCAAGACGAAATTCCAAAGCTAAAATTTTAGCCCAAATTCTAAAACCAAAATTTTAACTCAAAATTCCAAGCCGTATTCCCCAAAGGCTCAAATTTAAAAACGTTGCCTCGGAATTAAATTTTAAAATTTTACGCCAAGACGCGCTGTACCTATGAGCCTAAACGAACCGCGATGAGCCTGAGAGCACCTTAAAACGCCGAGCAAACTACAACTAGCCAAGCGCTCCAAAATTCAGAGCCGAGCTACCCAAGCCACGAATCATAGCGGCTTTAACCGACTAAGCGCTCCGCAGCCCTCACGCGCCTTCGCGAACCCGCACCTCGTCCTCGACCTCTTGCAAAAACCGCTCCACGAGCTTGCTCTCATCGAGTTTGGCGACCACTTCGCCGTGGCGCATCACGATGCCGCGCCCGTTGCCGAACGCGATCGCCACATCCGCGCCCTTCGCCTCGCCGATCGCATTTACGACGCAGCCCATGACGCTGATATTTAGCGGCGTTTTGATGTGCGCGGTTTTTTCTTCGACGATTTTGATCGCGCTTAGTAGATCGCTTTGCAAACGCCCGCAGGTAGGGCACGAGATGATATTGACGCCGCTTTTTTGCACGCCCGCATCCTGCAGGATCGCGCGCGCGACGCGGATCTCCTCCTCAAGCTCGCCTGTGATGCTCACGCGCATCGTATCGCCGATCCCCTCCATCAGAAGCGCACCCAGCGCGATCGCGCTTTTGATGCTCGCGTGAAATTTCGTCCCGGCCTCGGTCACGCCCAGATGAAAAGGATACTCGCATAGCGGGCGCAGCGCGCGATACGCAGCCACCGTGCTCGGCGCGTCAGAAGTCTTAAGCGAGATCGCAATGTCGCTAAAGTCCTGATCCTGCAGCAGCGCGGCGTTATACAGCGCGCTTTGCACCATCGCCTCCACGCTGCGGCCGTATTTTTGCTCAAACTGCTCCTCGAGTGAGCCCAAATTTACGCCGATGCGGATAGGCAGGCTGCGAGCTTTGCACGCGCGCACGACCTCTTTGATACGCTCCTTGCCGCCGATGTTGCCGGGATTTATGCGAACTCCGTCGACAAACTCCGCGACCTGCAACGCCAAGCGAAAATTAAAATGGATGTCCGCTACGATAGGAAGCGGCGAGCTTTTTTTGATCCGCGCGAGCGCGTCCGCGTCCTGCTTATCGAGCACGGCGCAGCGCACGATGTCGCAGCCCGCGAAATATAGGCGGTTTATCTGCTCTAGCGTGCCCTCCGCGTCCTTAGTCTTAGAAAAGCTCATCGACTGCACGGAGATGGGCGCACCGCCGCCGATTTTGACGGAGCCGACGGAGATTTGACGGGTCGGATAGCGATTTTTCAAATTTAAGCCTTTAGAATTTTTTGCGCTATTTTATTCAAAACGGGGTTAAAATTTAATAATTCGCACTCGCTAGCCGCCGCTAGAATTTTGCCTGCAAAATTTCACTCGCTAAATTTTGCTTTCGCGCTTGCAAAAAATTTCATTTCGCCGCGAAATTTGAGCGAATAGAGTTCTATAAAATTTCGCCATCTAATAAAATTCTAAAAATTCCGGCGACAAATGAAACTCTGCAAAATTTGATGGCAAGCGAAATTTAATAAACCACGTAGCCAAGCAAAATTCTGCAAATTTAGCAGGCGGGCGAAATCCTGCGACGTAAAATTACGAAATTAAGCTCTTGAAATTTCGACGAAATTTTATCCGCAGTATCGTCGCAGTGCCCGTTCGCGCAAAACTAGTGCAGTCTGGTTTATCCTAGCAGCGCGACATGCAGCCGTAAAATTTCAAAGCCCGTAGATGAAATATGAAAATTTTATTTTTAATTGCAGCAGTAGGGCATTGTTTCGCGCGGCTGCAAAGCTGAAAAAACGTCAGCCGTTCGTATTTTTGCAATGCAAGCGCCGTTCTTACAGAGGCAGCGAAATTAAACTGCCTACGCATATAAATTGCGCCGGCGCACCGCCTAGGCTAGCGCACTAGCTCCATATTCACCTTGACCCTGCTCATCTTGTCCTGCAGCATATCCATCACCGACTCATTGCGCGACGAAGCGTCATCCATCGGGGCTTCGTGCTGCTGCCACTTACTTTTCGGTGCGGCAGGACCCCACTGCGATGAAAATATCAGCCCGCGCTTTTTCTCAGTCTCAGGCGCAGGCTCGTACGGCTGTGGAGCGGGCTTCGCCCAACGCTCATCATAACGCATCGCGGCACCTTGCCCTAGCGCATTACCCCGCTCTGGCGACTGTATTTTACTAAGCGCGCTACCGCCAGAGCGCCCTATCGCACGACTAGAGCGAGCAGATGTGGGAAGATAGGGCGCGCGAGCATTTTGACGAGCCGTATATTTCGTGGCGCTCGAATGAGATGCAGCTGTATGCCCCATAGCGCCAGAACGAGTCGCACTATAGCCGTAGCGAGCTTGCGGCTGTGCAATTCGAGTCGTCGTTAATTTGCGAGCTTGTGCGTCTACGATTTTGCCGGTCTGATCATCCGCGCCTCCGTGAGTTTGCACGCTTGCATTTCTCCGCATATCTGCACCTCTGTAAGTTCGCGCAGTATCGCGGGCGCTTGGCGCCTCGTCCTCATAGATGCGGGTCTTTGGCAAACGCATCAGCGTCGAGACTAGGCTCTTGCTAGCTCCATTCTGACTGCTTGATTGATTAGCCGGGCGCCTAGATGCTTTATTTCTCACAACAAGATGCGATGCGGAATTTTGCCCAGAATTTTTAGTGAAATTTTTCGCGCTTTTTTGTGTGGAATTTTTAGCGGAATCCCCAGATGCGCGCGTATTTTTTGTGAGCTTGGATTTTGAAAGGCTTTTAGCATTTGCAGGTTTTTTAGCATGCGGCTCGGTAGAGGATTTTGCCGAGGTATTTTTGCTCGGATGATCTTTGGCTCGGAAATTTTGAGATGAAATTTTATATTTATGGTTTTGCAACGCGGCGGGCGATTTGTGGCTTTGCTGCGCGGCAAAAGCGCCAGAAAAGCTCGCCAAGATGAACGCAATTAAAAAGATACGAGCTAAATTTTTCATCGTTTTCCTCTCCATGGATTTTAGGCGAAATTTAGCAAAGCTTAGATTAAGCTGCGTTAAATTTAATGAGTGAGGCTATGAAATTTCAGCTCTAATTCCAAGCCGTATCGCCAACAAAAGGCTAAGCTTTAAAAATTCCGCAGCTAGGATTCTGTTTGGCAATAGAATTTTATCACACTAAAAATATGACACCACAGCAAAATTTTATCTTGTAAGTGTTTAAGCGGGAGAGCTGATAAAATTTTAAAGCTTTAGAATTCTGCGCTTAAATTTTGAGTGGTAAGTCAGAATTTAAGGTAAAATCAAGCTCAGATAAAGTTTTTAAATTTAAAGGATAATGCGGCAAAACCGCAAATTTGCGGTGAGATACGAAATTTGCGAGATCATGCGGTGACTAAAAATCACACCGCTTAATAGCTAATTCATAATAAATCGCCGCGCTTTAGACGTATCTAAAACGCGGCACATATCATTCTGGCGGCGTATAGCTAAAACATCGCCGCGCATAAAGCTTCGCGGCGCCGCAAAAAATCTCACAGCGCCGTTGTAATGGCATAGGAGCGCCGAATGACGCTCCCATGAGGGCTACATCATTCCGCCCATGCCGCCCATTCCGCCCATATCAGGCATTGGCGGCATTGCAGGTTTCTCCTCTTTGATCTCGCTTACGGTCGCTTCGGTCGTTAGAAGCAGGCTTGCGACGGAGACCGCGTTTTGAAGTGCGATACGCTCGACCTTAACAGGATCGATGATGCCTGCGTCAAACATATTGACGTACTCGCCGTTTGCGGCGTTGAAGCCGAATTTTTTGTCTTTGTTCTGCTCGACGGCATTTGCTACAACGCCCGCGTCAAATCCCGCATTCTCGGCAATCTGGCGAAGCGGAGCGAAAAGCGCGCGCTTAACGATGTCCGCGCCAATAAGCTCGTCGCCGCTTAGAGCTAGTTTTACGCTAAGTCCCGCTCTGATTAGCGCAGCGCCGCCGCCGATTACGATACCCTCGTCTACGGCTGCTTTAGTTGCGTTTAGGGCGTCGTCCACGCGGTCTTTTTTCTCTTTCATCTCGGTTTCGGTCGCAGCGCCTACCTTGATAACCGCGACGCCGCCGCTAAGCTTAGCCATACGCTCTTGAAGTTTCTCTTTGTCGTAATCGCTCGTAGTCTCGGCGATTTGAGCTTTGATCTGTAAAACGCGCGCGTCGATATCTTTTTTCTTGCCCGCGCCGCCTACGATGGTGGTGTTGTCTTTGTCGATCACGATGCGCTCGGCTTGTCCGAGATCGGCCATAGAAGCGCTTTCCAGCGTTCTTCCAAGCTCCTCGCTGATGACGGTACCGCCCGTTAAAATCGCGATATCTTCAAGCATCGCCTTTCTGCGATCGCCAAATCCAGGGGCTTTGACCGCGGATATATTTAGCACGCCGCGAAGTTTATTTACGACCAAGGTCGCAAGCGCCTCGCCCTCGATATCCTCGGCGATGATTAGAAGCGGTTTGCCGCTTTTTTGAACCTGCTCCAAAACCGGAAGTAGATCTTTTAAATTTGTAATTTTTTTGTCAAATAGAAGCACTAGCGGCGAGCTTAGCTCGACTAGCATTTTCTCGGCATTTGTAATGAAATATGGGCTTAGATAGCCGCGGTCAAACTGCATTCCCTCGACTACGTTTAACTCATCGTTAATAGATTTTGCCTCTTCAACGGTGATAACGCCGTCCTTGCCGACTCTTTCCATAGCGTCTGCGATCAGATCGCCCACCGCGCTGTCGTTATTAGCAGAGATCGTAGCAACCTGAGCGATCTCTTTTTTGCCGTTTACTTTTTTAGAGGATTTTTTTAGCTCCTCAATAACCTCAGCGCTAAATTTATCCATACCGCGCTTAACTTCGATCGGATTTGCGCCCGCAGTTACGTTGCGTAGGCCCTCTTTAAAGATCGCGTGAGCTAGCACGGTTGCTGTAGTAGTGCCATCTCCTGCTTGATCGTTGGTCTTACTCGCTACTTCGCGCACCAAAGAAGCGCCCATATTCTCGAGCGTATCTTTTAGCTCGATCTCTTTAGCGACGGTTACGCCGTCTTTTGTGATCGCAGGAGCGCCGAAGCTCTTTTGGATTAAGACATTGCGACCGCGAGGTCCCATCGTAACTTTTACAGCGTCGTTTAGTTTCCTAACGCCCGCGTAGAGTTTGTTTCTTGCGTCGTCTGAAAAAATAATCTCTTTTGCCATTTTCAATCCTTTTTATTTAATTATGCCTAAAACATCTTCTAAATTTAAGATAAGGAATTTCTTATCGTCTAAGCTGATCTCGCTGCCTGCGTATTTTGCAAACGCTACGGTATCGCCATTTTTGACGCCTTCACATTCGCTGCCGACGGCTACGATTTTACCGGTCGAAGGCTTCTCTTTTGAAGCATTGTCGGGGATGATGATGCCCGAAGCGGTCTTTTTTGTTTCCTCCTCGCGCTCTATTAGAACGCGCTTGCCAAGTGGTTGAAATTTCATTTCAGTCCTTTCTTTGATTTGTGATTTTCTAAAATTGGCACTCAATGTGTTTGAG
Source organism: uncultured Campylobacter sp. (assembly GCA_963515915.1). Taxonomy (GTDB): domain Bacteria; phylum Campylobacterota; class Campylobacteria; order Campylobacterales; family Campylobacteraceae; genus Campylobacter_B. The sequence goes on from CAUPZQ010000001.1 coordinate 82,261, forward strand.
TGCTAAGATTATATGCAAAATTTAAAATCTTGTCAATAGTTTATGAAAAATTTTTATAAAACTTTAGTGATTTTAACTCAAGTATTGAGATTTCAAACGTTAAATTTTAAGGGCTATAATACCCTCAAATTTTAAATTTTAAGGGGACGAAATGAAAATTTTCGGCATAATCGCAGGAATTTTAATCCTGCTCATCGTAGGCGCCGGCTGCCTATTTTTCAGCGATTTTGGCAACAATCTTACCAAGCCTTACATAGAAAATTTGATCAAAGAAAAAAGCGGCCTTGACGTGAAGCTCGATAAATTCGATCTAAATTTCGGCGATCTGGACATCAGCGCCAACGTAAGTGATGCTGCGAGCGTAAACGTAAAGGGCAAATACTCGCTTTTTGCGCGCTCTTTCGATCTTAGCTACGACGCAAACGCGCACGATCTAGCCAAACTCGGCATAAAAATGGACGAAGGGCTAAGCCTTAAGGGGCAAATTTTGGGCGATCTTGACAAATTCGGCATCAACGGCAGCGGGCGGATTTTTGATAGCAACGTAAAATTTTTAGCAAATTTAAAAGACCTTAGTCCGCTTGATCTACAAATCGACGCTAAAGCTCTAAACGTCGAAAAAGCCCTTGCCGTGGCCTCTCTGCCGATCTACGCCAAAGGAAATATCGACATTCTCTCAGACATCAAGGCCGGAAACGGCGGCGCAGAGGGCAACGCAAGCATCAAAAGTTCAAATTTGATCCTAAACGAATCTGCGTTTAAAGATATGAATATCTCCATCCCAAAAGGCGTGCAGATCACGCTAAATTCGGACATCACGGCGCAAAATGACATCCTGCGAGCAGCAAGCAAGATCGATTCGACGCTAGGCAAGATCAACGCCGAAAAATCGGAATTTGATCTGAAAAACAAAACTTTAAATTCCGATTTTAATCTAAATTTACCCGATCTAGCGAAGCTCGAGAGCCTGCTTGGGCGCAAAATTTCGGGCGACGTTAAAGCAAACGGAAATTTAAAGACCGATTTTTCTACGCTTGAGCTTTCAAACTCGCAAATTTCGGCGTTTAAAGACGCGTTCAAAGCGGATGCGGAGGCCAAATACGATCTAAAAAACAAAAACGGCGAGCTGTCCGCAAAGCTAAACGCAAACGATCTAGCTGCGCTGCAAAACGTCCTAGGAGTGAAGCTGCAAGGCAAGGCAAACGGCGAGCTTAGCGCGGCTTTAGCGCAAAATGAGCTTAAAAATCTAAGCTTAAATCTAAACGCGATGGGCGGCAACCTGAACGCGAGCGGAAATTTGAGCGATCTAAAGCTTAAGGCGAGCAATCTAAATCTGGCCGTGCTTTCGGCTCTGTTTTACGGCAACGCGATCGGAAACGGCACGATAAACGGCGATGCGAAGCTAAGCTTAAAAGACGGCATCAACGGCACGGCGCAAATTTCGCTTGCTAACGGCGTGATTTTTAAGAAATTTTTAGACGGTGCGACGGGCAAGAACTTCCCGAATGATCTAAAAGCGGACGCGCAGGCGCAGACAAATATCAAAAACTCCGTCGCGACCTTTAGCGTAAGTGCAAACTCCGATCTGGCACAGCTTCAGAGCCTAAGCGGCACCTACGAGCTCAAAAACAAAGCGCTTAAAGCAAACTACGCGCTACTGATCCCAAGCCTGCAGCGACTAGAGTTTTTTCTAAATCGCAGACTAAACGGCAAGATTGCCGCTACCGGCGAGCTTTCGCACGACGGCAAGAGCCTGTTTGCGACCGTAAATTCCAAGGTCGCAGGCGGCGAGCTGAACGGACAGATCGCGGGCGATGAAGCGAACTTTAAAATCCAAAATTTCATCGTCAAAGAGCTTACGACGCTTCTAAATATCGACCACGTCTACGACGGCACGGGCAATGCGAATCTTACGTATAATACCAGCTCGCACAGCGGAAAATTTGACTCGATCATCAATAACGGCCGCCTTCCTAGCGGCGGATTGATCGATAAAATCGGCAAAATTTTAGGCCGCGATCTAGGCGGTGAGGTCTATAACGACGCCAAAGTAAACGGCACGATCAAGCAGAATTTAATAAATTTCAACGCCGATATGAGCGCGCAAAAAAGCAAGCTAAACGTCACCGGCGGCACGCTGGATAGCAAAACGGGTGCGATTTCGGTGCCGGTTAAAGCAAATATCGAAAAGACCGATCTTGAAATAAACATCACCGGCACGATCAAAGAGCCGAAATACAATATCCAATCGGACTATCTAAAGGGCAAGCTCGACAAGCAGATCGGCAAGGGTATCGACAAGCTTTTCGGCGTGAAAAAGGACGATAACAGCAGCAAAAATGACGCGAAAAAGGAGCAATCAGACGCGATTAAAGGGCTGATAAATGGACTGTTTTAGCCCATTCGCCCCATTTGGAGCTTAAAATTTATGGATACTGCTAAACGAGCGTGAAATTTAAAATTTTGAAATTTTGAAATCTCGCGCAGTTTAAATTTAAAATTTCGCACTAGCTGGCGCAGACAAAGCCGCAAAATTTCAAGGCGCGGCGGACGCTATTTATCAAAATTTTTAATCTCGTTTCGATCTGTATTTTAATAGCGCTTCAAATTTAACACTGCAAATTTATCCTGCTCGCGCCGCTATCTGCGATAAATTACGCAGCGCAAGCCTAGCGCCTTTTAAAATGCTTCGTATCGATACTGCGTGCCGTGTTTTCAGGTTATCCGATGCTAATTAAAATTTCGCGGCGCAATGTTTATTGCAGTTGGCGCCATGCTTGATAAAATTTGCCCGCCATTATCGCAAGAAAAATGAGCGTCAAAGCTCCAAATATCGTAGCTGTAAATTTATCATCCGTCGTAGCGTATTTGTCATATCTGAATTTCATCAGATACTCGCGCTGCGGCGGATCGACGCTCGCATTATAATCCAAAAATAAGACCTGATATGCCGTACCGCGACCCCGAAACGGAAACGGACGGCTTTGATACCAAGCTTTAACTCGCTTGCCTTCCAGCCATTTGTATGCGATTAGCGAGATAGAAGGCTTGATATTTACACCTTGCCACTCGTCCGCTCCTGAGCGCTTAAAATTAGCTTCAGCAATTGCTGCATTGAGCAAAATTTTATTTTTATAAAAAGAGGTTAAGTTATCCGTATCGCCATTTAAAAAGACTTTGATAAATTTGTGCTCATCCGTAAAAATCTGCATATATTCGCGCCCATCATCGCTTCTGGCATCCATGATTATTCCATTTGCGATTTTCAGATCGTCTAAGCTTTTCGGATTCAAGCTAAAAAGAAATCCGTACCACATCGCCGCCAAATAAAATGCGATCATAAATAGATCGAACTTGCGATCTAAGTTATACCAAATTTCGCCGAGCTTCATCGATCATTACATTGTAAGTTTCGCTGCAAGATACGGAATTTTACGGCTTTTATTATCGCGGGCTATATTCCTGCATCATCACCACGGGCAGAAACAGTACCGTTCCCACGATTATTATCGGCACAGCTACGATGGTGCTTATCGTATACAATAGGGCGTTGCCCTCGCAGCGTTCAGGCCTAACCTCGATGTTTGCCGGAATCGGAGAGCGCAGCCTATCGCTTGGCTTCATTATTTCGCCAAGATTTTTGATCTGCACGACGCGCGCATCGAAGTAGAAAATCGCTTCTATCTCGCCTTTTTTCTCATCGATTTCGATGCGGTTCGCTAGAGCTTTGATTTTGGCGACGTCTGCTCCTGCGGCAGAGTTTAAAAAAGCACTGAAGCTACCGCGCGCCTCGCCGTTTTTAGCATCGGTTACTTCGATCTGTACAAACTCGCGCTTAAGCCCTTTGGCGTATCCGCCATCGTAAAATTCCGAGATATTCTTAAGTGACGAGCCGTCCGTCAGCACATAGCTGAGCTTCTCGCCTACGATGTATTCCTTGCCGTCGTTTATGAAAAATGCCGTTATCTTTTCGGGCGTTTCGTTCGCCCCAGGCACTACGTTTTGTTTGCACTGGCACCCCACAAGCAGAACGGCTAGTAAAACCGCGATAAATTTTTTCATGATAATCCTTTAAAATTTTAAATTAGCGTATAAATTCTGCAGCCAAAGCTCTATCTTAAAAAATTTCAGCAGCGAAATTTTGTGCCGATACGATTTAGCCGTAGCCAGACTTAATTTTAGCCCCAAACGCAGGCTACTTCAGTGCCGCTTTGACTGCATCGCTCAGCCGCTTGCCGTCCACGCTTGAGCCGAGCGCTTCCTTGGCGGCTTTCATCACGCGCCCCATATCCTTTGCGCCGCTAGCGCCAAGCTCGGCGATTAGCGAGCCAACCTCGGCGGCAAGCTCGGCATCGCTTAGCTGCGCGGGCAGATAGGACGCGATGATCTCGATCTCGCCCTGCTCTTTTTGCACCAGATCGTCGCGACCGCCCGCGCGATACTGCGCCGCGGAGTCATTTCGGCGCTTGATCTCGCTTTGAAGTATGCTAAAGACGCGCTCGTCGCTAAGGCTGATACGCTCGTCCACCTCGACCTGCTTAAGCGCGGCGTTAAGCATCCGCAGGCTGTCTCTGCGGAAGTGATCGCCGCTTTTCATCGCCGTTTTAATGTCTTCTAAAATTTGCTCTCGCACACCCATTTTCTACTCCTTGAGATTAAAATTTCGGCGGTAATTGTAGCAAATTTAAAATTTGGCTCGGGTAAATTTAAGAGGATGAAATTTTAAAATTTTAAAGATTTAGCTCGATTTGCGACTAAGCTTAAAGCTCGCGCGGATATCGTCCGCGGCAAAAGGCTCGCACGAGTGGAATTTGAATAAAAATATCCACGCAAAAACTTGCGCGAATGGGGCATACGCGAAGTGCGCTAAATTTAAAAAGCCCCGCAAGGAATAAAATTCCTGCGAGGCAAAGCGAGTAATTAAAGCTCACAAAAGCTCTATTTAGCGCGTGAGAATATCATTCGCACGATTTGAAGCAAGAAGCACACGCTTCCTACCAAAAAGATCGTATCGCCGATGATGCGCGCCCAGCGGAGCCCATAGAGGCTATCTTTTTGCAAGAATTCCGCACTTCTTGCGTACCACATACCCACGTCGATCGCCGCAAACGCCTGCAAAATTCCAACCGGCAGAAGCGAGATTAGCACCATTAGAAGCAGACCCGCATTTAGCGCCCAAAAGCCGATCTTCATCAGCGTATCATCAAAGTTTTTGTCTTTGTAAATATACAGCGCCACGAGCCACACGAAGCCGAGCGCCAAAAAGCCGTATACGCCAAATAGCGCCGTATGAGCGTGCACCGCAGTGGTGTTTAAGCCCTGGATGTAAAATAGTGCAAGCGGCGGGTTAATCAAAAAGCCGAAAACGCCCGCGCCTAGCATATTCCAAAACGCCACGGCGATAAAGCAGTAAAGCGGCCATTTTAGACGCTTAGCCCAATCCTGCGCGAATTGAAGCTTGTAGTAGTGAAACGCCTCTGAGCCCAAAAGCACCAAAGGCACGACCTCAAGCGCCGAGAAGCTCGCACCCACAGCCATTATCGGCGTAGTAGTGCCCGCAAAATAGAGGTGGTGGAAGGTACCAGGAATTCCGCCGATTAGGAAAATCGACGCGCTAGCAATCGAGGTGTAGGTGGCAAATTTCTTACTTACTAAGCCCAAGGATGCGAACACGAACGCCAAAGACGCCGTCGCGAAAACCTCGAAAAATCCTTCGACCCAAAGGTGCACGACCCACCAGCGCCAATACTCCATCACAGGGATCGGCGAGCGCTGTCCGTAGAATAGACCCGCGCCGTAAAAAAGCCCCACGGCGATAACCGAAGCGGTAAAGATCGCTAATAAATTCTTATCGCCCTCGGCTCTAAAGCCCGCGATAAAGCCGCGAAGCACGAGTACCATCCAGATCACAAGGCCCACGAACAGTATCAGCTGCCAAATTCTACCGAGATCTAAATACTCATATCCTTGATGTCCGATCCAGAAGCTGCTGCTTGGATCCATCTTGCCCGCAATCGCCATGTATTCGCCCGCAAAGCTGCCGACGACTAAGAAAAGAAGCGCGTAGAAAAGCACGTCCACGCCGAGCTTTTGAAATTTTGGATCCTTGCCGCCGTTGATGATCGGAGCTAGAAACAATCCCGCCGCCAAAAAGCCCGTAGCGATCCAGAAAATGGACGCTTGCACGTGCCAGGTGCGAGCTAACGAGTAAGGGATATATTGCGAAATATCAAGCCCGAAAAAGGACTGACCCTCGATCGTATAGTGCGCGACAAAGCCGCCGATGAAGGCTTGAAATGCAAACAACGCAATCGCTACGAAAAGGTACTTGCCGAGCGCCTTTTGCGACGGCGTAAGCGCTAAAGCGGCGATCGGATCGGCGTTAAGCTTCGCAGGAGCCTCGAAATCCTCGTCCTTTTTGCCGTAGAAATTTCCGAACCAAACCAACAAACCGATGCCGGTAAGCAAAACAACGAGGCTTACGATAGTCCAAATGACGTTTTCCGTGGTAGGGACATTGTCTATCAGCGGCTCGTGCGGCCAGTTATTGGTATAGGTCGCCTCTCCGCTCGGACGATCCGTAGAAACCGCCCAAGCAGTCCAAAATATGAAATCCACGAGCTCAGCGCGATGCTGCTCGTTTGCGAGCGTGTTTTCCTTCATCGCGTAATCCTCGCGGAGCTTTTTAAAGCGCGGATCGTTTCCGAAAACGCCCATGTACTCGTCTTTTACGACCGCCATAGCCTTCAAGCGATCATCGCTTAACTTAACGGTACCGTCTTTTACGGTGTTGGTGCGGTACTCGGCCTTGGTAAGCGCCTTGATCTGCGCCTTTTGCTCGTCATTTAAGGCGTCAAATTTCACGCCGAAACGCTCCTGCGCCTTGATATCCATAAACGCGACCAGCTCCTTATGCAGCCAATCCGCGCTCCAATCGGGCGCTTGATACGCTCCATGCCCCCAGATAGAGCCCACCTGCATACCGCCGATGCTCTGCCAGGCCTCCTGCCCGCGGTAAATGCGCTCGGTACTGATTAGCTCAGCTCCACTAGCATCGGTAAATTTTACCACCGGCGGAGACTGCCTATACACCTCGCCGCCGTAAAAACCCAAGAAACTAAAGCCCACGATGAGTACCGCTACAAGCGTCATCCAGAGCTTCTTAAATTCTGCCATTTTCACTCCTTTAACTGAAATTAGAAGTGAATTTTACCTATTTAAATTTCGATAAGCATTGAGGCTCGTCAATAAAAAGATAAAATTTATCTGCTTAAGCTGGAATTTATTAAAGTATACTGGAATAAAGGGTTTTAAAAAATTTTATATAAAATTTATATCTATAAATCTATCCCTGATCTCAATGTTATCAAGATTTAGATTTAGTTTGTCTTTTAAATACTTTTTCAAATTTACTCGTTCATACTCACTTAGCATAGTTAATGGGATGGCAAAATAATTACTATGAGTACTATCTAATAAAATTAGAATATTTAAATTTATGCTATCTATTCTTTTTAAAATTTTAAGTACACTAAAGCAAATAATATTGAGCGGATGCAGAGCGTATGATAAAATTAGCAAGAGAAATTTTTTAAATCTAGTTATATTGGCATTGTATTTGCAAGCGTCTTCAATTACTAGTCCAGAAAATTTATAAATAGCGATTTTATCAAAATTAGAAGTCTTTACACTTTTATGTATCGAATATACGTCGTTATAATTTTTGCATAAAGAATTATATTCTATTCTATCGGAATAGAAATTTAAAAATTTATGTTTATTAATAAATAAAATTCCCACCAAAAAAGTAACGGCTCCTAAAAATTGATATGCCCAAGCACTTCCTCTACAAAAAAATAGAAATATAACTAAAAATACAGCTAAGATTAAATAACATTCCGTACTGATTTTAGTCCAATAATCCTTGATTATAAAAAGCGGTATTTCAGATTTCTGATTTGCAAACTCCATAAAGTAAATATCCTGAATCTTTTAAAAAATTTAGTTGGCATTTTACCATTGCTCGGCTTAAATTTATTATAAATCAATCTTTTTATACTATACAATTTTAAAGTTTGCATTTTTACCAAAAGAGCCTTTAATATTTTTAATCTTTATAAAAAATTCCACACTAAAATCCGTCGTTCGCATACTCCTAATCTATAATTTAAATTACGCTTAAACTAAATTCACAATGATCCGTCGCTGCTGCTTTCGCGGGGTTTAGGAAGCGGCGAAATTTTAGTGTAATACTCCTCCTTGCCGTTGTAAGAGCTGCTAAAGACGCCGTCCGGAACCGTGAAATTCCGTTTAGTTTGCGGATACTCTTTAAGGTAGTTTGCTAAAAAGCGCGCAAAGACAGGCGCTGCGGTACGACCGCCGCCCTCGACCTTTCGCATCGGCTTATAGTCGTCGTTGCCATACCAGATTATGATCTGCAAATCCGGCGTAAAGCCGCAAAACCACGCATCTATGCTATCGTTTGAGGTGCCTGTTTTGCCCGCTATGTCGATGCCTTGCACGCGCGCGCGAGTACCGGTGCCGCGCTGCACGATATTTTTTAGCAGCGTAGTCATCAGATATGCCTGCTCAGGGCGCAGCACGCGACGGCGCTCAGGCTCTATAAAGCGAGTTTTGCCATCCTTATCGGTAATCGAAATGATAAATTTTGATTTTGCAGTAATCCCAAGCCCCGGGAACATCGAATACATAGTGGAGTATTCAAGCGGCGAAATTCCGTAGCTGCCGATAGCCACCGACAGGGCAGGCGGGACGTTTTTAAAGCCGAACTCACCCAGCTTTTTTACCGCGCGATCAACGCCGATAGATTGCATCAAATTGATCGAGGCAAGGTTGCGCGAGCGTGTTAAAGCTTCTTTGATCGTGATGTAGCCGCTGTAAGTCTTGTCGTAATTTTTCGGCTTCCACGTTTTATCGCTGCCGTCGTCGAATTCTCTAGCTATATCGGGCACTTCGGTCATCGTCGAATAGCCCATATCAAGGGCGATTTGATAGACAAAAGGCTTAAAGCTGGAGCCAGTTTGGCGCTGGGATTGGCTGGCGCGATTGAAATTTGATTTAGCGTAATCCACACCACCTACTAAGGCTAAAATTTCGCCGTTTTGCGGATGCGTAACGACCATAGCGCCGTTTACGTTGCTTGCATTGGCGTCTTTGTTGCGCTTTAAAATTTCATTGTAGCCGAAAACTAATGCCTCTTGCGCCATCGCTTGCGCCTTTAAATCAAGGCTCGTATCTATGCGATACCCGCCCGTGCGGACGTCCGGTAGAATTTTTTCGGCTTCTTTTATGATCTCATCTACGGCATACGGCGCTACGTTTTGCGTGAGCGTTTCGTTGTAGATCGTAGGCTGTTCGTTCATCGCAAGCTCATATTCGGTCTTATTTATCCAGCCGAGCTCATGCATCCTATAAATCACGTTATTAGCGCGCGAAAGCGACAAATCCAGGTGCTTAGTAGGATCAAAGCTGCTAGGAGCTTTCGGCAAGCCCACTAAAATCGCAATCTCTTTAAGGCTTAAATCTTGCAAATCTTTTTTGAAATATCCCAAGGCTGCCGTGCGGATGCCGTAATATCCGTGTCCAAAATACACTTCGTTGAAGTAACGCTCTAGAATTTGTTCCTTGCTTAGGGCGTTTTCTATCTTAAGCGATAGGATCGCTTCTTTGATCTTGCGATCAAGCTTCTTTTCGCTCGAAAGAACTAAATTTCGCGTGATCTGCTGCGTAATCGTGGAAGCCCCTTCGACGAATTTCATCGCTTTGACATCCTTAATAATCGCCCTAAAAATCGCCTCGACATTCACGCCGCCGTGTTCGAAAAACGCCGTATCCTCGATAGCTACGAGCGCCTCGATCACGCGACCTGGGATCTCGTCAAATTTTACGTAAATTCTATTTTGTTCATTAAAAACATTGGCTATCAAATTACCGTTGCGGTCATAAATTTTAGTCGTAAGCTCGGGATGATAATCTATGATCGAGTCCGATTCCAAGCGGATTTGCGAGTAAAAATACAAAAAAATCCCGCCTGCGGCAAACGCACAAACCGTAATAAAACTAAATAAAACTCTTACCATACAAACCTCTTTAAATTTTCCAGATCAAGCCCCATCGCCGTGAATTTTGACCCGCGCGAGCTTTTAATATATTTTTCGTTAAAGCCTTCGATACTCATCGCGCCCGCCTTGCCGCGCCAATCACCGCTAGCGATATAGCCTTTTAAATCCGCTTCATTAAATTCCGCAAATTCAAAGCTTGCGACGCTAAGTGCCGAAAGTTCTAGCGCCTTACTACAAAAAATCATCGCAGTATAAACGGCGCAGCTAGCACCGCTTTGAGCTCGCAGCATCCTTAACGCGTCCGCTTCATCCCGCGCCTTGCCTAAAATTTTGCCGCCGGCAAGCACAGAGCTATCGGCAAATAGCACTCTATCATAATTTTTATAAATTTTAAAAAACTGCGCTTTCTTGGCTACGGCAACGCGGTAAGCATAGGTGCGTGCATCGTCCTTACTAATGCCGCTTTCGTCGAAATTAAAAGGAATTTGCGTAAATTCTACGCCGTTATCTTTTAGAATTTGCGCCCTAGTAGGCGAGCTGGAAGCTAAATAGATCATCAAAACTCGCCCACCGTCACGCCCAAATAAACGCAAATCAGCGTAACTACGATATTTAACGGGATGAAATATTTAACGACGATGATTAAATGCTCATTCGCCTCAAGCTCATCGCCCGCATCCAAAGCTCGCTTCAAAGATGAAATTTTATAATGCATGTAGATAAAATTTAGTAGTATAAAGCCGGCGCCAGCCCACAGCGTGGCAATCGCACCTTTTACCATAGGATCTGAAAATTTAAAACCTCCGCCGTCCGCAAGAAAAAATCCACTTACGCAAACGATCACCAAAAATAGCGCAAAGAACTGCTCATAGCGTTTCATATATCGTAAAATTTCTGCAAATTTTACATCCTTCGCATCCGCTTGACTTTTACTGCTTAAATTCATAAAAATCCGCGCGATCAAAAATACGCAGATCTGTGCGCAGACCAAAAAAATCACGCTTAAAATGTGAATCAGCGGCAAAATTTGCGAGGCTTTGATGAAGCTCGAATCGATCTCGTTCAAATTTTACCTTTTGCGTAAGAGATCGCCTCTTTGATCGCTTCTTCGATTTTTAGCACGTCCTTGCCGCCTGCGGTTGCAAAATCATCGCGTCCGCCGCCGCCACCGCCTAAAATTTGCGCTGCTAGCTTAACCCACTCGCCCGCTTTGATCGGCGCATTTTTAACGCCTGCCGCGATTGAAATTTTGCCGTCGGTGCCTACTTGCATCAGCATTATCGCCGCCTTTTCGTGGCTATTTTTAAACTCATCTATCATAGTTTTTATATCACCGCTTTCGACCGAGGCTACGCAAAGTTTGGTATCACCGACATTTAAAAAAGCCAGTGCATGAGAACTGCTTGCATGCTTGATCTGATCTTTTAGCGATCTGATCTCATCTTTTAATTTCTCAATCGCGCGGAGAGGCTCAATCCCTTTTAGCTCCGCAGAAATTTCAGCAAGCTTAGCGCGATTTTGAAGCGCTAAATTTAAAGCAGCGCGCGAACAAACTGCCTCGATACGCCTAACACCCGCACTTACGCCGCTTTCTTTAACTATAAAAAACGGTCCTATCTCGCTTAAATTACGCACGTGAATTCCGCCGCAAAGCTCCTTACTAATCTCTCCGAAGCTCACAACGCGCACCTTTGAGCCATATTTTTCGCCAAAAAGCGCAATCGCGCCGCTGTTTTTAGCGTCATCTATATCCATAATCTCGGTTTTTGCCGCATAGCCCTTGCAAACGGCGTTATTTACAAATTCCTCGATTTTAGCTAGCTCCTCGACGCTAAGCGCCTTAGGATGCGAGAAGTCAAATCTTAAGCGGTCCGCTTCGACTAAGCTTCCTGCTTGAGTGATATGAGCCCCTAGCACCGCACGAAGCGCCGCGTGCAAAAGATGCGTCGCGCTGTGATGGCGTGCAATCTGCTCACGCTCCTCAGAAACCTTAAGCCCGACGATATCGCCAATTTTTAGGTTACGATTAAGGCGCAAGTGGGATAAATTTAGCCCATAAAATTTTTGCGTATCAAACACATCGGCTATGGACTCCACTTCGCCGCTATCGCCCGTCTGACCGCCACTTTGTGCATAAAACGGAGTGATATCAAACATCGCCCAGCCGATATCGCCGGCTTTGAGCTCATCCACTTCCGCAAAATCCTCGTTAAGCAATGCTAAAACCTTGCTCGTGCGGCTAAGCTCTTCGTAACCGCTAAATTTATTCTCACCAAATTTCTCTAGCAGCGCCTTAAAATCGCCACGGACGTTTTTATCGCCACTGCCCTTCCATGCGGCTTTAGCTATCTGCCTTTGCTCGCTCATAAGCGCGTCAAATTTAGCTTCATCCACGCGCAAATTTTTCTCGCGCAGCATATCAGCGGTCAGATCGAGCGGAAAGCCGTAGGTATCATATAACTTAAACGCGACCTCGCCGCTAAAAATTTCTTTAGTGCGCGCAAGCTCCTCGTTAAAAAGCTCGATGCCGTTTGCCAAAGTGGCGAAAAACCGCTCCTCTTCGAGCTTGATCTGCTCCTTTACGGCTTGCTTTTTCTCGTTTAGATAGGCATAGTGTCCGCCCATCAGCTCGCATACTTTATCCACGAGGCGGTGCATAAAGGGCTCTTTTATACCGAGCAAATAGCCGTGGCGAACGGCGCGGCGCAGAATTCTACGCAAAACATATCCCCTACCCTCGCGATTAAAATTTGTTCCCTGCGCTAGCAAAAACGTAACCGAGCGGATATGATCGGCGATGACGCGGTAGCTCGCGCCGCTTTCATAAACGTAAGGCTTGCCGCAAAGCTTTGCAACCACGTCGATTAGTGGCATGAAAAGTGAGCTGTCGTAGTTGCTAAACTTGCCCTCCTTAATCGCCGTGACGCGCTCAAGCCCCATGCCCGTGTCGATGCTAGGCTTTGGAAGCGGGCTAAGCTTGCCGTCTTTGCTGCGCTCGTACTGCATGAAAACTAAATTCCAAATCTCTAAAAAGCGGTCGCCGTCGCCGCCCATATAATCCTCGCTTCCGTGAAAATGCTCCTCGCCCTGATCGTAAAAAATTTCGCTGCACGGGCCGCACGGGCCGGTATCGCCCATCGCCCAAAAGTTATCGTGATCGCCGAAGCGGTAGATGCGCTCCTGCGCTATGTGGCGCGCCCAAAATTCAAACGCCTCGTCGTCTTTCTCGTGCACGGTGACATAGAGTTTTTCTTTGGGAAGCTTTAAAATTTCGGTCACAAACTCCCACGCATAGGCGATCGCCTGCTCTTTGAAATACTCGCCGAAGCTGAAATTTCCAAGCATCTCAAAAAACGTGTGGTGGCGCGCGGTGTAGCCGACGTTGTCTAGGTCGTTGTGTTTGCCGCCGGCGCGGATGCAGGTCTGACAGCTCGTGCGAATAGGCGGGATCGGGCGCGGTACGGCTCCTGTAAATATACTTTTAAAGGGCACCATGCCCGCATTGGTAAAAAGTAAGCTATCATCATCTGGCACCAGCGGCGCGCTGGGGATGATCTGATGGCCCTTGCTTGCAAAGAAATTTAAATATTCGCTTCTAATATCCATGATTTGTCCTATTTCAAGTTAAATTTTAAAGGCGCATTTTAGCTAAATTAGATTTTAAAAATTATAAATTTTAACCATTCTTAGTTATAATGGCGCGAAAGATTAAATTTAGGGCATGGCGATGAAAAAAAAGATAGCGATCATAGGCATGGACGAGCTTGGTCAAAAGCACTTCAGCGAGCTAAGAAGGAGCGATTATTTCGAGCTCGTAGCGCTTTATCATAAGGGTAGCAGTGAAAATTTCGGCCCGCGCTATCCGATCTTTGATAATCTAACCGATCTTTTTAACGTCGCTAAGCCCGACGCCGTAGTCATCACGGCTCCCCCGCCATCGCATAAAGAGCTGATTTTAAAATGCCTGCCGTTTACCAAAAATATCTTCGTAGAATCTCCGCTCGCGCAAAGCCTAGCCGAAGCCAGAGAGATAAACTACGCAGTCACCACTAACGGCACGCGCCTAGCCGTAGGCTACTCCGACCGCTACAATCCTGTCATCGTATCCTTGCTACGCGAGCTAGCCAAGGGGGATAAAATTTTTTCGATGAGCTTTGTAAGCGGTTTTGCAAACGATGATAGAGCAGATATCGTCGCCAATGCCCTTTTTAGAGATATCGATCTTGTACGGCTGCTTTCTCACAGCGAGATCGCCTGCATAGAACTTAGCAAAAATATCTCTAAAGAGCGCACTCTAGCCGCATGCGCGACGCTTCACACAAAAAGCGGCTGCTATTGCACGCTAATGCAGTCCAATCTCTATCCGATCAGACGCCACGGTATCGAAATTTGCACCGACAGCGGTGTGTATTTCGGCGATCTAATCTCAATAACTCTTTTTAAAATTACGCCTGACGGGCGCGTAAATCTGCGCGTCGATCGCGATGACTTTTCGCTGCGCCGCGAACACGAAGCATTTTGCGCGATGTGTGACAGCAGTACTAACGCAGGTCTTGCAAGCGTCGAGGATGCGATAAAAATACGAGAAATCATCTCATGAAAAAAGCCCTAATTTTACTCAACATGGGCGGTCCGAACGATCTGAGTGAGGTTGAAATTTTTTTAAAAAATATGTTTAACGACCCTTTTATTTTGGGCGTTAAGAGCGATTTTTGGCGTAGCGTTTTAGCCGCAATCATTGTAAGAAGTAGAGCGGCGGCGGCGCGTAGCAACTACGAAAAACTGGGCGGACGCTCGCCGATATGCTCCATCACCGAAGCGCTTTGCGAGCGGGTAAATGAACTAGCGCGAGCAAAATTCGGCGCAGAGTTAAAATTTGAAAATGCGGTGGATGCAAGCGCCGCGAATGAGCCGCCGCAAGACATTTCATTGCAGAGCAAGCCGATGCAAGACGTCCCGACGCAGGGCGAGCCGCTACAAAATGAAGCGTCGCAGGATGAAAAACCGATAGACGAGCTAATTTGCGATTATGCGATGAATTACACGCCGCCATTTGCGGAGGATGTGTTTAAAAAATACGCGGATTTTGACGAGATAATTTTGATGCCTTTGTATCCGCACTTCTCGAAAACTACGGTGCAATCAAGTCTGTGCTCTGCCGAGGCGGCACTTAAGCGGCTAGGTATAAAAAATTATAAAACCATTGACATCTTCTACGACAGCGCCGCTTACAACGAAATTTTGCTAAATTTAATCGCAGAGTGCGTCGCAAAATTTAGCGCGGATAAAATTTCGCAAATTTCGCTCATATTTTCCGCACATTCGCTGCCTGTAAAAATGGTCGCCGCGGGCGATCCATACGAGGCGCAGGTAAAGGCGCACGTGGAGATTTTAAAAGATCTGCTGGCTGTGCGCGGGATTAAATTTAAAGAGATTATTTTAGCGTATCAATCGCGCCTGGGTCCCGTGAAGTGGCTAGAGCCCAATGTCGCGAACGTTTTGCAAGATCTGCAGAGCAAAAAAGCGCTCATATTTCCGATCGCATTTTGCGTGGATAACTCCGAGACCGATTTTGAGCTGGATATTTTTTATAGGGCCCAGGCGCGCGAGCTGGGTTATGAATACTACGAAGTGTGCAAATGCCCGAACTCCCGCGAGGATTTTGCGAAATTTATACTCGCGCAGGCACTGTAAATTTAGAGATTAAAATTTAATCTTTTAGTTTGGATTTTTTATATTCTTTATGAAGCTTGAGGATTGAATACAATGCGGATAAAAATAGCAATATACTAGTTAAGGTTAGTATATTTCTTTGAAAATATAAATTATCCCAATCCTCTGCATTTGAGGTATGTATTTTTGTTCCATCGCAATACCCGTATTCATTTAAAAATCTTTCCGACATTTTAATTTTTACGCAAATTTGATCTATATAGTTTTTGTAAATTAAATCACAAAATTGCATACCGAATTGTTCATAATCCGTCTTGCTATTTCCGATATGCAGATCAAAAATTTTACCGCTTCCTCGCACGGATATATTGCAGCCGGTTCCGCCACGATAGCTATCATATTTATGAAATTCGCTTATAGTTCCAACAAAAACAGAAGGATCTTCTATATTTTTTCTACTAGGTGCGCTTTGATATGCTATCAAAAGAAGTATCGGTGCGATAAATGAAACGCAAACAACGATTAGCGTTATAAAAGTATGCTTCCGATCAAAGCCGAATTTAATCAAATCATACCAATAATCTACGTAGTAAAGCGGGTTTTTCATTGTATTCCTTTAATAGCTTTTGGTAAATCAGAATATTCTTGTAGCGATTTAAAACCACCTGTAATAAGTACACCTTTTATCAACACTTCCTCTACTCATCTATATCTCCTTTATTAAAATTAAGGCATTGGAATTTTGAGCGTCAGAATTTTCCTGTGAGCCTCGCTCTAAATTTTGACGTCGTTCGTTTAGAATTTTCTTTAGCTCTTCGAGCCTTGCCTCGTTCATCCTTATCCCCGCTAAACCGCCTATTTAGAAGTCTAAATTTAAACCTCGGCTAAATTTCAGAGTTTTCCTTGTGCGCCTTTATAGACGTTTTTCACGTCGTAAACCAGCGAGCCCCTGTAATCAAGCTCGAAAAACTGCTTATGCGCCACGGCGATTACGACGCAGTCAAATTTGCGCAAGTCGGGCTTTTTCAGCAGATCGATATCGTAGTATCTCTTGGCGTCGGCGGCGCTCGCCCAAGGATCATAGACGCTTACCTCGCAGCCGAAATTTTTAAGCTCGTTTATCATATCCACGACGCGCGTATTGCGGGTGTCGGGGCAGTTTTCTTTAAACGTCAGCCCCAAGATCAAGACCTTCGCGCCCTTTACCTTTTCGTCGTATTTTATCATCATCTTAACGACCTCCGTAGCGACGTAGCTTCCCATATTGTCGTTAATGCGGCGGCTTGAGAGGATGATTTCGGGGTGATAGCCCACCTCGGTCGCTTTCTGCGCCAGATAATACGGATCGATGCCGATACAGTGTCCGCCCACGAGCCCCGGACGGAAGCTTAAGAAATTCCACTTCGTAGCCGCCGCGTCGATAACGTCGTTGGTGTTGATACCGAGTTTGCCGAATAGGATCGCAAGCTCGTTGATAAAGCCGATGTTGATGTCGCGCTGGGTGTTTTCGATCACCTTCGCGGCCTCGGCGACCTTTATGCTGCTAGCGCGAAAGGTACCGTTTTGCAGAATGCTAAGATAGACGCTATCTACGACGTCCAAAGCCTCCTCGGTGCTTGCCGAGACGATCTTTTTGATCTTCGTGACGGTGTGAATTTTATCGCCCGGATTGATACGCTCGGGCGAATATCCGCAGAAAAAATCGCGGTTAAATTTTAGCCCGCTAGCCCGCTGCAACACCGGCACGCAGTCCTCCTCCGTAGCGCCAGGATAGACGGTGCTTTCATACACGACGATGTCGCCCTTTTTAAGCACGGCTCCGACGCTTTCGCTGGCCTTAATTAGCGGCGTAAGATCTGGGCGATTTAGCCTATCTACGGGCGTGGGCACGCACACGATGTAAAAATTGCTCCGCCTCATATCATCTAGCTTTGCGCTAAATTTAAGCCCGTTTTGAATCGCCGCGGCAAGCTCCTCGTCGCTAAGCTCCAGCGTACGATCGTGCCCGCCGCGCAGCTCCTCTATGCGCTCTTGCGAGACGTCAAAGCCTACGACCTCGTGTTTCGCCGCAAACGCCGCCGCCAAAGGAAGCCCAACGTAGCCAAGCCCGATTATCGCTATTTTCATTTTTCCCTCATTTGCTTTCATATTTTCCTCTTTTCTTTGCGTTAAATTTCATCGTTAATTCCGCAGCTGCACGGGCATACGACGCGAATTTAATAGCGCCGCGTCTTTAAATTAAACAGCTAAGCTCACTCGCTGTTTTACTTGCGCTGCTTGCGCGACGGCAAATTTAAAATTTTGCCTTGATACGGAATTTTACGCCGCACCGAAATTCTGTATTGCGATAAAACTGCATCGCCTTAGCGCAGCGAGCGGCACAGCATAAAATCCCGCATCGCGATAAAATTCTATCGCCGTGCCGTTAAAATTTTGCGCCGATAAATTCTATGCCGCCAAAATTCCGCGCCGTAAAATTTAAACGCCGTAAAATTTCAAAAAGCCGCGCCAAATTTCGCGAATTTTCGTCGTCGCAAGCCGCAAAATTTTAAAAAACCTCGCGAAATTTAGCAAATTTAATCTTTAATTTCAACTGCCTCATCCTTGATCTCGACCTTTTGCGTGGCGTTTGCGTCGGCTGCGGGCTTTAGATAGCCCTCCTCTATCAAAATTCCTACCGCCCGCTTAAAGATCGGCAGCGCATTTTGAGCGGCGTAGTAGCTGCCCCTTTTAGGCTCGCGCACCAAAACGCCGATCGTGTAGCTGGTGTCCGCGTCGTTGGCAAAGCCGAAAAACGAGCTGTTATAGGCGCTCGAATAGCCGCCTCCCTTGGCGATACGCGCAGTGCCCGTCTTGCCGCCGATTTGCAGCCCCGCTACCCGCCCTTTGCGTCCCGTGCCGCTCTCGACCGTTTTGATTAAAATTCCTTTTATTACGTCAGCGGTAGTTTTAGAGATGACCTGGCGGGTTTCGCTTTCGTTAACGATGTAAGTTTTGCCATTATTTTCGAGATTTTCGACTAGGCGCGGGCTAATCATGACGCCGCCGTTGTTAAAGACGGTATAGGCATTGAGCATCTGAAGGAATGTCATCTGCGCGCCGTAGCCGTAGCTGATCGTGGCTTTGTAAATTTTATTATTCAGGCTTTTGATACTAGGTATATTTCCGCTTTGCTCATACGGCAGATCGATACCCGTTTTTTGCGACATACCAAAATTCATCAGCCCATCATAAATAGCCTGCCCCTCCAGCCGCTCTGAAATTTTAATCATTCCAATATTTGAGCTGTGGATGATGATCTCCTCGCCGCTCATCTGCTTTGCAGGATGCGTGTCGCGGATCGTGCGAGTACCAAGCT
This sequence comes from uncultured Campylobacter sp., assembly GCA_963515915.1. Lineage (GTDB taxonomy): Bacteria > Campylobacterota > Campylobacteria > Campylobacterales > Campylobacteraceae > Campylobacter_B. The sequence goes on from CAUPZQ010000001.1 coordinate 101,374, forward strand.
TATAGCTGCCGTTATAGGTATTAATGATCTCGCCCGGTTTGACGGCTTTGGCATCATAGGCGATTGCGAAAATTATCGGCTTCATAATCGAGCCCACTTCGTAGGCGTATTCGCTCGCGGTAAAATTTAAATTCTTAAGATCGTTTTTTGTGATGTTTGAGGGATCATAGCGGGCATTGGTCGCGAGAGATAGAATTTTGCCCGTTTTGGAGTTCATAATGCCCACAACGATTTCTCGCGCATCGTAATTATCAGCGCCCTCATCGCTTAGGCGCTCTATCTTTCTTTGCAGCGTTAGCGGCACGCTTAGGCGGACATTGTAGCCGTCGATCCTGCCCGTTTTTTTGCTGCTGCGCTCTAGAATGATGTTGCCGCCGATATCGCGCGGGCCCACGATAAACTCATCTCTAACCGGCGCTAGATAATACTCATAGTACTTCTCGATCCCTTTGATGCCGCTAACCTTGGTGATGCCATCAACCTCTTTTTTATTGATATAGCCGATTAACGGAGTGAGCGAATCGCCGACATTATAACTGCGCTTTTCGCCGCTTTCGCTCACGCTCATGCGGATAGGCGGATTTAGTCTGCCGTTTGCGCCTATGAAGCTGACGAAGACCTTTTTTAAATTTAGCTTATACGCAAGCTCTTTTAGATGCACGGCGGTTTTGGCGTCGATCTTATACGATAGCACGGTCGTGCCGCCAGAGCCCTCGATCGCGCTTTTGACGCGCTTTTCACTATCGCCCGTGTAGATGCAATAAAGCCGCACGAAAAGATCAAGCTTGTTTTTATCGATGCTGCGCGCATCGACGCTAACTTTGTAGAGTTTGACGGAATTTGCCGCGACGTAGTTATCTTTTGCGATTATCGCGCCGCGGATCGCGCTGTTGGTTTCATTGACATCCAGGCGCGGTAGCTTGCGCTCAGTGCTGCCCCAAAAATATAAAATCGCCAAAAATACAAAAAGCGCCGCCGGCACGAATATAAACATCACAATAATCATACCGACCGAGGAGCTTTTATCTCTTTGCCACATCTTATTTCTTTAAAATTCTAAATTCCGCGCATTTTTTACGCTGCTGCATCTCAAGCTTTGACTCAATGCTGCGCTCCGCGCGGAACTTTAAGATCCGCAAAGCGCTCAAAGCCGCTATCTTGCGCACTAAGCTCAGCAAATAGAGCGAGGAATTCCGCTCGCGGCATCTCTTTAGCACCCATAAATTTCAGATGCTCGTTCATAATTTGGCAGTCGATTAAAAAGCCGAAATTTGCAAGCACCTCACAAAGCCTAATCAACGCGACTTTCGAAGCGTTGCTCTTTAGGCTCAGCATGCTCTCGCCGCAAAACACACGCCCAAAAATTAGCCCGTATAGCCCACCCACAAGCTCGTCGTCCTCGTACGCCTCGACGCTGTGAGCGTAGCCGTCTGCTGCCAAACGCGAGTAAGCCTGCACGATCTGCTCGCTGATCCACGTGCCGTCGCTCTCTTTTTTTCGTACGTCTTTGCATCGCTCGATGAAGCCCTTAAAATTCGCGTCAAATTTCACTTCATATCGCTTAAGATAGGGCTTGATGGACTTTTGCACGCGTACTTCGCGTGGATCAAGTACTGCGCGCGGATTGGGCGACCACCATAAAATCGGCTCATCCTCGCTAAACCACGGAAATATCCCTGCGCTATAAGCGCTAAGCAAGCAATCCTCGCTCAGATCGCCACCACTTGCAAGCGGCGCAAAATCGGGCGCATCCATAGGATCTGGAAAATCGTAAAACCGAGCCATTATTTAACGACACTGCTTTGAGCTAGTGCGAGTTGCTTTTTTTCTATCTGCGGCAAAGGCGTAGAAGCAAAGCTAAAGCTTAGTTCGCCATCTTTTACGCTCACGCTAACTAAGCCACCCTCTTGCAGCGCGCCAAAAAGCAGCTCGCCGCTTATATGATCGCTGATCTGAGAGCTGATCTCGCGCTTTAAATTTCGCGCTCCAAACTCGTCCGAATAGCCGCGCGAGATAATCAAATCTTTTGCTTCCTTGCTTAGGCTAATCTTTACGTTTTTTAGCTGCGACTCCAGCTCACCGATAGTTTTATCCACGATCTTTTCTAAAATTTCGCCGCTTAAGCGGTTAAAATTTATGATTTTATCGATGCGGTTGCGAAATTCCGGCGCAAAAAAGCTTTTTATGGCACTATCTACTTTATAGCTCTCGTCCTTCGTAAATCCAACTTGCGGCGCTTCTTTCGTGCCTAAATTCGACGTCATTATTATGATCGTATTTTTAAAATCGGTCGTAACGCCGTTGTTATCGGTAAGACTTGCGTTATCGAAAATTCCTAAAAAGATATTCGTCATGCTAGGATGAGCCTTTTCTACCTCATCAAATAAAATAACGCTGTAAGGGTGCTTTTTGATGTTGTTAGTTAAAATTCCACCATTTTCAAAGCCCACGTATCCAGGAGGTGCTCCGATGAGCCTCGAGACGCTGTGAGCTTCCATATATTCACTCATATCATAGCGCTCAAAATGCACTCCAAGCTGCGTGGCTAAGACCTTAGCTAGCTCACTTTTGCCCACACCGCTACTACCTGCAAATAAAAATACGCCGATTGGGGAGCTTGCGCCTCCAAGCCCGGCGTAAGAGCGCAAAAGCGCCTTACAAAGACTGCTAACCGCTTCGTCTTGACCGAAAATTTCACGCTTGATATTGGCTTCCAGATTTTTTAGTACCTGTTTATTATCGACGCTACTGCTTAAATTTGCAATATTCGCGCTAATCGAAAGTGTATTTACTAAATCATCCTTACTGATTTCAAGCGGAGCTTCGTGCGGCTTAAATGCAAAACTCGCACCCACCTCGTCAATGAGATCAATGGCACTATCGGGAAGGAATTTATCGCTTTGATATTTTTTAGCAAGCGTTACGCTATCACGCAAAATTTCGTCGCTAAATTTTACGCCGTGAAATTCCTCATATTTTTTGGCTACGCCTTTTAAAATTTCAACGCTATCATCGATACTAGGCTCGCTTACATCGATCTTACAAAACCTGCGGCTAAGCGCCTTATCCTGCGAAAACGAGCGGTATTCGCCGTATGTAGTAGCGCCGATGACCGATAGCTCGCCGCTTGCAAGCGAAGGTTTTAGGATGTTTGACATATCAAGTTCGTTGCGATTGCCCGTACCTGCGCCAACGATCGTGTGAATTTCATCGATAAATAAAATCGCGTTTTGATTGGCGCTAAACTCGTCTATGAGATCTTTTAGTCTCTCTTCAAACTCCCCACGCAGCGTAGTGCCTGCGATCAGCGCGCCAGCATCAAGGGCGTAAATTACCTTATTTTTTAGCTTTTCTGGCACTTCGCCACGGACGATTTTTAGCGCGATACCCTCGATGATCGCGGTTTTACCAACTCCCGCTTCGCCCACTAAGATCGGATTATTTTTCTTGCGGCGACAGAGGGTTTGCAGCGTCTTTTCGATCTCTTTTTCGCGTCCGATGAGTGGATCGATCTTGCCCTCAAGTGCGATTTTATTGAGGTTTGCTGTATAAAGTGAGCTAGGCGAATCCTTTTTAATATCACGCTCGTTTATGGCGTCCTTTTCGCCCTCAAACGCAGGCTCAAATTCCGTATTCTGCCACTGCCTGCGGCTTTCGTCATAATTCATCGCATGCGTGATATCATCGATATCGTATGAGTTTAGCTTAATCGCTGCGGCTTCATCGCGAGAAACGACCTCATCACGGTGATCGAAAGCGGATTTGTACTTTCGCACGATAAGCTCAAAAATTGCAGCATTGATACCGTAGTGATTTAAAATTTTAGTGCAGTCGTTTTCCTTATCATTTAGAATTTTAAGCATAAAATCAAGCTCGTTTTTAGGCTCTTTAGCGTTATTTAATTCTGTATAGAACTGCTTAAATTCTATCGTCTGCGCCGGATCCTTACCGCTTGATTTAGGCATCATATCCAAAAGCCCGCCCAGATTATCCAAGATATTTAGGTAGTTAATATCCGGAATTTCTTTGGCGATGAGCCCATGGAAGGGCTTATTGTATTTAAAAATCGCATAAACTACGTGCGAAGTGGTGATATATTCATCCTCGCCGTCGTTTGCGACGCTGATTGCTTGTTCAAAATGTTTGTTTAAAAAAAATCCTATCATTGCTTTCCTTTAAATTTAATCCTCTTCGATCTCACATCTAAGAGGGAATCCTGCGGCCTTTGCCGCTTGTAAAACCGCTTGTTGCTTGCACTCGGCTATCTCTTTAGGATACGCGCCGCAAACTGCGCGGCCCTGCTTATGCACTTTCATCATTAAATCTACGGCGTCGTTAAAGTTTTTAGCAAAAATCTCCATCAAAATATAAACCACGAAATCCATCGTCGTCACGTCGTCGTTTAGTAAAATCACCTTATACGGACGAGGCACGAAAGATTTTGTTTTGGCGCGAGTGCGAATCTGCACACCGGTTTTAGTTGCCATTTTTTATCCTGGCGATATCGCTTTTTATCACATCAGTATCGACCATGCCTAAGTAATATGGCTTGCCCCGCTCATCGCCCTCATTGATGTCGGTAAGCCTTTGATATTTTCCATCTTTAAGTACTACTTTAAAAGGGATCGAAAGCGCATGGCGATAACCGATGTCGCTTAAAATTTGACCCACTATGCGCTCGTTTTGTTTTGAATTGGAGATGAAATAATACGCATTGAACTTTTTCGTAAAATTTTCGATCACCTGCGCATCGGTAATGTCCTCGAAATAAATCAAGCCGACCATCAGAAAATCCGCTGAATTTTTTAGCTGAAAGTCCATCAGATGCGGCGCTTCGATGCGGCACGGCTGACAGTATGTACCAAAAATATCAAACATTAAAATTTTATCGCTGTCCGCGAGCTTAAAGCCCTTTTCTGTGCGCTCGATCGTTACCTCGCCGCCTACGACGCTTTTAAGCGTAAATCGCTCGCCCGTTTTAAACGGCGTAAAAGCTACCTCCTCGCCGCTCTCTCCACCAATACGCTCGCCACTTTTATCTTGAGCGGAATTTTTTGCCATCTGATTCTCGCTCGCGGTAGGATTCTCGCCCGCAGAGCCCATCTTTTTCTGCGAATCATCTCCACAGCCACTTAAAACAAAAATCGCCAAACATAATAGTAAAAATTTCTTCATTGCATTTCCTTCGGGTTTAAATTTAAGCCCGCATTTTAACCAAAGTTTTGTGAATTTAAAATGAATGCTTGTCGTATCACTTCATCGCGCTTTGCGCTTCGCGGTCGGCTTCCTTGCGCTTTAGCGATTCGCGCTTATCGTGCAGATTTTTGCCACTAGCCAAAGCGATACGCGCCTTTACGCGGTTTTTATCATTCAGATACAGCGACAAAACTACGATGGTAAGGCCCTCTTTGCTAACCGCGCCCAGAAGCTTATCGATCTGCTTTCTGTGCATTAAAAGCTTTCGCGCCGCCCCTTCGTCTGGACGAAAGTGAGCGTTTGTGCTTTCAAGATAGCTGATATGCGCGTTTAGCAAAAACAGCTCGCCGCGGATCACGCGACAAAAGCTATCTTTGAGATTGCCCCTGCCCGCGCGCAGAGCTTTGACCTCGCTGCCCTTTAGCACGATGCCCGCTTCAAAGCTTTCAAGTATCGTAAAATCGTGAAATGCCTTGCGATTTTTACTCAGTTCTTTCATCTTTTTCCTTCTAAATTTGACCCTAAGCTTAGCCCGTTTTTGCTTAAATTTAAAAGCGGGCGAGCGAAATTTTAAATTTTATCTTTAAATTTAGCTTTTAAATTTTAACCGCGCGCCTTGGAATTCTTATTTTAAGAAAAACACGCTGCTGCCGCTGCCGCTTAGAAATATATCGCGATACTTGCTCATCTGCGGATATAGCTTTATGCACGGCGCGAAAAGATCGTTTAGCTGAAAGCCGCCATATTGCGCCAGCAGCTGCTCGCTGCCTAAACGCAACATCTCTTGCGCCTGCGCGGCGTTTATATTTTGCATGAAGCTTGCGCGAAACTCGTTATAAACCGCGCCGGTAGAGCAAAAGATCGCGGGCGTTAAAATTTCGATCGCGGGCAGGCGGTCCTCGAAAGGCTCGATGATCTCGCCGATACCGCGCACGTTTGCGACCTCAAGCCCGCTAACAAAAAACGCGACGTCCGCGCCGATATTTTGCGCGATCGCGATGAGCCGCTCGCGTGGAATTTTTAAATTTAATTCCTCGTTCGCAAGCCGCAAAAACGCCGCCGCATCGCTACTGCCGCCCCCAAGACCCGCGCCGATCAGAATACGTTTTTTAAGAACGATCTTGTGCGAGCTGAAAAACTCCGCAAGCTCACGCGCAAAGCCCGCCTGCTCGAGCGCCGCCTTGGCTTTTAAAATTATATTATCCGAGATCTGTGCGGCGCCGCATTCAAGCGCAAAGCCGCTCGCGCGCTCAAAGCTTATCTCATCAAACAGCTCCTTGCGCAGCACGAAGCGCGAGGCGATCTCGTGGTAGCCGCCGCGCGTGCCGACGACTTTTAAAAAAACATTGATCTTTGCATAGGCCTTCAAATTTTACTCCTTCTGCGCTTTGGTGCGCTTGCGTTAAATTTAGCCTGCAGCAAGCCCATCTGGCGCGATTAAAATTTTAATCCGTGCGCGAGTTAAATTTCAGCCTGCGGCACGCCCTGTCCAGTGCAATCAAAATTTAAAACCGCGTGCCGTGAAGTGCGCGCCGCGGAATTTAACCCACGATCGCGGCGCCCGATACGTAAATTTTATAAAGCGCGGAATTTTAAATCCGCAACGCGCGAGTTAAATTTCAACTCGCGGCGTAAATTTATCTCAGAGATTAAAATTCCAAGCCGGCAAAATTCTAGCCGCACTGCTACACGCCACACTAGATCATAAATTTAGTTTAGCGGTACGCCGCCCGCTGTAAAATCAAACCCATCGGCGCAAACTACGCATTACCGCGAGTGGGAATTTTATTCGACAAGGACCGCTTGCTGTGCCGCAATAAGCCCCAACCTGCGCGCTTTTTAAATCGCGAAATTTTAATCTCGCGGCGAGCCGTCATCGCGCACCAAAAAGCAAATCGAAACGCCGCTAGCCGCTCCACCGCGTTTAAATTTAGCCCCCGCGGATTTATACCTTTCACGAGCGAGCGCCGCCTGCGGAGCCGCATGTTTAAATTTTAAATTTACTCCGCCCGATGCCGATTTTACGATCTGTGCGCAACGAAAGAGCGCAATCCCGCCGCCGCTCGCGATAAAATTTAACCGCACATAGCGGCGCGCTATGCGAGCAAATTTAAAACGCGCCGTATTTGTGATCGCTCAAATTTCAAGCCAGGGCCGCCCAATTAGAATTCCGTCTCAGGCTGGAGCCGCGGCTTAAAACGCCCCGCCTGCAATCGGAACATCGTTCCAAAGATAGCACACCTCGCCCGAGCTTATCTCGATGATCGAGTAAAAATCGCCGCAGATAAGCAGATAGCGGCCGTCCGCGCGGCTCGCCAGATCCTTTGCGGCAAGCTTCTTGCCCAAGATCACGTCGCGCGCGTCGCCGTCGTAAAAGTTCGGCGCGAGGTCCAAAAACTCGAGCGGATTTAGCGCCGCCTCATCCGCAAAACGCGGATTTTTCAAATCGAAAGCCCCCTCGCTCTCCCGCCTAAGCGCGCTTAGCGTACCCGCGGCGCCTAGCTTTTCTGCTAAAATTTGCGCGAAAGAGCGCACGTAGCCGCCCTCGCTAAGTGCTACGCGAAAGCTCACGAAGGGGTGAGCGTAACTTAAAATTTCGGCATCAAAAACTCGCATCGAGCTCTCTTTTAAGCTCACCTCTTCGCCCGCACGAGCGAGCTTGTATGCGCGCACGCCGTCAATTTTCTTGGCGCTGAAAGCGGGCGGGATAAATTTTATCTCGCCACGCATTTGCGCCACCGCGGCGTCTAAAACCTCGCGCGAAAGCGGCGGAATTTGTTCCACGCGCCCTATGTTTTCATTATCGCCGCTTGGGCTTTGCGCGCCCAGCCACAACGTCGCAGTGTAAACTTTAGGCTCCTTTTTCAAAAATCTAAAAAAGCGCGCGTATTGCCCAAACGCCACGATCAGCGCGCCGCTCGCAAAGGGATCGAGCGTGCCGCTAAAGCCCGCCTTTTTCACGCCGTATTTGCGTTTAAGAGCGCTTAAAAATTTATTGCTGCCGATGCCCGCGGGCTTGTCCGCCAAAAACAATCTATTCATAAGAGCCGATCTTTTCTACGAAATTCGACATTATCACGCGCGAAATTCCGCCGAAATTTATAGTGAGCCGGTCGCCGTTTACCGCCGTGATCTGTCCGATCCCAAATAGCTTGTGTTTGATCAGCTCGCCCTTGCTAAAGCCGCTGCTTTGCTCGCGCGACGGCTCTTTGGCTACCAAACCCGCCTCTGCTATAAACCTGCTAGCATCCAGCCTCTCGCGCTTGCCGCGATAAAAGCGGCTAGCCGCAAAGCTAAGCGTGAGAGTGCGTTTGGCGCGCGTAATCGCTACGTATGCAAGCCTACGCTCCTCCTCTATGTCATTGCTGTCGCCCAAAAGCGGGAAAAAGCCCTCCTCTAGTCCGATTACGAAAAGGTGCGAAAACTCAAGCCCTTTGCTCGCGTGCACGCTCATTATATTTATCGCATCGCCCATGATGGCGTCTTGATCACTAAGAAGACTCAGCTCGTTTAAAAATTCCGCCAGATCAAAATCGGGCTTATTGCTCGCCTCGTCCTTCAGCATCGCCAAAAACTCATCAATATTTGCAACGCGATCGGCGCCGTCCGGAAGCGAGGCATAGTAGGCCTTTAGCCCGAAAGCGGGCTCCAGCGCGTCTATTTTTTTGATCGTATCGGCTAGCGCGGAGATAGAAGCGATACCGCTTTTAAGCTCGGCTAGAGCCTGCGCCGCCTTGGCGCTAAGCCCCGCATCAGGCTCACTAAAAGCGTCGAATAGACTGATAAGTCGCAGGCGCGAAAGCTCCTCGAGCTTTGCCAGCGAGACCTTGCCGATGCCGCGCTTGGGCACGTTTATGATCCGCCTCATCGAAAAGTCGTCGTGCTCGTCATTTACCAAGCGCATATATGCGATCGTATCCTTGATCTCGGCGCGCTCGTAAAATTTCACGCCGCCTACCATTTTGTACGGGATTTTGGCGCGATTCAGCCCCTCTTCTAGCGCGCGCGAAAGAGCGTTTACGCGATAAAGCACGGCGATTTGAGAGGGCGCTACGCCGCTTGAAAGCAGCTTTTTGATGGCTTCTGCGATCTTTGCCGCCTCGATACCCTCCTCGTCCGAACGCCAAATTTCGATCTTTTCGCCGCCGCCGTTCATGCTAGTAAGGCTCTTGCCGAGGCGGTTTTTATTATGCGAGATAAGCTCGTTGGCGGCATTTAAAATTTCATCCGTGGAGCGGTAGTTCTGCTCGAGTTTAATAAATTTTACGTTTGAGAACTGATCTTTAAAATTTAGAATATTTTCTATCCGCGCGCCGCGCCAACCGTAAATACTCTGATCATCATCGCCCACTACTACGAGGTTTTCGTGCGCGGTGCAGAGCTTTTGCAGCAGTTTGAATTGAATGTCGTTGGTGTCCTGATACTCATCGACCGTGATGTAGGCGTAACGGCGCGAAATTTCATCGCATAGCCGCTCATTCGCGCTTAAAATTTTATACGGCAAAATCAGCAGATCATCGAAATCTACTAGATTATTCGCCGCCAAATACGCCTCGTAGCTCTTGTATGCTCTAGCACAGTGCGCGTAAAATCCGCTATACATCCTGCTTAGCTCATCGTCCTCGCCCTTTAGAAGCTCGTCGATATCTTTGGGATCGATCAAGGAATTTTTATAAGTTGAAATTTTGGCCGACAATAGCGACGTGGGCAAATTTATCTCAAAGCCCTTGATGATCTTTTTCTTATCGTCGGTATCGATCACTTGGAAGTTTGCGCTGCGCCCAAGCTCGCTAATATGAAATTTTAAAAATAGAAGTCCAAATTTATGGAAGGTGCACAGAAGCGGCACGCTGCTTAAATTTAGCCCGCTTATCAGATTAAGCGCTCGCGAGCGCATCTCGGCGGCGGCTTTGTTCGTAAACGTAAGCGTGAGAGTATTTTTCGCAGGCACGCCGTTTGCGAGCAGATAGGCAAGGCGCGCGGTGATCGTTTTGGTTTTGCCGCTGCCCGCACCCGCTAAGATTAACATCGCTCCGTCCACGTGGCTCGCAGCCTCGCGCTGAGCGGGATTAAGACCTTCTAAAATATCGCTCATTTTGAGAAAATTTTACGCGATTTTTCGCGCTTAAGCCACTCGGACTCGGGCTGGGAGAAATTTACCGCGATGGGTTTGCCGTCCACGACGATCTGCAATACCGCATAAAACGGCACACTAAGCGTGCTTGCAAAATCCTGCGGCCCGAAACCCGCCTCGAAAACCAGCTCATCCTTGCTAAGATGTGCGCTAGAGAGCGTGTATTCCTCCAGCTGCAAAAAGATCGCGGGCATTTTGAAGCTTTTTAAAATTTCCTCCGGCAGCGGCGGGTCAAATTTTATCTGATCCGTCCTCGCAACGATACCGAATCCATATCCAAGAGCCAAAACGTAGTCCAAAACCGCGCCTATATGTGTGCTGCTCGCAGCGATAAATTTATCGTCTTTTAAAATTTTATCTATCATCCTAACCCCTCACAAACTCATCTACAAGCGCCGCGACCTGCTCTATACCGATGCGCCAAAACTCGCTTTTATTGATATCAAAGCCGAATTTCGCCACTAGCTTTTGCGGCTCGTCGCTGCCGCCCGAGCTTAAAAACTCGGTGTAAATTTGAACGAAATTTTCGAGCCTGCCGCTCTTATACAGCCCGTAAAGCGCAAGCACCAAAAGCTGCGCGTAGGCGTAGGAGTAGCAGTAAAACGGCGAGTGAACGAAGTGCGGGATGTAGCTCCACCAGCTTTTATAATGATCCTGCAAGATTAGCTCGCCCGCAAACATCTTGCGCGACTCCTCCAACCAAAGCTCGTCAATCTGCCCCGTGCTTAGCTCATCTGCGCTCGCATGCACGCGCCGCTCAAAGGTCGTAAATCCGATCTGGCGGTAAAGCGTAGCGAAGATATCCTCGATCTTTGCCGCAAGCATCGCTCTTAGCGCGGCCTTGTCGCTTGCGGTCTGCGATGGCGTATCGGTATCGCGCTCTGCGTATTTGCACGAACCAGCAGAGCCTTGCGAAGCGGCGTGTTTTACGGCGTGCTCGTTTGGAATTTTACCGCTCTGAGCCTCTTGCGAAGCGGCGCTTTTAAAATTTTGCGAGCCGTTTAAATTTGAAAAATTTTCGCGTATATAATCAAATACTAGCATCTCGCAAAACACCGACGCGGTCTCCGCCGTCGTCAGCGGCGTGAAGGAGTTAAAATAGCCCACGCCGTAGCTTAGATACTGATGTATCGCGTGCCCCAGCTCGTGCGCGAGGGTAAATACGTCGCGGCGCTTGCGCGTAAAATTTAAAAGCACGAATGGGTGCGTATCGCGCGAGCCCGAATGCGAAAACGCGCCGCTTTGCTTATTTTGCGCGGGCATCGCGTCGATCCAGTTTTGCTCAAACGCGATCAGCGCGATCTGCTTAAATTTCGGGCTAAATTTTTCAAACGCCGCAAGCACGATCTTTCTAGCCTGCTCGAAGCTAAACTCGCTCTCATCGTCCCCAAGCGGCGCGTATCTGTCGTAATCATACAGCGCGTCGTAGCCTAAAATTTCGCGCTTTTTGGCGTAAAATTTGCCGACCAGAGCGAAGCTTCGCTCCGCTTCTGTGATTAGCGCATCGACACTTGCGATGTTTATCTGATTTTCCTCGTGCATCACCGCCTCGGCTTTATCGTAGCCGCGCAGCTCGCAGCGAATTTTAAGATCGGTTTTGATCATATTGTAGATGTAGCCAAGCAGGTGGGAATTCTGCTCTAGCACCGCGCTTAGCGAGGCTGCAGCGTCCTTTCGCACCTCGCGATCAGAACTATGAAGCAGGCTTAAAATTTCCTCCTCGCCAAGCTTTTGCCCGCGAAAATCAAAGCTCATCCGCGCCATACTCTCGTCAAAAAGCCGCGAAAACGCCTCGCCGCTTACGGGCGAAGTTTTTAAAAGTACGCTTTCTTGCGGAAGGCTTAGCTGGTGGGCCTTGCGCCGCTTAAGTAGGCTCAAATAATATCTGAATCTCCCGCTCCCTGCGATAAATTCGTCCTGTTTTGCGGCGTCAAGCTCGTTAAACTCGAGCTCGAAAAAAAGCAGGTTCTGCGAAATGTCGTTGCAAGCCTGCTCCGTCTTAGCCTGCTGCGCCCCAAGGCTCGTATCTCGCGCGAATCTAAGATGCGCAAAGCTCATTATCTTGCCGATCTGCTCGCTGATGCCCTCATAAAGCTCAAGCGCGCCTAAAAACTCCTCCGCGCTAAGAGTGTGCAGCTTATCTTTAAATTTAGCTTCAAAATCCCTAGCCTGCGCAGCCGCGCTATCTATCGCGCCGCTAAATTCCGCTTCGTTTGCAAACAGCTCGCCTAAATTCCAATTCATCGATTTCCTTTTAAAATTTTTGGATAATTTTATCAAAAAAGAATAAGTAAAATTTTAAAAACCGCGAGATCCGCCGCCTTAGCGGAAATCGCGATAAATTTTAAGGTGAGTTATTTTTGCATACTTTGCGACGCGATCGCCGTAAAAATCACGTCGGTAGAGCTATTGATCGCAGTTTCTACAGAGTCTTGGATCACGCCGATGATAAAGCCGATCGCGACCACCTGCATTGCGATATCATTTGAGATATTAAAGAGCGAACACGCAAGCGGTATCAGCATCAATGAACCCCCTGGCACGCCGCTAGCGCCGCACGCACCGACCGCCGAGACCACGCAAAGCAGTAGTGCCGTCCAAAAATCGGGACGCACGCCAAGCGTATGAGCCGCGGCAAGCGCCAAGATCGCGATTACCACCGCAGCGCCCGCCATATTTATCGTAGCTCCCAAAGGGATCGAGATCGAGCTTAGCTCGTCGCTGATACCGAGCTTTTTGCATAAATTTAAATTTACGGGGATATTCGCCGCCGAGCTGCGAGTGAAAAACGCCGTGAGGCCGCTTTCGCGTAGGCAGGTAAATACGAGCGGATATGGATTTTTCTTAATCACCGCAAAGACGATGAGCGGATTTACCACGAGGGCTACGAACGCCATCGCGCCTACTAGCACGACTACGATCCGTACGTATCCAAGCAGCGCATCAACGCCGGTTTGATACACGGTAGAAGCTACTAAGCCGAAAATTCCAAACGGCGCGAGTTGGATTACAAACTGCACGATTTTGGTTACCGCTTCGCTCAGATCGGTAAAAATTTTTTTCGTTTCGTTGGTACAAAATTTAAGCGCGACGCCAAGACCTATCGCCCAGGTTAAAATTCCTACGTAGTTTCCGTGTGCGATAGCGTTTAGCGGATTATCTACAACCTTAAAAAGCAGATCTTTTAGCACGATCCAAACGCTTGCAGGGACCGCATTTTCCGCCGCGCCGACATTACTAAGTGCAAGCTGCGTCGGAAATAAAAAGCTGGCTGCTACCCCCACGCACGAAGCTAAAAAGGTGCCTACAATATATAGAACAACCACGCGTTTTAAGCCGCTTGCGCTGCCGTATTGTTTATTTACGATCGAGCTTAAAATCAAGATAAAAACTAAAATCGGAGCTACCGCTTTAAGGGCGCCTACGAATAAATTTCCTAAAATTTCCGCAAAAGCTACTACGTTTATTAAAAACGAAGTGTGCTCTGCCGCAATATCGCCTGCCGCTGAACGTGCGGCAAAGCCCAAAATAGCTCCTATTATCAAGCCTGTAACTATGCGCAGAACTAGATTTTTATCTTTGTAGCTAGCTACTAATTTTTGAATCGAACTCATTTTTTACCTTTCAATCAAAACGTCGTTTGAAATATATCGAAATTTTATTTAAGCGCATTTAAATTTGGGCGAAATTTCGCAATTTTTAGTTAATCTTAAAACCTCGTTAGATAAAATGACGCGAAATTTTAATTAGGAGCAGATATGTATCTATTTACCAGCGAGGTCGTAAGCCCCGGACATCCGGATAAGTGCGCCGATATCATCGCAGATAGCATCGTGGATGAAATTTTAAAACAAGATCCAAACGGACGCGTAGCAGCGGAGGTTTTCATCGCAGGCAAACACGTAGTAATCGGCGGCGAAGTAAACGCCAAGGTCGATTTTACCCACGACGATTATCGCCACATCGTAAAGGGTGCGCTTGGCGAGATCGGCTACAACGATAACCCTCATTTTACGCGCGCGCAGTGCCTGCATCCGCAGGATCTGCAAGTGGACGTATTTTTAAACCAGCAAAGCCCCGACATCAACCAAGGCGTCGATCAAGAGGGCGGCGAGATCGGAGCGGGGGATCAGGGCATAATGTTCGGCTTCGCAAGCTGCGAGACGAAAAATTTTATGCCGGCGGCGATTACCTACGCAAGAGCGCTTTGCGATCACGTCTATGCCTACGCAAAATCCCATCCTAACGAGCTTGGCGTCGATATTAAGACGCAGGTTAGCGTCGATTACGGCACGAAGAGCAATTTTGAGGAGTGCAAGCCGCAAAGTATCCATACGATCGTGGTTTCCGCGCCATGCGTCGAGAGTATGAGCATCGAGCGCGTCCGAGATCTGATCGGAAATTTAATCGATTCGGCGGGGCTTCCGAAGGAGCTTTACGACAAAAGCAAAACGATCATCTACATCAATCCTACCGGCCGCTACGTAAATCATAGCTCGCTTCACGACAGCGGTCTAACGGGGCGAAAACTGATCGTAGATAGCTTCGGCGGCTACAGCCCGATCGGCGGCGGTGCTCAAAGCAGCAAAGACTACACCAAGGTCGATCGCAGCGGGCTTTACGCGGCGCGCTACATCGCCAAAAACATCGTTGCCGCAGGGCTTGCGAAAAAATGTATCGTCCAACTCAGCTACGCAATCGGCGTAGCCAAACCGGTAAGCGTCAGCGTTGATTGTATGGGGACGAATTTGGGCGCGGCTAGCGACGATGAGCTATCCGCTTTCGTGCTTGAAAAATTCCCGCTCACGCCGCGCTGGATCATCGATAAATTCGGTCTTGACCGCCCCGGCAAAGGAAGCTTCCTCTACGCCGACGTCGCCGCGCGCGGACAGGTCGGAAACGACGAATACCCGTGGGAGCAGCTTGATAGCGTGGAGCTTTTTAAGGCTTTGAAATAAAATTTTACGCTTTGCAGTAGCGCCTTTTTAGCTTACGACATTCGCTAGGCTTGCAGCAGCGAGCCTAGCTCAATATTCTACGCGGCTTTTGCATGCCGCGTAGTTTTATCGCATCCCAAGAAATAGCGTTGCGGCAAAATTCTAAACCGTGGAATTTAAGAGTTTTCGCAGGTAGAATCGAATTTTAAAATTTTAAGCCTAACTCGCGCAAAATTTTAAAATTGGCGCGGTGAAATTCCAAGGCTGAGCCCGTCTTAGTTTAGTGATAAATTCTAACTAGAGCAGGCTTTAAAAAAATTTACATGCAAGCTTTTAAATTTGCAATCGCTTAAAATGAAATTTGACCTATAAAATTTTTCCTAACGCGCTTTGTACTTAATCTCCGAAGGACAAAATTTTATATTTTCATTGCTTATGATATTTAAGCGTGTAAATTTTAAAATTTTGCCATTTTATTTGAAGTTTGCCGCTTTTATTATAGAAAGAAAACCCAAAGCAAATTTCATTTAAAAGCGGCATTTGCAAGATAAAAGCGCTGAAATTTTAAAATGCGGAATTTATAAACGCCGCTGATTTAAAATCTCAGATTGGCACGCTTCGCCAAAGCTCCTCCACTAACTACGCAAAATGAAAAAGCAAGATTAAATTCTCCCGCGCGTGATGTCGCCCGCAAACGAGCACGGCGGAATATCAAGCTTAAATAACGCAAAAGATAAAAGAATAAAGCAAAAAGATAGGAGGCTTGGAGCTTGATAAAATTCTAGCCTTGTGCGGCGGCGACCGAGCGGCTTTTAAATTTGGCTTTAAACGCAGCGATGCGAATTCTGTGCCTTAATTTAAATGCTAAAGCAGCGATAAAATTTTATCGCCGCTTTCATAAATTAAAATTTTAAAGATACTCCGAGCTACGCAGCTGCAATAAGTAAATCACCTGCATTTTAATCACCCGCGCCTCGCCTAAATTGCCTAAAATTACCGATCAAATTTAAGCCGCATACACCTTTATCTGGTGCTTAGTTTAGCCGCGCGGCATAAAAACGCAGCTAAAAAATGAAGCACTATTTCGTCTGATTATCCTCGTTTTTTGGTGCGGCAGTGCTTGCATTTATCTCGCTGGCTGCGCTATTTACGGGCTCAGGGACAGAGATTTTTTTCACCGAAGCAGTGAAATTCTGCTCGGCTTCAACATCGCCCGTTTTTTCGATATATGTAAAATCACCCATCTTCGTCCACGTTCTAGCTTTAGCTAAAAACGCCTTTTGGCTCTCCCAAATCTCTTTGAAATCGGGATTCTTCTCGCTTTCTTCGGCTAAAATTTCATCCGTCGCCTTGCGAAGCGCACGCATAATTTCAGGCGAAAAAGAGCGAATCTGAACGTTTGGATATTTCTTTTTGATCTCGTCCCAAATTATTACGTTTTTATAAAACGTCTCGTTTTCTGCGTATTCGCGCGCCTTTGCGATAGAGGCTTCCAGGATATTTTGCAAATCCTTAGGAAGCTTCTGCCAAGTTTGTAGATTTATCACGATCTGCTGCTCGCTAGCGGGTTCTTGCCATCCCGTATAATAGTAATTTGCGACCTTGTGAAAGCCTAGAGGTATATCAAAGCTAGGACTTGCCCACTCGACCGCATCGATGGTGCCCATCTCTAGCGCCATATATAGCTCACCTACCGGTATCGTAGCGACTGCGACGCCAAGGCGGCTCATAACCTCCCCGCCAAAGCTTGGAATTCTAAATTTAAGCCCTTTTAGATCATCTAGCGTATTAATCTCTTTTTTAAACCAACCACCCATCTGCATGCCACTATTTAGGATATTAAAGACCTTTAGATTGCTTTTAGCATAGAATTTATCCGCTAGCTCCTTGCCTCCGCCGAAGTAATACCAAGCGTGCTGTTCGTCTTTCGTCATACCAAAAGGCACCGTCGTAAACAGCATATTCGCGCTATTTTTGCCTTTATAATAGTAGCTCGCAGTATAGCCTAAATCGTATTGTCCGTTTTTGACCATATCATAGATTGCAAAAGGCGCTTTATGCTTACTAGGCGCGTCGATGCTGATTTTCAGCCTGCCATCAGACATACTATCTGCAAGATCTGCCATACGCTTGGCGACATCGCCTACGATAGGCATACTAAGCTCGTAAGTCTGAGCTAGCTTGAGGCGATAAACTTTCTTATCTGCGCCCCACAGCGACGTGGCTATAATCAAACTTAATCCGACAAGAATCGATTTTTTCATATACTACTCCCAAAATGAAATGGTGCGAATTTTATATAAAATCATCTAAATTCACGCTTTTATAACTAGCTTTTAAGCGAAATTTTCGCACAATTGTAGCCAAATTCGATAAGGAAAGGGCATGCAAGAAAAACATTACGAAGTAATCATCATAGGCGGCGGTATCACGGGCAGCGCGCTAGCATATGTGCTGGCAGAATTTAGCGGGATCGAAAATATTGCTCTACTTGAAAAATACGAGGGGCTTGCGACGCTAAATTCTAAAGCCAGCGCAAATTCTCAGACGATTCATTGCGGCGACATCGAGACCAACTACGATTTGCAAAAAGCGACCGAAGTCAAGCGCAAGGCGGATATGATCGTGAAATATTGCCAAAAGCACGGATATGAGAATAAATTTTTATTTCAGGGGCAGAAAATGGCTCTTGGCGTGGGCGAAAGTGAGGTAGAGCTAATTAAAGACCGCTTTGAGAAATTTAAAGAGCTTTATCCGTATCTGCAGCTTTTTGACAAGGAAGAGCTCAAAAAAATAGAGCCTAAGCTAGTTTTTGACGGGCGCGGCGAGGAGCGAGCGGAGGATATCGTAGCAATGGGCGTGCAATCGGGAGTTTACACGACGATCGATTACGGCGCGATGGCGAATTCCTTCGTGCAAAACGCTAAAAACGTGGAGGGCAAAACCTGCGATCTGTACCTCAACACCGAAGTGCAAAACATCACTAAAGTAGGCGATAAGTTCTATATCCGCACAGCAAATAGACTCTCGCTAAGCGCCGATTTCGTAGTCGTAGATGCGGGCGCCCACTCGCTGTGGCTAGCGCACAAAATGGGGCCGGGGCAGGATCTTAGCACGATTTGCATCGCGGGCAGCTTCTATCTAACCAAGCAAAAGCTTCTAAACGGCAAGGTTTACATGGTACAAAACCCAAAGCTTCCATTTGCCGCGCTTCACGGCGACCCCGATCTTTTGGCGGACGGCTGCACGAGATTTGGTCCTACCGCGCTTACGATGCCGAAGCTTGAGCGCTACAAGGGCTGTCGTTCGGTGCCGGAATTTTTTCAGTCATTAAATTTTGACATGGATGTAGCCAAGGTTATTTGGCAAAATTTTGGCGATAGCGAGGTAAGGGATTTCTTAATCCGCAATATAGGCTTTGAGATACCGATTTTAGGTAAAAAGCTTTTCGTCAAAAATGCGCGCAAGATCATACCTAGCATCCGCGAGGAGGATATTTATTATGCCAAGGGCTTTGGCGGCGTGCGCCCGCAAGTAATCTCACACTCGCAAAAAAAGCTGCTTTTAGGCGAAGCTAGAATAGGCGAAAATCCGGGGATTATCTTTAATATGACCCCAAGCCCCGGTGCTACGAGCTGCTTAGGCAACGCGCTTCGCGACGCAAAAAGTGCCTGCGAATATTTAGGAGCGAGCTTTGATGATGCAAAATTTGACGCGGAAATGATGCAATAAAGAGGAATTTTTAAATCTCGCTCGGACAAGAATTTTGAAATTTTACTTCGGCGAGGATTTTAGAATTTTGCTCGCGCTTCATATATATAGGGGATTTTAAAAATTTCATTCAAACGCGAATTTTTAGAATTTAATCTGCACCGCAAGCTATGAAATTTTAAAATTTCACCATGCCGTAGAATTCTAAAATTCTCCCGCGTCATAAAATTTTAAAATTCCTTCGCCTAGCGAATTTTAAAATTTAGAAATTTCAAAATTTTGCGCAAAATTTCGCCTAATGCGGCGATAAATTTTAAATTTAAAGGAGAAAAGATGCTTAAAAAAACCAAAATCCTAGCGACCATCGGGCCTGCAAGCGACAGCGAAGAGATGATGAGCGCGATGGTAAAGGCGGGCTGCAACGCCTTTAGGATGAACTTCAGCCACGGCACGCACGAGTATCACGAGGCAAATTTAAACAAAATCCGCGCCGTAGAAAAGAGCCTGGGCGTACGCGTAGGCGTCTTTCAGGACATCAGCGGTCCAAAGATCCGCGTCGGCAAACTCGAGGAAAATTTTAAACTAAAAACGGGCGATAAAATCACCTTCCTTCCTCGCGAAATCATCGGCAAAAAGACCGCCCCGGGCGAATACGAGCTGTGTATCAACCACCCTGAAATTTTGCCGTTAATGAAGGTGGGCGAGTTCATCTACCTCTACGACGGCTCGATCCGCGCCAAGGTAGTCGCGGTAAGCGAGCAAGGCGTGCGAGCGGTGCTCGAAAACGACGGCTTTTTAAGCTCGAATAAGGGGGTGAACTTCCCAAACACCCGCCTAAATATCGACGTTATCACGCAAAAAGACCTCGAGGATCTGCGCTGGGGCGCGGCGCACGGCGTAAATTTCGTAGGTATCTCCTTCGTGCAGTCGCAAAACGACATCCTGCGCGTGCGCGAAATTTTAAACTCGCTGGGTTCAAAAGCTAAAATTTACGCCAAGATCGAAAAATTCGACGCAGTCGAAAATATTGAAAAGATCATCGAAGCAAGCGACGGAATAATGGTCGCGCGCGGAGATCTGGGCATTGAGATGCCGTTTTATGAGATCCCGCGCATCCAAAAGCGCATCATAGCGTTAGCCAACGCCCGCTCAAAGCCCGTCATCACCGCCACGCAGATGATGCTTAGCATGACCGAGCACGAGCGCGCTACCAGAGCCGAGATCAGCGACGTCGCAAACGCCGTGCTCGACGGCACCGACGCCGTGATGCTAAGCGAAGAAAGCGCCATCGGCAAAAACCCCGCAGCCGTGGTCGCCGCGATGAGCGAGACGATCCGCGAGACCGAAAAGATCTATCCTTACGATAAATTTAACGATTACGACTTCTACGACGAGACCGATATGATCACCTCAAGCACCGCAGCGCTTGCCGCAAGGCTGGGCGCGGGCGCGATACTTTCGATCACGGGCTCGGGGCGTTCGGCGATCAAACTCGCACGCAATCGCGCCAAAATCGACATCATAGCAATCGCGCACGACGAGCAGACCGCACATGCGCTAAGTCTCGTGTGGGGCGTAAATCCAGCGATGGTAAGGGAAAAAACAAGCATCAACTCGCTGCTCGCACGTATCATAAGCGAGGCTCTGCAGCGCGGGCTCATCGAAGAAGGCGGCACCTACGTGATGACGGCGGGCTTTCAAAGCGGACATCCCGGCAGCACCGACTACATCCGCATCATCAAAAAAGATCAGATCGATTTCTACCGCGACGCGGCGAAAACGGGTCTTCAGGATCAATTTAATGCGCAACATTAAATTTGGTGGTAAAATTTGAAGTTTTTAAGTTGCAGGCCTAGAGAGGTAAAATTGTAAAAAATTAGGAGAAAAACGATGATACCAAGCTACAAAGAGATGATGTTTCCGATTTTAAGATTTATCGGCAAGCGCGGCAAGGCAGATAGAAAAGAAATTTTCGAGTTCATTACAAAGCACTATAAATTTAACGACGACGAACTCTTACAGAGGATACCTAGCGGCATGCTTGTATATGTTAACCGTGCAAGTTGGGCGTTATCGGATTTTGCAGGAAATAAAGAAGTTGTAAATTTACCTGACGTTAAAAAGCCTATCAAAAGATCAGGTAGAGGCGTGTACGAGATAACGGATCTTGGCAAACAAATGCTAAAAAGTAAAGACGCTCAGGCAAAATTTGAGGCTTGGTACGATGAAATTTATAAAAACAAAAGCGCTCCAAGCACCAAAATCTCGCAAATCGTGACGCAAGAAAAGACGCCTATCGACATCATCGTCGAGACAACAAACGAGCTCGCAAAAAATCTAAAATCTCAAATTTTAGACGAAATTTCACAAAAAAAGCCGAGCTTTTTTGAGTATTTGGTGACATGCTTGCTCGAAAAAATGGGCTACGGAGTAGGCAGACTAACCAAAAACGGCGCGGACGGCGGTATAGACGGTATTATAGATGAAGATGAGCTTGGATTATCGCAAATTTACGTCCAGGCTAAAAGCTGGCAAGGCGCGGTTTCGCGTCCTGAAATTCAAAAATTTGTAGGCGCAATATCGGATAAGCAGACCAAAAAGGGTGTATTTATCACGACATCAAAATTTAGCAAGGATGCCGCAAGATGCGCCGCAAACATGCAAAATTACACGATTGTTTTGATTGACGGCGAACGACTGGCGGAACTGATGATAAAATACAAACTCGGAGTTCAGGTGCGGCAAAATATCGAGATTTGCGACATCGACGGCGACTTTTTCGGCGATGAAATTTAAACGTAAAGGCAAAATTCGTTTTCGGATTAAGCGCAAACGGAAAAATTTAGCTAAGCAATCTAAATTATAAGCTAAATTTTACGACTAGCGGTGTTAAATTTAGCCGCGTAAAGCGTCGCGCCGAAGCCGGATCAAAAGAAAATAAAGCCGCCGCAAAAAAATTAAAATTCCGCAAAAATATATTCGTTAAAAATCAAGCTCGCGTTCTTAAATTTCAAGATATAATTACGAAGCAAATTTATAAAATTTAACCGAAGGAGAGACCATGAAAAAATTTCGTTCATTGCTGCTGTGTGCGGCGGCGGCTGCGACTTTGAGCGCCCAGGGTGAGGATAAAGTGGAAAAAATCACTTCGATCGACATCTATGTTTCGCCGTTTTATTCGGCTAAGGAGGGCAAGCCCGAATACGTGCATGTTTACGAGCCGATCGACGATCTGTTGATGAAAAACGACGTGGCGAGCTTAAGAAAGGCGATCAAAATCATCGAAGACGCCCCGGACATGGTCGCTCCGACCACGCTGATGACCGTCGCTGCACGCGCTTATGATCTGGGGCTTAAGGACGACGCGGTGTTTTGGTTCTACGCGGGCAAAAATCGCTTCCTAACCTTCGCTCGCGTCATCGATATCAAGGACGAGATGTTTCGCGAGACTGAGTCCGCGAATGCGGCATTTTTGCAGCTAGTCGGCAACGTGGTAAATCCATATGCATTCTGCGATCTTGCTAAACAGCGCGATGCGGCGGCACGCGCCAGGGACTGGGTCAAGGCGCACCCGTATAAAGCGATATTTGATGAGAAATTTCCATCGCACTTCGTAGATCGCGCCGCTGCGCTCAAGGCAGCCGAGGACAAAATGGACGCCGCGCTGCTTAGGCAGGACGAGTTTTTCGCAGACCCCGCTAAAAAGGCGGACTTTCTAGCCAAGCGCAAAGCAAATAACGCAGATGAGCGCTTCTGCGATTAGTGCCGCTTAACCAGCGGCACTTTTGAAAAATCGGCATTATTTGAAATTTTTAGCTACCAAAAATTTAGTGTTGCATTTTTATCTCCTCAAACGGATCTGCGCGTGAATTTAAAATTTTATGACGTAGAATTTTATCGCTAACGGCACGCAGTGTAGCTTTGATATAAATCAGCTCTAGATCTGTTTAAAATTTAGCAGAAGCTCGCACGTAATTCTATTTCGCATAAATTCTATCGACAACTAACACAAAATCAGATCAAATATTACTAAAATTCCAGCCGTTTGGCGACGTAAAATTTCACCGCTACCGCCTAAAAATCGAAGTTTTTAAATTTAGCCGCGCGCCGAAATTTTATCCGTTTTTACATACGTACATTATATAATTATCAAAATTTTTCCAAGGAGAGAGGATGAAAAAGCTCGCTACGATACTTGCGCTGCTCTGTGCGGCGGCGTTTGCCAAGGAGTATGAGTATATGGTGCAAAGCATGAGCTACGGCTCACTTGGGGAGCGCAAGGAGAGCACGCACCTAAGCTACGACGCGGCGGCGCGCAAGCTGGAGCAGATAAGAGATACGAACTCCTCGGACGGCCTAGGCTCTAGCTACAAAGAGATCAGCTACTTTGACGAAAAGGGGAATATGGTTAAATTTGAAGTATTTAACCTCGATCTTAAAAGCGGCAAGTGGAAAAAAATAGAAGACTACACGGAAAGCATAAAGGGTAATGTCACGACGCGCGAGAGCAATTCGATAGCAGATGACGGCACGCGCAATGCGAGCAAAACCGTCTCCAGCTACGACGGCAACGCGACGCAGGACGTGCGATATAAGTTTGTAAAGGGCAAATGGCAGAAAGATAGCATGAACAGATCCGTAAAAAACGCGTGGGATAAGGAGGAGCTTACGATAAGCTTCAAATGGGACGGCAAGAGCTGGCAGCCCAAAGATAAGACCGAAATTTTCTACGACACCGCAGGAGAGATGAACGGATACGTAACCTACGAGTTTGTAAACGGCGCGTGGCAAAACAGCGAGCGAGAGATGCTTAACGGCGATCGAAACGGCAGCTATGAGCAGATACGCAGCACCTTCCAAAACGGCGCGTGGCAAAACGCTACGATGAGCAAGCACGAGCTTGATGCCGCAAAGGACGAGGAGATCGTTACTAGCTTCATCTGGAACGATGAGAAGGGCGCGTGGGATAATATGAGCAAACAGACCGCTATCAAGAAGGGCGCGGATCTTAATATGACCTCGTATCTGTGGGACGAGCGGCTTAAAGAGTGGGTCAAAAGCTACTCAAACGGCGAAATTTACGATAAATCGGGCGAGCGACTACTAGAGCAAAGCTACGAATCAAATTCCAGCAGCAACAAATACGTCTATAGCTACGACG
Source organism: uncultured Campylobacter sp. (assembly GCA_963515915.1). Classification (GTDB taxonomy): domain Bacteria; phylum Campylobacterota; class Campylobacteria; order Campylobacterales; family Campylobacteraceae; genus Campylobacter_B. Next base: position 125,513 of record CAUPZQ010000001.1, read on the forward strand.
AGCGCGGCAGCAATACCGCGATGGATATCTACAAGCTTGACGCGAGCGGTAAATGGGTGCAAACCGGGCGCTCGGAGGCCACTTACGATACCGCAATCCCGGCTGATAGCGTGGGGCACGGAGCCGCGCTGATGATGTTTGAGATGCCTAGTATCTACGCGATAACGAGCTTTAAGGAATTTAAGCTTAAAGACGGCAAGTCCGAGCTCATAACGGAGCAGACGTGGAAATATAAAAAGATAAAGTAGCGTTTGAATATATGACGGTAAAATTTCGCGGCTAAATTTTACCTGCGCGGCCTTACGCGAGTGGTGCGGTTAAATTTAGCAGACGCAGTGCTATTTATGCGGATGCGGCGTTGTGCGAGCTATGCGGTTAAATTTAGCGGACGTAGCAATATTCGTGCGAGTGCTGCGATTAAATTTAGCTAGCACGGCGTCACACGAGCTTTACAGTTAAATTTAACGGCGCGGATGTTTCGTATGCCGCGTAAATTTTAAAATTTAAATCCTACGCCGCGGCAGGTCCGCACTCAGCGGCGGCAAAAGAAAAGGTTGAAAAATGGTTTTACTCAAAGCGATAAGAGCGGCTATTTCGGCTTTAATTTCGGCGAGTATCTGTTTCGGCGCCGTAGAGGCGCAAGATCACAGTGCGGCGAGCGAGCAAAAACAAACGATGCAAGGCGGCCAAGGAGAGGATCTGGCGCCCGCAGGCAAGCAAAGTAGCGAAATAAGCGCGACAAAGCACGCAGACGAACAAGGCGACGAGGCGCAAAATTTTAAAATCAAAAGGCGCTATTTTCGCAGCTGTTCGTGCCTGCATAAACAAAAATCAAAGGAGCCCGCCCGCCTCTACGATGAAATTTCGCAAGAGCAGGCCGAAAGATCGGCGGCCTATTTCATCGGCTATTTCAAAGAGGGCAAGCTAAGTCGCTATGAGAAAATTTACGAAGGCGAGAGAGCTTTTTCGAGCGAGGATATAAAGCGATAGACGCGATTTAAAATTCAGATAAAAGGAGCGGTCGTGAGAGGTATTTTTAAAATTTCACACGAAGGTGCGGCAAATTTTGCGGCGCTAAATTTAAAGGCGCGAGCGATTATTTCGGCGGGCGCTTTTGGGGCGCAGACGGCAGTTTTGGCAGACAAGCTTCGAGTGCGAGCGGCAGTTTTGGCAGGCTCTATTTTAGCGGCGAAGTTAGCGCTTGCGATGCCTGCGGGCGCAACCGAGACGGACGAGACGCACGAAACGACATCAAATTTCAAAGCGCGAACGGATAAAATTTGTCTGCAAAAGACGAGTTATAAAACAGAGGGCGGCGCCGCGCCGCGCTACGAATATGAAGTGAGCCAAAACTACGACGCCAAAGCCCGCCGCTTAGAAAAAATTTACAGAAAGAGCAGCGAAGAGGGAGCATCCGTATCGAAAAGCTTTAGCAAATTTGACGAAAGCGGCGAGCGCGAGATCGAAAACGTCGAATACGACTGGGACGCAAATACAAACAAATTTCGCGAAACGGCGATAAGCAAGCAGGAGATCGCAAAGGACGGCTCGAAAATTTATTTCAGTCTGCAAAAGGACGGTAAGCCATACGATGGGGAAAAAGCCGTCGAAAAGCGCGAGGGCAAAACGGAAATTTTACAAAATTTCACGCTAAAAAAGGGTAGATGGACGCCGACGTACCTTACAAAAAGGATTGTCGATGAAAGCGACAGAAACAATTTCGTAGCGACCTATGAATGGAGCGCCAAAGTGAAAAAATGGATGCCGTACGAAAAATCGATATATCACTACAACGGCGATGTTTACGCGGGCTCAGAAGGCTACGCGTGGCGCGGCAAATGGGTGCCGCTTACAAAATATACCGTCTTTACGGCAGAGGACGGGACGCGCAGCGAGATAAATTTTATATGGAAGGACGGCACATGGCAGCGCGATGAAAAGATCTTGCGCAAGATCGAGCCTAAGCATAGGCGCTTTAGCGAGCTAAGATCGTGCTGGGATGCTGCAAAAAACGAGTGGAGGGAGTACTACAAAAACGTGCACGAGGAGACCGAGGAAAGCAGACCTCTGCGCGAGCAAACCGTGCTTTGGCGCGAGGAATCGCAACGCTGGGAGGTCGTGTTTGAAAACGAGTTTAGCTACGACGTGCGCGGCAACGTGATAAAAAATCGCACGGCTTCCGATGGCAAGCAGTACGAGTATATCTACGGCTACGACGAAGCGGGCAATAACATCTCGATCATCCTGCGCGAGCCTGATGAGAACAGCAAATGGCATGAAACGCAAAGGACGCAAAACGTCTTTGAGCCTGAAATTTTAGCGCACGACGTCCTGGATCGCGGCTTCATCGGCGATTACATAGCTACGGGCGAAAACGCGATCAAAAGCAGCAAGCAGTATTTTCTAAAAGACGGCGAGTTTAAGCTAAACGAAACTCGCGAGTGGTTTTACGGAAAGTGCGAGCCGCAATAAAATTCGAAAATCCTATGAACGAGCCTTATATCGTTAAAATTTCAGATAGCGACGCGATGATGTTCGGCTGCGAGACGGACGAGCGGGTGCGCGAATTTGCCGCTAAATTTGACGGCTGGGAGTACGAAAGCGAGTTTGAGCGGACCGGCTATCTGCTCGGCACGGACGTTTTTATCGAGGTCGCGAGCGAGGAGAGCTTAAATGAAGGCGCTTTACGCGCTCAAATTCCAACCGAAAAGTCTTTGGACGCTGACGGCGGCGCGATATTTTTAAGCCTGCGCGAGTGGGACGGTAAGGAACACTGGCGGGTTCGCGCGAGCAGTGAAATTTTACGCGCGATAAGCGAGGATGAGGACGGCGGCGCGGCGTATCTGCTCCTTAGCCCAAGACATATCGCCGCAGAGGAGCTGCGAGGCGCCTTTGAGGGCAGAGCGCCGCAGGAATTTGCGCGCATTATCGAAAGCCTCGAAGCCAAATACGATTGCAAAGACCGAATGCTCTGCTACGTCGTTTGCTATTTTACGCCGAAAGGCAAAGAGGGGATGCGGGCGGACTTCGGCGTCTGAATTCAAGCGCGGCGGATTAAATTTAAAATTTGACCGCGCAGCGCACTTGCGCCAAATGGCGAAGGTTTTATCTTGCGCGTGAGCCATGCGCCGTATGGGCGCAAGTGAAATTTATAAATTTCTAGCGACGAAATTTAAACCGCCGCGACTAGCGAAATGGGGGTCAGAATGATAAAATCCATAAAATTTGGGGGCGAAAGCATCGAGGAGCTGGAGGTTTGGTACTATGCCCCAAAGCACGAATATAGCGCGGCGGAGTTCGCGCGAGAGTGCGACAAGCTCGTGCGCGCGGACTTTAGGCTCACCTCCCTTTACGAGATAAAATTTGAAAAATTCAAGTCCTGCGAGCCCGATGATTTTATGAAAGAGCGGATAACGGCTGCTTTGAGCGCGGCGGCTCTATCAGGCGAGCCTCAAAATTTTGCAATGGGCGGCGAGAACGACTGGGACTGGCAGGAGTGCTCGTTTGAGGCGAATGGGCAGCGATTTTTACGCATCTGGGCAACGTCGGCTTGATAAATTTAGCCGCAATACGGGCTTTGCGCGCCCGAGGTTTCGGGCGGATTTACCGCAAAGCGCTTGCAAAACGCGCCGAGCGACGTTAAAATTCCGCGCTACCGCTTATCTCGCGCGATTTATGTGTGTTTAGACGCGGTAGCGCATCAAGCCTGCGGAGTGAGCTAGCGCGCCCTATTTTGCGCAAATTTACGCGCCGAGGCGGGGCGGGCGCCCTGCTTTGAGACAAATTTATTTGAAGGGAAAATATGAAAAACTTATTTCTAGCCGCGCTTGCGGCATTAGCGCTTAGCGGCTGCGCGGGCTTAAAATGCGGCGCAAAAGACGGACGAGACGTCGCCGAAATCGACGTGCCCGAAGATGGCTGGACGAGATACCTAGGCACCGACGGCGAGGTCAAGGAGGTCGCGTTTTTCACGGCATTTTTCTCGGGGCAGTTCCACCCACACCCAAAAGATGGCGAAAAGATCGGCTTCGTGCTTACCAAAAAGAGTGGCGAACGCATACCGATAAGGCTCGGCGATATGTATAAGGCGGCAGACGGCGCATTTGCGCTCGCGGGTCTCGACGCGCAGAGCGATGTATGGCGCGGAGCGGAGGAGCTACGAGGAGCAAAACGGGTGAAATTTTATAAATTTCAAGAAGGCAGCGTCAAAGTGACGGACTATGAGGCGCAAGACGGGCTTTGCGAGGCGTTTTACGCAGGCGAAAAGATACGCGTCAAAAGCGTGCTAAGCCGCCGCACGGGTAAGGCCAGCGGGGCTAGCGGCGAAATTTCCACCGCGCAGACACAGGGCGAAATATCGCGCGACGCCGCCGAAATTTTAAACTCGCACGAAAAGCCCTTGCCGCAAAGCTCTAGCAAAAATTTAGCGAACAAAAAGAGCGCCGCGCAAAAAACCGATAGCGAGGCGCTAAAATCAGAGACGGAGGCGTTAAAAAACATAATCTGTATTAGAGGAAAAAACGAAGTCGATTGAAATTTCAGTTTAATGAGTAAAAATTTTGCTAAAATTTTGAATAAAAATATCTTTTCAAGGAGCAAAGTATGAGAAAAAGCGTTTTATTTTTCCTATTGCCGCTGTTTTTGTTCGGCGGCGAGGCGCAAAAGCAGCTAAACGTCTTTCAGCTAACGCCGTCAAAGATGCCGCCGCAGCAGTTTAAGGTCGAAGCGATCTTTTCCAAAGAGATCAAAGCCGATTGCAACGACGCGTATCTGATCGGCGGCAAAATAGAGCAAAAAGAGGGCTCGGACGGGCTTTATTACGAGTTTAGCGGCGGCAACGAGCTTGCTCAAACGCTGATGCTGTGTAAAACCGAGAAGCAAAAAAAATGGGTCTATTATGAGCTTGGAGCGCCTTTTTTCTACACTCCGGGCGAAATTAGAATTTTGGCGCCCAAAGACGTCAAGGTCGAGCTTAGAATTTACGAGCTCGTAGAGAGTAAAGAGCCTAAAATCCGTAAGATGAAATAATTTCACAAGAAGCGCGGCGGACCGAGCTTATGCGTGGCGGAATTTCCGCCGCGCAATAGATTTTTCATCGCGCAATGGTTTTGCGCGCAGGCGAGACAAATTTTACGGCGAAGAATGGAATTTCGGCATCAATGGGTCATTTGGTTAAAATTTCAGTATAATTTCGCAAAAACAAGGAGAGAGAATGTCAGAGAGAATTTTTGAAAGCCTAAAAGAGCTTTTGACGCAGCAGGGCGCGCGCTTCCGCGTAGTAGCTCACGAAAGCGCGGGCACCTCCGCCGAGGTCGCCAAAGCCCGAGGCACGCAGCTGGGACAAGGCGCAAAGGCGCTAGTTTGCACGATCAAGGGCTTTAAGGACGGGCAAATTTCTTTCACGCAAAATTTAAATTTAGAAAGCGCCGATGACGCGCAAAATCTCGACGCTTCCGCCCTTGCGAGCGCTCAAGGCTGCGAAAACGGCGCCTGCGCGGGAAATTTAGCTTTAACTGCCGATCAAATCTGCGCAAACGTACCGCAGCAACTGAAGCTTCCTAGCGACAAACCCGCGGGCAGAAACGGCAGGATCTACGTCCTAGCGGTCTTCGCAGCCGATCATAAAACCGATTTAAAGCGCCTGGCAGAGGGGCTAGGCGGCACGAAAGCATCGCTCGTAAGTCCCGACGAAGTGGGCGATCTCACAGACTGCGTCATCGGCTCGGTGCCGCCTTTTAGCTTCCACGACAAGCTGCTGCTAATCGCCGATCCGTCGCTGTTCGGACGCTTTGAAGAAATAGCTTTCAACGCGGGCCTGCTCGATCACTCGATCATCCTAAACGCGCAGGATTACGCGCGCATCGCAGCTCCGCGCATCGTTAGCTTCACCGAAGAGGCGCAGGACGGCGAATAACCGCCCCGGTCCCATGCGCAGGCCGCCGCGCCGCAATAAATTTAAATCCTTAAAATTTTAAAATTCCGCGAGCACCTGCGTCCAAACTATCCGTTAAAATAAAATTTTAAATCCCGAGCCTTGAAGCGCACCGATCCCGGCCGCTCGCGCGAACGCTCCGCTCGTATGATGATCGCGCAGAACTTCGATGCGCCCTTTTCTAGCCTATGCGACGAACAGCGCCTCTACTTTGAACGCGCGATTGAGGGCGCTGATTTTAATTTCGAGATGCTGCTATACTGCGCGCCACGGCATCGGCGTATTGTGCGTGGCGGCGAGGCATAAAATTTATACCGTATGCGACAACGCCGCTAGCGATATTGCTGCGACTGCCGCGGAAAATTTTAACCGCTCTGCTCTCCTTGCGCTCTGCGCAGGCGATCTGTATAGTCAAAACAAAGGCATCGCAAAATTTCAAAGTTTGCAAAATTTTACGCTGCGAACAGCGGCACAAAAAAACTACGAGATAAAAGACGGTATGTTTAAAACCAAGACGCAGAAACGCGCTATGTGTGAAAAAGATAAAATTTGAAGTTAAAGTCGGCGTCGAACGCCTGTGTCTGGGTAAATTTAAAGCAGCGGCTAGCCGAGACTAGCCGCGAATAAAGAAGGCTTCTTATTTCATAGCGCCTTGTTGTTTCATCTGATCCATCATCTGCTTAAATATCTCTTTAGCTTGTTTGCAAGTGGCCTCTTGCTGCTCCTTAGGAAGTGCGCTGATCTGATCCATAGACTGCTTTTTTTGATCCTCATACATCTTGACCTGCTGCTCTTGACCGGCTTGTTTGTAGGTATCAACCATCTTATCAAGATCTGCGAAGTACTCCTTGCAACTATCTGAAAGATCTGCGGCGCTAAGACTTAGCGCAAAGCCAAAACTAGCCAAAACTAAAAGTGATTTTTTCATTTTTCTCTCCTTGTAAAAAATCAGCGAAAGTATATCATTTCGCTTAGTAAATTTGCCTTAAATTTTAATCAAATGCGGCCGTTTTTTTAAATTTATAGCGCTTTTGAAATTTTAAAATTTTACTCTCGCTGCGACGCTTACATTTTTTAAAATTTAACTCGTCTTTAAATTTTAAAATTTAGGCTCGCGGTTTCGCAACTGCCGCCGATACTCTTTAAAATTCCGCCCTCGCCGCCTTTTGAGGCTACCGCCGCAAAATTACTTCTCTTCAAATCTAATCTGCACCGATTTTTTGTGCGCGCCCAGCCCCTCGGCATCCGCTAGCGCCATGCATGCACCTCCGAGCTCATCTATGGCGCACTTATTTAGCGCTATGATCGAGCTTCGTTTGATGAAATTATAAACCCCAAGAGGCGAGAAAAATCGCGCGCTTCCGCCGGTCGGCAACGTGTGGTTAGGGCCTGCGAGGTAATCGCCCATCGCTTCAGGCGTGTAGTGGCCCAAAAATATCGCGCCTGCGTGGCGTATGCGCGGAAGCAGCTCGTAGGCGTTCTCGGTCGCGATCTCGAGGTGCTCGACCGCAAGCTCGTTCATCAACCCCACGCATTCGTTCATATCGCGCGCGATGATGATCGCGCCCTTGTTTTGGATGCTGGCGCGAGCGATCGGCTCACGTGTGAGCGTAGGCAGCTCGCGCTCAATATGCTCTGCGACGGCAAGAGCGAATTTTTCATCGTCGCTTATCAAAAAGCTGCTTGCGATCTCGTCGTGCTCGGCTTGGCTGAGCAGATCCACGGCGATGTTGCGCGGATTTGCCGCGGCGTTTGCGATGATGCCCACTTCGCTAGGGCCCGCGATCATATCGATATTCACATCGCCGAACACGAGCTTTTTAGCGGTTGCGACGAAGATATTCCCGGGGCCCGTGATGACATCGACCTTGCCGATCGTGCGCGTGCCGTATGCCATCGCCGCGATCGCGCTGGCGCCGCCCACTTTGTAGGCCTTTTTGATCCCTAGCACATGCATCGCCGCAAGCAGTAGTTCGTTTACGACGCCGCCCACGGCGGGGGTGCAGACGCTGATATCCTCTACGCCCGCGACGATTGCGGGGATCGCGTTCATCAGAAGCGAGCTCGGATACGCTGCCTTGCCCCCCGGGATATACAGCCCCGCGCGATCTACCGGCGTGATCTTTTGTCCGAGCATCGCACCGCTTGGATCGAAGCTAAACCAGCTTCTCTCAAGCTGCTTTTCGTGATAGGCGTAGATGCGCTCGTATGCGACTTGTAGCGCGTTTTTTAGCTCTGCGGTTAAGCCTTCATACGCGAGACTCATCTGCTCTTGCGTGATAGCCAGATCGCCCTGCACGCGCCATCTGTCAAATTTCTCAATCTGTTCAGCTAGCGCCTCATCGCCGCGCGCTCTGATCTCCTCGATGATGCCGCTTACGACGGGCATTACCGATCTCATATCTGTCTCGCCGCGGCGCACCAACCTCGCAAATTCCTCTTTGAAATTTGCGTCCGTACTTCTTAAAATTTTCATTTTCGCTCCTTGTAATGCTTGGAATTTTAACGCTTTTTGCTAAATTTCGCCTTTAAGCTTGCGACTGCGTAAATTTAAAGACCCTTTAGGCCCGCCGATTTTCAAAAGATTAAGCGAAAATGAAATAAAATAGCCTAAATTTCAGACAGAGTGATGTATGAAAAAGATATTTTTAGCGCTGATTGCCACGGCGACTTTAGTAGTGGCAAAACAGAGCGATTTTAATGAAAACGAACTGCAAAGTAAATGCGACAATAACGATGCATCGGCGTGTGCAAATCTCGGTAGCGCATATTACTTCGGAGAAAATATAAAACAGGATTATAAAAAAGCAAGCGAACTATATTTGAAAGCTTGCGATTTAAAACATGGTAAAAGCTGCCATAATCTTGGAATTTTATATGAAAAAGGTGAAGGCGTGCAACAAAGCTACCAAAAAGCGGATCAATTCTATTCTAAAGCTTGTGATTTAGAAGTTGCCGAAGGATGTTACAATCTTGGAGCTTCATACTATTTAGGTACGTCTATAAAGCAAAACGACAAAAAAGCGAATGAATTACTTTCTAAAGCTTGCAATCTAGGATATAGCGAAGGATGCTATATATTAGGGCTTTGGTATGACTCAAGAAAAGATGTAGAACAAAACTTCGAAAAAGCTAGTGAATTATATTCTAAAGCTTGTGATTTAGGACATGGCACAGGATGTAATAATCTTGGGCTCTTATACGCCTCGGGCGAAGGTATAAAACAAGACTATAAGAAAGCAAGCGAATTGTATTCTAAAGCTTGCGATTTAGAAGTTGCCGAAGGATGTTACAATCTTGGAGTCTTACACTATTTAGGCGAAGGCATAAAACAAAATATCGAGAAAGCAAGAAACTTACTTTCTCGAGCTTGTAATCTAGGATATGGGTTAGGATGTAATGATCTAGGGGCTTTATATGAAAAACAAGATTATAAAAAAGCGAGTGAATTGTATTCTAAAGCTTGTAATTTAGGATATGGCATAGGATGTACTAATCTTGGAATTTTATATGAACACGGCAAAGGCATAAATAAAGATTATAAAAAAGCGAGCAAGCTATATTCTCAAGCTTGCGACCTAGAATATGACGCAGGATGCAACAATCTAGGGTTTTTATATGAACAAGGAGAAGGTGTAGAACAAAAATATAATAAAGCAAATGAGTTATATTCTAAGGCTTGTGATTTGAAATATGGCAAAGGGTGCTATAATCTAGGAGTTTTGTATAGCTCTGGCAAAGGCGTAAAGCAAGATTATAAAAAGGCAAATGAACTATATCTAAAAGCTTGCAATTTAAAAGATGGAAGCGGATGCTATAATATCGGAATTTCATATTATTTAGGAAAAGGCATAAGTCAGAATATAAGTATGGCAAAAAAATACTTCAGCAAGGCTTGTGATTTGGGTGATCAAGCCGGTTGTGACGGATATAGAAAACTAAACGAGCAAGGTTTTTAACCTATATAAATTTTAAGTCGCTCTTGAGCCTGCTTAAATTTGCGGCTTAAATTTAAAGGTCTAAATTTAGACTATATCATCCGCAGGGCAACACTAAAAGCGCGTCAAAATGCGTGGGCTTTAAATTTAAGCCCATTCCGCCGCGGCAGGCGTTACATAAACGCCACGTAAGGGCTACGGTAAAATTTAGCGAGCCGCCCGTTCATAATATTCGCGCCAAAATAAAAGGATACATTCCGCCGCCGTTAAAATTTCAGATGAGCCTTTAATTCGTTAAGAATTTTAAAATTTTAAGCTCTCTTTTTGCAGGTTAAAATTTCGAGTGAGCTTCTAATTCGTAGCGTTCGCGTCGAACTGCAAAAATTTCCTGATCTCCTCCATCGCCTCTTTGTTTGAAAGGGTAAATTTGATCTCGATGCGGCGGCTAGCGTCCTTGTCCTCGACGCCTCTGCGCATCACGGGCTGCGTGTAGCTGCGACCGCTGGCGATGAGGTATTTTTGCAGACGCTCATCTTTATTCCACGAGTTGATAAAATCCATCACCGCAAACGCCCTATTTTGCGAGAGCTCGAGGTTATACAAATACCCGCCGTCGCTGTCTGTGTGCCCCTCGATGATGATCTGATCTAAATTTTCGCGAATTTCGTCGTTATTCAAAAGCGCGGCGAAATAGCTCTGCAGCGTCGAGCGGAGCGTCTCTTTGGCGTCCTCTTTAAGCTCGCTTGAGCCCTTGTCGAAAAGGATCGACGAGCTTAGCGTCATCGCGCCACTTTCGTTGTCGATGCGGATCTTGCCCCCCAGCTTCTCCTTCAGATCGGCGATGATCTTGACCTTCATTCCGGTTAGGTTGCGGATGCGGTTTTTCGTGACGTTGAGGTCTTGTAAAATTTTATTAAAATCGCTCTGCTTCTGCGTGAGTTGATCGAGCAAAAAGGCGATTTTAAGCTCGTTTTGGCTGATCGTAGCGTTGGCGTCGTCGCGCGCTTTTTGCAAAAGCGAGTTGATGTCTAAATTTTCTTTTTTCAGCTTTTCCGCCATCTCGGTTAGGTCTTCGATCTGTATGAAATAGATGGAATTTTGCTTGCGAAGGTCGGTGTTTTCGATATTTAGCTTCTCGAGCTGGTCGCTAAAAATTTTATTCAGCGCTTCAAGCTCGGCGCTTTTTTTCTCCTGGCTTTGTAGGCTTGCTAGCGCGCTTGAAATTTGGCTTTCTTTCTCCTGCAGGTTGCTTTGCGTGAGGAAGTATTTGACGATGATGCCGCCTACTAAAAGCACGAAAACAAAAAGCAGTCCCGCCATCAAATCGGCGTATGCGATCCAAAAGGTCTCTTTTTCTTCGTTATTCGTTTTCATCTAAAAGTGCTTTTTCATCGATGCTCGCAAGCGTTTTACGAAGCTCTTCGATGATGCTTTCGTTGCTCGTTCGCGCAGTGTCCTCTCCAGCTAAAAGTGCCTTCAAATCCGCGCTTAACCCCTTAAAGCTAGCGTCAATTTTAGCGGCGTAAGCATTCTGCGAACTTGAAATTTCGCCCGCAAACCCGCCCAAGGAGGCATTTAGGCTCTTGATTTGAGCGCTTAATGCACTCGTAACGTTAGCCAGCTCGCCTTGCCCGTCCGTTAAAGTCTTAGACTGGCTTAGATACTGCGCGGAAATTCCGTTTTGAATTTCGATTAGGCTTGCAGACACGGACTTAAGCGCAGATAAAATTTGAGCGAAGCTCTTATCTAACTCGCCGTGAGCGAGATTTGTCCTTTGGATTATCTCGCCTGCTTTTTCAAGCTCTTCTTGTGTAATCGCCATACTTCGCTTCTCGGCTTCCATCACGCTTTCAAAAGCGCTGATTTTTTCATTGATTAGGCGGTTTAGCCTTTCAGTAAAATTCGTAGAGCTCATCATCGCAAATGAGCGCGAAATTTCAGAATTAGCGTTTAAAATTTCACTCAGATAGCCCTGTGTTATTTCGTCTTTGTTCCAGAAAAAATTTTTAGTGGAATTTTTGTATTTGATGAGCAGACGCTCATATTTGCTAATGCCTTTTTTCTCAAAATATATCCACCAAAGCGCTAAGAAAATTCCATAGATCGAGACGTAAAACGCCGTACCTACGCCGCCTAGAAGCTGCGCGATCTCGGTTTCGAGCCCATCAATGTTACTTGAGGAAAAGTGCGGCATCGAAATCGCAATCGAGATGAAAGTTCCTAAAATTCCAAGCATCGGAAAGACTGCCGACGCGACGGAAGCGTAGTTTTGATTACGCAGTGAGTAGCCGTATTCGTCCACAAAAAGATCAAAGCTGGCATCTGATTTTTTCTTGCCGCCGATACTTAGGAGATTTGCGACGATGTAATTTTTCAGCTCGCGCTTGAAATCATCGATATTATTTTGAAAATTTAAGCAGCCATATTCTGCATTATGACGAGCTAAAATTAGTGCAATAATGAGCAAAACCGCAAGCATCAGGATCGAGTGCGTTTCTACCTTCAGCCCGATAAGCCCCAAATAGCCCAGCAAAAACACCACAAAAACCGCAATCGGCAGAGCTGCGATCTTAAAAAAAACGCCCGCTAGCGAGCGCTCCTTCGCCTCAGGTAGCGTGATATCGAGCACTTCGTTATTCGGGCGATCCATATTAGTTCCTATTTAGGCAATTTAGATTGTCAAATGCGACCTGCAAGCGCGCCACCATACTCTGCTCGCCTGCTCTCAGCCATTTGCGAGGATCGTAGAATTTTTTATTCGGTTTATCCTCACCTTCCGGATTGCCGATTTGAGCTTGCAAATAGCCGCGATTTTTGGCCTCATAAGCGCGCACGCCGTCCCAAAACGCCCACTGCGTGTCGGTGTCGATATTCATCTTTACCACGCCGTAGCTCACGGCTGCCTTGATATCGGAGGTCTCGCTGCCACTGCCGCCGTGAAAGACGAAATTTACAGGCTTTTCGGATTGCAGATTAAATTTTTCGCGGACGAATTTTTGTGAATTTTTTAAAATTTCAGGTCTCAGCACAACATTGCCCGGCTTATACACGCCGTGGACGTTGCCAAAGCTTGCTGCGATGCTAAATCTATCGCTGATTTTGCTTAGCCGCTCGTAGGCAAGCGCGACATCTGCGGGCTGGGTGTAAAGCCGCGCGTTATCGACGCCGGTATTATCGACGCCGTCCTCTTCGCCACCTGTGACGCCAAGCTCTATCTCAAGCGAAATTCCAAGATCGCTTAAAATTTCCAAATACTTCTCGCAGGTCGCTAAATTTAGCTCCAAATCATCCTCGCTAAGATCAAGCATGTGCGAGCTAAAAAGCGGCACGCCGTGAGCTTTTTTATGAGCGGCATTAGCTTCGATGAGCTCGTCGATCCACGGAAGCAGCTTCCTCGCGGCATGATCAGTATGCAAAATCACCGCAACGCCATAATGAGCTGCCAGAGCATGCACCTGGCGCGCGCCTGCGATAGCGCCCAAAACCGCGGCATTTGGGCAAGCGGCACCTGCGTAAAACGCTGCGCCGCCGTTGCTAAACTGAATTATTACGGGCGAATTTGCGATTTTAGCGCTTTCCAAGACGGCGTTTATGGAGTTGCTCCCCACTACGTTTACCGCAGGGATCGCAAAGCCCTGCTGCTTCGCATACGCATAGACCTTACTTACGTCATCGCCGCTTAAAACGCCCGGTTTTACTATATCTAAAACGCCCATTTTTAGCTCCTATATTATTTATACTCGATTTTAGCGTTTTTGTGAAGATCTGCCGCTTTTTGCTCGACTACTTTTGCCGCTTTTTGCTGTCTAAGCACGCGCTCAATAAAAGGCTTTGCCTCGCTTTGGCTTAGCTGCTTTTTAGCTTGAGATTCCTCTTTTAACACGACATGATATCCGACCCTGCTTCTAATAGCTTTAGTAGTGATTTGACCATCTTTTATCTTAGAGATCGCATCGGCAAAAGGCTTGACCTGATCGCTAGGCATCCAGCCTAGCTCGCCGCCGGTTTGTTTAGCCTGCGGATCGATAGATTTAGCTTTGGCAAGCTCTGCAAATTTAGTAAATAGTGCACTGTCGCTAAGCCCTTTTAACTGCTTAATAATATCGTTTGCCTCAGCTTCGGTTTTAACGACGATCTGAGCCGCTTTGATTCTCGCAGGCTCGGTAAAGCGCGCTTTGTTTTTGTTATAAAAATCAGCTATTTCTTTATCATCAATATTTATTTTGCTGGCTTCTTTAGCCTGCCATACACGAAGCGCTAAGTTATCTTTTACGATTTCAAGCTCTTTTTTATAAACGTCTTCGTCCATAACGCCCGATTTTTTAGCTTCATCCGTTAGCAGCATCAGATCGATGCCTTTATCGATAAGCTCCTTCTTTTGCTCTGCATTAAGAGCGGCGATATCTACATTGCCTATGCCTTGAAGTAACGGAGCAAGCTCTTTTTCGGTTACGTCTTTGCCATTTAGGGTAGCGTAAACAGTAGCGTTAAGGCTGATAGCGGCAGCCAAACTAAGTGCTGTAAATAAAACTTTTTTCATAACAATTCCTTAAAAAAATTTTAACGGTGATTATAACTCAAAGTTGTTAACAATCAAACTGTACTTTAGAATTTTAGGGTAGAATTCCGCCTTGAGGAAATGCAAATGAGAAGTAAAAAAGATATTTTAGAGATAAAAAAGAGAATTCTACAAAACTTCGCGGAAGAGCGCAGCGAGTTGAAATTTAAAGACAACTATCAGCTTTTGGTCTGCGTGATGCTTAGCGCGCAGTGCACGGACAAGCGGGTAAATTTGATCACGCCGCGCTTTTTTGCGGAATTCCCTAGCGTTGCAGAGCTCGCAAAGGCCAATCTAGCGAGCGTAAAGCTGCTAATCAGCTCGTGCAATTTCTACAACAACAAAGCGGTAAATTTAATCAAAATGGCGCAGGCGGTGGTTAGCGACTTTGACGGCGTCGTGCCGCTTGATGAAGCGGGGCTAAAATCTCTTGCGGGCGTGGGGCAAAAGACCGCTCATGTTGTGCTTTTAGAGGGAGCGGGCGCAAACGTGATGGCGGTGGATACGCACGTCTTTCGCGTCGCGCATCGCCTGGGGCTGAGCTCTGCAAAGACGCCCGAGCTTACGGAGCGCGATCTTAGCGAGGCTTTTAAGACGGATCTTGGCAAACTGCACCAAGGCATGGTGCTTTTTGGCCGCTACACCTGTAAAGCGATAAAGCCAAACTGCAAAGAGTGCTTTTTAAACGAGCTGTGCAGCAGCAAGGATAAGAATTTTCCGTAAAATTTTAGCCTGCAAATGCGGGCCTAAATTTACGCACTTAAATTTGACGAAATTTTAAAATTTTGATTCTTGGTAGCTGTGTTTATTATGATCTGTATTTTATAAAAATCGCTGCAAATTTTAAAATCAAATTTGTAATGCAAGAAGCTAAGACAACGTATCGTGAGGTCGTTTTGAAAGTCGTGCAGAAAATTTTAATTAAGGCTAGGCATAAAGCCTATCTTAGATTAAAATTTTCAAAATTTATTTCAAAACCATCGTAGCAACGCCGCAGGCGGGGTTTCTGTAAAGATGCTCAAAATATGAGTCGCCGCAAAAATTTAAAGGCGAAGTATTTTGAGATGATTTTTGGGGTTTTGAAGTTAAAATTTGACGAAGATAAGGCATATAGCCTATCGAGTCAAATTTTAACGAAATCCGCAAAAAGCGCTCAAAAGACAAGCCGCTAATTTATTGCAGTCTAGCGATGATGCTTCTTACGACTTCCGTCATCATCTCCACCGACGCTATCTCGCAGTGCTCGTTCACGGAGTGAGGCGAGTGG
>CAUPZQ010000002.1:0-105788 GCA_963515915.1 uncultured Campylobacter sp.
GGGGTATACCCTGGAATGAGCGATGAGAGGATAGAGTATATTATAAAAACGGTTAGAGGATTTGTATCTACTAAAAGCTAAAATATAAATCAGATCAAAATTTTAAAGTGCTATATGCAATATAAATAGTGTTATTTTGTTTGGTTAAGCGCCGATATAGCAAAATTTAATTAAAATTACGGTGATAAATTTGGTTAAAAAACCGATATTTAGGGGAATTTATGACGAAAAGAAAAATTTTGATAGTATTTGGAACGCGCCCGGAAGCCATTAAGATGGCTCTGTTGATAAAGGAATTTCAAAAGTACGCGGAATTTGAAGTGAAGGTTTGCGTTACGGCGCAGCACAGACAGATGCTCGATCAGGTGCTTGAATTTTTTGAGATCAAGCCTGATTTTGATCTAAATTTAATGAAGCAAGGGCAGGATCTGTACGATATTACGTCGGGTGTTTTGCTTGGTATGCGCGATGTATTTAGCGAATATACCCCAGACATCGTGTTTGTGCATGGAGATACTACTACTACTTATGCCGTTTCTTTAGCGGCGTATTATCAAAAGATCGACGTGGCACATGTCGAAGCTGGACTTAGGACGCATGATATCTATTCGCCGTTTCCTGAAGAGATAAATAGGCAGATGACGGGGCTCATCGCTAAATATCACTTCGCGCCGACTGCCGACGCAAGAGATAATCTATTAAAAGAAGGCAAAGATTCAAGAAATATAGTCGTTAGCGGCAACACCGTCATAGACGCACTTTTGTGGACGATAGATAAAATCGAAAACAACGAGCTGCTAAAAAATAAAATTTTATCCTTTATAAATTCCAAATATAAGTTTAGTGATAGAAAATTTATTCTCGTTACAGGACACAGACGAGAGAATTTCGGAGAAGGCTTTGTTAATATTTGTGAGGCTTTACGTGAAATAGCGCTAAAAAATGAAAATATCGACATTGTTTATCCTGTGCATCTAAATCCAAATGTAAGAAAGCCTGTGGGAGAAATTTTATCGGGCATTTCGAATATATTTTTAATCGATCCGCTAGAGTATGATAGTTTTGTCTATCTTATGAGCAAGTCATATATGATAGTAACAGATAGCGGCGGCATCCAGGAGGAGGCGCCGAGCCTATGCAAGCCCGTTTTAGTTATCAGAGAAACTACCGAAAGACCTGAGGGGATAAGGGCAGGATGCGTTAAGCTTATCGGCACCAAGCGCGAAAATATCATAAAAGAGGTGCAAAAATTATTAAATTTAAAAGATGAATATGATAAAATGAGTAAAAGTGTAAGTCCGTATGGCGACGGTAAAGCTTGTAAAAAAATACTGGAATTTTTAAAAGGAATATTATGAAAAAAGTTTGCATCTTAGGTCTTGGGTATATAGGGTTGCCGACGGCGGCGCTTTTGGCAAATAGGGGCTATAAAATCCACGGCGTTGATGTAGTGCAAAGCGTCGTAGATACGATCAATGAGGGCAAAATTCATATCGTCGAGCCGGAACTTGATGTATTTGTTAAAAAAGCAGTGCAGAGCGGAAATTTAAAAGCAGACGTTAAGCCTGATTTTGCAGACGTTTTTATCATAGCTGTTCCGACGCCGTTTCGAGACGGATACGTGCCAAATATCGATTATGTCATAAGTGCGGCAAAATCTATAATACCATACGTAAAAGACGATAATATGGTCGTTTTAGAATCTACTTCGCCGGTAGGTACTACCGAAAAGATAGGTGAAATTTTAAAAAATGGCGGTGTTGATATTTCTAAAATTTATATCGCTCATTGCCCTGAGAGAGTTTTGCCCGGTAAAATTTTGAAAGAACTCACCCAAAACGATAGGATCGTGGGCGGAACTGCAAAAATTGCTACTAAAAAAATAGCAGAATTTTACACAGAATTCGTAGAAGGCGAAGTTTTACAGACTGACTCGAAAACTGCAGAGATGTCAAAGCTTACAGAGAATTCTTTCCGCGACGTAAACATAGCCTTTGCAAACGAACTTAGCATTTTATGCGATAAATTCGGCATTAACGTCTGGGAGCTTATCTCGCTAGCAAACCGTCATCCGCGAGTTAATATTTTAAGTCCGGGCTGCGGTGTAGGTGGGCACTGCATAGCGGTCGATCCGTGGTTTATCGTCCATGCGGGCGGCTACGAAGCGAGGCTGATCAAATCCGCAAGAGAGGTCAATGATCACAAAGCCGAGTGGTGTATTGAAAAAATCAAAAACGCCGCTTTGAAATTTGAGCTGCAAAACGGCAGAAAGCCAAAAGTAGCGTGCATGGGGCTTACTTTTAAGCCCGACATCGACGATTTGCGGGAGTCGCCTGCGCTAAATATAACCAGACGCCTGATCGCAGACGGCGTCGATGTGATCGCTGTAGAGCCTAATATCAAGGCTCACAAAGATTTTGAGATAGTGGATTATAAAAAGGCTATTGAAATTTCGGATATTATCGTATTTTTAGTCGGGCATAAGGAATTTAAAGGGCTGAAAATAGAAAAAGAAGTTTTGGATTTTTGCGGAGTTTTTGCAAAATGAGAGAGGTTCCAAAATTAGCAGTTATTGTTCCATGTTATAATGAAGAACAGGTCTTGTATGAAACTACAAAAAGACTAAGTGTGGTGTTAGAAGACTTGATTAGTAAAAATAAAATTAAGAAGGATAGTTTTATTTTATATATAGATGATGGTAGTGGAGATAATACGTGGAATATAGTTAAATATGTAGGTAGACAGTATTCGCTTGTTAAGGGGATTAGGCTTTCTAAAAATCAAGGTCATCAAAATGCTCTTTTGGCGGGAATGGAATATGTAGAACATAAATGTGATTGCTTAATTTCTATTGATGCAGATTTGCAACAAGATGAAAAGTCTATGATACATTTTACTGATTCTTACGTGAATGGATGCGATGTTGTACTCGGCATCAGGAACGATAGAATGTGCGATTCTTTTTTTAAAAGAGCAACTGCATTAGGCTTTTATAAATTAATGAATTTAATGGGGGTGGATATTATTAAAAACCATGCGGACTATAGATTGCTTAGTAGTAAGGCCATTAGAATGCTGCATAGTTTTAAGGAAGTAAATTTATTTTTGAGAGGGCTTGTTCTTTTAATTGGATTAAAAACAGAGTATATATATTTTGATGTTAAAGACAGGTATGCAGGCAAATCAAAATATACATTAAAAAAGATGTTTGCCTTTGCATGGGACGGTATAACTTCATTTAGCGTGGTTCCTTTAAGATTGATAACGCTAATAGGCTTTATCGTTTTTTTTGTTAGCTTGATAATGGGTGGGAGTGTGTTATATTCTGTTATTGCTAATAAAACGGTGCAAGGATGGGCCTCTACTGTTTTACCTATATACTTTATGGGAGGAATTCAACTTATGTGTCTTGGTGTAATTGGTGAATACATAGGTAAAATCTATAAAGAAACAAAAAGAAGACCACGATATTTTATAGAGGATATTATTGATGAAAAAAGTTAATTTTGATGAGTACAGTAAAGACTATGATGCTATAATGCAAAACCAACATAAGAATTTTGGTGATATAAAATATTACGCAGAATATAAGATAAAAATATTAAGTAATATAGTAAAAAGAAATAATCAAAATTTAAAAATATTAGAATATGGCTGTGGTATAGGTAGAAATTTGCCGTATATAGCAAGCGTATTTCGCAAATCGTCTATTTTTGGATTTGATATCTCAAAAAAAAGTTTGGAAATAGCCAAGCAAAATAATAAAGAGATATCAATTATAGAATCTGAAGAAAAGTTAATGAGATATAATGGTTGTTTTGATGTAATTTTTATAGCAGGTGTATATCACCATATAGAACCAAGTCTGCGTAATGATATTACATTAAACATATTTAAATTAGCTGCCGATAATTGTGATGTTATAGTTTTTGAGCATAATCCGTATAATCCGCTTACAAGGTATATGGTATCTACGTGTGAATTTGACAATGATGCAGTTTTGCTATCAAAAGGGGAATTACAAACTATTTTTATGCAGGCCGGATTTAAAAAGAATGCAAGCGCCTATACACTATTTTTCCCACCTATTTTAAAACGCCTTTCCTTTTTGGAAAAATTTATTAAATGGCTTCCACTAGGCGGCCAGTATTATATCTCTGTCAAAAAGCATATTTGATGTGCTACGATATTTCACTATTGAAGTACTTGTGTGTAGGCGCCATCAACTCCGTATTTGGATATGTTATAATTTTTATTTTACTCTATGTTGGGGTAGTTGCAGAAATAAGCAATTTTATCGGCTATTTTATTTCGATATTTATATCGTTCTATTTAAATAAATATTTTAGTTTTAACGATAAAACGAAGAATAATTTACAAATATTTAAATTTATAGTTTCAATGGGGATTTCGTACGCTTCTAATCTAGTTGTCATGTCCTTCTCTTATCGATTTCTTGATATAAATGTGTATATTAGTCAAATATTTGGAGGTTTTATATATTTCTTCATAGGATATTTGCTGTCTAAAAAATGGGTTTTCCATAGTGATCCAAGAAAAAAGGCTATGTTAAATGATTAAAACTATTATGGGAGAAAGGATAAGCGATATAAAATGCGCAATTGATGGCGTTGATAAAACAGGGTCTATAGGAATTGCATATTATAACTATGGTTTTGATAACCTGTCACGAGGAGGGGATGATAAAGGTTTATATTATTTTGCACAGATTATGTATAAAATTTTTAACTTAAATGTAGAAGAAATCATTATTGTATTTCATGTTTTATTTATTGGATTTGGTTTTTTGATATTTTGTGTAGGCTGGTTTTTGTTTCTAAAAAAAAGACTGAGCAAATTTATTTCGGTAGTAGTAACTTTAATACTTACTTGTCTAGTTTATAAAGTAGGTGATGTTTATATAGTATTTTATTTTATGTCATCTTTTATCCCTATTTTTTTATATTTAATGAATAATAATAAAGTAATCAGTATAATACTTGCACTATTTATTTTATCTGCTTTTTCTGCAATATCAAATTCAATACGCTCCTATTCTTTTGTTCCAACTATACTTTTTATAGTTGTATATTTGATTATAAATTCAAAAATATCAAAAAGATATTTTTATATATTTTTTATAGTTGCTACTTTATTATTTGCCAATATTCTCCATATAATATATGAAAAAAGTGTTAATTATAATTTGTTGGAGCTCAATCAAAATGCTAATTTAAATACTAAACATGCTTTTTGGCATTCTGTATATGTTGGTTTAGGATATGTGGATAACGAGTATATACCGCGCTATCTTGACGAGGTAGCTATGCAAAAAGTTAATTCGATAGATCCTAGCATCAAGTATTTATCAAAAGAATATGAAGGTATTTTGAAGAATGAAACTTTTAAGTTTATAAAAGAACATAAAGTGATTACTATACAAAATTTTGGAGCGAAGCTCGGTGTTATGTTCTTATATTTTTTAATTTTCTCAAATATCGGATTTTATTGTTTTTGTGCTTCGCCAAACAAAAAGAAGAAAGAATTTCTGGTTCCATGTCTATGTGCATTATGCTTCAATTCTATTTTTGGATTTTTGGTTATACCTTCTATAGAGTATCTAATAGGATTTATATCGTTTAGCGTAATTTTCGCAATCTATTATATAGATAATTATATCAATGAAAAAGGGTTTTCAACGTGATACAAGCAATAGTTAAAAAAGGTAAAGTTTTAGCAGAACAGATCCCCGCTCCAAGCGTTTCAAAGGGATGCGTTCTTATAAAAGTAGTAAATAGCTGCATATCGGCGGGTACCGAGATAAACGGCGTATCAAATAGCGGAAAAAGCCTGATCAGAAGGGCTTTGGAGCAGCCGGAGAACGTAAAAAAAGTCATCAATATGGTGAAATCCGACGGCATAGCCAGCGTCTATGCGAAGGTAAAGGGCAAGCTTGATGGCGGAAATCCGACCGGCTATTCGCTTAGCGGCGTCGTCATAGCGGTCGGAGAGGGCGTTTCAAATTTTGAAATCGGTGAACGTGTCGCTGCAGCCGGTGCAGGACTTGCAAACCACGCAGAATACGTAGATGTGCCTAAAAATTTAGTTATGAAAATGCCGCAGGATATGGACTTTGAGCGGGCTTGCACCGTGACTCTCGGCGGCATAGCGATGCAAGGCGTTAGGCGGATCGATCTAAGGCTGGGCGAGACCTGCGTGGTGGTCGGTGCGGGGATTTTAGGGCTTCTCGCGGTACAGATGCTTAAAATTTCAGGCGTGAGGGTCGCTGTCAGCGATTTTGACGATAGACGCTTGCAGATAGCAAAGGAATATGGCGCCGAGCTCGTCATAAACCCGTCAAGAGAGGATTTGCTAGACGTCGTTGCGTCTTGGAGCGGCGGATACGGCGCCGATGGAGTACTATTTACCGCCGCTACGAGCAGTAGCGAGCCGCTGTCGCAAAGCTTTCAGATGTGCAAGAAAAAGGGTAGAGTGGTGCTTGTAGGCGTTGCCGGCATGCAGATCAATAGAGAGGATATGTATAAAAAGGAGCTTGATTTTCTCATCTCCACTTCCTACGGCCCCGGTCGCTACGACAAGAGCTACGAAGAGCAGGGGCTTGATTATCCGTTTAGCTACGTAAGATGGACCGAAAATCGAAATATGAGCGAGTATCTAAGGCTGGTAAATGAAAATTTGATCAAGCTGGATAAGCTCATAGACGCAAAATACCCTATTGAGCAGGTAACGGAGGCGTTTGAGTCGCTACAGACTTCGCAGAATAAGCCGCTTATGGTTTTGCTTGATTACGGCGAGGCAAATTTAACCGAACTTGATAGCTATCTAAATCACGATAAAAAAATCATTATAAATTCCGCGCCAGTAAACAGGGATGTGATAAACGTCGCGTTCGTCGGAGTCGGTGGATTTGCCACCGGTATGCACCTGCCTAATATCTCAAAGCTTACGGATAAGTATAAAATTTACGCGATAATGAACCGAAGCGGACATAAGGCAAAGGCGGTGGCGCAGCAATATGGAGCAAGCTACGCTACTTCAAATTTAGACGATATTTTAAATGACAAAAACGTCGATCTCGTGATAATCTCCACAAGGCACGATAGCCATGCGGAGCTTACTTTAAAGGCGCTTGAGGCGGGTAAAAACGTATTTGTAGAAAAGCCGCTTGCGACAAACAAGGACGAGCTTGAAAAGATAAAGAAATTTTACGAAGGTGGAGGCGACAAGCCCTTTTTATTCGTGGGATTTAATAGGCGATTTAGCGCCTACGCGCAGGAGATAAAAAAGTACACGAGTGCTAGAATAAATCCTATGATAATTAGATATAGAATGAACGCAGGCTACATACCGATGGATCACTGGGTGCATGAAAGCGGCGGCAGAATGGTGGGCGAAGCGTGCCACATAATAGACCTGATGACGGCGCTAACGGGAAGCGAGATACAGAGCGTATTTTCGCAGGCTATCACGCCGAGCAATGAAAAATATAGCGCCGAAGATAACAAATCCATCGTCTTAAAATACAAAGACGGCTCGGTGGCGAATATCGAGTATTTTGCAAACGGCAGTAAGGAGCTAGGCAAGGAATTTATGGAGATCCACTTCGACGGCAAGAGCATCGTTTTAGATGATTACAAAAGCCTTAAAGGATACGGGGTGGGAGTGAAAGAAATTTCAACAAATGTAAGCCAAAAAGGGCAGCTCGAAGAGCTCGAGGTGCTATTTGGGACTCTAAAAGGAAGCAAAAAAGGCTGGCCGATAGAGCTTTGGGATATGGTGCAGACGACGGAGATTTCGTTTTTGATATGAGTTCGTTAGTGCAAGATAGGCTTAAAAAATACGATAAAATTTTAATAATCGGACCATATCCGCCTCCTCTTGGCGGAGTGTCTGTTTATATTTATAGACTGAGTAGATCGCTATATAATTCGCAAGTATTTGATGTATCCAAAAATGGTTTTAAGAAATATATCGATTTGTTTGCGGTATTGTGCAAAACAAAATTTCGAGCTGTAAATATTCACTCGTTTAGCATGATGATAGTTTTTGTGCTTATGATTACTAGACTTTTTAAAAATTTTGATTTAATTGCTACTAGCCATAATCCAAGGTTGTTTGAAGAGTCTTCTAAATTTAAGGCATTGGTTTATAGGGTTTTTTTTCATTACATAGATGTTTTGGTGGTGGTTAATAAACACATTTTGGACGATTACAAAAGTAGGAATTTGCATATTCCAAAAAGTATTATAATCGAGCATGCTTTTTTGCCGCCGCCGTTAGAGGAGGAAGATAAAATTTTAGCTACCTACCCCGAATCTTTTTACGATTTTATAAAAAGTAAGACGCGGATAATAACGGCAAATGCATTTCAAATATCTTTTTATAAAAATACCGACCTATACGGACTTGATATATGTATAGAACTCACGGCTAAGCTAAAAAATATCTATCCAAATTTGGGATTTATTTTCGCACTAGCAAACGAAAAGGCTAATACGGAGTATATAGATAAAATGCGCCTGCGGATAAAAGAGTTAAATTTAGAGGAAAATTTTTATTTTCTGACGGGGCAAAAAGAGCTTTGGCCTATATTTAAAAAGGCTAGCTTAATGATAAGACCTACGAATACCGATGGCGATGCCCTTAGCATTAGAGAGGCTTTATATTTTAAATGCCCTGCGATAGCAAGCGATGTATGCGATAGACCGACAGGAACGATTTTGTTTAAGAATAGAAATTTAGGTGACTTATACGATAAAGTAAAGGATATTTTATGTTAGATAATGTGATTTTTAGAAAAGATGAAATAATAAAAATATGTTGTGATAAAAAAGTTTTACACCTAGGATTTATACAGCATAAGTTGTATGAACAAAAAATCAAATCAAATGATTGGCTTCATAGCAAAATTGCAGAAGTTGCTAGCTCCTTGGTCGGTTTCGATTATTTGCAAGAAGATGTAGAAATTTTGAAAGATAAATACGGATATATTGCATATTACGCAGATGTTACTCAACTGGATAAGCTTGAATATCAAGATAAATTTGATATTGTGGTATGTGGAGAACTGATTGAGCATATTGAAAATCCTGGTCTAATGCTGGATGGTATAAAAAGGTTTATGCATGATGAATCATTATTAATCATCACTACGCCAAATCCTTGGTCTAATGAGCGTATTAGACTAATAAAGTCTGGAAAGCTCGAAAATTTATGGTTAAATAAAGAGCATGTTTGTTGGTATAGCTTTGAGACATTAAAGCAATTATTGGACAGAAAAGGATATGTGGAGAAAAAATATGACTATTATTACTCAGAAAACAAAAATATGTTTTTTAAGACAAAATCCTTTTTAGATTATATTAAAATTTTGAAAAGAATATTAGTATACCGGTTCACTAAAAGACAAAATTATGACGGTCTATTTTTTATTGCTAAAGCAAAGAGTAGAGATGATTAGTAAAGCGAAATGGTTTTTAGATAAAACCTCTCCCATTATTTTCGGCATAGACGATATTACAAATTCAAAATGTCAGTCACGTTTTTTAAGAGAGCAATGTGATTGCGGTTATCTTGGATTAGGTGATGGAGGTCTATACAATTATTTTGTAAACTATTTATTAAATAAATATCCAGAAATTAGAGTTACATATTTTTTGGTAATGAATTCGCACTCAACATATTTGGATAACGGTAAAACTGGATCTATATACAATAATGATGATTTTTTAAAGCTATTAAATTCTATTCTCGATAGATCTGATGAGATAGCATACCATGGACATAATCATGGATATTCCAATGCTACATTGATGGATAGAAAATGGTGTAGAGAATTTGAGCAGTATTCTCCGGATGAGTATTTTAATATTATAAAAAATGATTTAAATCTTTTCAAAAAAAGATTTGACTACCAAATTTTGGGAGGAAGGACTCCGTGCTATAGTTTTAGGGAAGATTTGGTTGGAGGACTAATTGACTTAAAATTTCGTTGGTGGTCCTTTGACTTTAAGCCTTTTACCAATAATATTTCTTTGAAGTATGGCGATGATAAAATTATAGAAATGCCGTCAAACATAAGCGGCGATGCTTTTATATATGGAGGAAATGCAATAAAAAGTAAAATTAAGCACTTGCTAAATATCGTAAAGATAGAAAAAATGATGAAAAGTAGATATGTGATTAGTATAGCGGAACATTTTATGAATGCTAGACCAGATGGAAAGAGGCAAACACCAAATGTTTATGATGATATAAATTCTTTAGATTTTCTCTTCGGCTATTTAAGGAATAAAGATGTTTGGTATGTTACTTTTAGCGAATGTGCTAATTATTATGAGAGCTATAATAATACCTATATTTTAGATATGGGCGATGGAGCGTTCGAAATAAAATATAAAGGTGACTGGAAAATGTTTCTAACATTTATCTCGGATAATAGATATTTACAAAATATACAAACTAAAGAAATTTATGAAGGCTTTATGAAAGATGATAAGTGGCTTTTTAACAATTTAGTTGAAGGGATATATAGGGGGGCGAAAAATGTATTTTGATAGATATTTTTCTTTGATTACCGGATATAGATTTTTGTTAAAAGATGTTATAAAATATATAGCGACAATAGATTCTTTTTTTGATTCTAAGTATAAAATTTTAGATATAGGTTGTGGGAGAAAACCATATAAGAAATTATTAAAAAAGTCTGATTATGTGGGTCTTGATGTTTGCGAGTGTGAATATGCTACTCCGGACATAATAGGTAATTCCGAAAGTATTTCTTGCGATAATTCTAGTTTCGATGCAGTTATGACGGTTTTCGTTTTAGATGATTCTTTTTATATTAAAAAGACTTTTTGTGAAATTTCAAGAGTGCTTAAAGACGGCGGGTATTATTTTGCTTTTGAAGCGCAGAGCACAAGCATACATAATCCCCCCTTTGATTTTTTTAGATTTGCTCCAAACGCCATGATTAAGCTAGCAAAAGAAGTGAATTTAGAACTTATAAGATATGATACATATGGTGGAGATTTTGCAAACGTAGGCTTTTGTTTTATATCAATTATACGAAATACACTAAGTAGTCTCAGGATAGAACCCTTTTTGGGTCCTATATTTTACTTGCCGATAAACGTAATTTTTAGACTTTTAGATCTAATAGGTAGATTAAAGGTATTTAAAAATAAATATAAAAATAATTCCTTGGGGTATTTCTATGTTTTTAAGAAAGTAGAGAATGCTTAAAAGGTTTCTTAAGACGATATCTTTATATACTATTTTTTTGATGATTGAAAAAATTTTATCTGTACTATTTTTTTCATATATTGCTCATACTTTAAGCATGAATGATATGGGTGTATATGGACTTTATATGGCCATATACGTATTTTTATCTTTTTTGCTATCTCTCGAATTTAAATCCGGATACGCAAGATATTACTACGAATATTCTACTGAAGAATCCAGATATAAGCTATTTTGCGGTATCGTTAATGTTACATTTCTTTCTCATGTAATTATGGGTATATTGTTATTGTGTATTATAAATTATTTTAATTTATTGAGTTGGAAAATTTTTATTGCTTTGTCTATTTTGTCATTTTCTGATAGCCTGATATATCTTATACAGTATCAAAAAAGGTTGGAAGAAAAGGATATGCAATATGGAGTAATTATAATTAGTAAGATACTCTTAACAATTATATTATATTTTATTATAAAAAATTACGATATAGGGGGTAGTGCGATCAATATAATATATGCTATGTTGTTTTCTAGTACAATTGTCTCCCTGGTTAGTTATTTTAGCTTTTTTATTAAAGGTTGGCTATTTAGCGTAAATTATCATATCACAAGAAATTCCTTTTTATTTTCCATAAAAATTGCGCCTGGTATTGTTGGGTCATATCTGTCATCATTAAGCCCGCAATTTATCATTGATAAAGTTTTTTTAAATAGAGAATTTAATGGAATTTTTTCGGTTTACCAAAAAATAGCATCAACTATTTATATTATGTTTGATCCGCTTTATATAGTTTTTTCTCAGAGAGTCCTTAAATTTTATAAGGAAAAGAATTTTATGGGAATCTATAAGATGATGCTCAATATAATTTTTAACGGATATGGATTTATGACGTGCATTTTTATTTTAGGCTCATATTATGTCGTATATATATTTGCCGGAGAGAAATATATAGAGTATCAACACTTCTTATTCGTATTTTTATTCAGCGGATATTGCACATTGATTTCGAGAATTCTTGAATTAAATATCCAGATTTCTGGAAAAAGTCATTATTTTTCTTATTTAGAGATATTCGTAGGAGTGTTAAGCGTGTCTTCTCTTTTGTTTTGTGCATACTATTTTGATTTTGCCTTTTTTATATATTGTATAGCGGCTATTTCGTTTTTTAGATTTATTGTTTATATGATAGTCTCTAAAAAAATATATCCAAAATTATTTTTAGGGTATTTTTATTATTTATTATTTTTATTCTTTCCTAGTATAATCTATATCTTGAAAACATTTGACATCCTATCGTGGGTTTTATTATTTCTATTAACTCTAATTTTTTATAGCTGGTTAGCTGTTAAAGCAATTAAAGAATATAAAAGCAGTCCGCGCATAGAGGAAGCATAATGTTATATTATTTAAAGCGTCTCCATTCCACTCCATTTCGCATAGTTTTGATAAAGTTATTTAATAAAATAACTGTTTTTTTAAATAACTTTATCAAACGTCGTATTGATTTTATAAATAAAAATACTCACATAAATTTTAATATTCTGATTATAAAAAATAGCTATATAAATACAAAAAAACTTGACCTGTCAAACATAGATCCTAATGTCGCAAAATATCTATCTAAAATGTGCATCGAGCATAAATTTGATCTGCTCGGCAGCGGGTGGGTAAGAAATAGCTATGATAGCGCGGCGCTCGGGCTTGAGGGCTACAAATACGATATGAATGTCGCGGCGCCTGCGAGCGCGCCCGAAGGCTACGAGCCGATCGATTGGCAAAAGGATTTTAAAAGCGGCTTTCGATGGAGCGAGAAAAAATGGTACAAAGATCAGCGCATAGCCCATAAGCCTGGCAGCGATATAAAGGTGCCGTGGGAGCTTGCGAGGTTTCAGCACTTGCCGCAGCTTGCTATTTTTGCGATGACGGATCCGAGTTTAAAGGAGCAAAATTTAAAAGAATTTAAAAACCAAATTTTAGATTTTATCCGCAATAATCCGCCTAGAATGGGCGTAAATTGGACCTGCACGATGGATGTGGGCATCAGGGTCGCCAACATGCTGGCGGCTTACGATATGTTTTGTCAGATGGATGAGGGCGGAATTTTAGATCAAAATTTCAAGCAGACCTTTTCAAATAGCGTCTACGAGCATGCGCTTCATATCGTGAATAATCTGGAGTATTCGCCGCATCTTACGTCAAATCACTATCTAAGCGACATCGTGGGGCTGCTGTTTGCGTGCGCGTATTTGAACGGCGGCGGCGAGACGGACGCGTGGTTGGCGTTTGCCCTCCAAGAGATAATTAGCGAAATGAAAAAGGAATTTTACGAAGACGGCGGAAATTTCGAGAGCTCTACGAGTTACCACCGCCTAAGCGGCGAGCTAATGGCGTATGCCACGGCTCTGATACTGGGTCTAAAAAGCGAAAAAATTTCATCGCTAAAAAATTACGACGCAAAGCTTTGGCGCAAAAAGCCGAAACTCTTGCCGCCTAAGGAGCAGGAATTTAAAATTTTAAACGGACAAATAGCACTGCCGCAATGGTTCGTGGACAGGCTGTATAAAATCGGTAGATTTACCGCAGACATTACAAAACCAAGCGGCGAAGTACCGCAATTCGGCGATAACGACAGCGGCAGGTTTTTTAAATTTAGTCCAAACGGCGAGTTTTTGAGCAACGAACAAGCCGCGCGAAAATATCTAAATTTAAGCGGCTCCCAGGGCGGGGGCGAGCTGTTTTGGGATGAAAATATCTTGAACCACTCTACGCTAATTAGCTGCATGGGCGGGATTTTTGACGATGAGATATTTAAAAACGATATGCGCTTTGAGAGGAGCTTTGCTCACTCGCTCGCAGGGCGCACGCTGCAAGCAGGAGATAAAACATATAAAAGTCCGATCGCTTCGGGCGTAAAATTTAGCGAACTGCCGTA
This sequence comes from uncultured Campylobacter sp., assembly GCA_963515915.1. Taxonomy (GTDB): domain Bacteria; phylum Campylobacterota; class Campylobacteria; order Campylobacterales; family Campylobacteraceae; genus Campylobacter_B. Next base: position 14,199 of record CAUPZQ010000002.1, read on the forward strand.
CCGAAAAAGCATAGAATTTAAAATTTCAAATTCGCAAGAGATCAAAAATCTATTTTATCCGGACAGCGGAATTTTTATCTTTAAATCTGATAAATTTTACCTTGCTATCTGCGCTACGCCGCTCGGACAAAATGATCACGGCGGGCATACGCACAACGACAAACTGAGCTACGAGCTATGGATAGATGGCCGCGACATAGCGAGGGATCCCGGCACCTATCTTTATACTCCGATCCCAGACAGAAGAAATGAATTTCGAAGCGTCAGAGCGCACAATGTGCCGATTGTGGGAGATCTGGAACAAAATAGTTGGGGCGAGGGAGCGATAGGACTATTTGGAATGTTTGCGGAGTGTAGATGCGGAGTGGCGGATTTCGGAGAAAATTTTATAAGCCTAGCCGCAGAATACAAGGGCGTAAAAATTATTAGAAAATTTGAGATAAAAGAGGGCGGGCTGGAGGTTATTGATATGGCAAACAGGGAATTTTATTATAGTAAATTTGAGTTATATTCAAATGGATATGGGAAGTTGATGAAAAATGTCTAAAAAAGTTTTAATGGCTGTTGCGAATTACTATACTTCGCCGTTTCAGGTTGGCAGTCATCATTATGCTAGAGCGTTTAAAAAGCTAGGATATGAGGTTCTTTTTATCTCAAATCCTATCTCGCCGATACATAAAATTTTTGCAAATAGTAGCGAATTAAAAGAGCGGGAAAGGATTTATAACAAAGGAGGCGAAAGTGCGGGGGGCATTTTTTATTATGTTCCACATTCTCTTTTTACACCTCAAAATAGACCATTTTTATCGTCAAATTTTGTTTTAAATAATTGGCAAAATTTTACGTATCCAAATTTATTAAATTTTATAAAGAAGCGGGGTTTTGGCGAGGTTGATATATTGTGGTTTGATAGCCCATTGTTTGGCTTTTTATTGGATACTATAATTTATAAGAAATCTATTTTAAGGATAGCTGATTATTCAAAAGGCTTTAATGCGGTTTCGGACGTGCAGTTTAATGCCGAGATAAATATCGCAAACAAGGTAGATACAGTCATTTATACAGCGAAGAATTTAAAAGAAAAATACGATCAAATAAAAGATAAATCTAAAATGAAATATGTGCCAAATGGCATTGATCTTGATTTCTTTAAAGCGGCAGATAGGTCTTTGCCGCAGGAGCTTGAAGATATTCCTGAACCTAGGGTAATTTACGTAGGCGCAATACATGATTGGTTTGATGTGGACTTAGTGTATTACTGTGCTAAAAATTTGTCAAATTATAATTTTATTATAATAGGTCCAGAGCAAAAAGACCTATCTTTACTTAAAAAGCTAAAAAACGTCCATATTTTAGGATCTATTCCGTACGTTAAAATCCCCGCGTTTTTATATAATTCGCAGGTGGGTATTATTCCTTTTAATGTTAAAGATTATCCCGATCTCGTAAATAGTATAAATCCTTTAAAAATGTATGAGTATCTTGCCTGCGGATTAAAGGTTGTTAGCGTGGAGTGGGAGCAGATTAAAGATATGGCTGATTATGTGCATTTCGCGGAAGATAAAGAGGAGTTTTTGAGCTGTATTTCAAACAAAGAAGAGAGGAGACCTCTTGATCTGGAAAAAATGACGTGGCTGGGCAGACTTAAGGAATTGCTTGCCGGTTCGTCATTAAAGAAAGAAAAATGAAAATTTTATTTATTACGCTTAGAGCCGATCACGGCGGCGGCCCAAAACACGTCGATCTGCTTATAAATAATTTATCTAGTGATATGGAGATCTTTCTGGCTTGTCCGAAAGATAAGCCCTATTATAATATGTGGAGCGAGTCAAAAAAGATTAAAGACATATTTATCTTGCCGCATAGAAAATTTAGTGTGAAAAAACTCCTTGGGCTGAATAAATTTATAAAAGATAATGATATAGAGATAGTCCATTCCCATGGTAAGGGCGCAGGCATCTATTCGCGGATACTTAAAATTTTAAATCCAAGGCTAAAAATAGTCCATACTTTACACGGCGTTCATATCGGAGAATACGGCTTTTTAAAAAAGAGCGCATATATTTTCTTGGAGCGATTTTTAACGCTATTTACCGATAAATTTATAAATGTCTCAAAGAGCGAAAATAGCGTTTGTTTAAAGCTTAAATTATTTAAAAAAAGCAAGAGCGAGGTCGTATATAACGGCATAAAAGCTCTTTTAAAAGACGATAATGCCAAGATAAAATTTGATCTGTCAGGCAAAAAGGTAGTTACCATTATTTCAAGATTTGAATATCAAAAAAATATGGGTTTGGCGTACGAGATAGCCAAAAATTTTAAAGATAATTCAAACATCGTTTTTTTGTGGCTCGGGGACGGCAACGATAGGGCAAAATTTGAATCTATGGCGCAAAAAGACGGCGCAAATATAATCTTTACGGGCTTTACCGACGAAGTGCCCGCGTATCTATCCGCTACGGATGTCTATCTGTCTACTTCCAGGTGGGAGGGGCTACCTTATGCGCTCATAGAGGCGCAGTCGCTCGGTATCCCGATAGTGGCGACAAACGTCGTGGGAAATAACGAAGTCGTAGAAAACGGCAAAAGCGGATTTTTGTTTGAGGACGCACAGCAGGCGTGCCGAGATATAGAAATTTTATTAAACGATGAGAAAATATACGGTAAAATGCAAGCCGAAGCGTTGCTAAATTTTAAAGATAAATTTGATATCGGCGTTATGATTCGTAAAGTGGAAAAGATTTACGAGCAGATATTTGAAAATAGATCAACTAGGGAGTCGCAATGAAAAAAGCCCTTATCCACGACTGGTTTAGCACCTATGCGGGTGCAGAAAAATGCGTTGAGAGTTTTACTAATATCTGGGATGATTTTGAAATTTACAGCCTCATCGACTTTTTAAAGGGTGCCGATCGAGATAAAATTTTAAAAGGCAAGCACGCTCACACGAGCTTTATCCAGAAGCTGCCCTTTGCAAAGGACAAATACCGCAACTACTTGCCACTATTTCCGCTCGCGATCGAGCAGTTTGATCTAAGTGGCTATGACGTCGTGCTATCTAGCTCACATGCTGTCGCAAAGGGGGTGCTGACGCACTCAAATCAGCTTCACATCGCATATGTGCACACGCCGATCCGCTACGCGTGGGATCTGTATCATCAGTACTTGCGCGAAAGCGGGCTGGATCGCGGTCTAAAGGGCGTGCTGGCAAAGTATTTTTTACATAAAATTAGGCTTTGGGACGCGAGCACCGCAAACCGCGTGGATCACTACGTCGCAAACAGCCGCTACATCGCGCGCCGTATCAAAAAAACATACGGCAAGCCTAGCGACATCATCTATCCGCCCGTGGATGTGGATAAATTTACGCTGCGCGAAGCCAAAGAGGACTTCTACCTCACCGCCTCACGCATGGTGCCGTACAAAAAGATCGATCTCATCGTAGAGGCATTTTCGCAAACGGATAAAAGACTGCTCGTTATCGGCGACGGACCCGATATGGCCAAAATAAAATCAAAAGCAGGCAAAAATGTCGAGCTTTTGGGCTTTGCGAGCGATGAAACGATGGCGGATCTTATGGGGCGGGCTAAGGCGTTCGTTTTTGCCGCCGAAGAGGACTTTGGCATTACGCCGGTAGAAGCGCAGGCATGCGGCACGCCGGTGATCTGCTTCGGGCGCGGCGGCGCTCGCGAGACGGTGCTTGACGGCGAGAGCGGACTGTATTTTATGGAGCAAAATACAAAGGAGCTGCTCGCCGCCGTAGCTAAATTTGAGCAAAATTATGATAAATTTGAGCCTGTAAAAATCAGAGAAAATTCTTTAAAATTTTCGCGCGCACGCTTTGAGGCCGAGATCAAAAGCTACGTCGAGAAAAAATATGAGGAATTTAAGGACGGCCTAAATGACTAATATAATCCTAAGCGGCGGCAGCGGCACGAGGCTGTGGCCCATCAGCCGCACGCTTATGCCAAAGCAGTTCGTGCGCCTCTTTGACGATCGCTCGCTTTTTATGATGAGCTACGAGCGAAACTCCCCGCTATGCGAGCGCACGCTCGTCGTCTCGAATGAGCAGCAGTATTTTTTGGCGCTCGATCAGCTTGAGATTTTAGGCGCGCGCGGCGTAAAATTTCTGCTCGAGCCCGTCGGCAGAAACACGGCTCCTGCGATCGCGCTTGCGTGTTTGAGCCTAAAGGCCGAGGAGATCGTTTTCGTAACGCCGAGCGACCATCTAATTAGAGATGAGGCGGCGTATAAAAACAGCGTCTTGCGCGCACGCGAGCTTGCGAAGCAGGGATTTTTGGTGACGTTTGGTATTAGGCCCGCGGATGCAAATACGGGCTACGGCTATATCGAAGCAAGCGGCGAGGACGTGTTAAAATTTCACGAAAAGCCCGGGCTTGCGGCAGCGCAAAGCTACATAGCGGCGGGGAATTTTTACTGGAACAGCGGCATGTTTATGTTTAAAGCTGGCGTATTTTTAAGCGAGCTAAAGGCGCAGAGCCCTGAAATTTACGAAGCCTGCGTCCGTGCGTACGAAAATTCTAACGCAGAAAATCCGCTTGGAATTAAACTAGACGATATGCAAGAAATCCCAGCAGATAGCATCGATTACGCAGTTATGGAGCGCACGAGCCTTGCTAGGGTCGTGCCCGCAGACATCGGCTGGAGCGATCTGGGAAGCTTCGATAGCTTAGACGCCGAGCTGCCTAAAGACGCGAATGGTAACACCGCAAGCAAGCAAAATATCACTCTAAATTCTAAAAACAATCTCATCATCGGCTCGGGCCGCACTATAGCCGCCATAGACGTCGAGGATCTCGTTATCGTCGATACCAAGGACGCCCTGCTCATATGTAAAAAAGGCTCTACCCAAAAGGTAAAGCAGGTGGTGGAGCGGCTAGGCGGTAGCGATCTAGCGCGCGTGCACGTAACGACGCACCGCCCGTGGGGCAGCTACACGGTGCTTGAAGATGAGCACGGCTACAAGATCAAGCGTATAGTCGTTAAGCCCGGCAAGCGGCTATCGCTGCAAAAGCACTACCATCGCAATGAGCACTGGATCGTCGTTAGCGGCACTGCGACCGTGACCGTGGGCGAGCGAAATTTCTTGCTGCGCGAGAATGAATCGACGTTCATTAGGATGGGCGAGGTTCATCGCCTTGCAAACGAAGGCAAAATCCCCGTCGTACTAATCGAAGCTCAAGTCGGCAGCTACACCGGCGAGGATGATATCGTGCGTCTGCAAGATGATTTTAATAGGAGCTAGGATGAAAAAGCAACTCTGCGTTTTGATAATCTTGGCGGTCGATATTTTCGGCATCTGGCTTTGCTTCGGACTTGCCGTGGTGCTTAAAAATTTGCTCTACGGCGATAGCTTGCTGCTAGACATCGGCAGGTATCAGGGCTTCGCGCCGTCCTATGTCATAATGATATTTCTATTTTTTTATCAAGGGATCTATTCGAGGCGATATGATTTTTGGCATGAGAGTAGAATTTTAGTAAAAAGCTGCTTCTTGGGGCTTTTGCTAAGCCTTGCGTTGCTTGCTTTAATCAAAGTCAATTACGAATTTTCGCGCGCCAGCTTTATTCTGAGTTTTGCCTTTATGGCGGTGGTTTTGCCGCTTTTTAAGCTCATAACGAAAAGGGAGCTTTTTAAATTTGGATTATGGCGAAAGAGGGCGAAAATTTTAGGCGAGGGCGAGGAGTTTGAAAGCGCCGTCTTAGAAAGCGCGTATTTGGGATACGTTAGAGCTCTTGGCAGCGATTACGACGTGTTATTTATCGGCGGAAGCAGGCTTGGTGCGAAAGCCTTGAACGAGCTTATCGAGCATAATATCAGAAAAAACAAAGAAATTTTATTCACCCCCGTGCTGCGCTCATACGATTTTACGCAGGCAGATATTTACAGCGTTTTTTCTTCGCGCACCAGCCTCTTTGCGATACGAAATTCTCTGAAAAGCCCTTTAAATTTAGCTCTTAAACGCGGGCTTGATTTGGCGTTAATTTTCTTAGCGCTTCCTTTGCTGGTGCCGATTTTTGGCGTAATTGCGCTGATGATGAAGCTAAAAGAACCGGACGGGCGCATATTTTTTTCGCATCAAAGGATGGGATTTGGCGGTAAGCCGTTTGGATGCCTGAAATTTCGCTCGATGAAAGAAAACGGCGATGAAATTTTAGCTCAGTATCTAAAGCAAAATCCACAAGAGGTGGAGTATTTTGAAAAATATCACAAATATGAGCATGATCCACGTATCACGAAGCTGGGCGATTTTTTGCGAAAAAGTTCGCTAGATGAGCTTCCGCAGCTGATCAACGTCCTAAAGGGCGAAATGAGCATCGTTGGTCCTCGCCCATGCGCGCAATATGAGCGCAAGGATATGGGCGAATACGCCGATCTCATCCTAGCCGTAAAGCCCGGCATTACGGGGCTTTGGCAGGTGAGCGGGCGCAGCGATGTGGATTTTGCGACCAGGGCCGGTATGGATACGTGGTATATGAAAAACTGGTCGATCTGGAACGACATCGTCATTATTTTAAAAACCTTCAAAGTCGTTTTAGCGCGAGAAGGGGCAAGCTGATCGGTTATCGAATTCTTAAGGCAGGTTCTTTCTTTTGAGATAAATTTTAAATTTAATACAGCGCTTTAACCAAGATATTAGAATCGCTTGAGGCTAAATTGACATTATTTAAAATCATATATATAAAAATACAATCGTGCGGCAATATCTAGGAATTTGCAGCGCAAAATTTGAAATTTTGAAATTTCATCGCATGCTTGCGTAAAATAAGACTACGCAAAAATGGTATGCTTTAATGCGGACGACCAAGATTGTGTAGTATCGCGGGAAAATTATTAGCACAAATCGTATTGCTTAAGCACACAAAAAAGGCGCTACCTGATAAAATTTACTGCCGCTTTCCGCTTCTGCGCGAATACTACGACGTAAAATTTACGCAAGGCGGATAAATTTTACCCTTACTTTCTCACCGACGTATTTTAAAATTTTAAATTGCCTATCTCGCAAAAGCGGCAGCTGTTTTAAAATTTAGGGAATTTGCAGATAAAATTTTGATCTGTTTGAGGGATAGGGGGATAGTGTCCGGTAAAATAGACAATGGAAATGAACTATTCGGAAATCACATTATTTCAAATACCGCTTATGGATACACAGATAAAAAGCGACCAACGGCTATGAGGCTCTAAAAGCTTATGATCTAAACGGCGACAACGCAATAGACGAAAAGGACGAGATATTTAATAAGCTTAAAATTTGGAAAGGTACGAATTCTAACGGCATTACCGATGAAGGAGAATTAAGCTCGCTTGCGGATAATAATATCAAAAGTATCGATCTAAACTATAAAGAGATAACGATAGACGAGAATTCTAACACCGTAAAACAAAGCTCTAAGATTGCTCTTATCGATGCTGATCTACTAATGGACGGGAGTAAGTGAAGCAGCTAAAGACTCACGAGGAATTTATAGCTACTTAAGTAAGGTGGATATAGAATTCGTAAAAGCAACCAAACCAAAGATGAGAAGAGGACTGAGATTTTTATAACATTCACTGTCTACAGATTGCTTCGCTTGCAAAGTTCACCCGCAATGACGAGAAAAGCAAAGAAAACGGAAGGATAAAATTTGGAAAATTTGAAAACTGGAATAAAAATGTTAAAAAACGTGATTTAAACTCAAACGAAAATGCAAATTTAAGCGATTTCAATCAAAGAGACTACGATAAAGAACCGATAGTAATTAAAAATCCTTATGAATTCTTTCTTAAAAATTTGGATTTATTTTGTTTTATGGGAGCGTTTGTGATTTTATCAACTGCCTGTATTGATTACACGGACAATATACACACAAAAGAAATTAAAATTTTATTATATTTTCCTTTTACGTTTGTAATTTTACATATTATTTGGGCCTTTTATTACTACATTATCAAAAACAAATGCGAAACCAAATTTACAAATAAAACGATAGAATTTATCATAAATAGAGAAGTTAAAAGGGTTAAAAATTTGATAGATTTAGAGCCTATTACAAGAAATTTTAAGCTTTCGTATTCTCTTGGAGTATATTTTCATTTATTTCTATTTTTTTTGATTATTTTAATTTCAATTAGTGAAAAATCATTGCTATATGTTTTTATAATAATGGTCTATTATATACTTTGGTTTCTTTTAAATTTTTTATTTAAACTTATTTTTCATTTGATTTTAGGCGGAAAATTAAAAGATTTTTCGTTGTATCCAGTTATTGTTTTTGATTATCCGCAATATATTGGTGGACGCTTGTGGAGATTAGCTACAATTGATATGCGATTATATAGTGGAAAATTTCATATGGTTTATATAATTCATAAGCAAGATTATTTAGATTTACAAAAATATTTTTCTGATAAGAAACATATTAATTTGAATTCGGTTAAAAAGAAATTTTAACTTAAAAAGGAGAAAAGCATGAGTAGAGAATTGGTTGCTAAACAAGAATTAGACAAAGCAGAAGTAAGACTTAGAAAAATAGTGATTTAGCCAGATAATTAACTGAGTTATTTAAAGATGCGCTTTCTGGTGCCAATATGTCTCTTAGCGGCTTAGAAAAATATGTAGAAATAAATGGCAAAAGATACACAAAAATCGAACTAGACGATTATGTCAAGAAAGTAGGATTAGTAAATGGTTTCGCTGGTATAGCCGATGATATAGCTGACGGTCAAAGCTTCGGTCATACCGTCGTGGGCGCAGCTGTGGATTTTGGGCTTATTGCAATTACAAAATTTATCCCTGTTGTCGGTTGGATAACGCTATGGTATGACATAGGAAATTTATTAGATAAGTTGGACGGAAAAGATAGCGGCATATTTGATTTACGTAAACAAGCACAAAATTTATGGGACAAAATAACGGGCGACGGACTATCAGATATTGATATGAACGCTTTGCAAAAAGGCATTCTAAAAGTAACAATGCCCGATAAAACAGTCTATGCAAGACCTTTATCGTCGTCATTTTTCCCTTATGGCGTAACCCCAAGCGGACTTTTAACGGGCGACTACAAAGACGATGTTTTATTCGGCGGATATGGCGATGATACGCTAATGGGTAAAGGCGGCGGCGATTTACTAATAGGCGGATATGGAAATGGTAGGAAAAATTATAAAAGTTTCCAAAGAGCTTAGCAAGCTTAAGAGCTACTATACATTTTTTAATATATAGTAGTTTCTCTTAAACCGCCTGTATAATCTAGCGTTTTTAGCATTTGAAATTTTTTTGAAAAAATTTGAAAAAGCCGTAAAACAGGGCTTTTAAAAAAATCAAAAAACTAAAAATAGGGGGAAAATTTGATAGATGGTGTCCCGTGTAGGATTCGAACCTACGGCCGCCTGATTAAGAGTCAGATGCTCTACCAACTGAGCTAACGAGACAAGAATTGTAATTGTAGTGATAAAAATATAAAAAACTGATTAAATTTTATAAAAATTTCGTTAAATTTCATAAAATTCTATTCGGTCTTTATATATCTAAAAACCCATAAAAATTAAATAAAATACTTTAATAAAGAATTAATAAATCTTTTTAAAAATAACCTATGCGCTTCGATTTCACATCTAGGCGCTCTTGCACTAACTCAACGCAAAGCCAAAACAAGAAGCCCCATAGGCGGGGCTTGGTTCGATAATTTATTTTGCTTTTTTAGCCTTTTTGCTTCGCGTAGCCTTAGCATGAGTTCTAGGAGAGCGGTTTGAGATGATTGGCTTACCGTCAGGATATTTTTTCTGCACGTGATTTACAGGTATCGCCGCACTGCTGCTAGCGCCGTATTTCTCGCCGTTTGTAAAATACTTCCTCATTACTTCCTTCCATCTTTTTGCGTATTTATTCGCGCGCGGAGAATCGTTTAAAATATCCTCGTAGTCGTAAATTCTCTCATAGAAGTCGTTAGTTAGTTGGTCGTCGATGGTGATTCTGCCGTTGTCGATCGAGACGCCTAGGTAGACGCCTGTTTGCTCGCCAGGGCTTACCATCCATGCAGAAATATCAGGCAGATCAGTTGCGCGACCAGTTCTTCTACCTACGCCGCCTGCTGCAGCACCTACATTGATCTCAAGGGTGTCTGTGCCGGTAAAAATGTCTTGATATGACTTCGTAGTATGAAAGATCATCACGATGTCGCTCGTCTCGTAGCCTGCCTGTAAGCCCACGCCGTAGCCTTTATATTTGATAAAAATCGGCGAACTCCACTCGCCGTTTTCGCCTTTGACGCTAAAAATTCCATCGCCGTATTGTAGCGATGCGCCCGCAGCTAAACGTTTTACGTCGGTTAGTATTGCGACGGCTTTGGCGCTGGTTAGATAGCGTTCATCGGTACCGAAGTTATTGGCCGCTACGAAAGATCTGACGACGTTAGTCGCCGCTATAACCTCTTGATTTGCCACGACGTCCGCGTGCAAAAGACCGCAAAGTGCAACAGATGCTAGAAGCAAAAACTTTTTCATCATTTAATCCTTTTAAAATTGAATTTTCGTTATTATAACAGCAATTTCATTTGTTTTAGCTAATTTTTAACAAAAAATTGATGAAAAATAACGAATTTTGGAAAATTTATGAAATTTCTAGCTATTTTTGCACTTTTGACGATCAAAATTTTCGCTTTAGACATAGTAAACGGTGATGTTATTATCTTAAAATTAGATAAAAGCACGACCGAGTTGAGCTTTGGCTCAAAGAAAATCCCCCTCATCACGGCGCCAAATTCTAGCGATAAAATCGCCGTTTTAGCAGCGAATTACCGTGCTAAGGGAGATTTCGCGCTGCGGATAGTAGATCAAAGCGGCAGCCACGAGCAGATCGTTGCTTTGAAAAAGGGTGAGTATAAAAAAGAGGCTCTAAGTGTCGCTCCAGGCAAAGTTAAACCACCCAAAGAAGCCGCCGCGCGTATCAAAAAAGAGCTCGACGAAGCTAACGCGATCTATGCGATCACCACGCCGCGCTATCTTTTTTTGACGCCGTTTGAGCTGCCTTTAAACTCCAAAATAACCTCTGCGTTCGGCAATGCCCGCACCTTTAATGGCGAGCTTAAAAGCTATCACAGCGGCACCGATTATCGCGCCGCGGTAGGTACTGGGGTGCGCGCCGCCAACGACGGCGTCGTAGTCATCGCCAAAGACCGCTACTACGCGGGCGGTTCGGTCGTGATTGATCACGGCGGCGGCATCTATTCGCAATATTATCATCTAAGCGAGATCAAGGTAACGCTTGGCGATCACGTTCACAAAGGCGATGAAATCGCACTTTCGGGCGAGAGCGGTAGAGTTAGCGGCCCACATCTGCACTTCGGCATCGCGATCAACGGCGTGAGCGTCAATCCGCTAAGCTTCGTCGCTAAATTCAACGAAGTGGTTTTTGGCGAGCGCTAAAATGCCCTACAATCCGAAGGAATTAATGAAAAAAATTCTCGCAGGCAGCGATTTTAAGCTAAAAGGCTCGGTCAAAGGCCGCGTGCGCGTCGCGAGTAGGGACGGAGCGATCGTAAATTTTACCGCCGCAGACTTCGGCGTGCAGAGCCTAAATGATAAAATTTCGCTCAGTGGCGAGCAGTTTGAGCGCTTTAGAGCTAGAATTTTTGGGATTTTAAACTCTGGCGGACGCGAGCTTGCAGGTAGGCTCACGCTCCCTTCTACGCCCAAAAAGAAAGCCCGCACAGATCGTCTCCGCGAGGCGGATGGCTATGCGGAGTTTGACGGCGCCTGCGATTTTGGTAGCTTTTGCGAAGGAGATTTAAGCGCAGTTTCGCCCGAGGCTGGCGGCAGCTTGGCGAAGACCTCGTATGCCACAAATGCAAGGCGCGGCGAGCGAGATTTTTCTGCGCGCAGCGCTCAGAGTGCGCAAGGCTTTACTTCGCAGGCAGAATTTCAAGATGCTTCGCAAGCAGAATTTTATGGTGCGGCTCGGGCGGAATTTTGCGCAGATACCGCGTGGGATACGACGCGCGAGAATTTAATTTTGCAAAATGACGCTGCGCAGGATGACATGAGCGTGGGGCTTGCTGCTAGTTTCGAAGAGAGCGAAAATGCGAGGAGTAAAAATTTTATGCCACAAAGCTCTGCGCCTGCGAATTCTGCCAAAGGAGAAAGCTTCATTCCTACATCGCGAAATTTTGTTTCTGCGCAAAGCTCTGCGCTCGTGAAAGATTCCGCATTTGAGGCGCAAAATTCTAATTTTATAGCGCAAACAAAGAATTTTACGGTTGAAAATTTGTTTGTAGCAGAGCAGGACGCGGACTTACGAAGTAAAAATTCTACGGCACAAAGCTCTGCATCAAAAAATTCTACTTTCGCAAATTCTGCGCTTGATATAAAGTGCGCAAATGATTGTGGGCCTCAAGGCTCCGAGTTTTCCAAGGGGCAAAGCGCTAATTTCGCTGGCCGCCGCGCCGCAAATTTTGCCTTAGAAAATGCCTTGGAATTCGCGCCTCAAGATGAGAATTTCGTTGGTGAGAATTCCGCGTTTTTGGCAAAAGGGCAAAATTGCGCGCCCGAAAATTCCGCCGAGCAAAATTTAGAGCAGAAAATATCCGCACAAGAGTGGCGCCCTTCGAATTTGCCGCCGCAAGCGGGAAATAAATTTGCGCCCGAATTTGAGCAATCCGCGCAGTCTGCGTTAACGGGTGAGAATTCTACGTTTGCTTCTTCTATGGCGGAGGGGGCGCTTGGTGATGAGCCCGCGTCTGCTGCTTTTGGGAGCGAATCAACTTTTGCGACTAAGCCCGTAAATTTCTATGGCAAGCCTGCGCGCAAAGCGCCTACGAAAGAGCGCGCGCGCCTGCCGGGGCGTCCACAGGCTCTGCCTATTGCAAGCTCTTCGCGTCCTGTCTCGCTGCCGCAAGCGCCTAGAGCTAGGCTCATCGAGCTTAAGCCGCGCTTCATAGGCATCGCGCACAGGATTAAAATTTCGTTTTTGAAAAAGAGCGCGAGCGAGCCGGGCGAAGGGGTTTTGGCGCGCGTTCGTATTCCACTTCTGATGGAGAATTTCGGTCTTAATGATATTTTGTCGTCCACGGCGAGCTACCAAATGGCGAAAAAGATGGTGCGCACGATCGCCGATCTTTACATCGCCAAGGACCTGCGCGGCGTGCACATAGGCGTGCCGGTGCGCCTTGAAATGGGCTTTAAAAGCGGCATCTCCGACGTCAGCAACCACGCCTTTATTTTCAAGCTCGTCGAGGATAGCCTCGTAAATAACGGCGTCATCAACGACGACAACGCAGATATCGTGCGCGAGATCAAGCTTTTCAAGCAGGACGTTTTCGACGGGGTTTTGGTAAACATCGTACGGTTTGAGTAGAGGCTTTGCGGCGCCTCGCGTGTAAATTTTAAAAAATTCGCGTTACCGCATGAAATTCCATCGTTTTCGAGCTTTAGCTTGCACCGCAACAAGCGCTTTTTAAAATTTTTTTGATCAAACCAGTAAAAATTTGAAAGGATTGAGATGCAAAAAGCCTTTTTTAATTCGCCTATTGGAATGCTTGAAATTTGTGATGATGAGATCGGGATTTGCAGTATCGACTGGGTCAAAAGCTCTGTCTGCGGGCCAAATGATGAGATCTTTAAAAAGCACGACGCAGAGCTTAAATTCGGCTTTGTGTGTGCTGTGGATGATAAAGGACGCGATTTAAGGCTTAGCGATTTAAGAAAGAATTTGGCTCTTTGCACCGACGAGCTTAGCGCCTATTTTAGGGGCGAGCTTGAAAACTTTAGCGTTAAACTGAGCCAAAATGGCACGCAGTTTCAAAAGTCCGTGTGGAGCGCGCTTTTAGAGATCCCTTACGGCGAGGTCATGACATACGGCGAGCTAGCTGCGGCTATCGGCAGACCGCGCGCAAGCCGCGCAGTAGGTAGCGCAAACGGCAAAAACAAAATCCCCATCATCGTGCCGTGCCACCGCGTCGTAGCTGGGGGCGGGCTCGGAGGATACAGCGGCGCGGGCGGCGTAGCGACCAAAGCGTGGCTGCTAAACTTCGAAAGAGAAAATTTAGCCAAATTTGGCAAGTAAAATTCCGTTAAATTATGCCTTGCAGGTACAGCGCTGATTTTAAAATTTTACCGCGAGACGCTGCGAAATTTCATAAAGCGATTTTGTAAATTTCTAGTTTTACAGCGATTGAAATATTTAAAATTTAGTAAGGAGCCTGCTAAGCCGGCTTGAAGCTCTAATTTGGAATTTATCACGCCGCAGACGCTTGCTATGAGCGGTTGAAATTTTTCGCAGTGATAAAATTTAGCCTCGCGAAATTCTGCGCTGAAGTTCTTCGATAAATTTCATCTTGCGTGTATTTAGTGTAGCAGCACGCGAGGCAGCAAAATTTTGCAGCCATTCGTGCGAATAAGGCAGGATAGTAAGGTTTTGTTGTGGAGTTTTGCAGAGGCTAAAAATTCTATGCTGCCGCGCCGTACGGGCAAAATTTCACATCGTCGTATCAAAGCAAAGTAAAAATTTTAATTGCGCTTGTCAGGCATGGTTAAAATCCGCGCAGAAGCGGTAAGCGGGGCAGAATTTATCTCAGCGGCAACGTGACTAAATAAAATTCTATAAATCCACGAAGCGGGCGGTATCCCAGCAGAAACGGCATTGTCCTAGCCAAGCTTCTTGCGTAAGCGGCGGGCGCGCCAAAGATAAAATTTTTCACTAAGACGGCGAAGTGCAGCAGTATGCTGCTAGAGACACCTAGCGAAGATGAAATTTTGCGCGAAGAGAGTGAGGGAAATTTTGCGCAAAGATCGCGCTATTTGCTGAAATTCGCGCAGAAGCAGCATTTTTATAAAAAATCCTAGTAGGGGCAGCATTATCGTCGTCAAAGCTCGCCTTCGAGGCGGCAATGTTTTGCTAAGGCTTCTTGCGAAATCGACGTTGCATAGCAAAGTAATTGTAAAAGCGGCGAGCGTGCTGCAGATAAAATTCTTAGCAAAAGCGGCGCAGAGCGAAATTCCTACGTAAGACGCGAGGCAAAGATAAAATTTGCCAAGCAACTACGAGCGAAAACCCCGGCAAATTTGGCGAAGCTTGGCAGAACGCAGAAAATCTACGCAGCTTTGCCAAATTCTTAAATTAGCCGAAATTTTCTATCAGATCGCTAAAAATTTTAGCTAGATTTTCGACGTCGCTAATCTCTACTCGTTCATTGATCTGATGGATCGTGTCGTTTCGCACGCCAAACTCCGCTGTCTCCACGCCAAACTCCGCGAAGTATCTCGCATCGCTCGTGCCGCCTGCGGTGTTTAGCTCGGCTGCTGCGCCACAGATCTTCTGCACGCTAGCGCTTAGTTTTTGCACGATTTTGGAGCTTCGCTGAGTTAAAAAAGGCTTTGAGGAGCTTTTTAGTGCAAGGTGTAGCGACGCGCCTGCTCGCAGCTGTGCGGTGCAGCTCATTTCTAGCTTGCCGCAGGATTCGCTTTCGTTGCATAGCGCGTCTTTAGCGTCCAATTCAAATAACCCCAGTACATAGTCTCGCACGTCTTCTAGCCCCAGCCCTACGCCGCCGCGGACGTTAAACATCACGCGTACGTCCTTGGGTGTTACGTTTACGACCTGTGAGCCACCGCGAATGTCGGTGATGACTATCTTGGCTGGAGCGAAATCATCGCTACCAGCATCCAGATCATGCCCCGCAAGACTTACAAGCACCGGCGCTAAAATATGGACAGGATTGATGCATTTATCTGGGTAGGCTGCGTGCCCGCCGATACCCGTGAGTGTGAGGATGCCGTTAATCGAGCCGCGACGGCCGATCTTAATGGTATCTCCGAAGCGCACTTCGCATGTAGGCTCCGCAACGACTGCGAAGTCGGGTAGGGCACCTTGCTCGCGCAATTTAGAAAGCATTTCGCGCGTGCCGTAGATGCCGTCGCCCTCCTCATCGCTGGTTAGCAGCAGGCTAAGCGTGCCGTCAAAGCTCTGCGCGGATGCAAGCGCGCAGATCGCCGCTGCGATGCCACTTTTCATATCCTGCGCGCCGCGCCCGTATAAAAAGCCCTCCGCTTCCACCGGCTTAAACGGATCGCTCGCCCAGCCCTCGCCCGGCGGCACGACGTCGATGTGCCCGGCAAAGCATAGATGCGGGCCGTCTGAGAAGCGCTTTGAGAAAAGCACGTTCGTAACGCCGTTTAGCTCGAATCTGCTTTCGTTAAAATCTCCGAGCAGCATCGAGATGTAGTTGAATGCGCCGTCCTCGTGCGGGGTGAGCGATCGGAATTTGATGAGCTCTTTTAGAATTTCAATCGGTTTCATAAGCCATCCTTTGGTTTAAATTTTAGCAAAAATTATAGCGTATAAAAGCTTTAGTGCGAAAAATACCAAAATAAACGCCGAGATATATGCAAACGCCCGCACTACTATGTTTGGAAGCTTGCTACGAGCTAGATATATAGCAAGCGGAAAAAGCGTGATCCAAGCTAAGATTCCGCTTACAAGCCCCGCAAGAGCAAGCGCGAAGCGCTCGCGCCCGATACTTGCGGACACGCTTAACCAAAACATAATCACATAGGGGTTGAAAATATTTAGCAAAAAACCCTTGCCGAATACCGCTACGTGCGAGCCGCGCTCTACGCTTTGGATCTGCACGGATCTTTTGGCCTGCCGGTAGATGCCTAGCGCTATGTATAGCAAAAAAGCGGCGCCAAATACCGATATGCAGGCAAAAACGATCGGGATTTTGGCTAACTGCGATATGCCAAACGCCGATAGCGCCAGATAGAGCATATCCGCGCTCATGGCGCCGAGGCCCAGGCACAGCGCCTTGGTGTAGCTTCGCAGTGCGTAGGACATTATCAGCACGTTTACCGGGCCGATCGGCACGCTAACGCCTAGCCCCATCAAAATTCCTTGTATGAACGACTGCATTCCTTTGCTTATACTCCCCAAATGTGCTAAATTTCGGCACGCGGCGCTGTGAAAAACTCTATAGGCGCGGCTTTGCGAATAGATCGATGACGCACAGCTTCGCGAATGGATCAATCCTAAAATTCCGCGCGCCAGCCGATCGGTTTTTAAATTTAACGCAACCGCCGCCGCAATGCGCCTTAAGCTTTAAAATCTTAATGCGACCGTCATAGCGCGCTCGGCTTTGAAATTTTGGCGAGCGCTTCGCGCGGCACGCATGCTCGCCGAGCTTTAAATTTAGCTTTTAAATTTTAACGCACGGATCGCTGTTTAAATTTGCGGCTCAAATTTGGCGAAGCAAAATCCGCCGTCTCGCCTGCGCCGATAAGTTTGCGAGCTAAATTTCGCAAGGCAAAATTAAACTAGCAAAAGATTGGCGACGAACGGTGGCTTGCGCAAATCGGTAAGTTTTAGTCTCGTAAATTTAAAGATCGCGGCGGTAAAATTTAGCCCGCCAAAATTTCGCTTTATGAAATTTCGCGTGTCTGTGCTCATAAACGGCTCATGATCGCAGATAAAATTTGCGAAGTAAAATTTCGCGCCTTAAAATTTTATCCATAAATTTTAAAAACCCAGCCGCGCCGTCTGAAATTTGACCGATCGCCCACTTTAAATTTAGCCGCTCGCTCACAATTCGGTTGTGCCCATATTTAAATTTATCGGCCGCTGCAAAACCTGGTTCGCAAAACAAACGCACCGCAAAACAGACCCCGCCGCGAGGCTAAACGCGCCGTAAATTTTATCGTTTCGCGGCGAGGCAAATTCCGTGCCGCAGAGCAAATCTTGCGCGCCGCCGGATTAAATCTACGTCGCAGAGCAAATTCCGCGTCGCAACAGGTTTCGCGAAAATCCGCGACGCAAGAGCTTTAAGTAGTCCGCTTCATAAAATTCCGCGATCGCAATAGCTAAATTTAAAACGAAAAATCCCCCGTCGCGCCGTGCGACATGCTCTCATAAACCGCCTTGACGTACTTATCGCGCACCACGCAATCTAGCAGCTTCTCGCACTCCAAGCAGCTAGTGAGATTGTGCTCTGCCTGGCACGCCTGCAGCGCGGCTAAGCTTTTATCCAAAATTTCGTCGTAAACGTCGCGCGGCGCGCTGCTCTCGGTATCAGCCATCAGTTTTTCTCGCCGTAAATTTCATGCATCTTCGCGATCTCGTACTTCGAGCCGAAAAAGCAAGGGCTGCTTTGGTGGATTTTTTCAATCTTTAGCTGCAAAAGCGAGCCGTTTTCGCCGTCGCTGGTGGCGCCTCCCGCGCGCTCGAAGATGAACGCAAACGGCAGAACCTCGAATGTTACGCGAAGCTTGCCGTGCGGATGATCGCTAGTAGCGGGGTAGCTGAAAAGTCCGCCGCCTTTTAATAAAATTTGATGCAGATCGCTTACCATTGCGCCGCTGTAGCGCAGGCGATAGCCCTCATCAAACAGCGTCCGCACGAGCTTTCGGTGCGGTTCGCTCCAGCCCTTTTGCGTCGCACCGGTGGCGTTTAGTTTGCCTTTTTGCTGTAGGCGCAGGTCTTTTACGAAGCTAAATTTGCCCTCGCGATTTAGGCGGTAGAGTTTCGGCGCATCCTCGCAAACGACCATCTCAAGGCGCGGCCCGTAGATACAATAGATCGCCGCCTTTAAGTTTGCGGGCGAAATTTCATCCTCGTAGATGCCGAAAATCGAGCCCACGGCGAAATTTACGTCTACCAAGCTCGAGCCGTCGAGTGGATCGTAAGCGACGATTAGGCGCGCGTCCTCTCGCAGCGTTAAAATTTCATCTTTCTCCTCGCTGATTAGGGCGCGCACGAGCGGATTTTTGCGAAATTCCGCTTCGATTATGGCGTCGCTTTTTACGTCGAGTTTGAGCTGCGTATCGCCCGTGCTGTTGTGATGATCGGTGTAGCCAAAGTCTGCGTATTTCAGTTCCTCGGCGATTTGTAGCGCGATATTTTGGATTGATTTTACGATCTCTTGCATTTTATTCCTTTACATTTTTTTGGCGTTTTTTAAGATCCATTCGCTAATGCCCGCAGCGTCGTTGATGTCGAAATTTATCGGGCAAAATTTATCCATCTGCTCGCCGCTTAAATTTGAAGCGATCGCGTCCGAAAATGGCAGATACGCCGGATCGATCCTGTCGCGAAACAGGCTTATGCGCGGCAGCGGCAGCGTCTTTAGCCCCTCTACGAGCAAGATATCAAACTCGCCTAGCATCCGCACGACCTCGTCGATTTGCATACAGCGCTGCGAAAAATAGCTCGTCCGCGTCGGGCTCATCACGACGGTCTCGGCGCCGAGCTCGCTAAATTTGGCGCTGTCTTTGCCCTCTACGTCAAAGCGCGCCTTATCGCCCGGATCGTGCTTTACGATCGCGATCCGCAGTCCGCTAGCGATAAAAATTTTAGCGATCTTGCAAATTAGCGTCGTTTTGCCGCTGTTGGAAGGGCCTGAAAATGCGATAACAAGTCTTTTCATTTTTAAAATCCGGCTTTTTAAGATGAGCAGATTGTAGCGAATTTAGCCTTTTAAAAAGCAAAATTCGTTAAAATGCGCCTAAAATTTCAAAGGAAGATTGATGAAGAAATTTGATTTTATCGGCGCGCTAAACGGCCTGCTAAAAGGCTCGCTCTTAGCCGCGCTAGCACTATTTTTAAGCTCCTGCTCCGCAAACGATCCCCGTCACGATCCGCTTAAAAACGAGTTTCTGGCCTATACGCAAAAATTTGAATCGGTGCGCGCGGGCGATCGCTATTTGGGAGTGGCGACCTATCTAAATCCCGTCGCGCCCGAGCTTAGAAACGCCGCGGAGGACGAGGTGTTTTTGCTCACCTCCTATCCTAAAGAGGTGCAGATCCTCGCGGTGCAGATCAACGGCGCAAACGCAAACGTAACGCCGCTGCACGACGGCGATCCGCTTTTGCAAAAGGAGCTTTTTAAGATCGCGTGGGCGAGCCGCTACAAGATCACCGCGCCTAAGAGCGATAAGGACGAACTGGTGCTTAGCTACCGCACTTCAAATGGTCTGGGTGCCACGATGAAATTTCGTAAAATTTCAAAGTCGCTGTATTGGCAGCCGCAGATCGATCTGAAAGATTAAAGGAGAGAGGGTGGGCTACGACATAAGCTACCATGCGATCGGCAAAGATGAAATTTCGCAGTGGTATTTTAAGCCACTAAAGCTTGCGCAGAAGGGCGATTTTGAGGCTATCGCTCAAATCGCGCGCGAAGCGGGGATGGATGAATTTTATGTAGAAAAATACGCGGACGGCTTCCGCTCGGCGCTGCAGTACGGCACGCAGGGAATTTTTAATAAAACGCACGGATTTCATATAGCCGTGGCGCAGGGCTATTTTAGAGAGTATTTTTACACGCGCGGCACGGCGTTTAGCTTTTTGGCGGAGCAAAACTCTAAATTTAAACCCTACATAAGCGATTGGCGCGAGGTTTTGCCGGCGGAATTTCTAGCGGAGTTTAGCGGGCAAATTCATAACGAGATCATCGAAAACTACTGCTGCGGCGCGTATCTTGGCGCCGATGGCGTGCAGAAACTGCTGCGCGATTATGAAGCGGACGGCGAGATAAAAGAGGCGATAGATGAGTTTTATGCGCAGAATTTGCCCGTGTTTTTAAATGCGCTAAATTTGGCTCGCGAGCTTGAAGTAGGGCTGCTTGAGGCCACCGAGGTGGTTGAGCCCAATCCGATCGATCTGAATAGGTCCGAGTCGTTTTCAAATCTTTTTAATTGCGATACGCAGGGCGCGCTGATCTACGCGGAAATCGCCGCGCAGCAAATCGGCGAGGCGATAGAGCGAGATAAGGCATGCGGAGGCGGTACGACAGGCGGCGAGAATTCCGTCCCGTGCAGCGGCGATACGATAGAAGGCGGCAGCAAGAATTCCGCCGCAGAAGATCATGAAGACGAAACCTCCGCAGGCGGCGAGAAGTCGCTTTTCGGCAAGATCAAAGGGCTTTTCAGATAGAAATTTGATCGCTAAATTTTAAAACGGCTTGCGCGGAGTTAAGATCGTAAAATTAAATCATCTCGCGCTCGCGAGCTCCGCGCCGCGCCGTTAAATTTAGCTAAAACGGCGCAGTCGGCAGGCGTAGATTTAAAATTTAAAACTTGCCGAAATTTTAAAACGGCGGCTTGCATATCCGAAATTACGAAATTTTAAAGCGTCGCAAATAGGCCGCAAAGAGGCTAAATTTAAATCCGTCGCAGCCTTTGCGGCGGGTAAGCTACGGATGGTTTTATCTGTTTAATTCCATGGCCGAAAACGCTCGATTTTGATTTCACGCTACTTAAAATTCTACGCTCGGGCGCTAATTTAATCGCTCACAAAACGCCGCGATAAAATTTCAATAAATTTTAGATTTTAAAGCTCGTCGCCCCAGAAATAAAGCTCGAAAAAAGCAAGCGCAAAGATAAAAAACAATATCAGCGCCGCGCCGCCCGCTCGGACGTAGCTATCGTCCCGCACGCCGAATTGCACGCAATAGGCAAACGCCATAAAAAACAGGCAAGCCGCTAAATTTGCGGAGCGCTTCTTTTCGTCTTTCAATGACGATACGCACAAAACGGCGGCTACTACAAGAACTACGGTCGCGATAATTTGCATGGCGCACCGCCTTTCGTGCAGAGCGGGAAAGAGCCGTTATTAGGCATTAAGTGATAGAATTTCGCCGTTTTGATCTGCCCGTCTAGGCTCTTGGCGGGCAAATTTTGCGCTTTTGAAGCGACGGCTTTTAAAATTCCTCGCTCGCCGCCTCTTAAAATCATCCTCCTGGCCCGCCGCTAGCTTAGCGAAAGCTGTCGCTTCTGCTAGGTACCAGCAGGTCTTGCAGCTCCTGTTGTACCGAGACTTTTGCTCGCGGATCGAGGATCTGCGAGTAGATGATGAAATTTGCGAGCACCTTTTTGCCGTAGTCTCTACTCTCGACATATGGCACGAGCTCCATGCTAAGCCACGGCTCAAATTTGCCCTTATTAAACATATCGCCGCGTTGAAGCATCTTTTTGACGAGCCCGAGTCCGCCATTGTAAGCGTATGCGATGAAAACCGGGCTGTAAATTTTACGCTCCAACCAGTCGATGTGGATGTTGGCGAAGCGGTAGGCGACCTCCGGGCGGAACATATCGTCTTGATCGAAGCCGTCGATTTTGAGCTGCTTTTTTCCGATCTCGTTAGCCAAAAACGGCATAAACTGCATCATCCCAAGCGCATACGACGTAGATACCGATGCGGGCACGAAGCGGCTCTCTTGGCGGGCGAGCGCCAAAATTAGCGCCTTGCGGCGATTATCGCCGTCGCCGATATACTCCATAAATGGCGTCGGATAGAAGTTATCCTTGCCGCCGCTTGCTTTATTCATGATGTATGAGTACTCGCCGATACTTTGCTTAGTATCGAATTTTTTGGCAAATTCTAAAAGCTGCTCGCGAGACATCCTATCGGCGCTATTTTTCGTGCGAACCCAAGCGAAAGGATCGGTGATATCGTAGCTTTCGATGGAATTTTTAGCGGGGTTTGGGATGATGATGTTTAAATTCCTATCCCCTAAGACCTCCTTGGCATAGAGCGTGTAGAGACTGTAATAATCGCTGCTAGCAAGCTGACGCAAGACATTTTGATCTCCATTTAGCAGGTAGATCCAAAATTTTGCATTGTGCACATCGTGAGGCTTCTCAAAGCTCGCAGCCGCGCAGCTAAAAAATGCAAGCGCAGCCCCTTCATCGCCTTGCATGACGGCATTTACGCCCAGCATAAACGCTACGTCCTTTTCTACAGCCGACGGATCGACGCTCGTAAGCGAGCGGCGCAGGCGCGGATATTTGCGGTTGATTAGCGCGTCGTTAAGAACCGCTTTGAAGCCTTTTTGCGAAGCTAGTTCGCTTACGAAGGCTGCGTCGGCGTCGATGTCGATCAGAGCGTCTTTGCCCGCGCTTTTTAAGTAGTCGTAATATAAAAAGTAGTTTTGCGCGTTGTGGCTTTGCATAAAATACTCGCTTGGATTTTTGTCATTAAATCCGCGCAGTAAATTTACGGCGTTTCTACTTGCCGCGTCTTGGTGCTTTTCAAGCTGCGAAGCGAGCGTCTCGCGCACCGACGGACTTAGCTTGGCGATAAAATTTGGATAGGAGCGCGCCTTTTTGCAGGTTAAATTTGCATCTAAAATATTTGCCGCCGTTACTTCTGCGCAGCGATCCGGACGCTTAGGTGGGCGAACGGCGCCGAAAATTCTATCTAGCTTCTCTTTTAATTTGCCCTTGTAGCGAAAGATGCTCTGTTTTAAGGCTCTAATCTCTGCTTTGTTGTATTTCGTCTCATCTATTAGGCGATAGATGTAATAGTCCTTGGCTAGGGATTTGGGCTCGTCTTTGATCTCCTCGTAGCTTAAAATTTTACCGCCCGATACGGCGCACAGCAGTCCCAAAACAAGGCTAAATTTCAGAAATATTTTCAAATGACCGTCCTATTGATGATATAGATTATCGCGCCGTCAAAGAAGTTAAGCACGAGTAGGATAAGAAGCGGCGAAAGATCAAATCCGCCGAAAGTCGTAGGCAGATAGCGACGCACCAATGCAAACGCAGGCTCGGTAAGCGCAGAGATGACGCGGACGATTTTATAAAATTTACCGAACGGATTTGGACGGATGAAACTTAAAACGCAGGCGACGAAAATTAGCATCATATAAGCTTGAATCACGTAGTGAATACTCACCAAGATGCCGTAAAATACGCTATTTAGTAGCATCGAGTATCTCCTTTAAATCAGCGCGGATCAGCGGATACAGCTCGCTAAGCTCCGGACCGTGAGGCACGCCGGTTAGTAAAAACCTAAGCGGCATAAATAGGCTCTTGCCCTTTAAGCTTGTAGCCTGCGAAAGCGCCGCTTTGAAATCATTAAATTCTGCTGGCGCATCGTTTGAGCTTAATAAATTTAAGATCGCCTCTCGCAGCGCCTGCGCCTGCGTCGCCCACTCCTGCGGAATATTTTTCGCGCCGTAGATCGCAGCGATCTTTTCTTTGATACGTGGGATAAGGCTCGCTTCTTGAGTGTAAAATTTTATCAAAGGAGCAAATTTTGGCTCAAGCTCAAAAAGCTCCGCCAGGCGCTGCTCGCTTGCTCTTTTGATATGCTCGCGGTTTATAAAGGCGAGTTTGTCCTCGTCAAATTTCGCCGGGCTTTTTGAAATTTTAGTGATGTCGAAAAACTCCACCGCCTCATCCATACTAAAGACCTCGCGCGGCGTTTTGTTGCCCAGCAGGATTAGATAATTCGCGATCGCCTCGGGCAGGTAGCCGCTTTGAAGCAGCCATTTTACCGAGGAGCTATCCTCGCGCTTGCTCATCTTTTTGCCTTCGGAATTTAATATGATCGGCAGGTGCGCGTATTTAATCTCGCCTTCGTAGCCAAGGCTTTGGCGGATCCAGTTTTGCTTTGGCGTGTTTGAGACGTGATCCTCGCCGCGGATTACGAAGCTCACGCCCTGCATCATATCGTCGCAGGCGCAAGCGAAGTTATATGTAGGCGTCTTGTCCGCGCGCATGATTACGAAGCTGTCGATGTTCTGCGGCTCAAATGCGATACGCCCCTTGATCGCGTCGGTAAATTCCAGCGCGTGATCGGGCTTTTTAAGGCGGATAGTAAAGGGCCTCTCGCAGTTTAGAACTTCTTCGTCGCTTAAATGCTCGCAGTGCCCGTCGTAGCGATACGCCTCACCCGCGTCCTTGGCGGCTTGCTTTTTCGCCTCAAGCTCCTCCTCGCTGCAAAAACAGCAAAACGCCTTTTTCTCAGAGAGCAGCTTAGCGGCGAATTGCTGATGAAATTTTAAATTTTTGCTTTGATAATACAGGCTCTGCCACGAGATGCCGAAGCGCTTTAAAATTTCGATGATCTCTTGATCTTTGCCTTCGATATTGCGCGCAGTGTCGGTATCCTCGATGCGTAAAATAAAGCCGCTTTTATCTTGCAGCGAGCAGATGTAGTTAAAGATAGCCGCGCGTAAATTTCCGATATGCATATCGCCGGTGGGCGACGGAGCAAAGCGATACAATTTAGGTCCTTTGGGTTTAAATTTAAGCTGGGATTATACTTTTTACTTCCTAATAAAAAGCAAAAACAAAGCAAAAATAGGCTAATATCGGCGCATTTTATTTAAGGAGACAATATGAGTTTCATTCAGGAATTCAAAGAATTTGCGATGAAAGGCAACGTCATCGATATGGCGGTGGGCGTCGTCATCGGTGGGGCTTTCGGCAAGATCGTAACCTCGCTCGTAAGCGACATCATGATGCCGGTTTTAGGACTTCTTACGGGAGGTATGAATTTTACCGATCTTAAGATCGTACTGAAAGAAGCGGTGGGACAGACCCCGGCTGTTACGATAAACTACGGCTCGTTTATCCAAGTAACGGTCGATTTTATAATCATCGCATTTTGTATATTCTGCGCGATCAAGGCGATCAATAAGCTTAAAAAGCCTGCTCCTGCGCCGGAACCTGCCGCACCTGCCGAGCCTAGCGAAGAGATTAAACTTCTTACCGAGATAAGAGACCTGCTTAAAAAATAGGTTACGGTGATGCTTGAGAGAATTCCTTATTTCAAAGCTCTAAGCGCAGCGCAAATCGATCGTTTGGAGCAGATTAGCATCCATAAAAGCTACAAGAAGGGCGAAATTTTGTTTTTCGAGGGCGAGCGCTCGCAGTATCTCTTGGTCCTGCTAAAAGGAATTTTAAAAATCTATAAAACCTCCGCAAAGGGGCGTGAGATCCATATGCGCGAGATTCGCCCCATTTCGCTCGTGGCAGAGATGGTAAATTTTGAAGAGACGAGCTATCCTGCAAGCGGCGTGTTTTCGACAAACGGCGAGGTGCTAAAGATCGATTATGAAAAATTTAAAAACGAGTTTATGAGCGATCCAAAGATTTGCCTGGAGCTTTTAAAATCGATGTCTGAGAAGATCCGAGCGCTAAATGCGGTCTTTGATAATCAAGTCGTGCTTAGCTGCGACGGCAAGATCGCTAAGTTTATCAGCGAGAATTTCGATATTTTTATGAGCACGAAATACACTAGAATAGCCAGAATTCTAAACGTGACTCCCGAGACATTTTCGCGTACCATCACTAAATTTAAAAAGAGCGGCGCGCTAATTTTAGACGATAAGCAAGAAATCACGGGCTTTGATAAAGATAAGCTGGACGAGTATATCCAAGGCTAGAGTTTGAAAAGCGCCTATATTTTCCCGATCGTCGGTACGGTTTTATTTCTGTTTTTCAATCTTTACGTCTACAGATCGATCAGCGCGCGCTTTACGCCATATAAAGGCTTCGCTACGTTTCGCCCCGCTTTGAGCTTGCTTTGCGTAGCTTTGGCGATTTTAGATGCGATATTTTTTGTGGGTTTTGGGCTTAATGGAAGCTTTAAAAACGAGCTACTTTATAAGCTATGCGTATTTTGCATGGCAGCGTCCTTTTCACTCTTTTTTATCTGCCTTGCTTACGATGTGCTAAGCGCCGCTGCGCATGTAGTTAAATTTAGCCAAAACAGGCGAAAATTTTTAAAAACCTTTATCGACATAACCTTCGTAATAATGGCGTTTAGCTATATTTTTAAGGGGCTTTATAATGCACTAAAAATTCCAAAAATCACCGAGCG
Organism: uncultured Campylobacter sp.; assembly: GCA_963515915.1. Lineage (GTDB taxonomy): Bacteria > Campylobacterota > Campylobacteria > Campylobacterales > Campylobacteraceae > Campylobacter_B. The sequence goes on from CAUPZQ010000002.1 coordinate 40,796, forward strand.
CGAAATAAAAATCAGAAATTTAGCTCGCGAGCTAAGCTTCGCCGTCATCTCGGACGTGCATCTGGGCGAATTTTTGAAAAAGGAATTTTTGCAAGGCGTCGTAGCGCAGATAAACTCGCTAAATTACGATGCGCTACTGATCGTGGGCGATATGTTTGATCTGCGCTCGGATGAGCTCGGGGATATTTTGCAGCCTCTTGAGGCGATCAAAAAACCTATATTTTTCGTCACGGGCAACCACGAATATTACCGCGGCGACGCAAGCGGGCTTATAGCGGCGATGCAAAAAGCGGGTGTGCGGGTGCTGCAAAACGAAAGCGTGGAATTTGAGGGGCTAAATTTAATGGGCGTGCACGATCTTAGCGGCTTTCGCTTCGGATATATGCAGCCAGATCTAAGCGCCGCGCTAGCGCAGGCGGATCCCGATAAACCAAAAATTTTACTCGCGCATCAGCCTAAATACGTCGTGGACTTCGTGCGCGACGAGGTCGATCTGTGTATCTGCGGGCACACGCACGCGGGGCAAATTTTCCCGTGGACGCTTTTAGTGCTGCTTAGCCAGAAGTATCTTTACGGGCTGTATAACGACGGGCTGAAGCAAATCTACGTAAGCAGCGGCGTAGGGTTTTGGGGTCCGCCGATAAGGGTCTTTGCCGATGCGGAGATCGCGCTGCTTAAGCTTAGAAAGGCATAGATGAGAAGTTTTATTTCGAGGATTTTTGGGGTTATCGCCGCGGTGAAATTCCCTAAATTTATACAAAATTTTATCAACCGCAAATATGTGGAATTTTTCAAAATCGATATGAGCGAATTTGATCCGCCGCAAAGCTACGCGAGCCTAAACGCGCTTTTTACCCGCCGCTTGCTGCGTCCGCGCGAGATAGCAGCAGACGAGCGAGCCTTTATAAGCCCCTGCGACGGCGTGATCTTTGAGAGTGGGACCTGCGCCGATATGCGGGCTTTTAGCGTGAAGGGCTGCGAATATAGCCTTAGCGAGCTGCTGGGACGCACGTTTACTGCAAGCGAAAGCGGCGGAGCGGATACCCGCGACATTAAAAATTTAAATGACGCCGCAGTTGCTACGAACGGGAGCGGCGAGGTTGGAACCGGATGCGCAAAAGATGCCGACGCAGGGATGAAATTTCGCGCCGCGCAAGCGAAAATCATGGGCGGCGAAAACGGCGCAACTTATGCTGCGAGCGGCGTGCGAGCTGAAATTTATAGCGATGAAAGCGGTGCGAGCCTCGAAACGAGCGCAGAGGGCGCCCGAGGCGGCGTAAATACAGAGGGCGTAAATTTAAGCTACGCAAACATCTATCTAAGCCCACGCGATTATCATCATTATCACGCGCCGTGCGACCTGAGCGTGACGGAGGCGCTTTACATACCCGCTGATCTTTACAGCGTGGCGAAGAAATTCTTACTTAAAATTCCAAACCTCTACGCTAAAAACGAGCGCGTAATTTTAAAGTGCAAGATGCGTAACGGCGGGATTTTGTGGATGGTTTTCGTGGGTGCTTTAAACGTCGGCAAGATGAGATTTGATTTCGATGCGCGAATACAAACGAATGCATGCGCAAGTAGAGCTGAGGCGCTTTACGAATATGAAAATTTAAACTTTAAAAAGGGCGATCATTTGGGAAATTTTGAGCTGGGCTCAACGATCGTGCTCGTAGCGCAAAGCGAGTTTTTGAAATTTGAAATCCCGGCTGATACGTCCGTAAAATTCGGACAAAAAATCGCAGAATTTAATGAAATTTCACAAAATTCCATTTAAAATGCAGGATTTTTTCTTTAACTAAAATTAATTTTATTTAAATTTGGCTATAATCATCTCACTTTAAATCAAAGGATTTAACATGAAAAATTTAAAAGCTTTTACGATGATTGAGCTTGTTTTCGTCATCGTCGTTTTAGGTATTTTGGCGGGCATTGCGGTGCCTAGATTAGCCGCTACGCGCGATGATGCTACTATCGCTAAGATGCGCGGAGACATCGCCGCCATTAGAAGCGGACTTTCGCTAGTTAGAAGCGAGAATATGATGAGGGGCGTGACTACGTGGCCTGGTCTAGAAGCTAATCCAGATGTAGCCGGTACGCTTTTTGAAGGTGTTTTGCAGCAGCCCATCTATCCAATGAAAGCTGGTGGCAGAAACGGCTGGAGCTTAGTTACAAATGGTAATGCTAATGCTACATCCACATATACAGCTACCGTTGCCGGTCAATCAACTACTTTTAACTACTATCCGACTGCTGATTCTAGACCTGCAGGCTCAAGGGCTAATGTCGGTTCGTTCGACTGCAATCATCAACAGCCTCTTTGTCAATCCTTAGCTCAATAGCTAAATGCTCTATTATGAAGTTGCGGTTTTGGGCGCCAGCCTAAAGCCGCTTACTTATAGTTCAAATTTTAAAATCCCAACTTATCAAATCGTATCCGTTCCCGTAAAATCAAGTGTCAAATCCGCCGTGATCCTGCGCGAGGTTGCAAAGCCGAGCTTCAAAACTAAGGGAATTTTAGAGATTTCGCAGCTTAAATTTAGCCCGTTTCAGATCGCGCTTGCAAATTTTATCGCGTACTACTATGTCTGCGAAAAGGGCGTTGCATTTGGGATTTTCGAGCCTGCAAGCGATACGACGCAGGATTTGCGGAATTCGCAGGAGGATCCTATGACCGAGCGGAATTGCACTTGCGAGCAAATTCCCGTTAGTAAGCCAACCTCCGCTTGCAAGCAAACTTCTACCTGCGAACAAAATTTTATTTCCGAGCAGAATTCCATCACCGCACGAAATTCTGCACTCGACGGGAATTTTAGTGCCACACAGAATTCTGCCTTAATCAAAAATTCTGCATTGACGAGAAATTCTACTACCACAGAAAATTCCGTTACCGTTATAAATTCTGTTATCGCGCCGAATTTCGTGCAAAAGCAAAATTTGAAGCAGGTGCAAAATATTATCTCGCAAAATTTAGCGTTAAATTCTACCGCCGCGCAGAATTCTATCCAAGAAGGCTTTGTCAATGAACAAAATTCCGTTTCAATTCAAAATTTCACATTAGATCAAAATTCCGCTGCCATGAAGACTGCTATAAATTTTGCTGCCCCGCCGGGTTCGGCATACAAACAAAATTCCATCATCGTGCAAAATTCAACCCAAGAGGGAGATTTTGCCAAAGGAGAGAATTCCGTTTCGATTCAAAATTTTACTTCAGCGCAAAATTCCGTCCTAATTCAAAATTTCGATGCTGCGACGCAAAACCTCGCCTCGCAGCCGCTAACCCCGCTTCAAATAGGTAAAATTCCAAACCTCACCCCCGCGCAGGAGCAAGCGCGTAAATTTGCCGAAGCCAATGAGACGTCGCTGATTTTCGGCGATACGGGCAGCGGCAAGAGCGAAATTTATATCGCGCTGATCGCGCAGGCGCTCGCTGCGGGCAAACAGGCGCTGTTTTTGATGCCCGAGATTTCGCTCACGCCGCAGATGACGAAGCGGCTACAGAGCTATTTCGGCGAGCGACTCGGCGTCTGGCACTCCAAAATTTCGCCGAAAAAAAAGCGCGAAATTTTAGAAAAATTTAACGCAGGCGAGATCCGGCTCATCGCGGGTGCCCGCTCGGCGCTGTTTTTGCCCTTTAGCGATCTAGGTCTCATCGTCGTGGACGAGGAGCACGACGACAGCTACAAATCCGCCGCCGCGCCGCGCCTAAATGCCCGCGACGCCGCGATTTTCGTCGGCAAAAAACTCGGCATCCGCGTGGTTTTGGGCTCTGCGACGCCTGCGCTTAGCACCTACGCGAAGCAGCCGCACTTCCGCCTGCGCGGCACCTACTTTAGCAGCGCCAAGCGCTTCATTTTCGACGAGAGCGAGACGACTCTGAGCCCCAAAATTTTAACCGAGATCGGGCGCAGCCTCGAAGCCGGCAAGCAGGCGGTCGTGTTTTTGCCGACGCGCGCGAACTACAAATATATGGTCTGCGAAAACTGCGGGCAGATCGTGCGCTGCCCGTTTTGCGCCGTCGGGATGAGCTACCACGCGGACGCTGCGGCGCTGAAGTGCCATTACTGCGGCTTTAGCACGTTTTACAAGGTGTCTTGTGAAAGCTGCGGCGGCGAGGTGATGCAGGCGCGCAAGATCGGTACGGGCGAGCTCGCGGCACAGCTTGCGGCGCGTTTCCCAAGCGCCCGCATCGCAAAATTTGATCGTGACGAGATCACCACGCAGCGCAAGCTCGAGGCGCTGCTAAATAACTTTAACGCCCATAAAATCGACATTTTGGTAGGCACGCAGATGCTTAGCAAGGGGCACGATTACCATGGCGTCGATCTTGCGGTGATAATGGGGATTGACGAGCATCTGAGCTATCCCGATTTTAGGGCGCGCGAAAAAACGCTAGCGCTTGCGATGCAGGTGGCTGGCCGCGCGGGTCGCTCGGGGCAGGGCAGGGTCGTCATACAGACGCGCCAGAGCGGTTTTTTTAGGGATTATATCGAAAACTACGATGATTTTTTGCGTGACGAGGCGGAGTTTCGAGAGGGGCTATATCCGCCGTATATGCGGCTTTTGCGCGTGCTGATCTCGCATAAAAACGAAAACGCGGCGAGCGAAATAATGAACGCCGCGCTCGAGCTTTTACGTCGCAAGCAGGCCGCAAGTAGCGCGTTTGCTTTGCGAGCGAGCACGGGCGATGATATGAGGGCGGGTATAAACACTACCGAGAGATGCGCCGAAGCAGGTGCGGGACACGCAAGCTCAAGCGCTTTAAATTTGCAAAATTCTGCGCAGCAGAGCGGCAAGCAAATATCAAATTTTAAATTTCAAAGCTCGGATCTGTGCGGGGACGACGCAAATTTAAACCATCAAAAAAACACCTCAAATTTGAAAAATGCCGCGCAAATTTCAGCTTGCGACGGGGACGCGGATAGCGTAAATTTAAAGCCTGAAAGAAAGAGCGCTGCGCAAAATTTTATAAATTTAGCGGCCGAAAATGCTGCCGAAAATTCCGCGCAGTATTTGAAAGAGAAGGCGAGTAAGAGCTTTGAGATCATCGGCTACGGCAAGGCGGGTATCGCCTACATCGCGTCGAAATTTCGCTTTGAAATTCTGCTGCGCGCCGGCTCGCACGTGCCGCTGATCAACGCCGCGAGCGCGCTTGAACATCTACCCGTCGAGATCGATATGGATCCCGTAAACTTCGGCTAAGCGCGATTTATAAAATTTTATCGACATAAGCCTTACCCGCAAAATTTTACGCAACGAGGCGATGAATTGATGCGAGAAAATAGATTTTGACGGCGGTAGACCTTGCCGTCTTATAATTTAAAAAGGCGACGATTTGAAAAAACTACTTAGAAATTTTATGATTTTTGCAGGTTTCATCTTTATGTCATACACCTCTTATTTTCTATATTTTTATTCTAAAAAAGCCGAATATGCGGCTATTTTATTGCAAAAGGCGCTTAGGTATGAAGAGGAATTTTTTAATGAGAAAACACAAAATTTAGACCCGTCTGAGCAGATTAAGCTACGGCATGAGTTTGAAAAAGAGAAATCAAAGCTAGAAAAATATTGCGGCGATGCTATAATAAACGGCGATAATGGTCATTGCAAAGTTTATTACAACCTCGATTTCGACTATATCCATTTTTACGACGGGCGAAATCAAGATATCGCGCTGGGCTACGACTTTGATAACGAAAGCATCGAGTTTTATAAAAAGCTATCAGATCACTATGATTACAAAGGCAAAAAATGCAGATCGCGCAGGGTATACAGCGAGCACCATGCGACATTTGCTATTGATAATTTTGAGTATGCAAAATTTTGGTTGGGAAATTACGGTGAATTTACCCTAAAAGATCCATATATTCATGAATGTGAATAAAATTGATCGATGTTTTAAAACACTGAAAGCCTGCCGTATAGATCGGCGGTATATGCATAAATTCATATTTGTGCGGATATGATAATATATTTTATACTTTGATTAAGTAATTATGTTGTATAAGCTTATATGACCGATAACAAAAAAACGCTTTTGGGATTCCAAAAGCCCATTTAAGGAGCAAGGGATGCAAATTCGTGCTTTTATTTTAGCGATCTTGTTTGCCGTATCGTTCGCAAAAGCGGACGATATAAAGCATCCATCGATGCCATGGCAACTGGAACCTATTTTATGGAAAATTCAAGATAAAAAAGTTGTAAGAAAAGCCCTCCACGAACCTATGATCCGGGGTGCAACTACCTTTAACGGCAAGAGTTTTTATTTTTTTACGATAGAAGATAATGCAACGCTCAAAAAAGAATATGAAGAGCATTTATCAAAAGAAAGAGACTTCTGCAATGACTTTTACGACGATCTGTTCGAGTGGAAAAATATAAATATAATCAAACCTCTGGTTTTTGATACGACGGATTACAATAACCCCATTTTAAAGAAAAATATGGGCGATTGCTGGTATATGGATATGAATAAAACGATTAGAGACGGCTTTATCGGGAGAGGATTTACATTGTATAAATTTGATAATAAGCTTTTGTATATTATGATTTACAAAACCACTCCTTATATATATCAGACGGATGATTTTGCAAATCTTGCTTACATTTTAGATCCCAAAAAGTGCAGTGAAATCATAAAAGATCCTCGTGGCAAGGCAAATTTGGAGAGTTTAAAAAACATTATATATAAACCGCGTCTGTTTTATGCCGAACCGATACGTTATAAAGATACAGACTATCTACTTTTCATAGATTTCGACAATACGCATAGCGGACAACTGCTCAATGTCGCAATCAGGAAATTTAAAGATGGTATTTTACAAATGCCTGTTTGTAGTAATTCGTATTTAAACACGAAGCTTTATCAATAGGAGCAGTTAGTTATGCGGATTCATATTTTTATCTTAATGATCGTATTCGCACTATTTGCGAATGCAAACGATGTAAGCGATACAGAAATTCCTTTTGATTTAAAAATAGCTTTATGGAAGGCTCACGATAAGAAAATAGTAAGAAGCAATGCTTCCGGTATGACAGAAGGAGAAACCACTTTTAACGAAAAAACCGTTAGCTTTTGGCAAATAGATAGAAATGCAACGCTCAAAAAAGAATATGAAGAGCATTTATCAAAAGAAAGAGACTTCTGCAATGACTTTTACGACGATCTGTTCGAGTGGAAAAATATAAATATAATCAAACCTCTGGTTTTTGATACGACGGATTACAATAACCCCATTTTAAAGAAAAATATGGGCGATTGCTGGTATATGGATATGAATAAAACGATTAGAGACGGCTTTATCGGGAGAGGATTTACATTGTATAAATTTGATAATAAGCTTTTGTATATTATGACGTATAGAGATTTTCGGTTATACGAGATGTCTTTTGCAAATTTTATGTATATTCTAGATCCGCAAAAGTGCAGTAAGATTATAAAAGACCCCTCGAGCGATTCATATCATAGCAGGATAGATTTTGAGGATTATCGAAACAAGATCGCAGAAGATACCCTTATTTATTTCGGACCGATAAAATATAAAGATGAAGACTATCTACTTTTTATCGATTCCGTAAATTTAATAAACGGTCTTAAAGCGATTTCTATTAAAATTAGTAAATTTAGGGACGGAGTTTCGCAGACATCCGTTTGTAGAAATTTGTATTTAAATACAAAAATTTACCATTAAGTAGTTAATCATACAAATGCATTCAGTTGCGATTGATAATTTTGAGCATGCGAAATTTTGGTTGGGAAATTACGGCGATTTACCCTAAAAATCCTTTTATCGCTGCGGTTTCGGGTCGCTTGTTTTTGCTTTCATATCTGCGTTTTTAAAATTTGATTAGAATTTTACGCCGCTGCATATATCCTTTGCCCGTCTCTTTTCGATATACAGCGCCTATTCCTCGTTTCCCTCCGTCCGTACGATCAGGCTTTTTGGAAGGCGAAATTTCTCGATTATCTCGCATTCTTTGGCGCGCATCTGTCCGTCGTCGCTCTCGTGATCGTAACCTAGCACGTGCAGCAGACCGTGCGTAAAAAGCAGCGCCGTCTCGTCATCTCTGCCGTGCCCTAGCTGTGCGGCTTTCAGCTCTACGAGGTCTAAATTTATCACGACCGAGCCGAGTAGCACGGGGGCGAAATTTCCGCCGCCAAAATTTTCATTCTTTAAATTTTCATCGCTAGAACTTTCGCCCTCGGAATTTTCGGAATTCATGGTAGTGGAATTTTCACTCGCAGAATTTGCGACGCTTGTATTTTCACTAGCGGAATTCGCAGCGTTTTGATTTTTAGAGCCGCTGTTTTTATGCGCGGAATTTTCCTTGCTCAAATCCCCGCCGAAGCCCGCAAACGCCGCAGGATCGAGCGGGAAGCTCAGCACGTCGGTCGTCTTATCGATGCCGCGCGTTTGCGCATTTAGCTGCCGCATCTCCTCGCCGCGCACGAAAATTAGCTCGACATTTCCGCCGCCCAGCTCCGCCGCGATAGCGTCCAAAATTTCGGGATATGGCTGCTCGCAAAGTATCATTTTTACCCCTCTTTTATAAAATTTTCGTATAATTTTAGCAAAAAAAGGACGAAAATGAGAGCTTTATGCGTGATCAGCGGCGGCATGGACAGCGCGACCTGCGCCTATATCGCGAAGCGCGAAGGTTACGAGATCGTGGCGCTGCATTTTGATTATAATCAGCGCACGATGGACAAGGAGCGCGAGTGTTTCGGTAAAATTTGCGACGATTTGGGGGTTGCAAAAAGGCTGATTTTAGACGCTCGCTTTATCGCGCAAATCGGCGGCAACGCCCTTACGGACGGCACCTTGCCAATCAGAAAGGGTGTTGCGGAGCTTTGCGCCGCGGCAAATTCTGCCGGCACCGAGATTGGCGGGCAAAATTTTGCTGCGTCAAATTTTATGACGAGCCCTGGGGACGCTTCGCTCGGTGCAGATTCCGCGCGAAGCGGTTGTGCGCAGAGCGGTGAAATTTTAACGCAAGGCGGCGAAATTCCACTAGGGGGCGATGAGCTCTCGCTGCAAGGCAGTAAAATTTTAGCCCGCGATGACAAAATTTCACCGCAAGGCAGCGAAATTTCACCTCAAAGCGGAGCCGAGCCGCAGCAGGGCGATAAAATTTCATCGAAGCGCGCAGAGGGTGAAATTTCATCGCAAAGCCAAAGCGATAAAATTCCGCCAGAGGGTGGCGAGAGCGTGTTTTCGGATCTGCCGAGCACCTACGTGCCGTTTCGCAACGGCGTGTTTTTGAGCATCGCCGCCGCGCTCGCCGAGAAGGAGCGCTGCGACGCGATCTTCATCGGCGTGGTGCAGGAGGACAGCAGCGGCTATCCCGACTGCAGCGCGAGCTTCATCGGCGCGTTTGAGCGAGCGCTCGAGCTGGGCACGAGCCGCGACTTTCATCCGCGCATCAAAACCCCGCTCGTGCACCTTAGCAAGGCGCAGATCGTCTCGCTAGCGCTTAAAATCGGCGTGCCCCTAGAGCTTACGTGGAGCTGCTACGAGCGAGAGGACGCTGCGTGCGGGCTTTGCGACAGCTGCCTGCTGCGACTTAAAGGCTTTGCGGGCGCCGGCGCGAAAGATAAAATCCCCTACGCGATAGAAATCTAGGCGCGACGCGGCGAAATTTACCGAGCCCGCGTAGCTCGGCGCGTCATTGCAGCACCTAATATGCGTGGGTTTTGAATACGTAGCGCCGCATGATTTGTGGCGGGATTTCAAACATACGGCGGCGGCCTGCGCTTTAGCGCGCGCCGAGATGCGGACGTAAATTTAAACCGCGCTTTGAAATTTTAAAAATTTTAACGAGAGCGTTGCGCACACGGTCCAAAGCAAAAATCAATTATAAATTTAACTCCTGCGCCATATTTATGAGCGCATAGGCGGATATAAATATATCGTGGTATAATCCGAGAATTAAATTTTAAGGAGTAGGAAATGGCATTTGAAAATGCGATCATCACGAAAGAGGATGATGAGAAGTATGGGTTGAGCAAAATTTTTTATCAATTTAACCCTGTTTATAAAACCTTACCCGATGGAAAATCATGGGTCGTCGATAGAAATGCAGATTGCTGGTTTATGGAAACTAAATTTTTTCAAGATCCGGAATACGATCATGCATATCTTAAGAAATCAGTTTGGACTTTATATTATAAAGGAGAGATAATAGAGGTTACGCTTGATTATGAAAACAATATATCGGATACAGAAAAATTTCATAGAATTTGGAAGCTTTTAGAATTAAAGCCAAAAGAAACTAAATCCCTTTCAAAAAATCAAATACTTATGCTTTTAAATAAAATTTTGAATGTATATGGATATGATGGCGCTTGGGGGCAGATTGAAAATTTCACTATGGAATTACAAGATTTAGTTGATGGGAGAGAAAAATAAAATGGCATTTGAAAATGCGATCATCACGAAAGAGGATGATGAGAAGTACGGGTTGAGCAAAATTTTTTATCAATATAGTCCGTATCATGAAGAACTACCTAGAAATTTTGTTGTTGATAGACAAAAAGATATTTGGTTTCTTTTAATTGAAAGACTACCAAATGAAGGGTATGATTATGGTTATGGGAGCAAAAAGCTATGGAGGCTTTATATTCAAGGAAATAATTTAGATATTCTTTTGGACTACGAATATGATCAAGAAGTGGATGGACGCAAATTTCAAAGGGTGTGGAAAATTATCGAGATAAATGTTATAAATTCTATTATTCCAGATAATGAAGTTATTAAAATATTGAGAGATGTTTTGATTGATTTTAAATTTAGACCAGGCTGGGAGGATAAGGATGATCTTAGTGTAGCGTTAATAGATGTAAGAAAGGAAAAATAAAATGGCGTTTGTTGCGGAATATATTTCGAAAGAGGATATTAAGAAATATGGCGTTATTGACATAGTAAATAGCTCCAGAGCAAATTTTGGTGAACTTCCATTAGGCGATCAACGTATAAAACAACTTGATTGGGTTGTCGATAGGCAGAGGAATATCTGGTTTATCTTTGTGTGTGATCCGCACTTACCAGATCCACGAGATGGATTTACGGGTGAGGAGATTTATATTTTATGCTATAAGGGTAATGTTATCGAGCTTGATATAAGGCGAATTTACGACGAAACTACCAGTAAAATGCTAGTCGATAATCCGTTTTTTATCAAATATAAGCTAGAAAATATAAATTCTAGTCTTGACGGAATTTCTTTAGATGAGCTCTATAAGGTGCTTAATGAAGCTTTGATAGAATATGGAGAAAGTGGTATACACGGTAGAAAGTTCTTGCCAAAAGAACATGAAGTCGTAACTTTTTTACATGATTAAATTAAAGGATAAAAAATGACGGGTAAACAAGCTGATCAAATTTTAGCAGATATTACAAGCGGCTAGGACGTGCAAGGGTAGCCGCACCGATGGCGGTGCGAGCACGAGAGAAATTTAACAAAACGCGGCGTGAGCCTGAAACGCGATGTGTAAATTCAAAGTGAATTTTATCCAAACCCAACCGTGAGCGAGCGCGAGATAAAATTTTACTCAAACGTCCAGCGCGTGAGAACCCGCTAGCGGACGCAGATTATCTGTAAATTTTAAAATTTCACTCAAACGCCGAGCGCAGATTTAGATGAGGGACGATCTGTAGCTCTGCGGGCGAGACGAACTCCTTTTTACGCAGCTTTTCTATCGCCGCGCGCGCGATCATAGCGGCGTTGTCGGAGCAAAATTTCATCGGCGCGAAAAGTATCTCGCAGCCCGCCCGCTCGCATAGATCCGTTAGAAGTCCGCGCAGATGCAGGTTTGCGCTCGCTCCACCCACGACGCCGAATCGCGCAAAGCGGCGCAGCTCAAAGATCCGCTGCAATTTATCCAGTATGTGCGCACACGCCGCGTCCTCAAAGCAGCGCGCCAGATCGCGCATCGCCTGCTCATCTAGCTCGCCCGCCTCTTTTAGTTTCTCTATCTGCACGCGCACGGCGTTTTTAAGCCCCGAAAAGCTATACTCCAGCCGCCTGTCGCCCTTTAGCGGCACGGGCAGCTCAAACCGCGGCTCGCCGCCTTTTGCGAGCTCCTCGATGAGCGCGCCGCCCGGATAACCAAGACCTAGCATCTTTGCGACCTTATCGAAGCTCTCGCCGAAGCTGTCGTCGCCGGTGGTCGCCAAAATTTCGATATCCCCCGCCGCGCCGATATTCAAAACCATCGTATGCCCGCCGCTAACGAGCAAAACGCCCATCGGAAATCGCGCCTCGCTGCCTAAAAACAGCGAGTAGACGTGGCCTATGAGATGATTTACGCCGATGAGCGGCAAATTTAGCGCGAGCGCGAGCGCTTTTGCCATATTTACGCCGCCGATCAGGCTCACGCTAAGCCCCGGGGTATTCGTCACTGCGACGGCGCTAAGCTCGCTAAAATAGGGCTTTGCGCGCTGCAAAATCCGCGGCAGCGCCTCCGTATGCAGCCTCGCGGCAAGCTCAGGCACGACGCCGCCGTATTTGGCGTGATCGGCCTCCTGACTTATTTTTTCGTAAAATTTCAGCTCGAAACTCCGCTCATCCGTCACCGCGACCGAGCTGTCGTCGCAGCTGCTCTCAATAGCAAGTATCACACAAAATCCTTAAAATTTTTCGCTCATTATACTCAAAAATCGGCGCAGATGAAATTTTAAAATTTAAAACGGCGCGCTTTCAATTTTGTCTTTGTCGCGACATACTCGCGCTCGCAAGGCTAAATTTTAAAATGCGCCGTTCGGCTCGGTGCACCAACGGAATTAAATTTAAAACGCGCCGCCACCGCACCATGTTTGCCACTACGATGCGCGCCGTATCTGCCGCGGCGCGTTTTACTCTAGCCCTGCGGCTTGCCTGCCGCGGCATAAATGCGCCGAGCTGAATTTAAAAGGCCTCTTAAATTTTAAAATTTTAAGAGGCCGTTGCGATTAAATTTAGCGGTAAATTTAAAGGCTAAATTTCGGGCTCTTGTTCCTGTTTTTTCTCGCCGCTTGGGATTGCGGTGTCGTACCAATCAAGCTTGCGCGTAAAATACATAACGAGCGAAATCACCGCGAATATCATCAAGCTTCCCATTAATAGGGCGTAGTCCTCGGAATTTAAGATGACGTAGAGGATCGCGTATGAAACGAGCTGAACGCAGGTGATGAAAACGCCCCAGCGCGCGCCTTTGAAAATCGCGCTCGCGTAGAAAAATACTATCGCGCTGACTGCGATCGCCGAGATAGCGTAGCTGATCGCAAAGCCGATGTGTTCGGAGAGCGAAAGCACCAGCAGGTAGAAAACGACGTCCTCAAGCCCGATGAGTAGATACTGGATCGGGTGGATGCGCTCGTGAGTGTAAACCTCGCACAAAAAGATCGCTAAAAACGGCACCGCTAAGAATAACAGAGCGTAATCCGTGCAGCGTTTAATCAGCGAGTAGTTGTTCACGGGCTCGATGAAGCCGATGCTTACGGCGTCATTTCTATCGTCGTTGCTGCGCCAGTTCGTCATAGCGATGCGGTCATCTTGATCTGCAAGCCACGCAGGAGCAATGCCTGCGGCTAAGCCTGTAACCTCCCACGAAGCTTTAAAGCCGCTAGCGCTTACCTCGCGCGATTTGGCGATAAAGCCGCCGCCAAAGCTAGGCGATGCCCAAGTAGAGCTAATTTCAAAACGGCTATTTTGCGCGATCGGAGCTAGATGAAGCGCCTCGCCGCCTTGAATTTTAAGCGTGCCGCTGATGCTAAAATCAGACGACAGCGCGGAAGCGGGGAGCTTGTAGATTAAACTCCGATCGAAAATTTTAGCCTCGGTGTTGCCGTGATATTGCTTAAGCTCCTTGCCGTTTAAGCTTAAAGCGGGGGAGGCGGTGAAGGATTTTTGATTGCCTACGCCGAGCACTAGCACGGCTTCGTCGAAATTTAGTCGCGTAGGATCGACACCGAGCTCGGTATAGTTTATCGCCTCAAAGTCCGCTTTTAGCGCAAAGTCGCCGTTATATATCGGAACGCGAAAAATCCCGCGCTTTAGATAGGTGGGGTCGATCTCCGCCGCGAGGGAGTAGTTTTTAGGCACGATGATGAAATTTTTCTCTACGCGCCTTTTTACGAGCTCGTTGTTGCTTTTGTCTATCGCTTCGATTATCTCTGCGTAGGGCACTACGATCGCAAGGCCCTGGATTTGCAGCTCACCACCCACCGGCGTGAGGATCGAATCCTGCGCGAGCTGCTTGGTTTCGGAGCGCGAGTAGGTGAGGTTATCGATAAAGCTTAGCGGAATTAGCAGCAGCAAAAGCAGCACTAAAACTATGAACGGTTTCGTCCAAAATGCGCCGCGAATGGCGTTTTTAGTAGAATTTAACAAAGGCTCTCCTTTTAAGTAAAATTTAAAACAGAATTTTAACGATGAAGAGTAAACGGACGGCGCTTGAAGCGGGAGGAATTTTATAAATTCTAAACGAACTTTGGATGTGAAGCGCTGCGGATATCGCTTTGAATTTTTGGAATTCCGCTGCACGCTAGAATTTCATTGCGAATGAGAATTTTGCTATTCGCAAAAATTTTACGAGAAAATTTCTGTTAGTAGAATTTAAAAGCTTGAAATTCTAAGTCCAAAAATTTCAAATTTCCAAAGCTCTAGGAATTTTGAAATTCCAAGGGCTTTGAATTTTTAAAATTTCGCTGCTTTAGCGCGCGAAATTTCGTGCCATCATCTCGCGTAAGCTTTAAAATTTATACGCCACGCTTAGCTTGAAATTTCGTCCCGGCTCCCAGTCGATGTAATCAGAATCCCCGGTAAAATCGGCTTCGCGCTGCGAGTGCGACGCGTAGGCTTTATCAAAGAGATTATAAACGCCCGCGTTGATCTCTAGCCCCTTAAAGCGTCCGCTATCCGGAGCGTAGGTGACATATATATCGTGAACTGCGTAGCTAGGCACTTTCGTCTTTTCATCGCTACCCGCGCCGACTACGTTTTTGGAGTTGAAAAATAGCAAGTTATAGCCCAGCAGTAGATCCGCCGCAGAGATTGCGTACTCGGCATTGAAGGTGTATTTATCGCCGTAGTCGCGGTAGCCGATGATGTTTGAAGTGTAGTAGCCGCCGGCTCCGTTGCCGACGCGATCTTTGTAATTGATATGTTGATGAGTATAGCCCGCGGCTAAGCTAAGATCTTCAAGTATCAATCTTGCATAAAGCTCGACGCCGTCGATGTCCGCACCGCCCGCGTTGATTCTATAAAGTATCGGATTTACGCGCCCGCCCGCTGCGTTGTTATCTACGATTAAATTTTTATACTCCGTCCTGAAATATTTTGCGGTTAAGCTTACCGAGGAGTTCTCCCCCAGCTCGCTTTTGTAGCGACCGCCTATTTCGTAGGCGTTGCCCGTGGTGGCTTTTAGATCTTCGTTAGCCTGCCAGCCTAGTACCCTGCCGCGGCTCGTGCCCGCAGCCATCATACTCTCCATTACGTCTGGTCCTCTAAATACTCGCGCATAGCTCGCAAATGCTCCAAATCCCGCGCCGATTTCGTAATCAAGCGCTAAAGCAGGGCTTACTTCGTCGAATTTATATTTGTAGCTAGAGATGTTGGCGCCTCTGCCGTTGTAAGTTTTTAACTCGTGCCTTTCGTAGCGGATGCCCGGAGTTATCGTAAGCCCGCCGTATCGCATAGCATCCTCGATATAAAAGCTATAATTATCGACCTTTTCGGGGCGCAGATTGCCGGGCTTAACGTAGTTTTCGGAGCGGTAGTAATCAAAGCCGTAGCGCAGCGTATGAGCCAGATCGCCCGTTTCAAATTTACTCTTAGCACCGATTTTGCCGCCCTTGGTCTCGACGCCCCATTTTACGTTCGTCGAAGTCGATCCGATGCGTTGATGCTTGGTGTAATATCCCGTGATGTCGAGCTCTAGCAGGTCGCTTGGATTATACGTGTATTTGATCGTGTGTGTATCGCGCTCGTATTTGCGGTTATCCAGCTGCCCGTTTAGCCATGAGCCGAATTCCGGTCGCAGCGGATAGAGACCTTTATACTGCATATGCTCGGTAGATAGCGAAATTTTATGAAAATCCAAAAAGCTATAGCCCGCTTTTAATAAATAATTTATATCGTTGCCGTCGCCGCCCGTAGGCTTGCCGTTGCCCGATTCGCCGAAGCCGTATCCGTAGTGCTTGAATGCGGCAAGCATATCTAGGCTATCAAACACCCTGCCATAAAGCATTGCGCTTTGCGAATAGCCCTCGTTGTTGCTCGTATAGCCCACTTTGAGCTTGGCGCCGATATCTTGACCCTCTTCGAGCAGGTCGCTGGCATCCACAGTTTTAAAAGCTACCGAGCCACCCAAGGCGCCCGAGCCGTTCACGACCGAGCGCGCGCCGACATCGACCTCTACGGCTTTGATAAGATCCGGATCGATTAGTAAATCGGCGTTGTGATGAAAGGTATTGCCGTTTTGTTTCGCGCCGTCAATCGTGATATTTAGACCGCGATCGCTCACGCCGCGCATATAAATTTTTTGATTCATGCCGTTGGTGCCGCCCACATAAACGCCTGGGATGTCGCGAAATACATCTTTGATGAGCGTAGCGTTGCGAGTATTGATTTTGATATCATCCACGGTGCTAGGCGTGCTAGAATCGCTAGTAACTTCGATTACGCCCAGGCTTTGCGTATTTGAATCTTTGCTTTTGGATACGTCCGTAGCGCTTGATTTCTCGTCTACTTGTGCGCTTAAGCAAAGAACTGCGCACAAAGACAAAGCCAGATGAAATTTTTTCATACGAAACTCCTAAATGATAATGAGATTAAAAAATGGCGAATAATATAAAATTAATCATTTATTTTATATTAATTATCAAGACATTTTAAAATCATTAGAATTCTATCTCCGAATGCTTTATTATCATTAAATAAAGCTAAATAATAAAATATAATTTAAATATCGCTCATCAAAATTTTAGTAAAAATTAAATCTACTTTTGATAAAATCACTCATTTTTTTGGCAAGGTGCTTTGCTGAATTTATAAAAATTTTTAAAATTTTTAAGGAGAGCTTATGGGCATTATGGAATTTTTGGCGCATTACGTGGATTACATTATCTTTGCGATCCTCGGATTTATGAGCTTTTTAGTCGTGTGGTTTACTATCGAAAGGCTGCTTTTTTATTCGAAGGTTAAGGCGAGCGATTACAAAAGCAAGGCGCTATATGAAGAGGCTCTGACAAAAAATTTAACGACACTTTATATTGTTTATTCAAATGCTCCGTACATCGGTCTTTTAGGTACTGTCATCGGCATTATGATCACATTTTTTGATATGAGTACTGCAAGCGGTATCGATACCAAGGCTATCATGCAAGGTCTCTCGCTTGCCCTTAAAGCTACGGCTACCGGTCTAGTCGTCGCCGTACCTACGCTCATCATCTACAATGGCTTTGTTCGCAAGGTAGATGTGCTTCTAAACCGCTACGATGAGGTTAAATAAATGAGCATTCCTAGACGAGACGGGCTAAATATCGTTCCGTTCATTGACATTATGCTGGTGCTGTTAGCGATCGTGCTTAGTGTCTCGACTTTCATTGCGCAGGGGCATATCAAGGTAAATCTTCCATCTTCTTCAAGCTCGCAAAATCCGCAAGAGGATAAAAAAGTTACCATTAAAGTGGATAGCGAATCTAAAATTTATCTAGACGATATTGCAATAAGCGAGGATGAGCTTGAGAAAAAAATTGCCGCACTCGATAAAAACGATCTTGTCGTATTGAAAAACGATAAAGACTCGAAATTTTCCTCTTTCATTTCTATCATGGATGTCCTAAAAAAGGCGGGCCATGAAAAATTTGCGATCGTGACCGAAAAAGAGCAATGAATAAAGATAGCGCAATAGGCTTCATTGTATCTTTGGTGCTGCATTGCATCATCGCTGTAGGTGTTTTTGTTCTTTTATCGTCGGCACCGAAGCCGCCTAGCATGCCCGATATGATAGCCTTTTCCATCGATAGCATAATGGATGAGGCCAAGCAGGGCGATATCTCCGATGAACCCAATATCCCGCCTCCTTCCGATCAGTCCGAACCGGATCCTGAGCCCGAGCCCATTCCGCCGGAGCCCGAGCCCGAACCGGAACCAACTCCACCTGAGCCAGAGCCAATACCGGAGCCCGAGCCGATTCCTGAACCGCAGCCTATACCAGAGCCTGTAGTCGAAAAACCAAAACCGGTCGAAAAGCCTAAGCCAAAGCCGGTAGAAAAACCAAAACCGATCGAAAAACCGAAGCCTAAAAAAGAGCATAAAGTTCAAAGCAGCGATAGGAATTTAACGGCAAAATTTGACCCGACAAAGCCTATTTCGCTGGGTAGCGGCGGGGGCGGGGGCTCCAGTAGCGCAGGCGGCGGTAGCGACGCCATCACGAGCCGCGGAGATCCTAGCAATAGCGATGTCGGCAAGAAAATTTTCGCCATCATTTCGCGCTACGCGCAGTCGCATTATCCTAAAAATGCCCAGCGCATGCGTAAAATCGGCGTCGTAGGCGTGCACTTTACATATACGGCAAGCGGAGACGTTAAAGGTCTTCGCGTTACGTCTTCTTCTAATGTCGATTCGCTTGATGAGGGCGCATTAAGCGCAGTCGAGCGCACAAAAGGTAGCTTTCCAAAGGTCGAGAAAGATATGGAATTTAACTTTAGCATAAAATATACGCTAAATTTCAACTAGCCTTAAAGCTTCTACTAAAACTTCTGCTGGAGCGGTGAAATTTTAGAATTTTACCGCTCTTGCCGCTTTATCTTAGCTCGCAAAATTCTATCTTGACAAAGTGAAATTTTAAAATTTACTGCTCTTGCTGCCGCTTCTGCCGCGCTAGTTTTTACAAACGGATTGGCGCCGTGAAATTTAAAATTTAAACGGAGAAAATTATGTCTTTTCAAATTTAGTCAAGCAAGCATCTTAAAGCGTTAAAATTTTAAATTAAAGCTGCGAAATTGCTAGGAAATTCCACTGATTTTAATGGAATTTTTACTATAATTTTGTATGAAATTTAAAAGATTAAAGGAAATTTATGATAGACGTTTACGACTTGGCGGTGATCGGCGGCGGTCCTTGCGGCATCGCTTCCGTAGTAGAAGCCAAAAGAAACGGGCTTGCGCATGTGCTTCTGCTTGAAAAAGGCGACAACCACTCTCAAACGATTAGGCAGTTTTACAAAGATAAAAAGCGCGTCGATAAAGAATATAAGGGCTTTGACAGCGAGACTCGCGGCTCTATTTCGTTTGAAACTGGCACAAAAGAGAGCGTGCTAAATTATTTCGACGAGCTCTTAGATAGCGACGAAATCGATACAAATTTCAAAAGTGAGGTCGAAAAGATCGAAAAGCACGCAGATGAGTTTTATATCACGACTAGCTCGGCTGGATACCGCGCGCGCAACGTCATCGTCGCAATTGGCAGGATGGGCAAGCCCAATAAGCCCGCTTATAAAATTCCACCTTCAATCACGCAACGCGTAAATTTCAATCTCGATAAATGCACGATCAATGAAAAAATTCTAGTCGTTGGAGGCGGTAACTCAGCTGCGGAATACGCTATAGCGCTATGTAAAACCAATGTCGTGACGCTTTGCTATCGCAAGCCTAAATTTACCCGTCTAAACGAGACGAACGAAAGCGACGTAATGCGCGAGACCAAATACGGCAACATCATCTTGCGCTTAGGCATCGATATAGAGGCTCTTGAGAATGAAAACGGCAAGGTGCTGGTAAAATTTGATGATGGCACCGAGCTCGTGTTTGACCGCGTGATATACGCGATCGGCGGCACGAGCCCGATTGATTTTCTTAAAAAATGCGGCATCGCTTACGATGAAAACGGCGTGCCGATCGTGGATGAAAATCTTCAAACTGCCACTAGTGGGCTTTACGTCGGCGGAGATATCATCAGCAGAAGCGGCGGATCGATCGTAGTGGCGATAAATCACGCCCATACCATCATCAAAAACATCCGCAGATGAGGCTTTATCAGCCAAAAAAGGGCTATCGCTACACGAGCGATACGATTTTTTTGTGGAATTTTATAAGAAGCTCAGGCGTGCGCAAGGCTGACGCAGCATCGCAAGATAGCTCTTGGGCGCTGGGCTGTGGCGCGGAATTTAAAGGCGCGACAGATGGAGGCTTTAATGCAAAATTCTGCGCCGCGGATTACGCAGGCGACGAAGCGGAATTTTGCGCCGAGGATTGCGCTTTTAGAAAAGAAGAGTCGTATGCCGCTAACCATAGCACGGAGAACGATCGCGATTTTGGAGGTAAGGGTTGCGCTGAACTTCAGGCGGAATTTAAAATGGAATTTCAAGCGGAATTTCAGGAGAAATTTCAAAGCGAGCGCTGCAAAAATTCCGATTTTCAAAGCGACGAAGCCTGGCATACTTTAAAGCCTGATATCGCAAGCGGTGAAAATTTTAAATTTTGTGACGAGCAAATCGCGCAGTCTTTAGAATCTCAAAAGACGCACGATAAAGATTTCGCGAGCAAATTTGAAGGCGCCAAAGCACGCGAGGATTTTACTGCGGAGTGCTTGCGTGACGGCGGGTTTGCCGCTTGCGATGATCGTAGCCCCAAAGGCGCGCTAAATCCACGAGCGATATACGGCGACGTGCTGGATGTGGGCGCAGGATGTGGAATTTTAGGGCTTTTGCTAAAGCGCGATTTTAAAAGCATCAATCTAAGCTTGCTAGAAATTCAAGAGCGAAATTTAGAAATCTTAAGGCTGAATTCTTTGCAAAACGATCTACCTGCCGAGATTTTGCACGCGGATTTCGCGGAGTTTAAAAGCGAGAAGCGTTTTGACTTTATCGTCTCAAATCCGCCCTTTTATCGAGAGCGCATTTCGCTTAGCAAAGAGCCTCACATGGCGCTTAGTAAGAGCGCAGCAAGCCTCAGCCTACGGGATTTCGTGCGATCTGCGAATGCTCATCTTAAGCCTGGCGGTACGCTTATTTTTTGCTACGAGGCGGGCAAGCTAGCTAAAATTTGCGAGCTTTTGGGTGAGTTTAGGCTAAATTTGACGAGGCTTGGTTTTGTCTATCCCGACATTTCAAAGCCCGCTAAGCTCGCGCTTTTGCAGGCTCGTAAAAACTCGCGCTCGCCCTGTGAGATCGTCCTTCCGATCTATGCTAGCGCGCACGGAAGGCGCACCGCACAAGCCCACGCGATCTATAAAAGCGCGGATTTAACGAGCGTGGATTATGAGTGAGTTTGGCTTTAGCTTTGATGCGAGCGCGTGCGAGCGCTGCGGTGGTAAGTGCTGCACTGGAGAGAGCGGCTATATCTGGATAGATGAGAGCGAGATTGCGGCGCTAGCGGTAAAATTTAAAATTTCGCCTGCAAGGCTTAAAGAAATTTATTTACAAAAAATAGGCGCTAAATTTAGCGTAAAAGAAAAGCCCTTTGAAGGCGGCTTAGCGTGCGTATTTTTTGACGAAGCGCAGCGCAACTGCGGGATTTACGAGCTGCGTCCGAAGCAGTGTCGTAGCTTCCCGTTTTGGGAATATTTTAAAACGCATACTAAAGAATTGGAGGAAGAATGTATCGGGGTAAGGTTTTAAGCGGAATTTTAATCGCGGCGATGATTTTAGCGCCGCAGTATCTAAGCGCGGAGAGGGGGGCGAATGCTGCAGTAGCGAAGCAGTCCGTTACGGATAAAAAGGCGTCTGATCATAATTCCAGCATTGGCACAAAAAACGGTGCAAAAGATGCAATTAAAAAGAGCTTGATAAATCGCGGTGTAAGCGCTAAAAGTATAACCAAAGAAAAGCTAAATCACGCGATGCGAGCGCAAGAAGACGCCGAGCTAAATTTCGATTTGCTTACAGCTTTGGAGCTACTGCATAAAGATCCAGTCGCATCGATGTTTTTATACGAAAAGGCATACAATAAAACGGGCTCGTCCGTTTATCTGCTAGAAGCGCTAAAGACTGCTTTTGCGATCAAAGATCGCAAAAATACGGCGCGTTATTTAAAGCTCGGCGAAAAGAGCCTAAGCTCAGACTCTGAGTATCTGCGAGTAAAGATCGGCTACTACTTAGGCATTAAAGATAATCTAAACGCTAATACCGCTGCTCTTAAGCTAGTCACCGTAGATCCAGTTTCGCGTAGTTACGCGATCTTGGCGGCGACATATTATGCGATGGAGAATTTTACTTTAGCCAAAACCTACTTTGAAAAAGCCTATGAGCTAGACAAAACTGACGAAAATCTCATCAGATTATGCGACGTGCTGCTAAATAAACTCAATGATTCGGACGGAGCGATCCGCATCATCGAGACGCACAGGCGCATCTACGGCTGCGCCCAGGGTATGGCGTGCGAGCTGCTAGCTGATGTGTATCGCGCGAATAAACGCTATTTGGATGTCGCTAAGATCGATGAAGCGCTGTATGAAGCCAAGGGGGATAATAAATTCTTAGACGATATGATAGCGATTTATTACTACTCAAATGACTTTGATAAAATAATCGAGCTTTTGAAAAAATACGACTACAAGCGCGAGCTTCTAATCGACGCCTACGCGCATAAGAAAGACTATAAAACCGCGATTAAAATGGCGCGCGATGAGTTTATGAAGACCAAAAATTACGACTTTTTGGCGATCGAGGCGATCTACGAATATGAAAGTGCGGGCAAAAGCGTGGACGCTAAAACCCTGTCTAGCGTAGTGGCAAAATTTGAAAATATCGCGCCGCAGCTTAAAGACCCCGTGCACCTAAACTACTACGGCTACATCTTAATAGATCACGATTTGGACGTTCGCAAGGGCATCGAGCTCGTCCGCCGCGCCCTGCAAAAAGACCCTGGCTCACCGTATTATCTAGACTCGCTTGCTTGGGGATACTACAAGCTTGGCGAGTGCGACAAGGCTAAAAATGAAATGGCTAAGATCAAAGACGCAGAATTTTTTAATTCCCCCGAAGGCAAAGAGCATTTGGAGGCGATCGATGCGTGCGCCGCTGGCACAGGCGTAGCGCCGCAGAATTCTATATCGCAAAACCCCGCTACGATAAAAGGCTCCGCGCCGAAAGATCAGGCGCCGCAAAGCCCGGCAACAAAAACCCCTTCGCCTAATTCCATAAAATCTACGGCGCCCGAAAGCTCTGCGTTAGATTCCGCACGTCCGAGCTCCGCTGCAACGCGTGATTTAACGCCAAAAGACTCCGCTTCGCAAAATTCTGCTGGGTCTGTAAATTCCATGGTTCAAAACCAGACACCAAATTCCGCGGCTTCTGAAAATTTTGCGACGTCTATAAATTCCGCCGCGCAGAATTCTGCCTCGTCAAGACAAAATTCCGTATCGAGGCAGGATTTTATGCCAGAGCAAAATTCTACGTCGAAAGAGCCCACCGGCTCTAAAATCCAGACACCAAAGCAGTAGCGATGATTTTGGATGAAATTTTAAAACGCACTCGCGAGGATCTGGCGCTTCGTAAAGAAAGACTGCCCGAGGATCTGCTCGGCCGCTCGCTAAGCGCCAATCCCTACGAGCCGCGCGACGTCATAAGCGCGCTTAGAAGCGATGAGAAGGATCCGCTTCGCATTATCGCCGAGATCAAAAAGGCAAGCCCGAGCAAGGGGATCATCCGCGAGGATTTTGAGCCGCTAAGCCTTGCGGTGGAGTACGAAAATGCAGGTGCGAGCGCCTTTTCGGTGCTTACCGAGCCGCATTATTTCAGAGGCGATTTGGAGTTTATCCCGCAGATACGCCGCTACACTCGCACGCCCATCTTGCGCAAGGATTTCATCATAGATCGCTATCAGATCCTCGAGGCGCTGGTTTACGGCGCGGATTTTATCCTGCTGATCGCCAAAGCTCTGGAAGGCAAACAGCTAAGAGAGCTGCTCGAGTTTGCCCGCAGGCTGGGGCTTCGGGCGCTGTGCGAGATCCACGATAAGGAAGATCTTAAAAAGGCGATCTTCGCAGGTGCGGGTATTATCGGCATCAACCATCGAAATTTAGAGACTTTCGAGGTCGATACGAGCCTGAGCGAGCGGCTGATCCCGCTAATTCCAAACGGCAAGATCATCGTAGCCGAAAGCGGCCTGCACTCGCACGAGCAGCTTTTAAGCTTGCACGAGGCGGGCGTCGATGCGTTTTTGATCGGTGAGCATTTTATGCGCCAAAATGACGTCGGCGCGGCACTGCGCGAGATAAAGCTCGGCGCGGGCGGCTAAATTTAAACTCGCTTGTTTGATCGCGCAAGACTGATCGGAACGAGAAGTTAAATTTAGCGAAGGGAGTGAAATTTTAAGGCGGTAAATTTTAAAATTCGTAGAATTCGACGGACTTTAAAATTTAGCAGTTCTTTAAATTTAGCGGTTGCGACGCGATCTAATATCGCGCGCTGCGTAAGCGTTCACGCTACGCTTTAGCGTCGTGAGTTCATTATCGTGTGCGCTGCACGAGCGGCTGCGGAGTGAGGTTTAAATTTGCGCTTTGCATAGCTTCGCGCAGGCAGGTTTGCGCTTGTGGAATTTGACTGCTTAGGATTGCGCGTTTGCGTAATGCCCCGCATGTCGTACGCTTACGCAAGCCCGGTCTCGGCGATTATATACGGCGCCGTAAATTTAATCGCAGCTCGCGATCTAAGCCGCCTCGTCTGCGATACGCCGCTATTGAACTTCGGCTGTATTACGACTGCGCCGTGCTCGCGCCGCGTTAAATTTTACCGCGTGTTGCGATGGTGATTGCGGTGCAGGTTTGGCACTGCGTACCGCGCCTGTGAGTGCGTCAAAGTTTTGTTATAATGCGCCGCGCAAACGGCTACGGTGCGGATAGGCGCTATGTTTGCCGCGCGATGAGTGTCCGCCAAATGCGCGCTAACGCCCGCCGCGGGCTTTGATCCGCAGAGTGCGTATTGTGCCGAAGCGCCCCGCGATTGCAAAGCATGTCGCGCCTGCCACGTGCATAGCTTCGCATCGTGCGAGCAAGCGCGGACCGCGTAAATTTAAAATTCTATGAAATTTAGAAGTTTTAAATTCCAAATTTCATAGAATTTTGCGAAACGCAAATTTTAAAATTCCATAGAATTTTGGAATTTCGGAAAGGAAAAGAGATGGATTATCTTTGCGCCCCTTGGCGAAGCGAGTATTTTACCGAAAAAAGAAGCGGCTGTCCCTTCTGCGATGCGGCGGCGGATGCGGCGTTCGACGATCGCAACGGCGTGCTTTTTCGCGCGCAGCACTGCTTCGGGGTGATGAACCTCTACCCTTACAGCCCGGGCGCGTTTATGGTGATACCCTACGAGCACGTCGATAATATCGAGTGCCTTAGCGACGATGCGTGGGCGGAGATGAGCCGCTACGTGCGCGCCGGAGTGGGGATTTTAAAGCGCACTCTGGGCGCAGGCGGCGTAAATATCGGCATGAACCTAGGCGCTGCCGCGGGTGCTGGTATCGCCGAGCACGTGCACTATCATCTCGTGCCTCGGTGGCAGCGCGATACGAATTTCATCACGACGATAGCAAACGTCCGCGTAAACGGAGTTTCGTTCGCTCCGCTTTTTGAGAAGCTCAAGGCGGCATTTGTAGAATTAAATTTAAAGGAGCGATAATGGTTAACGTAGAGCAAGCGATCGAGGATCTGAAAAACGGCAAAATGCTCGTTATGGTCGATGACGTCGATCGCGAGAACGAGGGCGATTTGGTGTTTGCGAGCACATTTAGCAGCGCGGAGAAGGTAAATTTTGCGATCACGCACGCTCGCGGAGTGCTGTGCGTGGCGCTCAGCCCGCAGATCGCACAGCAGCTAGATCTAAATTTGATGGTCGATAAAAACACTTCGAGCCACGAGACCGCCTTTACCGTCACGATCGACGCGAAGGACGCCAAGACGGGCGTAAGCGCGTATGAGCGCAATATGACGATCGAGCTGATGTCGCGCGTGGGCGCTCGCGCGGATGATTTCGTCCGCCCGGGACATATCTTCCCGCTCATTGCTAAAAGCGGCGGCGTGCTCGCCCGCACGGGGCATACCGAGGGCTCTACGGATCTGTGCCGCTTGGCTGGGCTTTCGCAAAGCGCCGTGATCTGCGAGATTGTCAAAGACGACGGCGATATGGCGCGCAGGGACGATCTGGAGAAATTCTGCGCACAGCACGGCATCAATATGATCTCGGTCGCGCAGATCGTGCAGTATCGCCTAAAACACGAAACTCTCGTTAAATTTAGCGAGCCCAAAAGCGCTCTGCTGTGCGGTGAGGCGGCGAAATTTTACGACGTGAGCGATCACGAGGGCAACGAGCACCGCGCCTATATTTTCGGCGAGCCAGAAAAGGGCGCGCAGACGAACGTGAAATTTCATAAAATTTCAAGCGATCTGGAATTTTTAAGCGATGCGAAATTTAACGATTTCATGCGCGATCTGGACGTTTTGCGCAATGAAGGCGGCGTGCTTTTGATGCTAAAATCCGCGCAAAATCGCGCTGATTTTAAGAGCTTCGGCATCGGAGCGCAAATTTTAGCGCATCTGGGCGTGAAAAAAATCAAAATTTTAAGCAAGAGCGAGCCGAAAGACTACGCGGGGCTTAGCGGATTCGGGATCGACATAGTTTGATAGCTCATATCGATTTGGACAGCTTCTTCGTCTCGGTTGCGAGGCTTGCTGATCCCGCGCTTGCGGGTAAAAAGATCGCAGTCGTCGGAGGCGGCGACGAGGAGATTTTCGGCGGCAATAGCGAGCTTGGTAGCGTGATTTTAAGCGCGAGCTATGAGGCCAGAGCGGACGGCGTGCATTCGGCGCAGCCCGTTAAAATCGCGCTCGGACTCTGCCCACAGCTCATTTTGGTGCGCGCGCAGCACGGCGAATACCGAAAAATTTCACGCGAAATTTATGAGTTTTTACTAAGCTTTACGCCCGAGATCGAAAAATTTAGCATCGACGAGTTTTTTCTAAATTTACGCGGCACGGCTTACGACGCGGACGCGCTGGGCTTTGCTGCGTTTTTGCAAAGCGAGATTATGCGCCGCTTTAGCCTTCCGTGCAGCGTAGGTCTTAGCGAAGCAAAACTTATCGCAAAGCTCGCTACTAGCCTTGCTAAGCCCTTCGGCGTGCGGCAAATTTTAAAATCGCAAATCGCGCGCGAGCTATCCGCCGTGCCTGTGGCAAAATTCCCGGGCATCGGCAAGGCAGCGCAAAAAACGCTTGGCAAATACGGCATCGTAAGCTTCGGCGACGCGCTAGGGCACAGAGAAATTTTTGAAAAGATGGGTGCAAACGGCAGGAAAATTTTTGCAGCCCTTAGCGGCGAGGATGAGGGCGAGGTCGTCTCAAAGCGCGAGCGCAAGAGTATCGGCTTTGGGCGCAGCTTCGCGCCGTGCGCCGATCGGAACGAGCTGCGGCGTAAAATTTTAATTTTGGCGCGCCATTTGGCGGGCGAAGTGCTCGCCAGAGGCCTAAAGCCCGCGACGTATGATCTAAAGATCCGCTACAAATCGCGCGAGGAGTTTTCGCACCAGATCAGCCGGGATAGGGCGTTTAGCTTAAATTTGCTGAGCGAGACCGCGCTTGAGCTGTTTAAGCTCTGCGACGTGAAAAAAGGCGCGCAGATAATCCACGTAGCGCTAAATCTTTCAAATTTCGGCGGCAGATCGGGCAGCTCGCTGCTTTTTGGCGAGATCGATAAAAAGCAGCAGAGCCTGGATCGATCTTTAAGCAGGATTTGGGAAAAATTCGGCATCGAAAAGCTAAAAAAGGCAAGCGAAATTTGATTAAATTTAAAGGAAAAAGATGAAATTAGGCGAGCTATACTCGGTGATCTGCATAATCTTTGCGACGAATTTTAAGGGCGTGATAGATGAGCAGAAGTTGCGCAGCTTGGGCAAAAACTGGATCATTGTAAATAAAAATATCGAGAACAAAAACGGCCATGAGCTTTGGCAAAAGGTGCAGAGTGAGGACTATGCGGCGCTAGAGCGCGATTTTGAGGCGCTAAAAGAGGCGTTTGAGATGGACTTTTTCAAGCTCATAAGCGAAAGCGAAGTGGAGCTGTTTTATGAAAAATGCCGCTTTAAAAAGCCTTTTGCAGAGCTTAAAAGCGCTCACGCAGCCAATATGCTAGCGCTGCTTGCTATGATCTTTAAGCAAAACACGGACGCGAAATCGCATAAAATTTTGACGCTATATCTGGCGCAATTTATCATTCCGAGCTTTTCCGCGCTTGCTACGCACGTGCAGATAAACGCCAAAAGCAGCTACTACAAGGCGCTCGGGTGGTTTTTGGCGGATTTTTGCCGAGTGGTGAAAGAGACGCTAGGGCTTAGAATTTAGAATTTAGAACGCGCGCTCGGTATTTTTTTGCGTGTTCGACACGGAGAAGTGCTGCGTAGAGATAGAATTTAAAGCTTGCTTTCGAAATTCCTTGCGCTACGGCTTATACAGCTCCTGCGGCGCGAAAAGCTAAGCGAGACGGGCGAAATTTATCTGCGTTATCTGTGCGGATGTAAAGTGCCTGTCTTGCGGTTTTGTGCGTCGGCATTCGTCATATCGCGCGTCGTTTTGAATTCTGCGCAGCATTCGGTATTTTGCATATGTGCCGCCTGATGTTTGTTTTGCGCGCACTGCGAGTTTTGCTCGGCGTTCAGTGCTCTCGTTTTGCGCCGCCTGCATTAGGGTGCTGCGTGCTTTGTCCGCGTCGCGTCGTTTTGCGCTTTGGCGTTTTGTGTGTCGCTTTGTATGTCGTCTGGCATAGTCATTTGGAATTTTACGTGAGGCGCCTTGCGTCCGATCTGGCGTCGTCGCTTGAAATTTCATGCGAGGTGGTCTGTGCATCGTTTGACGCTATCGCTAGGATTCGCGTCTTACGTGTTTCGCGCGTGCGATCGAGCGTTCGAAAACTAGGTTTGGCGCCTAGCACTTGCGCCGCTTTGCGTCTTTTGCCGAGCATGCGTCACGCAGCGTCCGATGCGCGCCGTTAAATTTTAAAATTTAAAACAAAGGAAAAATTTGAATTACTGGAACGAAATTTACGCTCACTTTGATCCCGTGGCATTCAGCGCGTTTGGTATAAACGTGCACTGGTACGGCATTATGTATGTTTTGGCGCTACTTACGGCGCTATTTATGGCAAAGTATTTTGTAAAAAGAGACGGCCTTGACTTTAGCGATAAGATGCTTGATCGCTACTTTATCTGGGTCGAGGTTGGCGTCATTTTGGGCGCGCGGCTGGGATACATCGCGATCTATTCGGGCGAGGCGGCGTGGTATTTCAGCCATCCGTGGCAAATTTTCAACCCCTTTCATAACGGCGAGTTCGTGGGTATCCGCGGCATGAGCTATCACGGCGCAGTCGTCGGATTCGTGATCGCGACGGTTTGGTTTTGCAAAAAATTTAAAACCGATATGTGGGCGCTGCTCGATCTCGTGGCACTTAGCGTGCCGCTTGGGTATTTTTTCGGACGCGTGGGAAATTTTTTAAATCAGGAGCTTTTCGGGCGCGAGACGAGCGAGCCGTGGGGGATCTTAGTGGGCGGTACGTTGCGTCACCCAAGCCAGCTTTACGAAGCGATTTTGGAAGGGCTCGTTATTTTTGCGATTTTATTTTTCTACCGTAAATTTAAGAAATTTAACGGCGAGCTGATATGTCTGTATGCGATACTATACACGGCGTTTAGATTTTTCGTAGAATTTTTTAGAGAACCGGACGATGGGCTTGGGTTTATATTTTTAAATTTATCGATGGGGCAAATTTTATCTTTGGTGATGTTTTTGATAGCAGTTTTCTTAAAGCAGTCTTTGAAGAAAAAACTAATTTGCAGAAATTAAATTAATCTAAAGTTAAAAAGTAATATAATCTCTTTACAAAAATGTAAATTTTCGTTTAGCGGGGATTTATAATCATCTTTTTTAAGGAGAACCTATGCTAGGTCGCATTGAAGGCTTTACGGGCAGATCCATAGACGGCAAAAAAAGCCGCATTATGGCTTTGCAAGACGTGGCGCAAAGCATCAGCGGGCTGATTTTGGCCTGTTTCATGCTGTGTCATATGATATTTACCGGCACGATTTTGATCGGTAAGGGCGCGTTTGAGGGCGTCGTGCATTTCGCCGAACCGGGCGGAATTTATTTCGTTACAAACATCGTCGCTTTTGTAATTTTCGTGATTTTCGTGATTCACGCATTTTTGGCGATGAGAAAATTTCCGGCTAACTACGCCGCTTACAGAGCGTTTAAAGCGCATAAAATGCGAATGAAGCATTGCGACACGACGCTTTGGTGGTTTCAGTTTTGGACGGGGTTTTTCCTATTCTTCTTTGCGGCGGCTCATATTTTAATGATCGTATTCGGTCCGAAAATTACTGCAGATCTTGCTATCGCGCGCTTCGGACAGCTTCACCTATTTTATTTCGTTTTATTGGTATTCGTAGTAACTCACGCTAGCATCGGAATTTATAGACTTTATATGAAATGGATCAGCATAGACGGCACGAAGGCTGAAATTCAAAGAAAAAGAGCCTTCATTAAAAAGGCGGTTTTCATCGTTTGGGGTGCATTTTTCTTGCTTTCGATAATCGCCGATTTCAAATGGTTAAGTTTAGAATAGGGAGTTTAGAATGAATGTAATATATTGCGATTCTTTAGTTATTGGCGGCGGTTTGGCGGGCTTAAGAGCTGCGATCGCTACCGGCGAGAAGGGGCTTAGCACCATCGTTTTGAGTCTGATCCCCGTTAAGCGCTCGCACTCTGCGGCAGCTCAAGGCGGCATGCAGGCGTCTCTGGGAAATTCCAAAATGAGCGAGGGCGACAACGAGGACGTGCACTTTGCCGATACCGTAAAAGGAAGCGACTGGGGCTGTGATCAGGATGTCGCTAGGATGTTTGCACAAACGGCGCCTAAAGCGATCCGCGAGCTTGCGGGTTGGGGCGTTCCTTGGACCAGGATTACTAGAGGTGAGCGAAGCGCTATTATCAACGCTCAAAAAACCACGATCACCGAAAAAGATGAGGTTCACGGGCTTATCCACAGCCGCGACTTCGGCGGTACGAAAAAATGGCGAACCTGCTATACCGCCGATGCTACGGGACATACGATGCTTTTTGCCGTTGCAAATGAAGCGCTAAAGCACAACGTCGATATTCACGACCGCAAGGAAGCGATCGCGCTAATTCATGCAAATAACCGCTGCTACGGCGCAATCGTGCGCGATTTGGTTACCGGTGAGCTGATCGCATACGTCTCAAAGGGCACGCTGATCGCTACCGGCGGCTACGGCAGAGTGTATAAACACACTACAAACGCCGTAGTTTGCGAGGGTATAGGTGCTGCTATCGCGCTTGAGACCGGCGTAGCGCAGCTTGGAAATATGGAAGCGGTGCAGTTCCACCCGACGCCTATCGTTCCGAGCGGAATTTTACTTACCGAGGGCTGCCGCGGCGACGGTGGAATTTTACGCGACGTGGACGGCTACCGCTTTATGCCGGATTATGAGCCTGAGAAAAAGGAGCTTGCTAGCCGCGACGTCGTAAGCCGCCGCATAATGGAGCATATAAGAA
The DNA here is from genome assembly GCA_963515915.1 of uncultured Campylobacter sp. Lineage (GTDB taxonomy): Bacteria > Campylobacterota > Campylobacteria > Campylobacterales > Campylobacteraceae > Campylobacter_B. The sequence continues at coordinate 72,332 of CAUPZQ010000002.1, forward strand.
AAGGCAAGGGTGTCAAAAGCCCTTACGGCGAGCATGTTTGGCTTGATATATCGATCCTCGGACGCGAGCATATCGAGAAAAATTTACGCGACGTACAAGAAATTTGCGAAATTTTCAACGGCATCGATCCTGCCGACACCGAAGTAATAACCGACGAGCAGGGCAGGAAGCGCGGTAAAGGTTGGGCTCCGATCCTTCCTATGCAGCACTACTCAATGGGTGGCATCAAAACAAAAGCTACGGGCGAGAGCCCAACGCTAGCCGGGCTTTTCAGCGCGGGCGAGGCTGCATGCTGGGATATGCACGGCTTTAACCGCTTGGGCGGAAATTCCGTCGCCGAAACCGTCGTCGCGGGAATGATCGTGGGCGAGTATTTTGCGGAGTATTGTCAAGGACACGACGTCGATATCAATACACATGATATCGAAAAATTCGTAGATAAAGAGAAAAATTACATTAAAAGCCTGCTTGAAAAAGAGGGTAAATTTAACGTATTCGAGATCAAAAACAAGATGAAAGACGTTATGTGGGAGCACTGCGCGATCTTCCGCACCGGCGATGGGCTAGCCAAAGCCGTAAAAGAGCTTGAGGAGCTTTACAAGCAGTCCTTAGATGTCAAAGTAAGCAATAAAGAGCTTTTCGGAAATCCGGAGCTTGAGGAGGCTTACCGTGTGCCGAAGATGCTAAAGCTTGCGCTTTGTATCGCCAAGGGCGCGCTTGATCGCACAGAAAGCCGCGGCGCGCACTTCCGCGAGGATTATCCGAAACGCGACGATCTAAACTGGCTAAAACGAACGCTTGCAAACTGGAAAGAGGGCGATACTATGCCTACTCTAAGCTATGAGCCGCTTGATATTATGAAGATGGAGATGCCGCCTGCATTCCGCGGATACGGCGCCAAAGGCAATATCATCGAGCATCCGGACAGCGCCGTGCGCCAAAAAGAGGTCGATGAAATTCGCGAGAAAATGCAAGCCGAGGGTAAGGGCAGATATGAAATTCAAGAGGCATTGATGCATTATGAATTGCAGCCAAAATACAAAGCACCTAACGAAAGAGCAGGTATAGGATATGAGTAGAAAAATAACAATAAAGGCATTTAAGTATAATCCGCTAAGCAAAATTTCAAAGCCGCACTTCGCTACTTACGAGATCGAAGAAACCGACGGCATGACGCTATTTATCGCGCTTAACGTGATTCGTGAGAAATTTGACCCCGAGCTAAGCTTCGACTTCGTTTGTCGCGCGGGTATCTGCGGTAGCTGCGGTATGCTCGTAAACGGCAAGCCGCAGCTTGCGTGCCGCACACTTACCAAGGATTATCCGGACGGCGTGATCGAGCTTATGCCTCTTCCAGTTTTCAAGCTGCTAAAAGACCTCAGCGTCGATACGGGCAACTGGATGAACGCGATGAGCAAACGCGTAGAGAGCTGGATCCACACCGATCACGAAACCGACATCTCAAAGCTTGAAGAGAAGGTCGAGCCTGAGGTCGCGCAGGAGGTTTTCGAGCTGGATCGCTGCATCGAGTGCGGCATCTGCGTGGCGAGCTGCGGTACCGCGATAATGCGAAAGGATTTCATCGGCGCCGTTGGTATCAACCGTATAGCGCGTTTTCAGATCGATGCGCTGGATAAGCGAACCGATGAGGATTTTTACGAACTAATCGGCGATGATGACGGAGTATTTGGCTGTATGACGCTGCTAGGCTGCGAGGACAACTGCCCTAAGCACCTTCCGCTTCAAAGCAAAATCGCCTATATCCGCCGCAAGCTTGCCGCTCAAGGCAAATGCGGCTGCGGCAAATAAAAATTTAAGCGGGACCTTCCCGCTTAAATTTATCTTCCAATTTTATAAATTTTACCTCGATAGATAAATTCCAAAATGCTTGAGTTTGGCGAGCGAAGTAGCTTTAAATTTAATACTATCCCAAGCGACAAAGAAGTAAAATACGAAATCGCTTAAGATCGCTAGCAAGGGATAAGGATGAACGAAGCAAGGCTCGAAGAGCTAAAGAAAATTCTAAACGAACGGCATCAAAATGTGGAGCAGAGCTCTGGGAATAGTTTTAATCTCGAAAGCTTAAAATGCCCAATTCAAATAAACGGAATCTGGAACTAAAAAATTGTCTAGAAATTTTAATGATAGAAATTCCAATATAAATATGAATACCCATTGTAAAAAAGAGTTAATAATAAAGGATTTTAGTGCTTTAATAGGTTTTTGCCAATTTTGTATATTAATATTGATCATAATACTTTCTCAAACAGGAATATTGTCTAATTTTGGTATTGAAAAATTTTCCGAATCAGAAGATTCTTATTTTTTCATTATTTTTTGCACTATTATTCCATTTATTAGAATTATTGAGCGCGATAAACCATTTAATAGGCGCTTTATAATTTTTAACGAAAAATTTATTTCGGTAGAAGTCGAAGGAATAAAAATCTTCCGAATAAATCTAGATGAAATTATTAAGATATCTAAAAATATGGATACTAGGACTTCTACACCAGAATATTTTCCAATTTCAAAAGAACTCTTCTATTTCTGTATATTTGCTACTATAATAACAATGATCTTATTTGTTTTTAAAGACTTTATAGTTGTATTTATATTGTTGGCCACAATATTCATTCTTCCGAAGAATTTAATTTGTACTACAATTGGCGGCTTGGAAGCAAACAAAATATATGATCGTTTGGCAATATATTCTAAAGATGGCATCATAATAAATATTTTTATAAATTCTAATAAAGATTATTCGGAATTAAAAAGATACTTTTTATTACATAAGAGTATTAATATAGATAATGTTAGAAAAGAATTTATGATATTTCAAAAGGAGTCTAAACATAGATAAGAGAGAATTAAATGCGCAAATTGAGCTTGATCGCGCAGAAAAATAATTTGTAAAATTTAAAGATAGTGCTCTGCTATTTTGTAATATAATTGAAGTTATGTTTCGTAAATTTAATATCCACTTAAGCTGCAAAAGGCAAAATAGGCAAACTTTCGAAATCACTAGTGAGGGATAAGGATGAACGAAGCAAGGCTCAAAGAGCTAAAGAAAATTCTAAATGAGCGGCGTCAAAATTTAGAGCAAGGCTCGCAGGAAGATTTTAGTGCTCAAAATTCTGATGCCTTAAATTTTGATACTCCAGAATCCGATACCTCAAATTCAAATGCTTCAAATTTCAATGCCTCAGATTTAAATATTACAAATTCCAAGGCTTTAAATTCTAATGACAAAAATTCAGACGATCTCAATTTAAATGCAGAGCGCGGTAGAAAATTTCAAAATTTAGATCCAGACAATACTACTTTATTTAAAAATTCTAACGTTAGGAACTACGATAAAGATCCGATAGTAATCAAAAATTATGAAAAGTTTTTTGTTTATGCCCATCTTCTTGTATTTCTTCAGGTATCAGGTCTTCTAATATCTTTTATTTGGGATATTGTAGATTTTGGGCATATATATGTAGACGATTATTCAGAAGCCTGTATAATGATATTACTAATCGCCGTTATTACATATATCTTTACCGCGATACGCAATAAACGCGAAATAAGATTTACCGATCAATATATAGAATTTTTAAATAAAGGGGTCGTTAAAAGGCAGTGCAAGGTGGAAAAGGATAAATTATGCAAAAACTTTTCCGCGCAAAATTTTAGAACCCCATCTTTTATCGTGTTGGTTATATTTTGTGTCGGCTCGTTAGGTTTTTTCTTTGTATTTTTGCTTTGCATGTATGTGGCGAATATATTTATAAAATTCGTCGTGTATTTTTGCATAAATAAAGGCATAAAAGGATTTAAAATTTTTCCATTTATAAAAGTAGATGAGCCGTGGCATGGCGGATATTTATATTATTCCGTTGTCGTATCGGCACACTACTATTTGATTTATTTGTATAGCAGTGAAATTTACGACGAAGTTAGAGAGTATTTTCTACAGAAAAATATAAATATAGACTATATTAAAAAGGACTATACGGTTTTTATCTAGGAGGATATGCGAAGGGGCGGTAAATTTAAAACTAAAATTTCAATATTTTATGGTAGCCGCCACTAAATTTCGTAGCGATACCGAGTGCAAATACGGCGTAATTTTAGCGCTAAATTTTATGCGTAGAAGCGCTTGTTGAAATTCTAACCGCCTGTCGCTGGAATAAAATTTCGTCGGTAGAATTTCGCCTCTGCGATATTTCTATGCGGAATTCTATCGGTAAAATTTCGAAGGTCAAATTTCGCGCCTAAACTCTCTTAAACCTCGCCCTGCGAATTCCGCCCAAGCGAAATTGCCTTGCGAAATTCCGCCCGTTTATATTCGGCTAAGCTCACACTCGGTAGTATTTGTCATTTTATTTGCGGAGGTTGCTTTGAAAGAGATAAAATCCAAGCTCATCATAGCGTGCTTGGTTGTTACGGCGGGCGTATTTTGTCTGATCGCAGGCAGTGCGTTTATGGATAGATCCAAAACTCAGCCCGCGCAAAATTCCACGGCAAGCCGCATCGCGACCTCCGGCAATTCCTCCAATCGGCCGCTAACGGACGAGGATCGCGCCGCAAAAGCGAGGTACCGGTACGAAAGGCTGGGCACCGAGTTAGATTTGGACGAGCGCGTAGTGCAGGGCGATGAGCGGATGGAATATTTCCGCAAGCTTTTGCGCTCCAAGGACACTGCGCGTATTCTGGCATTTATGCGAGAGCAGCGCATCACTGCGGGCGATCCGCTGCATTTTGGCATAACGGCGATAATGTATTCTAGCTTTTACAACGATGCAAACACTACCGAGGAGCTGATATATCACGGAGCGGATATCAACCGCACGGACGATTTTTCTCATTCGGCGCTGAGCTATGCTATCGAAAATAACTCTACCGCCGCCGCGGAAGTTCTACTCAAGCACGGAGCTAGCTTTTCTAGCGTTAAATATGTTCGTCCGTGGCTTACAGACCCTGGATACGGTGACTCCTATTTGGTTGTTACTAGCGACGCACAGGTAAAGACATATTCCATAACGCCTAAAAGTGAAGGTACTAGTGCGGTATCCGATCCGCTCTATTATGCCGTGGCGGGTGGATTTTTGCAGATGACGGAGCTTATGCTTAGCAGCGGTGTAAGACCTGAGATTACCGCTTGGACGGACGATCATTGTATTGCTTTTACGCTCAAACACCGCAAAGATGAGCGACAGCCGAACTGCTCCATCTATCAGATGCTGCCGCAACGATATGACGCGAGTATGCTAAATCTGCTACTTAAATACGATTTAGCAGGGCTTCCGGGCGATGAGCGTATTCGAAAAAAATACGATGACTGCCGTAAGGATTTGGATACGTTGAGGAAGTATAAGAAAATATACCTAGAGCATATGGATGATTATTGTTACGATGAGATTATTTTGGATTGGAGCTGGTTGGATAGCTTTAATTATGATATAGTTAGGTTTATTATGACGGAGCGCTCAAAGGATTGGGAAAAAGGTGCAATCGGGTTTAACAGAGGTTCGCTGCCCGATCTTAATAGATGCGGCTCAGTAACACCAAATACGGCGCTACTTGGTATCTACGATACGCTTATAAAGCGCTATTCCGCGCTCTGCGGCGATGAGCTTAATGGCGCGAGCGGCTTTGATCTGGATAAATTTTTTAGATATTCGCACTTAAAAGGCTTGGAATTTGATCTTAAAATAGAGTATGAGGGCAAGGTGATAAGAGTGGAGGAGTATGATAAAATTTTAAGGCGCGATGCGTCTAAGCAGCTAGGGCAAGCGAGATCCAAGGCTGCAGATACCGCGTCTGCCAATGAGTAAAATTTCGTAGAGATTTTGGTTATGATCGCTACGTATTTGGCAAAATTTTATAAAATTTTAATGATTTTAAATTTGTCGTTTCTCTTTAATATCTTGATCATCGCAATCCTACCTTTAAGTTATCACTACCTTGTATTTTGTATATAGCATCTATATTTATATAAGATCGCGAAATATCATGGTTCTTATATTAATATGAGATAAATTTATATATAGCAGATCTCATAATTTATAAAATAATGTTAAAAATAGGTTAGAAATATAAAATTTTAAAATATTACAAATTCAAAGGCTAAACTTTTATTAATAATTTTTATTATTTAATGAATATTTTAATTTATATATGTATAATTACAAACAAAATTTATTAGAAAGGAATAAATATGAAAAAACTAACCACTACTTCGGGTAATCCTATCGCGGATAACCAAAACTCCCTTACCGCAGGCAGCCGCGGCGGTATAATGTTACAAGATTATCAGCTACTTGAAAAACTAGCTCATCAAAACAGAGAGCGCATCCCTGAGCGCGCCGTTCACGCAAAAGGTAGCGCTGCATACGGAACATTGGAGATAACGCAGGATATCTCACGATATACTAAAGCCAAGGTATTGCAAAAAGGCGAGAAAACAAAGCTACTTTTGAGATTTTCTACCGTTGCCGGTGAGGCTGGAGCAGCTGATGCTGAGCGCGACGTAAGGGGCTTTGCGATTAAATTTTACACCAAAGAGGGCAACTGGGACTTGGTCGGAAACAACACTCCCGTCTTTTTTGTAAAAGACCCGTATAAATTCCCGGATTTTATCCACACGCAAAAGCGTGATCCTCGCACACATCTCCGTTCAAATGAGGCAGCATGGGACTTTTGGAGCTTAAGCCCCGAGAGTATGCATCAAGTAACCATCCTGATGAGTGACCGCGGTATTCCGGCCAGCTACCGTCATATGCACGGATTTGGCAGCCATACCTACAGCCTTATAAATGACAAAAATGAAAGATTTTGGGTTAAATTTCACTTCAAAACCCGCCAAGGCATTAAAAATTTAACCAACGCTCAAGCCTCACAAATCATTGCAAAAGATCGAGAGAGCAATCAACGCGACCTTTTTGAGAGTATAGAAAAGGGCGACTTTCCAAGCTGGGATTTTAAAATTCAAATAATGACTCTACAGCAGGCAAAAGAGGTCAAATTTAACCCCTTTGATCTAACCAAAACTTGGTCTCATAAGGAGTTCCCACTCATCGACGTGGGCGTCATGACGCTAAACGAAAATCCGAAAAATTATTTCAATGAAGTTGAGCAGGCTGCATTTAGCCCGTCAAATATAGTGCCTGGTATCAGCTTTAGTCCCGACAAGATGCTGCAAGCAAGGATATTTAGCTACCCCGATGCTCAAAGATATCGTATCGGCACACACTACGCGCAGCTAGATGTTAATCGTCCGGTAAGTGAGGTCAATACTTACGTCGTGGGCGGCGCGATGAATAACGGAATGTATGAGCTTGACGATAAGGCTTACTATGAGCCTAACAGCTTTGGCGGTGCCAAAGAGGATCGTGCTCTGTTGGAGCCCGATATAAGCATAGAAGGCGTGATGCAAAGATACGATCATAGAGTCGAAGATCAGGATTATTATTCGCAACCTAGAGCGCTTTTTGAGCTAATGAGCGACGAACAAAAATCACAGCTTTTTAGTAATATCGCAGATAGCATGGAGGGTGTGAGCGAAGCGATAAAAGAGCGCGCGATAGGGCATTTTGAAAAAATTTCCGCTGACTACGCAAATGGCGTAAGAGCCGCTTTGAAAGCAAAAAATTGACGAGCTTAACACAGGCCGAGGAGCAAAGATATGGCGAGCTTTGCGCTATGGCGCTCGATTTTGCCAGGCGAGATGATGCTGACGAGCTAGAAAAGATGATAAAGGCGGGCCTTAGCGTAAATTTAAAATCCGCCAAAGGCGACACGCTTTTAATGCTGGCTAGCTACAATAACGCGCTAAAGACTGTAAATATGCTGCTCTCAAACGGCGCCAGAGTCGATGAGCGTAATGACCGCGGGCAAACCCCGCTCGCGGGCGCGGCCTTTAAAGGACATTTGGAAGTAGTCAAAGCTCTCGTAAATGCAGGTGCAGACGTAGAGGCTACGAGTGGTCTTGGTATGACACCCTATGCCTTTGCTGTGATGTTTGGTAGAAGTGAAACGGCAAAATTTTTACTAAGTAAACGTAAAAAACAGAGATTGCTACAAAAACTGGCGGTTAAATTTTTAGGAATTTTCGCCAAAAAGAGCGCGCGAGCGGTTTAAATTTTATGTGCCTTGATATTTGGCGGTTTAAAATTTGGCATATTTTAGAGCTCGCATAGGGCGAACTTTCGTAGATTTTACTAAAAAGATGTAAGGGTAGCTTGAAATTTGACGCACCATTTCTAATCTTTAGGATTTTAAGCTTCCCTTGCTTATCTGGTACGCATGTATGGTGTCGTTTTGCGATATACCTAATAAACAACACAAGCCTTATTTCTTTATCTAATATGACGCGCTTTTTTGTGACTATAAACGGCGCGCGGTTTTTAGGTTATAAATTTAACTCTCTGCTGGCTAGGGGATAGAATTTCCTATTACTTGTTCGTCCGCTTCGCTAGTTTAGTAGTGTGTGGCTGCACCTGCGCTATTTTGCTGTAATTCATATTTTTCCCTCCATCTGCTTTGCTGTGCCTCCCATTTCGTCTGAATTTAGCAGGTCTTATGGCTTTGCCCGTGGAACTCAATTTTTGTGATGAAGTTCGGTATGATCTATTGCGATCCCCGTGGCAAGACTATAAATTTTCATTCGAATCTTTGCAGAGTTTGTAAATTTTTAAGATTTTTCAGCGCGCTTGGAATTTTTTATTGATTTTTGGATTGAGCTTGTCTTGTAGCTGGATTTGGCTTAGTACTGCGGCTAAATTTTACCATTTTAGGTTCATCGATTAAGTCCTTTACGCCGAGCCGATTATTATATGTAGCCTAATTTTGATATCTTAAGGATCGCGACTATAATCTCTTAAATTCCATCTCCAGCTGCTTGCGCCAGTCTTGTAGCGAGCGCTCTGCATCCGCGGCATATTTTTCGATCAGAGCGTCCGTTTTATTTAGAAACTCAAATAGCTTGCCCTCCCACACGGCGGGATTTAGGTTGCTTTGATGCATCGTTTTTATATAAACCAGCTCCTTACTAAGAGCCTCAAGCTCGTCAAGATAGCTCTCGCGAGCGCTTTCATCGCGCAGTTCGAGCTGCTCAAGACCTCGCAGTTTGCCCTCCAAAATATCGCAAAATTTCATATACCTTTGCGAGCTAAGCTCGGGATCCGCGGCGTCTGCGCGCGCGGAAGCCTTTTGGACCTGAAAATACACGAGCGCGCCCACTGCAAGGGCAACTGCGAACATCAAAGCGAAATTAGCCATTTTTTCTCCTTAAGCCGTCTAGGCCCACGACCGCGAGCCCGAACCAAATTAGCGAAAAGCTTAAAATTTTATAAGTCTCAAGCTCCTCGCCATAGATGAATACCGCGATCAGCATGCTTAGCGACGGACTGATGTATTGCATAAAGCCGATCGTAGATAGCGGCAGATACTGCGTGCTTACGGCGAAGGTAAGCAGCGGCAAAATCGTAATCAGCCCGCTTGCAAACAGTAGCGCGCCGCTTGCGCTAAAGCCGAAGGCGCCGCTTCCTTTCAGCGCGCAGTAGATCAGAAACGCAAGCGCGGGCAGCAGCATCAGCGTCGTCTCGCAAAACAGCCCCTCAAAGCTAGGCACTTTTACCTTCTTGCGTATGAGCCCGTAAAACGCAAAGCTAAGCGGTAGCACGAGCGAGATTATCGGCAGCCTGCCTAGCGCGTAAATTTGCACGCCGATCGCCGCAAAGGCTAGCAGCAGGGAAAGCTTGGCTGCCGCGCTTAGCCGTTCGTGCAGAAACAAAGCGCCCAAAAGCACGGAAAATAGCGGATTTATAAAATATCCGAGGCTGGTGGCTAAAATTTGATCGGAATTTACCGCGTAGATATAAATGCCCCAGTTCGTGCTGATAAGTAGTCCCGTACAAAGCAGCGTGAGAGCGATTTTAGGGGTGCTAAGAAGGCGCGCGACGTTTTTTAAACGGTGCGTAAAGCAGAGAAAAACGAGCAGCAGCAGGAAGGACCAAACGACGCGATGCGCTAAAATTTGCACCGCGTCCACGTCTTTTATGAGCTTAAAAAATATCGGGAAAACGCCCCACATAAAAAAAGTCGCAAATGCAAGCATTAGCCCTTTAGTGCGGTTTTCTTCCATAAAATTCCTTCCAAATTGCCTAAAAGCGCTATTTTAAGATTTTTTGGGTTAATAAAAGCTTATTTGGGTATAATCGCGGGATTTACGAAATTTAAGGAGGGGCTATGAGCTGGAGTAGGACATCGTGGAAAGATTATAAAATTTTACAGCAGCCGATTTATCAGGATGAAAGCGCGGTGCAGGCCGCTAAAGATCGACTTTACAAGCTGCCGCCGTTAATTTTTGCGGGCGAGGTTCGCAACCTAAAAGCCGATCTTGCGCGCGCAAGCGAAGGCAAGTCGTTTCTGCTTCAAGGCGGCGATTGCGCGGAGAGCTTTAATGATTTTAGCGCGAATAATATCCGCGATATGTTTAAAGTAATGCTTCAAATGGCGATCATTCTTACCTTCGCAGCGGGACGCCCCGTCGTTAAGGTAGGTCGTATCGCAGGGCAGTTCGCAAAGCCGCGCAGCAGCGACTTTGAGGAGGCGGGCGGCGTGAGTCTGCCTAGTTACCGCGGCGACATAATCAACGGATTTGAGTTTAACGAAGCGGCGCGCAAGCCGGATCCTGCGCGCATGATCGAGGCGTATCATCAAAGCGCTTCGACGCTGAATCTGCTGCGCGCCTTTTCCCGCGGCGGTCTTGCGAACCTGCACGAGGTGCATAAGTGGAATTTGGGCTTTTTGAAAAAGGGCGAGCTGGAGGCTAAATTTAACGAGCTCAGCGATGAAATTTCGCGTACGCTAAAATTTATGGAGGCGTGCGGACTGAGCGCCACAAATTCTCCGAGCCTTGCCGAGACGGTGCTTTACACCTCGCACGAGGCGCTGCTGCTGCATTACGAGGAGTGCCTGACGCGCATCGACAGTACCAGCGGCGATTGGTACGACTGCTCGGCGCACATGCTTTGGATCGGCGAGCGCACGCGCGGCGCGGACGATGCGCACGTGCATTTTTTAAGCGGTATTAAAAACCCTCTCGGCGTCAAGATCGGCCCGAGCGGCACTGCGGATGAAATTTTGCGCCTTTGCGACAAGCTCAATCCGCAAAACGAAGCAGGCAGGCTAAACGTCATCATCCGCATGGGCGCGGATAAGATCGGCGCGCGGCTGCCGCAAATTTTACGCGAGCTAAAGCGCGAGGGCAGGGCGATCCTATACAGCATCGATCCGATGCACGGCAATACCGTCAAGACCGCCAACGGCTACAAAACGCGCGAATTTTCTAAAATTTTAAGCGAGGTTCAGAGCTTTTTCGAGATCCACGCCGCGGAGGGCACGCACGCGGGCGGCATTCACCTTGAGATGACCGGTCAAAACGTCACCGAGTGCACGGGCGGCTCATTTAACGTGACGCAAGAGACGCTAAAACAGCGCTACGAAACGCAGTGCGATCCGCGCCTAAACGCAGATCAGGCGCTGGAGCTTGCGTTTTTGCTCGCCGATAATCTAAAAAAGGCGGACTAATCCCGCTTTTTAAATTTCATCCGCATGCGGCTTTGCCGGTCTCTCTTTTGCAGAGGTCTTGCAAGCTTTTATGCTATCAAATTTAGTTCGTTTGCTTTATCATTTAAAATTTTGTTTTGCATTTGCTTTGAAGCTTTTAACGAGTTAAATTTAGCCCCATAGGCTTTGCGGCTTAAAATTTTTAATGCGCTCTGCATAAAATTTTAAAATTTTATCGCCGTGGAATTTTAAAAATTTATCACCAAATTTTTGGCTCGCGGAATTTCATTTCTAAATTTTATTGCTGGTTGGAATTTAATCGCAGGTTGGAGCTTTAACGAGAGTCGGCACTATGACTGCACTTTGCGCTTGGAATTTAAATCGTATCTTGGCGCGGGCGATTAAAATTTACGCGGCTCTAAATACGGGGCGGCTTTTGGCGCAGTCTTAAAGCGGCTAAATATAGACGATTGGAAATTTATACTTCGCGCGAAAACGTAAGCCGCGTAAACCTGCCGCCCAAATACGAGCAATTGAAAATTTTTGCAGCGTCGCGCCGTGATAAAATTTCTTTTTGCACAGACTTGCAAACTTCTCAGCGGCTAAATTTAGCCCCGTGAGCTCGCGGCTTAAAATTTTAAATCCGCTCCGTATGGAATTTTTGAAATTTGTGTTGCCATGGAATTTTAAAAATTTAGCGCTAAATTTACGGCCCGCGAAATTTCATCTGCAAATTTCGCCGTGCAAATTTTGATCGCTCGCTGCTGTGTGTGCCGCCTATCTGTATCACCCAAGCTAGCGCCAGACCAAGCGGTAAATGTAGCTACGCAAGCTCGCCTCCGTTTTTTCGCACATAGCAAAAGAGAACGCCGCGCTATCTGCGGCATTCGGCATAAGTACGGTGCAAAAGCTCTTGCTTGAGATGGGTGCGGCGAACGCATGCCGCCGCGGCGATATATACTCGGTCGGCTCATGAGCTTTCGCTTAATCCTTGATGATGCGATAGATTAGGCGGAGCAGACTTTGCATCCATTTTAAATTTCAGAGCGCTATTTCGCCGTGAAATTTTAATAGAAAGTCTATACTTTTGCCGCTAAATTCCAGGTTGAAATTTTACCTTTTGAGTTTATGCCGCCTCGCCGCTATAAAATCCCATGTCTTAAATTTAAAGCAAAATTCTGCGGCGCAATGAAATTTCAAAATTTAGTTGCGGTAAATTTGTGCTCTAAAATTTCATCCATGAATGTAGAATTTTAAGTCGGCAAATATAAAATTTGAGATAGGTAAAGTTTACCGCCGCATCGCATACCGCGCCGCGAAATACTACTCTACAAAATCTGCGCCTAACCTCAAAAATTCCGTCGTGCAAAATTTATGCAGAATTTACGCGGAGTTCTTGCTGCCGTGTGCTGCTTCACTTCGTTACTTTGAACGCGGCTTATTAAGTTTTAGTGCGACTACCGCGATTGCGACGTTTGCGTCGTGCGTGATGCTAAGGCTTGCGGATTTGATGTGAAATTTTTTACGGATTTTTTTACGTATTTTTAGGTGCGGCGCGCCCAGGGCGTCTTTGTAAATTTTAGCGTCTTTGAAGCCGAATTCCGCGCCGATGCCGGTGCCTAGCGCCTTGCTAAGCGCCTCTTTGGCGGCATAGATGCCCGCGATACTTTCGTCGCGCAGCGCGGATGAGCGTTCGGATTTTTTCAAAATGCGCTTTAGAAATTTCGTGCCGTATTTTGCGCGCAGCGCCGCAATCCTGCGCACCGCGGTTATGTCCGTGCCGATCTTTATCACGGTCTGGCGCCCCGCGGTTTAAATTTAATCACGATTGCAGGCTCTCTTTAATCTCGATGTCGATGATCTTATCGCCCTGTCTAATCGCGTCTAAAACCGCTAGACTAGGCTGATCCACGATTTGTCCGAACACCGTATGCACGCCGTCTAGGTGCGGCTGCGCGCTGTGACAGACGAAAAACTGACTCCCGCCCGTATCGCGCCCCGCGTGCGCCATCGATAGCGCGCCGCGCACGTGCTTGTGCTTTTGGCGGTCGCATTCGCACTTTATGCGCCAGCCCGGACCTCCCGTGCCGGTGCCGCGCGGGCAGCCGCCTTGGATTACGAAATTTGGAATTACGCGGTGAAAATTTAGCCCCTTGTAAAACCCGCTGCGCGCGAGGCTGGCGAAATTTGTAACCGTCTGCGGGGCTTCGTCACCGAAAAGCTCCAGCTTCATATCGCCCTTTTCGGTTTTTATCACGGCGTATTTATCGCGCGCCAAAGCCGCTGCGTCGATGTCGTAAATTTTTAAACTTTCCATTTTTTCTCCTATGCGATGTTGGTGTAAACTGCCTGCACGTCGTCGTCATCCTCTAGCCGCTCTAGCAGCGCGTCTATGTCGCCAAGCTGCTCCTCGCTAAATTCGTGCTTTTCGTTGGCGACGAATTTTAAGCTTGCGCTGATGATCTCAAGCCCTATCTTTTCGATCCCTTCGTTTAGAGTGCCGAAGCTTTCGTATTCGCCGTAGATTAGAAGCGTCTTTTCGAGCTCGCCTTTGTCGTTTTCAAATTCGTTGATCTCAAGCTCGCTAAGACCGAAGTCGATGAGCTCAAGCTCCAGCTCCTCTATATCGCGGCTCGGCAGCTTAGTCTCGAAAACGGCCTTGTGCGAAAACATAAATTTTAAACTGCCGCTCGGCAAAAACTCGCCCTTAGCTTTGTTTAAGATCGACTTTACGTTCGCGACGGTGCGGGTCGGGTTGTCGGTGGCGCATTCGATTATTAAAAGCGCGCCGTGCGGCGCCTTGCCGTCGTAAAAGATCGTTTTGATATCGGCGCTATCCTTGCCGCTAGCGCGCTTGATAGCCGCGTCGATGTTGTCTTTGGGCATATTTTGCGCCTTTGCCGTGGCGATCGCAGCGCGCAGTTTGGAATTCATCAGCGGATCTTCGCCGCCCTCTTTCGCAGCCATCGTTATGGCCTTGCCCAGTTTTGGGAAAAGTTTACTCATCTTCCCCCATCTAGCTTCTTTTGAAGCGCGTCTGTATTCAAAAGCTCGTCCCATAAAATTCCTTAAAGCTTAAATTTAAAAACGGGTGATTATAACGAAAAACCCTTAAATTTTAGGAGCGGGCGTTGAAATAAAATTTATTAAAAAGTAGTATAAGTTTTGAAATTTTAATCCAAAGGAGAGACCCATGGCTTTGAAACAAAGCGTAAAATTTAAGGCGCAAAATATCCACTGCGAAAACTGCGCGAGGACGATCAAAAACGCGCTTAAGGATGATTTCGGCGAGATCGAGGTGGACATAGCAAGCGGAGTGGTGAGTTTAAACTTAGATCCGCGCGACGAGGCTAAATTTAAAGAGGAGATGGACGATTTGGGCTTTAGCGTCGTAGAAAAACTGTCCTGCGAAAACTAACGGATGTCAAGCAAAATCACTCTAAATATCGTCGGGATGAGCTGCGTAAACTGCTCTAACGCGATCGAGCGGGTAAGTCGCAAGATCGAGGGGGTGCAGGACGCGCACGTAAATTTCGCAAACGGCAGCGGCGAGTTCGTGCTTGCCGATCCGGCGCTTGAGGAGACGCTAAAAGCTAAGATCAAAAAGCTAGGCTACGACATCGCCGTGGATTACGAGGATTTGGAGCGCAAAAAGCGACGCAACCTCAAAGCGGCGCTATTTAGGCTAATCCTCGCTCTCATTTTAGCCGCGGCGGTGATGGCGGTGGAGATGAGCGGGTTTTTAGGCTTCGTTCCAAAGGCGCTGCTTTGCGCGGCAATGGCGTGCGTGAGCCTATTTTACTGCGGCAAGAACTTCTTTTATCACGCTTACGGCTCGCTGAAAAACAGAAGCTTTGATATGAACGTGCTAGTAGCGATGGGAAGCTTTTTTGCGTTTGCCTATTCGCTAACGACCGCGGCGTGGGTCTATACGCACGGCGCGCAGAATGAATTTACCAATCTTTATTTCTCCTCCGCCTCGATGATAATCGCCTTTATTTCGCTCGGCAAATACCTTGAAGAGCGCAGCAAGATGAAGGCGAACGACTACATCAAGGGGCTAATCGATCTAAGCCCCAAAACCGCGCTTTTGATCAAAGACGACGGCACGATAGCCGAAGTGCGCGCAGAAGCGCTAAAGCCGGGCGATAAGGTGCTAGTAAAAAACGGCTCGCGCATCCCTTGCGACGGGCTTATCGTAGAAGGCGGCGCGCAGATCGACGCCTCGCTCATCAGCGGTGAGAGCTTAGCGGTTTATAAAGGCGTGGGCGATGAGGTAAATGCGGGCTGCGTCAGCACGGACGGCGTCATCTACGTGAAAGTGACGAAATTTTCGCATCAGACGCTGCTTGCCGAGATTAAAAATCTGCTAAACGAGGCGGGCAACAAAAAGATGCCGATCTCGCGCTTTGCGGATAAAATTTCAAATATCTTCGTGCCCGCGGTGATTTTGATCGCGCTTGCTAGCTTTATAACGTGGATCGCGCTTGACGGACGGCTCCCATACGCTGCATCCGCCGCTATTTGCGTGCTTATCATCTCCTGCCCGTGCGCGCTAGGTCTTGCAACGCCGATTGCGATCGTTTGCGCGATTTCAAACGCCGCAAAGGCTGGAATTTTAATCAAAAATCCCGAAATTTTAGAAATTTTAAAGGACGCGGACGTCGCGGTTTTCGATAAAACTGGTACGCTTAGCAAGGGCGAAATTTCGGTAAGCTTCAGCGATCTGAGCGCCCAAGATCTCTATGCTCTGGCAAGTGCGCAAAAGCTTAGCGAGCATCCGATCTCAAAGGCGGTCGTGAAATTTGCCGAGCTGAAATTCGGCGAAATTTCTAAATTTAACGGCGAGTTCGAAAGCATCGCGGGAAAAGGTATCGTCGCTAAAAATCCCACCGGCGAAATTCTTTGCGGCAGCGCGGGCTTTCTGCGCGAGCGCGGCGTGTATGCGGGCGTCGAAGTAGAAGCGGAGGAGCTTTTAGACAAGGGCTTCGGCGTCGTTTACTGCGCGATAGGCGGCTCGTACGCGGGCTTTATCGCATTTAGCGACGAGATCAGAGCCGAAGCGCGGGATGTCGTGCAGGCGCTGCAAAAAAGCGGCGTAAAAACCGTCATGCTAACGGGCGATAACGCCAAAACGGCAAATTTCGTCGCTCGCAACCTCGGCATCGACGAGGTAAGAAGCGGAGTGCTTCCAAGCGGCAAATATGAGTTCATCAAATCCCTGACGGACGAAGGCAAGCGGGTGCTTTTCGTGGGCGACGGCGTCAATGACGCACCGAGCTTAAAAGCCGCTAGCATCGGCATCGCGATGAACGGCGGCAGCGACGTAGCCAAGGGCGCGGGCGACGTGATTTTTATAAAAAATGACCTTGAAAGCGTGCTATATCTATTCCGTCTAGGCGGTGCTGCCATGCGGACGATTAGGCAAAACCTCTTCTGGGCGCTGTTTTACAACGCCGTGTGTATCCCAATCGCGGCAGGCGCGCTATATCCGGCGCTCGGCGTGCTTCTAAAGCCGATGTACGGCGCCGCGGCGATGTGCTTTAGCTCCGTAACGGTCGTGTTAAATTCCATCAGATTGAAATTCGCTAAATTTTAACGCGGCGGATTTTGCGCTAGGCGCGGAATGTTGCGCGGAGAAATTTTAATTTACTCCGCGCAAAACGCGTAAAATTCTTTCATTCTGCAAGGAATTCTACCTCGCAAATTCTATCTCGCTACTAATGCGCGTAGAATTCCACGGAACGGGTTGCGCTTATAAAATTTTATTTTGCTATTAATCCG
Source organism: uncultured Campylobacter sp. (assembly GCA_963515915.1). Taxonomy (GTDB): domain Bacteria; phylum Campylobacterota; class Campylobacteria; order Campylobacterales; family Campylobacteraceae; genus Campylobacter_B. Next base: position 89,678 of record CAUPZQ010000002.1, read on the forward strand.
GCGCAAAATTCCACAAATCCCGCCGCCGGATTCCACGTTAACAAGCTTGCCTGAGTTAATTTCGGCGGGCGGCTTTATTCGGCGGAATTTTTACGGGCGAAATTTAACTCTACTCGCTGCAAATTTCTTTCATTTTGAAAGAGCTCTTTTGCTCTGCACAGAGCGCGCAAAATTTTACTCCCGCGGTTAATCACGCGTAAATGCGTAAAATTCTATGGAATTTGAGTGCTTATAATTTTATTCCGCGGTAATTGCGCGTGCAATTTTGCGAGATTTGCGCCGTTTATGAAATTTTATTTTACGTCTAATCTCGCGCGTAAATTTTAAAATTTTAACGTCGCAGATCACCGCGCCGTCATACGGTGCCGTCCGCCGTGTTGCCGCCGCTTACGTAAAGCACCTGAGTCGCGCCGATCTTTGCCTTCGCTTCGGCCTTGCTTGCCCTCTAGCGTTATTCGTCGTTGCCTCGCCGCCCGGCGTACTTCTGACGCTACTTACCGCCGTGCCGCTATTCGGCGTTGTTTGCCGCCTATCCGTCGTATGATTTCATCGGTCGCCGTGCCGCCTCTAGCGACGCTTTCGCCGTGCCGCCGTCCGACTATCGCCTAGCACCGCTCGCTGCCGCGTCGTATCTATCGCCGCTCGTCGCTGCGCCTATAACTACCATTATTTAACGCCGCTCGTCGCTGCGCCGTAAAATTTTAAAAATTCCACAAAATTTTATAAGGCTAAAAGGAATTCCGTAGAATTCTACCGCCCGCACTAAGTTTTAATAAATAAATTTAAAGGTAAAATAACGCTTCAAATGCAATTCGAGGTAGCGATGCGAAAAATTCTAATGGGTTCGTTTGTTTTTTGCGGCACGCTTTTTGGCGCTTCTTGCGAGCAGATACTAAGCGATCCGCGTGGCTTTTTTAGCAAGGAGCCTGCGGACGAAGAGCTGCTGCAAAGCGATTTTGGCTGTAAAGGCTCGCTAGCTGGCGCGGAATTTTTGCAAAATTTAAAAAGCGCGGCTTCTGAGATTAGAGACGAAAATATCGATTGTGTCGGTAACGAAGCCTTGCTGAACGAAAAAAGGCTTGAGCGAACCTTGGCATTTGCGGGGATGGATGGCGAGGGCTTTTTGAGCTATGCTAAAGAGAAAAACTACGCGCAAATTAGCGAAAAATCGCTTGAAGCCTTAGAATTTTACTCCGAGCGCAAGATTGGAAATTTCATCGCTTATGGCAATTTTATGGGCGAGATCTCAGCAGCCAGGGAGGCGCTAAAAGATTATTTCGCCGCCAAATTTAATAAAAACGACGCCGATGAGCTGGCAAGCGCCGTTATAGCGGAATTTATCGCATACGCCGCAAAGGATCGCAAGGCGGGAGATTACGGTGAGCTTGAGCTGGCGCTAAAAGGCGGAGTAGGTGCAGATGAGTTTCGTACGCTACTTTTTAGCAAGGATTTTGCAATTTACGAGCTTGATAATGCCCTGGATCTGGCACTTTTGCTAGGATATGACGAGCGTTTTAGCGGCGCTTTGATCGAGCGAGGTGCGCAGGTGAATGCTGGCGAGGAAAACTCTCTATTTTACACGATGAATAACGTTCAAAGCGCTAAATTTATGATCTCTAAAGGCGCCTTGGTTGGCTATAAAAACTCGCTTGGGCAAACTCCGATATTTTTTGCCGCCGCGGCAAAAAATTATGAGCTCGTAAAGTTGCTAATCTACTCGCACGCTAGCGTAAATGTCCGCCAGATCGGCAGCGCCGAGGCCCAGGCTCTAGCATCGTTAGGCGAGCGTAGCGACGGCTGTGAGCGTTCGGGCGTGGGCAAGACACTGCTGATGTTTGCGGCGCAAAAAAGTACCAAGCAGATCGTTGAATTGCTCGTAAAATCGGGCGCAAACGAAAAGGCGATCGATGAGGCGGGGTTAAATGCGCTAGACTACGCGCTTGCGGGTGGTGAAGCGGCTACGCAGAGCTATTTGCGCTCGCTTGGACTAAGTCCTACGCAAGCAAGCGATGATTTTACGAGCGATCCGCAAGATGCGCCTGAGCGTGAGAATTAGCAGGCTTGATTTAAGGGTCGTTTACCGCTTCGTCGTCGTTTTGGGTTTGCGGCGGTTTGGGTTTTCAAAAGCCTTATAAGCTTTAAATTTAATGTTTTGCCGTTTTATAAATTCTATAAATTTAGCGGATTTTTCGAGTGCGAGTTGGTAGAATTTAACGCTTTAAAATTTTATCGCTTTGCTTGCGCAGGCTGCATGCACTGAAATTTTATAAACGCGCAGGCAGGCTTGAAAAACGGCGATTTGTGCAATTTATGCGCGATAAAATTTTTGCCGAGGGATTTTGGTTTGCGATCAAGAGCGAGATTTCGTCAAATTTTGCGCACGAAATTTATCGCTCTTGCGGCAAAGCAAGTGTCGCAGCATTGCGGAATTTTACCTTGACTTGGGGGCTTTTGCTATGTTAAGTAGAATTTAAATGCACTTATAAAACGCTTTTTGATTACGCCGCGCGCGGTATTTTGCACAGGAGAGATTTTTCTGCACGATAAATTGCTTAAAAATGCGTGCTCGAAATTGTAAACACAGCAAAATTGTAGAGCTTGCTGTGCGATTAAGGCGCTCAATAATCGCCGTAAAAGAAAGCACGCGAATTATGAATAATTGCTGCAAGGCGCGCAGAATTTTAAAATTTAACCCCCGATCAGAGGTTAAATTTTAAAATTTTATCAATAATCAAGGATTAAAATGTTGAAAAATTTGCTTATCTTTACGGCGATTTTTTTGCCCGCGCTGGCGCTTGCGGACGTGGAGCCCGCCGTGCGAAACAGCGAGCTTTACGGCGTGCTGACGCTTATCCCGCCGGTTGCGGCGATCGTGCTTGCTTTCATCACCAAGGACGTGATTTTGTCGCTGTTTTTGGGCGTGCTAAGCGGGACTTTTCTCGTCGGTATGGTAGATCACAGCATTGCGGCTTCGGCGCTTTTTGCTTTTACGAACCTGTGCTCGCGCATGGTAAAATCGATGGCGGATACGTGGAATGCGGGCATTTTGCTTCAGGTTATGTGTATCGGCGGGCTCATCGCTCTGGTGACCAAAAGCGGCGGCACGAAGGCGCTTGCGCTCTGGCTTAGCAAGCACGCAGACACTCCGGTTTTGGGTCAAATTTATACCTGGCTCATGGGTATCGTGATATTTTTCGACGATTATGCAAACGCCCTAATTGTGGGCCCGATAATGCGGCCTCTTATGGATAAATTTAAAATTTCGCGCGCAAAGTTTGCTTTCATCATCGACGCTACCGCCGCGCCGATTACCGGCATCGCAGTGATCTCCACCTGGGTCGGAGTCGAAATTTCGGCGATCAAAGAGGCCTACTCGCAGATCGGCATAGAAAACGTAAATGCCTTCACCGTGTTCGTGGAGACGATCCCGTATAGATTTTATAATATTTTTATGATCTTTTTTGTAGTCGCCACGGCAGTGATGAGTAGGGAGTTTGGCTCGATGTATCGCGCAGAGATCGCATCTCGCGGCGGCAAGAGCGGAGCTGCGGATTTTAAGATTAAAAATTTAGAGGATCAAATTTTCGTACCCAAAGAGGGCGTCGCGCTTCGCAAGCTAAACGCGATAATCCCGCTAGGAGCGATGATCGTTCTTTCCGTCATCGGGTTTTATTTTAACGGCTACAGCTCGCTGGAGGGCGAGGCTTTGGAGGCGGTCAAGGCGACTCCTCTTAGCTTTACTTCGATCCGTACCGCATTTAGCGCGGCGGATGCTTCGGTCGTGCTGTTTCAATCCGCGCTGTTTTCGTCGATCATCGCCGTCGTTTTAGGCATCGCACAAAAAATTTACGGCGTCAAAGAGGCGATCGAGGTCTGGGTTGGCGGCTGGAAAAGCATGCTAAATACCGTCATAATCCTGCTTTTTGCATGGTCGCTTAGCTCGGTTATCAAAGAGCTCGGCACTTCGCGCTACTTGGTCGAACTTCTAAGCGACGCTACGCCGCGCTTTGCTCTTGCAATAGTGATCTTCGTGCTTAGCTCGTTTATCTCCTTTTCAACGGGCACAAGCTTCGGTACTATGGGCATCGTCACCCCTCTGGCCGTACCGTTAGCGCACGCCGTGGGGCAAAAATACGGACTTAGCGGCGAGGAATTTCACGTTTTCATGTGCATAAACATCAGCGCGGTGCTCACCGGAGCGATCTTCGGCGATCACTGCTCGCCGATTTCAGATACGACGATCCTCTCTTCGATGGGCGCAGGTTGCGATCACATCGAGCACGTAAGCACGCAGATGACCTATGCTTTGGTCATTTGCGGCATCAGTATCGTTTGCGGCTACCTGCCTGCGGGCTTTGGGCTTAGCGTGTGGGGATGTCTGATCTTGGGTATCGCGGCTATCATTCTTTTACTGCGCGTAGTGGGTAAAAGAGTGGATATATGAATTGCGAAAGCTTCGGTAGCTGCGGCAGCTGCACGCTCGGCGAGCCCTATGAGGATCAAATTTTATACAAAAAGCAGCTGATAGGCGATAAATTTAGAGAATTCTTTAACGGCGAGTTTGAGTTTTTTGCCTCGCAGCCGCAAAATTACCGCATCAGGGCGGAATTTGGCATCTGGCACGATATTTGGCATAGCGCATCTGATCTTGCATACACGATGGGCGGTGCACGTAGCAAGAAAATTTTAATTAACGAATGCCCTAAGGTAGCGCTTCCTATCGCAAATTTAATGCCGCAACTGCTGAAAGCGCTTAGGTGGAACGAAGCTTTAAAAGAAAGGCTCTTCGGCGTCGAGTTCATCTCGTGCGCTAGCGGGATTTTGGCGACGTTGCTTTATCACAAGTGCCTGGGCGAGCGCGAGCAGGAGGCGATTTGCGAGCTGGCGGACAAGCTTGGTATCAGGGTTATGGCTCGCGCGCGCGGACAGAAGCTTTTAAGCGGCGAGCTAAGCCTCACGGACGAGCTTTGCGTGGACGGGCGAGTTTATAAATTTCGCTTCGGAGAAAACGCCTTCATCCAGCCCAACCGCGGCGTGAACGAAAAGATGATCGCCTGGGCGAGAAGCTGCGTGGACTTCGGCAAGGAGGGCACGAGCGAGGTGTGCGCCGCGCAGAATTTCGCCGCAAAGAATTTTACTGAAAAAAATTTTGCCTCGCAAAATTCCGCAGCGCAAAATTCTAGCTGCGAGCAGTCCGCCCCGCGAAATTCTACGGATCGAAATTTTGCTTCTGAAAATTCCGCCGAATTTAACGCCGCTTTCCGGAATTCCGTTAAAGCAAATTCCGCTCGCGCGGAGTTTAACGGCGAAAATTCCGCGAAATTTAACTGCGCGTCCGCATGCGAGAGCTCTACGGATAGGAATTTCGCTCGCAAGGATTTGGACGCGCAAAATTCCGCCACGCAAAATTTCATCGAACAGATTTTGACCGCGCAAAATTTGGATTGCGAAAAGCAAAGCGCGCAAGATTCAGCCTGCGAAAAACTCATCGCGCAAAATTCTAATCACAAGCAGTCCGCCCCGCAAAATTCGAGCTGCGAAAAACATGCCGTGCGCTCAGAAAGCTACGCCGCGCGTGATCTGCTGGAGCTTTACTGCGGGCACGGCAACTTTACCATCCCGCTTGCGGCTAAATTTAACCGCGTGCTGGCGAGCGAAATTTCAAAAAGCTCGATTGCGAATGCCCGCATAAACTGCGAGCTCAACGGCGTTTGCAACGCGCAATTCGTCCGCCTTAGCGCGGATGAGCTGATGAGCGCGTTTGCGCGTAGGCGCGAGTTTGAGCGGCTAAAGGGGATCGATATTTTCGGCTACGATTTTTCGCACGTCTTGATCGATCCGCCGCGCGCGGGGCTGGAGCCTAGCGTGATTGATTTCATAAAAAATTTTCGTAATCTAATCTACATCTCCTGTAACCCGCAGACGCTTTTTGAAAATTTACGCTCGCTTTGCGCTACGCACGAGGTGCGCAGGTTTGCGATCTTCGATCAGTTCGCGCATACGAGCCATATCGAATGCGGCGTGCTGCTGCGGCGCAGGAGCTAGGCGTGAGCCCAGATATAAGCTGCGGATTTAGGCTGCGCGCGAGATAAAATTTCGCCTAAAATATGTATAATAACAAAATTTAAAATTACGAAAGGAAGTAGATGGTTGATCTAAATAAAATCATCCAAGCAAAGCGCACGATAAACGATTTCGTCTATAAAACGCCCTTTGCTCTGGCGCCGAAGCTCAGCAAGCTTTACGGCGCGGAAGTGTATCTCAAAAGCGAGAATTTGCAGCGCACCGGCGCGTATAAGATCCGCGGCGCTTACAATAAAATCGCGCACCTAACGGACGAGGAGCGGGCGCATGGAGTAATAGCCGCAAGCGCGGGCAACCACGCCCAAGGCGTAGCGATGAGCGCGCAAAAATTCGGCGTGCATGCCGTGATCGTAATGCCTGAAGCCACGCCGCTACTTAAGGTAAGCGGCACGAAGGCTCTGGGCGCGGAGATCATTTTGCAGGGCGATAATTTCGACGAGGCGTACGCGTTTGCGCTGGAATATGCAAAGGAGCACAATCTAACATTCGTGCATCCCTTCAACGACGAGTTCGTCCAAGCGGGCCAAGGCACGATCGCGCTTGAGATGATCGAGGAGGTCGCTGATCTTGAATACATCGTCGTTCCCGTAGGCGGCGGCGGGCTTGCGACGGGGGTTTGCAGCTGCGCCAAGCAGATCAATCCCGACATCAAAATCATCGCCGTAGCCGCCAAGGGCGCGCCCGCGATGCACGATAGCTTCGTCGCGAAAAAGCCGCTAAATTCCAAATCGGTCCGCACCATCGCCGACGGCATCGCTGTGCGTGATACGAGCGAGATCACGCTCTCTACGATCATCGAGTGCGTCGATGAGTTCGTGCAGGTCGATGACGAGGAGATCGCAAGCGCGATACTCTATCTGCTCGAGCAGCAAAAAATCATCGTCGAGGGCGCGGGCGCGGCGGGCGTAGCGGCGCTGATGAACGCGAAATTCCAATTCCCCGCGGGCGCAAAGATCGGCATCATCCTAAGCGGCGGCAACATCGACGTGCAGATGCTAAATATCATCATCGAAAAAGGCCTCATAAAATCGCACCGCAAGATGACGATCAATGTCACGCTTGTCGATAAACCGGGCGCACTTACGGGGCTTACCGAAATTTTGCGCCGCGCCAACGCAAACATCGTCAAGATCGACTACGACCGCTTCTCGACCAATATCGAGTACGGCGACGCGCAGATCACGATCACGCTTGAGACCAAAGGTAAGGCTCATCAAGAGGACATAGCCTGGGCGCTCAAAAACGCAGGGTATGATTTTAGGGAGATTTTATAAAATTTCGTCAGAGTTTGTAAAATTTATTTTCGCTCGTGAATTTGCCTGAAATTTCAAAATTTACTCGCTTGCATCCTGATCGCGGCTTGCAGCGGGTAAATTTAAATTTGCCTCTATTTTATATTTGCTGTGCCGAAACACTTTGCGTTTGTGATTTTAAATTTTACGTAGAATTTAAGATCCAAATATGCGCGCAAGCCGTAGTTTAAATAACGCGGACATAGTCCGCACCGCTAGCGTCGCGCGGGTGGGGGTTAGTAAGGGGGCGGGTGCGCCTCGCAACTCTAAGCGCCGCCCCCTTACGTATTATACATAATACGTACACTTGCTTAAAATTTATATCGATAAAATTTCAAAAGACTTAAGCCTTAGTAAGCTAAATTTGTAGAGCAAATTTATAGAGATTTCGCCACGTTAAATTTTTTGAGTATTTTTAGCTCTTGGTATATTTCTCTTGGGGCGGGAAGGGGGCTTGAATTGCGAGGTCACACTTCTCGCGGAGGCGGCGCTGCCCCGCAGCACCGCATTGCTCCGCTCGCCCACAAACCCCACCTAACCCCCGACGACGCTAGCGGTGGTGCGGACTGCGTCCGAGCATTTTTATTTTGCGGCTTCGCCGCAAGTTTTGATTTTAAAATTTCTTGTTGCAAAAATCGTAAAATTTTAATTGCACTACAAATCGGCGCTGTATTTTGCTAAAATACCGATAAAATTTTAAAGGATGAAATTTGGAAAATTTTGCTTTTCTTCTAAATTTAGTGATATTTTGCATCTTGGTTTTTATGTTTTTTAAGATGCGCAAAGGCGGCGAACAAGCGAGCAAGCCGCAGATCGCCACCGACATCACGCGGCTTAAAAGCATCGGCGAGCTGAGCGTTTTTAAAATTTACTCCAAAGAGATCGTCACGCGCAAGCAAAACGTAGGCAGCGGGCTGCTGGGCTCGCTCGTTTCGCCGCTGATGACGAAAAAGCAGATCGCCATCATCTTCGAGTTTGAGATCGAGTTCGTTTACGACCTGCTAAGCCCCGATTTTGCGATACTGCCGCAGGGCGAGGATCGCTACGAGATCAAGATGCCGCCGTGCAAATACAAATATTCGATCAAAGATATGAAAATTTACGACGAGAAAAACGCCAAGCTGCTGCCGTTTCTGCTGCCTGATTCGCTAAACGGGCTATTCGGCGCGAGCTTTGATGAGAGCGATAAAAACCGCCTGATCGACGACGCCAAGGACGAAGTCAAGCAGCTCTCGCTAAAAATCATCAACGATCTTGGCGGCAAGATCCACAAATCCGCGACTGACACGCTGGAGGCGATCGCCAAGAGCTTCGGCGCGAAGGAGGTCGGATTTATCTTCCAGGACAAAGCGCTTCAGACGATCGACATAAGCTCCAGCGAGATCGCAATCGATAAGTCGCTAAAATCGCAGATCGAGAAGTAGATGGAGCTTTTTAAGGCGCTTTTTAAAATTTACTTCGCCCGCATGCTTGCGTTTATGGATGCTTGCGCGAGGGCTTGGCAGCGATTTTACGAGCCGATCAGACTGTGCAAAGAGAAGAAGCGTCTGCGTGCGAAGGGCTATTTTACCGAGGATACGACGTGGGCGGAGTTTTTCGCGGATTTTAAATTTTGCAAATGCTTCATCATCAAAAAAATCCTCTATCCAAACTTCTACGCGATCAAAAACTCCTCCAAATGGGATGCAGGCTCAAAGCGGGCGAGTTTTTCGATGGGCTCGTTTGCATACGATGAGATCGCGTGGGTGTGGGTGCCCGCGGCCTTTGACAGCGGGCGGAAAAACGATCTGGAAAAGCTAGAAAACCTACTGCAAAAGATCCCCGCGCTGCGATACGAGCAGAGCGATACGGGGATTAAAATTTTCGGCTACGAGTGCGGCGAAGGGGCTTTATAATCATATAAAACGATTTCGTCGAGGGTCGCGCCGATGTAGCGCATGGCTAGCGCTGCTTAGATGGATGCAAGCGGGCGGATTTTGGCTGCCATATGTCTTTGACAAAACGGCGCATGCGAGCGTGAAATTTTATCTTTGCAAGCACCCAGGCGCGGTCTAAATTTAAACTCCGCACGAGTATAAACGCGAGCAAATTTTATCTCTGCGCCTGGTTCCATAGACCCTTTGCTTCGGCGGGGTTTTTTATATTAAGCCACGCAAGAAGTAGCACTACGGACGCCAACGGCTTTAAGATTAAATTTAGCAGTTCCATGCAATTTATGACGCCCATCGTTATAACGGCGGGGGCCGGTATTTTGAACATCATGCCGTGGATGATGTCTGCGCCGACATCAACGATTAGCAGCGCGGCGTATACGGCGAAAAACCCGCATCCGGTAGCGGCACGCAGCTTAAAATTTATAATTATCCAAACGACCGTAACCGCAAATATCAAATACGGCACGTATACTTGCAGCCTACTGCAATCACATCTTCTGAGCATATAAATGGCTGAAAAATATAGCAACGCCGCAAGCGCAATGCTGTAAGCGTATTTGAAGATTATAAAAACCTGCGGGCCCGTGATATTTTGGATGTTTTTAAGCGCGTGGTAAAGGAATGTGAAGGCAAAAATCCACACTAAGATTTGAGAATCTAAGTACGCGATCTCGCCTTTTATAGAATACGCTACGCTTGCGACCAGTAGGCAGAGCGCGCCGAGCGTACCTTATAGCTTCGCTCTTTGAAAATCTTCGTTCATTTTATACCTTTAAATTTTAATGCGCGGCTCGCTGCGATGCGGGCGCCGCTTTGATTATCGCCGCGCGGGCTTTAAATTTAGCCGTTTAGCATAGCGCAGTTGCCGCGAATTTTAATTTGATATCATCGCTGCAAATTTACTTTGGCGCCGCCGTTCTCGCTATACGTTTTGAAAGGAGATTTTATGCAAATTTTGTTTAAAATAGATTTAACTTTTTAAATTTAAAAGCAGCGGCATGGAATTCGCGCGGCATCTGAAATTTAAACACAGCGCAAAAGCGAATGGCGAAAATTTTTGTATAGTTTTGAATTTACTCCATATTATATTTCGTCGTGCTAGAGCTAAAATAAAGCCGCTGGCGCCTGAACTGGCATTTTGTAGGAGTTAAGAAATTTTATTTTGCATTATTTTTGTTGAAAATATATAATTTAATCCAAAATTTATATACACTTCGCTATTATCTCATTTTTAATTTCGCGGCCCACTCGTCTAGTGGTTAGGACGCTGGCCTCTCACGCCGGTAACAGGAGTTCAAATCTCCTGTGGGTCACCATTTCATCACTTAAAATCAATTAAAATTTTCTATTATTCAGCTGCCTGCCCTTGAAATTTAAGACCTCATTTGTTTTTGTAGTATGTTGATTAAAATTTCATCATATTTTTACTGAGGTTAATTGATCTAGAATTAAAGTCGCGCGAATTAAAATTTAGATCGAATTTTTAAAATTCACGGCTAAATCCTACCGCTACTTATATTTTCAAGATTACGCAATCTATTCCAGTTCTGCTCGTTTTGTAAATTTCTCATATTTTGTCGCTGCCGCATCTGCCCCAGCTGCTGCTGTGCTTGCTGTTGCATTAGGCTTTGCTGTGTGGCGATATACTGCTGCTGCGCTCTTTGCTGAGCTTGCGCGCTATTTGCTCTGAATGAATTAAACGCGTCTCGCGATACTGCCGGCTCTTGCGCCTTTCGCGCGGCTTCGGCGTCAATTTTTTGCCGCTTCACGCAGCGGTTTGGCTGCTCCTTATTTAGCGAGCTTGAGACGTCGCATCCGCTCGCGCCTGTTGCAAACAAAGCCTCCTTGCCGTCCTGCGAGAGCGTCGAGCAGCCGCAAAGCAACACGACTAAAATCAAGGCAGAGAAAAATTTTAACTTCACAGTCGCCTTTCAAATTTTATCTTTAATTCCCCGCAGCCGCTAATCCGCACCCTTTGCGAGGTCGAACCCGCACTGCGCCACAAGCGCCTTGTCGCTTGCGATGCTATCGCCGGTGGTGGTCAGGAAATTGCCTGTAAGCGCCGAGTTGATGCCGCATCCAAGCGCCGTGCGCACATGCTCGCCCAAATTCCGCCTGCCGCCTGCGAAGCGCAGATACGCGCGCGGCAAGATGAAGCGGTAGATCGCGATCGATTTTAAAATTTCGTCGTGCGCCAGCGGCGCGGCGTTTTGCAGCGGAGTGCCCTTGATCGGGGTCAGGATATTGATCGGCGCGGAGCTAACGCCCAGCTCTCGCAGCTGCAGCGCCATATCGATGCGATCCTCCATGCTTTCGCCCAGCCCGAAAATCCCGCCGCTACATACGTCAAGCCCTACGGCGCGGCAGTTTTGTATCGTTTGAATGCGGTCGTCGTAGCTGTGCGTCGTGCAGATCTGCGGATAAAATTTGCGCGAAGTCTCGAGATTGTGATGATAGGTCTGCACGCCGCTTGCTTTAAGCAGCGCCAGCGTAGGCTTTGAAGCGATCCCCAGCGAGGCGCACAGATGCAGCCGCGTCTGGCTTCGCAGCCGCTCATAGATCGCGCAGTATGCCTTCAGATCGGAGCTTTTTTGAGAAATTCCGCGCCCGCTGGCGACGAGCGAGAAGCGGTGCGTCTGCTCGGCTTCGTTCGCAAGCGCGGCGCTTAGCACCTGCCGCTCGCTCAAAATTCCGTAAGTCTCGCAGCCCGTGTTAAAATGCGCCGACTGCGCGCAGTATTTGCAGTCCTCGCTACAGCGCCCCGATTTTACGTTTATGATCGTGCAGAGATTAAATTTATCGCCGCAAAAAGCGCGTCTGATCTCATCCGCCGCCGCAAAAAGCGCGCCTAAATCCTCGCACTGCGCCAGCTCTAGCGCCTCCTCCTTTGCAATCTCGCAGCCGCCTATCACGCGATCTTTCAGCGCGCAAACATAAGCCTTATCTATCAGCATTCATCCTTTTTGATAAAAATGCGTAATTATACAACGCTAAATTTAAAGCAAAGTTCGCGCGTGAAATTTTGGCACAGGAATTTTGCGCTAAAAATTTACGCGGAATTTCACGCCCCCCGCCGATTTTGCGCCGCGATTTTTACGGACGGCTCGTCTGCGGCATCTGCGCGCGATTTATCGTTTTGAAATTTTATTTTGGCTAAAATTGCGACTTTAAATTTAAAGGCAAAAAATGAAATACGACGTTATCGTTGTGGGCGGCGGGCACGCGGGTATCGAGGCAAGCTTAGCCGCCGCAAAAGTGGGCGCAAAGACGCTGCTAATTACGATCTTAGCCGAGCAGATCGGCGCTGCGAGCTGTAACCCCGCAATCGGCGGCCTTGCTAAGGGGCATCTGGTAAAGGAGATCGATGCGTTGGGCGGTCAGATGGGGCTTGCGGCGGATGCGTGCGGGCTGCAGTTTAGAATTTTAAACGAGAGCAAGGGCCCCGCCGTGCGCGGCTCGCGCGCTCAGATCGATATGGATGAATACCGCATCTATATGCGAAATTTGCTGCTAAACACGCAGGGGCTGGACATAAGCCAGGAGATCGCGAGCGAAATTTTAACCTGCGAGCAAGGCGGCGAGCAGCGCATTTGCGGCGTTAAGAGCCATCTTGGCAACGTTTATGAGACCGAACATCTGATAATCACCGCCGGCACCTTTTTAAACGGGCTAATTCACGTAGGCGAAAACAAGCTGCAAGCGGGGCGCGTGGGCGAGCTGGCGAGCGTCGAGCTAGCCGAATCGCTGCGAAGTCTGGGGCTGCAAATGGGGCGGCTAAAGACGGGCACCTGCCCGAGGATCGATGCTAAGACGATCGATTTTAGCGTGCTTGAGCGCCAAGAGGGCGACGCAGATCCGCGCCCTTTTAGCTTTCGCAGTAAAAATTTCGCGCCGAAACAGCTTGCCTGCTTCATCGCTTATACGAACGAGCACACGCACGAGATCATCCGCGAAAATTTCGCCCGCGCGCCGATGTTTACGGGGCAAATTTCAAGCACCGGCCCGCGCTACTGCCCGAGCATCGAGACTAAAATTTACGAATTCCCAAATCGAGACCGCCACCACGTCTTCGTCGAGCCGCAGACGCGCGAGGCTACGGAGTATTACGTAAACGGCCTTTCTACGAGCCTTCCTTACGACGTGCAGATTGCGTTTTTGCGCACGATCAGAGGCTTTGAAAATGCTAAAATAGTCCGCCCGGGCTATGCGATCGAGTACGATTTTATCGATCCTACCGAGCTTAAACACAGCCTCGAGACCAAAAAGATCCGCGGGCTGTTTTTGGCAGGTCAGATCAACGGCACCACCGGCTACGAGGAGGCCGCGGCGCAGGGGCTGATGGCGGGCATCAACGCCGTGCTTGATTTGCGCGGGCGGCAGCCTTTGGTTTTGCGCAGAGATGAGGCGTATATCGGCGTTTTGATCGACGATCTGGTTACCAAAGGCACGAACGAGCCTTACCGCATGTTTACTTCGCGCGCGGAATTTCGCCTGCTGCTGCGCGAGGGCAACGCCGTGCTGCGTCTAAGCGAATACGGCCGCGAGATCGGGCTTTTAGACGAGGCGAGCTACGAGCGGGCGCGCAAGTTTAAGCTTGATGTGGAAAGCGGAATGGAATTTTTGCTAAAAACGCAGATTACTCCTTCAAAACAGACGCTTAGCCTGCTGCAAAGTATCGGCGCAGAGCCAATTTCGCAAAGCTGTAGCTTGCAAAAAATCGTAGCCAAAAGCGGCTTTTCAAAGGCGGGTCTGCTTGCTTTGGCGCCGCATTTTGAGGGCTTTAGCGATGAGGTTTTGGATGAAATTTTAACGCAGTGTAAGTATCATTTCTACATCGCGATGCAGCGCGCCGAGGTTGAGAGGATGAAGGGGCTGCTTGGCGTCGCGATCCCGCCGCAGATCGATTTTAGCAAGATCGGAGGGCTTAGCAACGAGATCGTGCAGAAGCTAAATCGCTTTGCGCCGCCGACGCTTTTTGCCGCGAGCGAGATCAGCGGCGTAACGCCCGCCGCAATCGATATTTTGCATATCTACATCAAACAAAATTTTGGCGATAAGCTTGGGATGAAGCGAGAATAGAATGCTAAAGTATAAAGGCTTAATAAAGTAATTTTAAAATTTATAGTGAAAAATCTGGACGATATTTTAAAATATGTTTCAGTTTGAACTAAAATTATGTTTTGATAATTACGCCAATAGTAAATTTAGATTCATTGTCAAGAATTGCTCAAAAAATACTTTTTTTTACATACGGTATGTCGCCGAAATTCTTTTTTATTCACTTCCTGGTTCAAAATTATTTCTCGAACAGCATAAATTAAAGGACGCGGCCGACAACAACATTCAAGAATTAGGTTTTAGTATTGACACCTCAGGAATAAACAACATATTCATATTAAAAGACGTTATACGAGAAGAAGAAATACCTACTATTTTTGAAGAAATAGTCGAACGATATATAGACGGCATTAAATATCTAAATTGTTTTAAATTTGAGCTACTAAACTACAGATATAAAAGAGAGATCCATTGCTTTTTGCTAAAATTGATAAGAGAAAATCCGCTTAACTTATCTTGAGCTATTTATATTTACAGAGGAGATAAATCCGCCCCGAGCGAGGCGGATTAAAGATTATTTTTCATTAGGCAAATACATCTTCCAGCTACTATCTACCTTCCAGTCTATCGGGTGACAAGACATACAAGTATTTAGCTTTTGCGGATGATGCACGGCGTGGCATGACTGACACTGTAGCATCTCATTGGCTTTATCGTGAGTGCCTTCGTGCGGGTTAGATAGGCCATAGTGCGCGGTCTTTTTTCTTATGTCGGCTATCTTATGACAGAGCTAGTGCACTGCTCGTTTTTAAAGCCCCTTTGTTTCGCCGGCATCTCAAAGTCGCCTGTTACATACATCCTGACCTCGTTTAGCTGCTCGCCTATGGTTGGCGTGTGGCAGTCGTGACATGTTACATTTGCGTCGTTATGCTTTTTAGCTAGCATATCTCCTTTTGTAAAAGAATCGTACTCTGGCTGCATGTTGTGACATATGATACAAAATTCAGCCTTGTGGCTAGCGGCCTCTATCTGATGAAACGCTATAAAACCGACGATAGCGGCTACTATTAGTCCTATTATCGTATATTTTCTTTTCTTGCTCATGCTTGTACTCCTTTTGCGTTTGCCGCAGCCTGATAGCCTGCTAAGCGTCCGTAGCATAGGCATGTTCCGTGGCTAGTGCCGGCTAAAACTACCGGATAGTCGCCCAAAAAAACGTCCGCCCATAACGTTACCGCAGGCATAAAGTCCCGAAATTTCGTTATAGTCGGTATCTAGCACGTTTGCAGTGCTTGGCTCTACGGTGAAGCCGCCCATGACGACTAAGCTAGCACCTACGCCAATCTTGCCAGCGTAAAGCCTATATTTATCGGTATTTCAACCGCATCTTTTACAGTTTTTGTTTTTTTGAATTGTTTATCAAACAAAGAAATGTTTTTGGTAAAAGCGGTGCAGTTTTCAAGAAATATTTTGCTTTATAAAAAAAAGATTCCATGAAATTACTTTGGACTCATATCTAAAAATCTAGTTTATCTTGGTTTGGATTGGAAAATGGCATTAATGCAATTTTGATATTTGATTTAACTAGTCTGATGTTTTGCTTAGACATTAAATTCAAAATAAGTATCTCAGTAATATTATGCGGTATAGTATAGGCTAAATTTAGCAAATTTTTGGTCGCCATTGCACACTTTTATCTTAAAAATTCTATAATACCGAAATGAAATTCAAGCAAAATTATTT
>CAUPZQ010000003.1:0-103271 GCA_963515915.1 uncultured Campylobacter sp.
GGATTTTGAGCTCCGTCATCTTGTCGATGTATTCTTGCGGGATGTAGTTCGTGACTATCACGACGTCGGGCTTTAGCTTAAGCACTGCCTCGTAGTTGATGACCTTTAGATCGCCCGGCGTCGGCATATCTTTTAGGCTCGGCGCTAAGCGGATGTAGTTTTTGCCGAGCGACTTTTCCCACGATTCTTGTACGCCGACAACTTTATCCAGCGCGTTTAGCTCGTTGAGCGCGTTTAGGCTTTGGTGCTGAAGCACGACTATGCGCTTAACTTCGTCGGGTAGCGTGACATCGCGGCCTAGCTGATCGGTTACGACGCGATCGGCAAAAAGCGAACTCGCGCACAGCGCAAGAGCTAGCGCGAAAGAGTGAAACTTGCTCATGTTTTTCCTTTAATTTAGATTATATACTTCTTAATACGCCCGATTTTGCGTGCTTTTCAGGCATCTGCGTTTAGAAAATATACTTTGAAATATTATAGATTTTTAATGATAAATTTTAGGTAAAAGATGAAATTTTAAAGTAGGGCGGAAGTAAAATTTTATAGAAGCAAACTGGAGCGCAAATTTTGAAAAATTAAAAATTTAAAGGTAGCACTTTTCCTTGAATTCGGAATTTTAATCTGGTTTTAAATTTTATAGAATTATTCATCATAATTAAGTCTAAACTTATGCGGATTGCACTATAATTCGTACTTTCATTTTTTGCCTTTATGCGGTATATCTTATGCAAAGCAGCCGATTTATAGCTTATCTATCGGCGTTTAGATCGCGGGCGAGTATGCGAATATGAAGTTTATAATGGATTCGGAGAATAGATGCTTTTTAACTCATATGAATTTATATTTGCATTTTTACCAATAACATTTTTTATATATTTTTTCCTAAACAAAAGACGTTTAAGCGAGCTGTCAAAGGGATTTTTAGTCGCTTCATCGCTATTTTTTTACGCTTGGTGGAACATCGCGTATCTGCCTATAATCTTATGTTCGATGATATTTAATTATTGTTTCGGAATGGAGCTAAATAAAAGTGATGTAAAAATTTCAAAAAAGGCAATCTTGATTGTCGCAATAGCTGCAAATTTAGCTCTACTCGGATATTTTAAGTACTCGGACTTTTTGATCGATAATTTAAATTTTGCCTTTAATCTGCACATTCATAGTTTAAATTTACTCCTTCCGCTTGCAATTTCGTTTTTTACGTTTCAGCAGATCGCCTATCTAGTAGATTCATATAGCGGAGGAAGCACTAAAGAATATAGTTTTTTAAATTATTGCCTCTTTGTTACATTTTTTCCGCAGCTCATAGCGGGTCCAATCGTTCATCACAAGGAGGTTATGCCGCAGTTTGGTAATCTTAAAAATAAAGTGCCAAATTATAAAAATATTGCTCTTGGAATTTTTGTATTTTCTTTAGGTCTATTTAAAAAAGTTCTCATCGCCGATACCTTCGCCGTTTGGGCGAGCAACGGCTTCGATAAAGCTGAAATTTTATCGCTAATAGAGGCGTGGGTAACCAGCCTCTCATATACCTTTCAGCTTTATTTTGATTTTAGCGGGTATTGTGATATGGCAATCGGAGCAGCACTTCTTTTTAATATCAAACTTCCAATAAATTTTAATTCGCCGTATAAGGCTGGCAACATACAAGACTTCTGGCGCAGATGGCATATCACGCTAAGTAGGTTTCTGCGCGATTATGTTTATATACCGCTAGGCGGTAACCGTAAGGGCAGGGCGAGGACGTATTTAAATTTAATGCTCACCTTTATAATAGGCGGCATTTGGCACGGGGCGGGCTGGACTTTTATATTTTGGGGGTTTTTACACGGATTGGCACTCATGATTCATAGGTTTTGGCATAATTTAGGCTTTAGAATGAATAAAGCTCTAGCTTGGTTTATAACCTTTAACTTCGTAAATATTGCCTGGGTGTTTTTTAGAGCTAAAGATTGGAGCGATGCGATAAAAGTATTAAAAGGAATGTGCGGGATGAGCGGTGTGGTGTTACCGGATCCGCTCAGACATATTTTTAAATTTTTGCAGCATTTTAACGTAGAATTCGGAGGATACCTGATTCATATCGGAGGCAGACGCGATAGCATAATATGGCTATTAGTGGGATTTATCTTAATTCTATGTTGCAAGAATTCTATGCAGCTGCTCAACTCGCGTAAAGTAGAGAAATTTTATATCGTAGCAGTTGCATTTTTGCTTCTTGCGGCTTTATCAAATTTAAACACCGTATCGGAATTTTTATATTTTAATTTTTAGGAGATAGAGTGAGTTACAAAACTAAACTTAAATTTCTATTTTTAATACTCATCTGTTTCATTGCATATCACGCGCTAATGTGGTTTTGCATAACGAAAGAGATTTTTGATAGAAACGACGGTATGATGATAGGCGACCTTGGCAGATTATCGTATAAGATAAACTCGTATTTTCCCAGAAAAACCGAAGTAACCCTACCTAGAACTCATGATATTTTGGATTCGGATTTTCAAATGAGGCAGGTAGATGTAATAACTATAGGCGATAGCTTTTCTAACGGCGGTGGGGGCGGACTAAACCCGTATTATCAGGACTATATCCAAAGCGATAAGAACCTTACGGTTTTAAATATTCCACTAATCAACGAAAACTATTACAAGACGCTATTTTCGCTCATAAATTCTGATCTATTAGAAAAATTAAAGCCAAAATACATCATACTGGAATCCATCGAAAGACGAGCGGTGGATAGATTTGCATTCGATTTGGATAAATTTAAAAATGAAAGATCAAATTTAATAGCTCAAAAACGTGCTCCATCGTATCTACAAACCCCAAAGCCATTTTTTATAAATACATTAAACTATAATAGTGTTTTATATCGCATAGCTTACAGATTCAACGATCATGCCTTTTTATCAAAAGTGTATTATCTGAAGTTGGATGGAAATTTTTTTACCTCCAAAGATCAAAGCGGACTATTATTTTATTACGAAGATCTATATGGATTAGATAAATCAAATGCCGAAAATATTGCAGCGCTAAATAAAAATTTAAATGAAGTGCAGGAGCTTTTAGATAGATCCGACACAAAACTATATTTTATGCCGATGGTGGATAAATACGATCTGTATTACGACCATATTTTGGATAAGGAATATGGGAAGAGCCGCTTTTTTGAACTGCTTCGAGGAGAGAACAAGCGATATGTATTTGTAGACACTAAAGAAATTTTAAACAGGCTAATAAAAAGCGGCGTAAAGGACGTATATTTTTCCGACGATACACATATGAGTACTATGGCGCTGAAAGAGATCATAGACAATATGGAATTTCGCGTCGCTGAATTTTAAAATTTTATGACCTGTGTATGCGATTCAAGCTATATTTTTATGATCTATTTTGCTGGCGTCGTCCATAAATTTTTATTCCAAAGCTCCGCGCCTGAAATTCCTTTAATCCTAATCCAAGCGATAAGTTCTAAAATTTCAGATAAAATGATTACCGTAAGTGCGGCATAGCGGGCAGGCGCGCTGCCATACCACGGCTTATCGACATGGAGTATTTCAAGAAGCTTAAGAAGCGCTTCCCAAATTAAAGTTATCACGGCGTAAATATAGAAAATTTTGCTTCCGCTTGCTTTGCCGAGCAAATACGGTGTGTAAATCCGCGTAAAAATAACGATCGGCGTCAGCATAATAATTGCGGTACTCCAAAGAGCTATGATTTGAGATTTTCCGATCTCGGATAGATGCTCCAGGCCTGCATAAAGCGCACCCATTACGCAATAAAAGGCTCCTTCGAAAGAGCTACCATTTTGCTGCAGAGCGTAATCCCAGCTAGCAAGACCGGTATAATTTAGCGAATAAAATAGCATCGCGCCCAGCAAGGCGGAATATATCACGTATGCAAAAAACATGGCGCGATACGCACTAAAGACTTTGCTAGCGGAGATATCCGAGATCATTTTGGTTGCCGAAAGCTTAAAGCTCATCGAAGTAAAAATCACGGCGACGATTGCGGTCGCGGCGGCGAAAAATCCTCTCATCGTAATATCATGCAAAAACTCGCAACAAGCCCAAATGATCAGGTAGCAGCAGATCGATAAGACGCTAGAGGTTGTGCCGCGAAATTTTATGGCGCTTAAAGTATCGCGCTTCATTTTTTTACCTTTGGGTTTTTAAAATTCATGACGGATTATACTTGCGGGATTTGAAATTTAGATAAATTTAGAAACTGTGTATTGCTAAATTTTGAAATTCGCATCGAGCGCAAGAAAAAATTTGCTAAGAGCAATACAAGGGGAGGGCGTAAGTAAAATTTGAATGGAATTAATCTATTTTGCCTAAAAAGTTAAATTCTAAAAGAGGGCAAATCAAGAATCTGCGAGTAAGCAGGGCAATTTAGCTTTTTGCGCTAGTAAATTATGAAATTTTATTTTATCCCGCACAATGTCTCCATATCTAGAGCAATCGACTTTAAATTTAAAAGCTAAATGAACGATAGGCAAAACAAATTTGAGTTTCTTTAAGTCGATATACGATAAATAGTGTTAAAAAGCGCCACAATCCCCATAATATTGAATACTTTATATTGAAAACTATAATTTTCAAGTAAAAATTCAATACGAGATTCACGTATAATTATATGAATAATTTCATGTATTTTTGATTCATTCGGCGCTTATTTGGAAGAACTTTTCATAAATATAGATTTAGCGTGACTTCAAATGAAATCAACAGGACGAGATATGTTTTTGCAAGAATGAAATAGGAGATAAATATCTAAATTGGGCAGAAACAAAATTTTGCTTATGGTAAGGAGTTAATTTAAAATATGGAAAGTTTTGCGCCCAGAAAAGGCCCTCTTTTATTCAATAACCAGGCGCATTAGATACATATCCTCGCCGTCGATTACGCTGATTCCAGAGCTTTTGCAGCGCGGACAAGAAAAATCGTTTTGCGTCAAATCTCCGCTAAAACCGCAGTTTTTGCATTTTACGACGATCTCTTGGGGGTGGATGATAAGATCCGCATTTTCGCATACGGTGCCTGCGCGAAAGACTTCATAGCAGTTTTGCAAATAATGCGCTTCCACGCCGCTTAGTCGCCCTATTTTTACGTGCAGTTCCCTTATTTGCGGACTTTTAGAACTAAATGTATCGTAAGGTGCCTGTGGATTTGCATCCAAATTTTTATAAAAATCGCTGTTTTTGCTGTTTAAGTTCGTATCCAAAACGCCCGTATTTTCGGTATTCGCGGAATCCGTATTTTCATTGGCGGTATTGGCGATGTCGCAGCGATTTTTATCGCCCTGCTCGGCTGCGTCCTTTTTCTTTGCTTTTTCGGCGTTTAGCGCCTTTTCACATAGCGCCACAAGATCCGCTACGATCGATAGTTCATGCATTTTTACCTCTAAATTTTACGGCCGCGCCGTATTTTATGCGAAATTTTGTTGTAAATTTAAAAATACGCCTGAAATTTAGGCATAAATTTGTGTGTAAATTTAGCAAATCCGCGGCAGCAGCTCGCCTTTTGGAAGCTCCAAAAATCGTTGCGAGCCGTAGGCGTTTTGCAAAATCACTCGCCCTTTTGCCACATACGGAACTTGAAATTGCCCCGCCCTATTTTCTGATACCGCGCCCGCGTCGCTCGCACTCGTAGATTCGTCCCGCGTGCCAAGCTTAGGCGTCAAAGCGCCCTTAAATTGGTCTCCGTCGCACCCTATTTCGCGCACCTCGCCGATGATTGCGGCATTTGCGTCAAATTCGCGTAGTATCTCAAGCGCCCTATCCGCCTCGACATCATCTTCTACGATCGCTACGAACGTGCCTTCGTTTGCAAGCTCGTACGGCTCGAAGCCCAGCAGTTCGCACACGCCCATCACTTCGTCGCTGATTTTGATATCCTCTTCGCGAACCAAAAATTCAAGCCCGCTAGAGCTTGCAAATTCGTTCAAAACCGCGCTGAGCCCGCCACGCGTCGCATCTCGCATCGCCTGGATTTTCACGCCTTGCAAGATCAGCTTTTCTACCGTAGCGCAAAGCGGTTTGCAGTCGCTTTGCAGCTCGCTGCTTAGCGCGATCTCGTCGCGTGCCGCGAGTATCACCGCCCCGTGCCGCCCGATGTCGCCGCTAAGCAGGATTTTTGCGCCCGCTTTGATGTTTTTCACGCGCGCAGGTCGCAAAACACGGCCGATACCGCTAGTGTTGATGAAAATTTTATCGCATTTGCCGCGCGGCACGACCTTTGTGTCGCCACAAACAATGCGAACGCCGCAGCTTCGCGCGGTACTCGCCATCGAGTCCAGGATGCGTCGCAGCTCGCTTAGGCCAAGCCCCTCCTCGATGATGAGCGCGCAGCTTAAAAACAGCGGCTTTGCGCCCACCATCGCAAGGTCGTTGACGGTGCCGCAAACGGCAATCTTGCCGATGTCGCCGCCGTTAAAAAACAGAGGCGTGACGACAAAACTATCGGTGCTGAAAGCTAGCTCGCGGCCGAAGTTCGCAGAATTCAAAGCAGAGTTCGGCTCCGCGCGATCAAAACCCGCCCCGGCGTCTAAATTTAAATCGTCAAAATTTAAATTTAGTATCGCGCTGTCGTTGTTTGCGCGTAAAATTTCATTATCAAACGCCGCAAAGATCGTCTCGTTGATGAGCCTATTCATCTCCTCGCCGCCGCCGCCGTGGCTTAAAAGTATAGTTTCGTTCAAATTTTTCCTTTTCACTCGGTTTTAAAAATTTAGAGCCCGTATTTTGCAGCCGAACGAGCCGTGCCGCTACGGCGCCGCACAAAATTTTAAAGCAAATTTAGCGCAACGATTCCGCTTCAGTTAAAAATTTTAAAGCATGACTTATTTTTAAAATTTACGCTCTGCTAGTCGGATACCGCGCGCAAAATTTTAGCCCGCGTTTTTGACGTCGCCATATTTATAGTACGCCGCGCATGCGCCTTCGCTTGAGACCATGCACGATCCTATCGGGTTTTGCGGTGTGCAGTGCTTGCCGAAAACTTTGCAATCATAGGGGCTTTTTTTGCCGCGCAAAATTTCGCCGCAGATACAGGCCTTGCTCTCGGGCGCGCTCTGTACGCTGCAATCAAACTGCACCCTGGCATCCAGCGCCGCGTACTGCGGGCGCAACTTCATGCCGCTTTTTGGAATTTCGCCGAGCCCTCGCCACGGAAAATCGCAAATTTCAAAATATTTATCTATTAAATTCTGCGCTTTTTGGTTGCCGTCCTCTTTTACGACGCGCTCGTATTCGTTGAAAACCTCGTAGGTGCCGGCGTTTTGCTGCTCGACCAAATTCAGCACGCCCGCCATTATGTCAAGCGGCTCAAACCCGCTTACGGCGATCGGTTTTTTGTAGTCGCGCGCGATGCTTTCGTAGGCCTTCGCGCCAGTGATCACGCTTACGTGGCTAGGCCCTAAAAACGCGCCTATTTGCACGTCCGCGTCGTCTAAGATCGCTCGCACAGGCGCCGGCACCGTTACGTGGTTGATGTGAAAAAAGAGATTTTTTAGCCCCAGGCTTAGCGCCTTATCGATCAGCACGGCGCTCATCGGCGTCGTCGTCTCAAAGCCGATTGCAAAAAATATCACCGTTTTTTGCGGATTTTCCTGCGCGATCTTTATGCAATCAAGCGGACTATAAAGCGCTCTGATGTCGTGCCCCTCGCTGCGCAGCTTCTGCAAGCTGGTGCGAGAGCCCGGTACGCGCAGCATGTCTGCTAGAGTGCAAAAAATACTCTGCGGCATCGCGGCGAGCTTGATCGCCTCGTCGATGCGACTGCGCGGCATCACGCACACCGGACAGCCGGGACCGTGGATAAATTTAATATTTTTGCCGACCAGGCTCGGAAGACCGAATTTCATGATCGAGTGCGTGTGTCCGCCGCAAATCTCCATAATATTTAGCGGCTTTTTGCTTTTAGAAATTATCAGCTTGCTAAGCGCTAAAATCAGCTCCTTATCCCTAAAATCCTTGATTAGATCCATTATTTACCTTAAATTTTACGGGTTTGCAAGTCGCTTTAGTTTTCTGCGCCGGCTCGCGGCTCCATGCTTTCATACACGGAACCCTCTTCCGCCCTCATCTGCTTTGCAATCTGTTCGTAAATTTCGATACTCTCCTTTGCTCGCTGCGTATCGATCTTCTCCATCGCAAAGCCCACGTGGATCAGCACGTACTCCCCGACCGCCGCGGGTTCGGGGAGCAGATCCAAGCTCACGCCGCGGCGCACGCCCAGAGTCTCCACGGTCGCGAAATTATTTTCGTCGATCGAGATGATTTTTGAAGGGATTGAAAGGCACATTAACGAAATTCCTTCTTGTATTGTAGGAATTTCAGCCATTTTTCCACACCCTCGCCGCTTTTGCTATCAAGCGCGATGACGTCGGCTTTCGGATTGAGCTTGTGCACTTCGCGCACCACCTCCTCCATATCGAAGTCAAAATGCGGTAGCAGCGCGGTTTTAGTGATTACGACGCAGTCTGCGCGGCGAAATATCACGGGGTATTTTGCGATTTTATCGCTACCCTCGGGCACGCTTAGAAGCACTACGTTCAGGTGCGCGCCTACGTCGAATGCCGCAGGGCAGACGAGGTTTCCGACGTTTTCTATGAAAACCAGATCCAAGCCTTTCGTATCGATATGATGAAGCCCCTCGTGAACCATAAAGGCATCCAGATGGCAGGTTTCGCCGGTGCTGATCTGATGGGCCTGCGCGCCTACTTTTATGATGCGATCGGCGTCGCGGTTAGTTTCCAGGTCGCCCTCGATGACGCCGATTTTAAATTTACCGCTTTTGATAGTGGCCTCAAGTAACGTCGTCTTGCCGCTACCGGGGCTACTCATCAAATTTAGACATAAAATTTTATCCTCGTCAAAATGAGCTCTGTTGTGAGCGGCCTCCTCGTCGTTGGCGCTTAAAATTTTACTCATTACCTCGATCGTCTTGGCGTCGCTAATAGCGACATTTGCGTGGATGTGATCGTGTGCGTCGTGCTCGTGATCGATCCCTGCTTCGTGCATATGAGCGTGGGAGTGGACGGTGCCGTCCGCGTGGGTATGGAGATGCTCGTGCGAATGAGCGTCATGAGTATGGCCTACTGAACAGCCACAATCTTTACACATTTTTTATCCTTAGAAAATAAATTTTGCGCGTAAAATACCACGTTTTTGCTTTAAACGGCGTAAATTTGATAAATTTTATATCGAAGTGCGAAATTTTATAAAATTTAATGAGGCTTGAAATTTACGCGCTTCGTTTCCGTCTAAATTTAGTGCGATATTTACGAAAGCTCGACGCAAAATTTAAAGCTAGCGAGCAAAGACGCTGTTTCTAAATTTTATCGCCTATTTTAACTCGTAGATTGTAAAACTGCACGCCGTAGATTTGGGCGTTGCGTGGCTTTGCGGTGGCTCAAAACAATACAAAAGTCACCGTAGATAGAAGCGCGAAATTCAGGGCTTGCGAGTGGATTTTACTGACACTCTACAATCTCGCGCGTGCTCTACGGCGTGGCGAACATCAACGCGGCGACTGTTTTTATGCCGATTTGCGCGGATTCGGCTTTACAAATACGGAATGAAAGCGCGGCGCCTTATAAAATTTAGTAGCGAGCTGCGCCGATCTCGCGCCAGTGCGTAAATTTAGACCCGCGGCAAGAGCGCTTTTGATTAAAATTTATAAAATTTCGCGCTCGCCGCGTAAATTTAAACAAATTTTATTTGCCGCCTCGTGCAGACGCTGCATTTAAATTTTACTACGCGATCGCAAAATCGCTCTTCGCAACTCGCAAAAGTCGCGCAGCCTGTATTTAAATTTAGAAGCGCACGAATGGAAATGCGAAAATTTCGCGCGACGCGCTGTTTTTAAAAATGCTCAAAAGCCCTATGCTTCGGTGATGACCGCGTTTACGAGCTTGGAAAATTTTACCCCTTTTAGCGCGCCGATTTTGGCGCTGAGCCGCTCGATCTTTGAAATTTTATCCCGCATCGTGATCTCCTCGAAGCAGTGGCGCTCGTCGATGTGGAAGTGGCTGGTACTGATGATGGTGACGTTTGCGTGGTGCTCGATCTCTACGAGCTGCTCGATCAGATCGCTTTGGTGATGATCATACGCGATGCAAAGCACGCCCACGCAGTCCTCGTCGCTATCTCCGTGAAGCACGCCCTCGACCATCTTTTCGCGGATCAGATCGCGGATAAACTCGCTGCGGCTTAGGTATTGCTTGGCGCGCACCATCTCATCGAGATCCTCAAAAAGCTTCGTCGGCAGCGAAATGCTAAATCTTACGGCGCTCTCTTTTTCCTCTTTTTTCATAGTTCCCCCTATTTCGCGTATTTTGAACGTAATTTTACCGAAATTCCGCTCAAATAGTAAGAATTTTGCACGCTAATTCGGCTTATTTTTTAAAATTTAAAGCTTAAGGCGCCACGCGTATTTTGAAATTTTGCTCGCGATTTCGCGTTATATTTTAGTGCTAGCACGATGAAATTTTACCGGCGCTATATTGTTTTAAATTCTATCGCATCGCGATTTTGCGCCCAAATTTTAAGAGGCGGGCGCTAAATAGCGTCTTAGCTTGGGATTTATGCAGTATCTCGCCGCGCGCTGCGATGGAATTTTGCATCGATCGCCATGGCGGCGCGCCGTGACGCTCAAGCGGCGGCGGCATTGTTAAATTTCAAAATTTAACGTTTCGGCTGCGATATCAGGCGGCAAGACGTAAATCTATTCGCTGATTTTGCGATTTTCGAGAAGCTATCTGCGGTGTATTTTATCGCCCGTAGCGTATTGCAAAGTGCAGGCATAGCGCAGAGTTCAATCAAATTTATCGGCGAGATACTAATAGAATTTTACCGAGTCGGCTTAGCGCGATAGTTACGTTTTTATGGACGAGCTTAGCGCGAAATTTCGCTTATATACGCCGCGAGCTGCCCGTAGGCGATGCCGCTGTCGTTGCAAGGAACGGCGCGGTTTAGATGAAATTTAATGCCCCGCGCGCGCAGCTTTTCGCACGTAAGATTTAAAAGCGTGGCGTTTTGAAAGACTCCGCCGCTTAGCACGACCTCGAGCCCGAAGCCCTCCGCAAACTCTGCGATGAAGTTTGCGATGGCGTTTATAAATTTCGTCGCAGCCAAGCGCGGCTCATCGTGCAAAGCCTGCAAAAACGCCTCTTTGTAATCGATCACATAACATTCGTCGCCAAAGCTCCACGGCGCCTCGCCATCTGAGGAATTTGCCGCGGCGTTTGATATGGAATTCGCCGTAGAATTCGCTGTGTTTATCGATAAATCATAATTTATCTCGCCCGCGGAATTTAAACTACGAGCGCTTGTCGAATTCGGAGCATAGGCAAAATTTTGCTCGGCATCGTAGGCCTCGGAATTTGATGTAGAATTTTCGGTCTTGCCCGCCGCACTGCAAACATTCGCGGCTGCAAATCTTTCACCGCTATTAGAATTCGTCGCGCGGCTATCGCGATTTATCGGGCCGATAAAATTTTCCGCTATTCGCACCGCGGCATCGATAGAATTTCCTCTGCAGACGCCGCTTTTATCCTCGCGTTCTGCGCTGCGGATAGGATTTTTTGCGGCGACAAATTTCTCGCTCGGGCTTGCTACGCTGCCGACGAGGCTTTTCTCGCTCAAAACCCCTACTCCATTCGCCCTTTTTAGCGCAAACTTGTAACTCTGCTCGCAGCCGTCGATATATAGGTTCTCAAGTCGCATGCCCGCTTCGCCGTCGAAGCTAACGGCTCGCAGGTCGCAAATGATCGCAGCAAACGCGTCGAACAGCCGTCCTAGCGAGCTTGAGCGGACGGCACGCGGCGTGATTTTTTCTAAATTTGCGACTTCGCTTGCATTAAATTTTGCCAAAAACTCGTGCGCAGCGCCCTTTGCATTAAATTTAAATATGAGAGCGAGCGCAAGCTTGTAGATGTTTTTTATCGCATTCTCGCCGCCTAGCAGGGCGATTTCGTCGAATTTCGCCACGCGATTAAAGCCAAACTCGTTAAAAATCATCACCTCGCCTCCCCAAATTTTGCCGTCCGTGCCGTAGCCGGTGCCGTCAAAGCAGAAGCCGAGGTATTTTTTGCCGCTAAAAAGCAGCTCATTTTGCGCTAGATTCGACACCAGATGCGCGAAATGGTGCTGGTAGCGGATCACTGGATATCCGCGCTGCTCGAAAAATCGCGTGTGCGAAAACTGCGGGTGCAGATCCGCGATGACGGCGTCGAACTTCAGCTCGTAGGCGCGCACGAACATATTCAAAAGCGCGAAAAATCGCTCATTCGTGGCGACGTTTTTAAGATCGCCGATGTAGGGCGAGATGAAAATTTGCCCGTCTTTGTAGATCGCAAACTCATTTTTAAGCTCCGCTCCGAGCGCCAGGAAAGTGCCTTTTAGCTGGAACTTGCTAGGGAAAATTTTTGGATTCATTCCGCGAGATGTTCGCAAAAACAGCGCGTGATTTAAAATTCCGCTCGCTTGATCGTTCGCGCTTTTGAAATTTAACGCTGCGACGCCGTTTTTAAAATTTAATGTTGTGTCCTGGCTGCCTGGGGTCGCGTCTCGCTTGCTATTTGAGGTCACAAAGCGCTCGCTATCCGGGACTGCGATATTATGCTTGACTTCGCTTGACGCCGCTACGTCGCTTTTTAAATTTGAAGGTGCGGCGCCAAATTTATCGCTCAATGTTGCCGCGCCCTGCTCGCCTTTTGCTTTTTTAAAATTTTTCGCGTTCTCGGGGCTGCGGCGCTTCATATCAATCAATGTCGTGCTGTTTTTAAAATTTAAAGATGCACCGTCGCGTTCATCGTTTGATGCCACGACGTCGCGCCCGTCATCCGAGAACGCGTCGCAACTATCTATCGCCGCATCGGTGCTTTCATCGGCTATCGTCGCGTCGCAGATGCTACCTAGCGCCGCGCTTTCTTGCTCGTTTTTTGCTTTTTCGGATAAATTTTGCGAATTTTTTAGCTCGCAAACGGCTACTTGCGAGCTTTGCAGACCTTCACTCGGATCGCACTTCGAGCTTTGCTTGAAATTTGCCCGTTTTAGAGCATCGCTTTTCGAGTTTGACGTATTTTCATTCAGCTGCCGCTTTATAATCACGTTCAAATCGGACTTCGTATCGATCGAGGGAAGCGACATAGTATGCGGTGCTTCAAAATTTTGCGCCATATTCTCGCTGTGAGCCTTGGTCTCAAGCGTGTATATATCGTTCGTGCGATCGTTTACATTCGCGCTTGCAGCTTCTTTTTTAAATTCCTGCAAAAACGCGATACTATCGTCGCTCGGTGTTAAAATTTCGCGGTCGTTATCCAGGTAAAACGAGATGACGCCGCCCAGCTTCGCGCGCAGCTCCTCGGCGTTAAAAATAATGGGCTCGCCGCTAATGTTAGCGCTTGTGGCGACGATCGGGCGATCAAAATATTCAAAAAGCAGCAGATGCACGCCGGTATTGGCTAGGAAAATGCCGATTTTATTAAGGTTTGGCGCCATGCTTGGAGCGATAAAAATCGCGCCCGCCTTAAAAATCGCCGAAAAGCTTGCGGGCAAACGCACGAAATCGCCCTCGCTATCGGAATGGGCGCCGCGCGCGTCCGGCGTGCACGCCTGTGCAGAGCATGAACCTTGCAAATTTATCGTCTGTTGCGGACTCGGCTCGCTCGCCACGCATTGCGAGTTTCTGTTATCGGCTGCGAGTTGTAAATTTGGCTCGTTAATTATTTGCCGCGGTTCCAGCTCGCCCGCTACTTGCAGCAAGCTCGAATTCGCATCCATGCTCTGTAGGTTCGCATTTGCAGCATGTCGCAAACCCTGAATATTCGCCGAATTTTGCGAAATAGACTTGTCCGTCGCAAGCCGAGAATCAAGCCCATTCACCACGCATCGCAAGTCTTGGCTATCCGCTGCGGGTTGCAAATTTAACTTATCAGTTGTATGTCGCAGCTCTAGCCCGCCTTCTGCTTGCGGCAAGCTCAAATTTTTAGCCGCGCGTTGCAAATCAGACCCATCGTACGCGCGCTCTGATTCGTTTGCTGTGCTCTGCGAGTCGTCTGCCGCTAGCATGTCGCAGGCGAAATTGCGGCGCGCCGTTTTGCTAAAAATTTGCGCACTATGCAACCCGCCCTGCTCCGCGCAAACTCCAGCATTATGCGTGCTAAAATTTTGTGCCGCTAAATTGCGTAAATTTTGTAGCGCAGAGCCCTGCCCTTGCGCCGATTCTTCTTGCTCACCCGCAAATCTCGGCGATATAAAATTTTCGCCTCGCGCCTTTAAATTTTGCGTGCCGAAATCCGCCGCAAAGCCCGCCTCTGTGTGCCAAACAAACTCGCGCTTTTTTAAAATCACGATCGGCTTGACGTTACAGTCTATCAGCGCCTCTTCCTCCGCGCTTAGGCTCGCTGCGCGCCATACCTGCGCTGCATCGCGACACATGATCGCAAAGGGCTTGCTCGGGCGCTTTTTGAGCGTTCGCAGCATGCGTACCGCGCGCTCGTTCGTCGCATCGCAAACGATATGAAAGCCGCCCATCCCCTTGATCGCGCCGATCTGTCCGCGCCGCAAAAGCTCCGCCGTGCGCGCTATCGCCTCCTTGCCGCTTGATAAAATTTCGCCGCCCGCGCTGCATAAAAACAGCTGCGGACCGCAGTGCGGGCAGGAGATCGGCTCGGCGTGATAGCGGCGCGTAAGCGGGTCTGTGTATTCGCCGCGACAGAACTCGCACATCTCAAACGCCCTCATCGTGGTGTTTGCGCGGTCGTACGGCAGCGCGGCGATAATACTAAGGCGCGGACCGCAATCCGTGCAGTTGATAAATGGGTAGTGAAAGCGCGGATTTTGCGGGTCGTAAAACTCTTTTTTGCACTGATCGCAGATCGCAAAATCGGGCAAAATCGGGTTAAATTTACGCCCCTCTTTGGACTGCGTGATCTTAAAATCAGTAAAATTTTGCGCAAAATCTTGTGTATTTAGATCGGTGCGGATGATCCTATCGATTCGGCAAAGCGGCGGCGCTTCGCTGCGAAGTCGCTGCTCAAAAATTTTTAAAATTTCTTCTTCGCGCGGATTTTGCTCGGTGCTTTGTGGATTGCGTTTAAAGCCCTTCAAATCTTCCTTCGCGCCTAGCAAGTCGCGCTTAATATTTTGCAAGCCTTGCGGCGATTCATTTTGTGATATACCGCGCTGCTGCGACGAATTTTGCACGACGAAATTTTGATCCGACGAAGCGGGCAAAATGGAGTCCTGCTCGTTTAGATCGGTCTCGAATAAGTTTGGTAAAAATTTCTCGCTCGCTGCGGCTTGCGAATCGCTCGTCAAATCTAAATCAGGCAGATTTGCTAAATTATTCGCCAAATCGCGCGGCAAGCCGGTCAAATCACTTGGCGAGTTTGGTGCGTTCTGCGGCGAAAAGGAGCTCTCGTTTAAATTTGAACTTGCAAAATTTAGTGATGAGTTCGCGGCCTTGTTAGAATCCGACTCGGCAGAATTTAAAGACCGAGCAGCTGATGACGATACTTTCTGCGCTTGAATTTCGTTAGAATTCGGCTCATTTAAATTTAAAGGGGCGAAATTTTTATCAATCGAGCTTTTTTGCAGCTCGGAAAGGTCTGCGCAAACGATGATTTTAACGCCCTCGCCGTCGTTATAAACCTCGCCTTTCAGCCCCAAATCCACGGAGAGCTTGTAGACGAACGGGCGAAATCCGACCCCCTGCACCGCTCCGAAAATCTCAAATTTAGCCACTTTCATGCGCGTACCATCATAAATTGCGCGACGCCGGAGCCGTTTTGCGAGCAAAATGCGCTCGCGGCGGGCGGACAAAGCGTTCTGGACGCTGCAAAATATGCTCTAAATTTAATAAAATTTGATCCTTTGCTTCCGCGCCCTTTGCCGTTTTTTTAAAATTTCGCGCGATCTCGTTTGCGCTAAGCTTAGCCCGTATGGCGCGGCTATCGGCACCGCAATGCCCGCGCAACTCGCTGTTTTGCGAATAAGACTTAGGAGTTTTGCCGAAAATTCGCATATATGCCCAATCTAGCGAGCTTGAAGCGCGAATTCGTCGCTAAAGCTCGCGTCAAAATTTTTGCAAAGCTTAAGCATTAAATCCGCGAATTTGCGTCCGCCAAACATCGCGCCGCCGAAGATCAAAACGTCAAAATCCTCTTTGCGCTCATCCGCCAGATCGCTTAAAAAATAGCCCAAACTATCGAAAAATCCGAACGCAAACAGCTTCTCATTGGCGCCTGCGAGCGCATAGCTCATCGCCGAACGCAAAATTTTATCCGCTTGCACGCAGCCGCGCTCGTCCGTGCAAAAATCAAGCCGCACCCCTTTGCCGCCCGCAAAATCCTCCGCAGCCGCCGTCAAAAACGCCGCATCGCGCCCCCAGATAAGCTGCGCGGCGACGCTAAAGATGCCGTAAAATCCCGCGTTTGCGCTTTTTAAAATTTCATCGATTTTCGCGGCGCCTACGTCAAATTTGGCGCTAAAATTTTCAAGCAGCTTAGCGCCCGTTTCGTCGGCGCAAATTTGCGCCTTAAGCTCGTCAAAACTGCGCGGCAGATCAAATTTAAGCAGAATTTTTTTGGAGCTTTCGCTATAAATTGCGATCTCATCGTCCGCGCCCACGCCCAAAAAGCAGCGCAAAACCCGTTTTTTAGGATCATCTAAAAGCCCCTTTTCGCGGCACGTAAGCGCAAAAAGAGCGGAGTTTTTGTCCTTTGAGTTTTTCAGATAAGCGCTTGCGGCGTCGCTTAAAAAGTCCTCGTTTTGCACGATCAAAAAGCCGTTTTGCAGCGGCGCGACTTTAAAAATTTGATCTTTTTGCGCAGCATTTTCACATTTTGCGCTTAAAAAATAGATCTCATCGCTTGCTAAAGCGCGCACCAGCGCAAACACGAATATGTCGCCCGCAAGCTTTACGTCAAAAAACCTAGGCGTGTCCTCGTGGTTTTTTCTAAAGATCGCATTGGTTTTTAGGCTTATGAGCGGCTTTTCGAAGGCTGCGAGCGCGATTTTGCTCTTTTCGTCGCTCACAAAAATCCCATCCAGCGGCCCCACTCCCGCGGCTATAAAAAAATCGGCGCTAAAATCCACGTCCGCCTTGAGCGTGAAAGTTGCGCCGCCGCGCTTAATCTGCACCTGCTGAGCATGAAATAAGTTTATGCGGCAAAACTCTAGTAAGCGGGCGAAATTCTCCCTGCTTACCGCTTCAAATTTTCCCTCATGAAGCACGCTAGCGCCGCTTATTATTGCGAATTCGTTTTGAGACGGCTCGGCGTGAGCGAGGTATTCCTTCATCACTCGCGGGGTAAAATTATTAAATTTAGCCGCGCTATGGGCATTTGAAATTTCATCCTCTAAAAATTTGTTTAAATCGCCCGAGGAGGCATCTTCGAATGTGCCGTTAAATTTCAACGCTTTCGCTTCGGTGCCGCCCTCGTCCACCACGCGCACGGAGGATTTTGCCAAAAATATGGAGTTTGGAATCAGCGGCATCGCCTCGTCGCTAAATTTTAAAATTTCATCCTCGCTGCCGCGCACGAAAAGGCTTATTAAGCTCGCCTCTTTTTTTAGGCAAAACTCAAATGCGCTTTTGCGAGCATAAAACAGCAAGAAGTGCGCTATCAGCGCGTTTTCATTAAGGTAGTTAAACTCATATGCTACTATCATCTCGCCCCCTTTTTGCAAATCGATCCGCGATATCTTGGGCGCTAAGATCGGCGATTTTTTCATGCGCGAAGCCAAGATCCGATAGGTACTTAAGCGCCGTTTTTTCCATGGTTTTTGAGGACTCTAAAATCACGGAGCTTAGTTTAAAACTCGCCTCCTCGATGCGCTGCGGCACGACCGCTAGAATTTTAACGTGAGGCAGATCGCCGCAAAGATCCATCATCTGCAGGGTTTGAAGCATTTCGACCTCGTGCGCCGAACCGCTCCAGCTGATCTGCTTGGGCATCGCCTCGTAGTCGAAAAAATACACCTCGCCGCCCTTTGCGCCGTCCGCGTCTATACAATCTACGAGCAAAATTTCATCAAATTCCGCCATCGTAGGCATCAAAAAGCTAGCCAAAGTCCCGCCGTCGATAAATCGGATCTGATCCGCGCTACTGCTCGGCGCGGCGGAATTTTCGGCGACGAAGTCCGAATTGATAGAGCTTTGCGCTACGGAATTTATGACGGAATTTTGCAAAGCAGAATTTGAAGCGAAATTCTGCTTTGCGGAATGTTCTGGAGTAGAATTTCGGTTTAAATTTACTGCTGCGAAATTTTGCTTAAAGATAGAATTCTCATCTGCAAAATTTTGCAAGGAGTTGCGCTCTATGGAATTTTGCGAGGTAGAATTTTGTATCGCAGATACTTGGGCAGAATTTTGCATAAAATTCTGCGCCGCAAAATTCTCGCCCGCCATAAAATTTCGTACGGCGGTTTTAGGATAAAACTTATAGTTCTGCGCGAGCGCGCGGACGAAGTGCACACCTATGCCCTCGTCCGCGTAGATGACGTTGCCGATACCCAGTACCAGCACTCTCAAGCGTGCTCTTCCTTTTTAAATTTATAACCGCTTACGATCGCATCCATCGCGCCGTCTCTACCCTTGACGGCATTAAAGACCGCCATATAGACGTGGATCGGCACGAAGATTATGATGATATTCATGCAAAGATGGTGAATCATTCGCACCTCGCTTAGTCCGCCCATCGCAGCTTCCAGCGGGCGCAAGAGCCCGTATAGCGCGCCGCCGAGCCCTTCGTGATAGACATGCACATATAATATCATACCCGTTAGGCAGATTACGAACAGCACTAGATAAAAGCCCAGATAGGAGATGAACTGTAGTGGGTTATAAACGCCGCGAAGATGCGGGTGCTCGCCCAAAAAGATATAGTATTTGATCTGAGCTATCCAGACGCGCGGGCTAAAAAAATCCTTGATACTCAAAAGCTCTTTTCTGCTCTTTTTATCGAAGAAGAAAAGATAGGTTTTAAAGATCGCCGCGCCGATCATCGCAAAGCCGAAGATCAGATGCACGAATCTAAATTTAGCCTGCATGAAAAGCACCGGCTCGGGATTAATCTCGGGCGCGGTGAAAACAAAGGCGATGTAATATCCGGTGATCACCAAAATCGTAATGCAAAGCGCACGCAGCCAGTGCGTGAGCCTAAGACCGATTGAGAACTCGTATTCCGCAAATCTTTTTTTCATCCTTTATCCTTTGCTGGGATCTACCCTATAGCAACCAAGCTCCGCCCCTTTAGCGTCCATTACGTGCACGGCACAGGCTATGCAAGGATCGAATGAATGGATGCGGCGGATGATCTCTAGCGGCTTGGAAAGATCGGCAAGTTTAAGCCCGATCAAGCAGGATTCGTAAGCGCCCATAGCGCCGTCTTTATCCTTCGGCGTCGCGTTCCAAGTAGAAGGTACGACCGCCTGCCAGTTTTTGATGACGCCCTTTTCGATCCTGCACCAGTGGCTAAGTGCGCCGCGCGGCACGTGGCCGATATAGCGACCTTTGTACTCTTTTGAGTTATCGATTACATATTTTGCGCAGGTCTGCGTATCGCCGCTTTTGATGTTTGCGATCAAATTTTCTAGTGCAATCAGTCCGTTGTCGGCAACGACTTTAGCTTCGATCATACGGCACGCCGTTCGTCCAAGCGTCGAAAATACCGCCTCAAGCGGCAAGCCGGCGTCTTTTAGGAATTGATCCACGACCTTTACTACGCGCTCATTTTTCTTAGCGTAATTTACTACGATATTGGCAAGAGGTCCTACCTGAAGCGGCTTGCCGTCGTATCGCGGAGCCTTAATCCAGGTGTACTTACCCTGGGTATCGAGCACCTTCGTATGCGCTTCTTTGCCGTGCGCGTCGATGCTCTGTCCGTCCTTAAGGCCCGTATAATTCGGCTCTTGCTCGCCGTCGTAAGGATGAAGCGCCGCATCGTTTTTATACCACGCATGCGTTGCCTCTTCGGTGATCTTATTTTCATCAAGCTCCAAAACCTTGCTAATATCGCCGTTCATAATCATGCCGCTTTGAAATAGCCATTCGTTCTTTGAAAGCTGAAATTCTTGGTGAGTCCATAAATTTGCCACGCCGATATCGTTTAGCACGCTAGGCTCGTTGCCGTAAGCCTTCGCGGCCATTACGAGATCAGGATAGTAGGCGCGATTTACGAAGTCCGCGACCTCTTTAAATTTAGACATATATTCGCCCAATCTCGCAGGGCTTAGGATATCCATCACGCAGGTGACGCCGCCTACGGTGAGGCTTTGCGGATGAGGCTGCTTCGCACCGAATATCGCCATCATCTGAGCCGCCGTGCGCTGAATGCGCAAACATTCAAGATAGTGCGAAAGAGCGATTAAATTTTGCTCCGGGCTAAGCTTATATGTTGGATGACCGAAGTAGGCGTTGGCAAAAGGTCCCAAAGCGCCCTTTTTAACGAAAGCGCCCACGCGATCTTGCACCTCTTTTAGTTTATCCGCACCGCACGCATAAGGGGTATCGCAGTATTTAAACGCCTCCTCGCTCGCCTTTTTAGGATCGGCGCTAAGAGCGCTTACTACATCTACAAAATCAAGCCCGTGGAGCTGATAAAAATGCACCGGATGATCGTGCAAAAATAGCGCATTAGCCATCAGCGTGCGCGTTAGCAAGGCATTTAGCGGCGGAGTGATACCAAGGGCGTTTTCTACCGCGACGATGCCCGCTTTGTAGTGCGAAAAGGTGCAGACGCCGCAAATTCTTTGCATAAAAAATCCCGCGTCGCGCGGATCTCTGTTTTTTACTATAGTCTCAAGCCCGCGCCATAGCGTCGAACTACTATAGGCTTCACGGACAACGTTTTCATCATCCACTACGACCTCTATTCTTAAATGTCCCTCTATTCTGGTTATCGGATCGATTACGATTCTTTGCGACATGATTATTCCCCTTTATCTTTCTTAAATGACGCAATCGCCGCGTGTGCCGCTACCGCAACACCCGTGATCGCTAAAATTCCGACACCTATCTTATCAGCGGTAGCATCAGCGCCGAGCCCGCCGAAAACACTTTCATAAAGGCGATCCGCCAAAGGCTCCTCAAAAGGTCCCATATGATCCCAAAAATCAGGCTCCGAGCAGCCTATGCAGCCGTGACCGGCCTGTACCGGCCAGCTAGTGTGGGAGTTGAAGCGCTCGCGCGAGCAGTTGTTAAACGTATAAGGGCCCTTGCAGCCTACTTTATAAAGGCAATATCCATCCTTTGCGCCCGCATCGCCGAAGCTTTCTACAAACTCGCCCGCGTCGAAATGTCCGCGGCGCTCGCACAGATCGTGGATGCGCAGCCCGTAAGCCCATTTAGGTCGGTTATAAACGTCAAGGCTTGGAAGCGTGCCGAAAAGGATGAAATTTAGCACGTTGCCGACGATATTTTTTTCGCTAGGCGGACAGCCCGGGATGTTGATGACGGGTTTGTTTATGATTTTGTCCAAACCTACGGCGCCGGTCGGATTCGGAGCCGCGGCTTGGATACCGCCGAAGCTCGAACAGGTGCCGATCGCAAATATCGCCGCAGCGCCTTCGGCTGCGTGTTTGCAGTGCTGAGCTCCACTCTTGCCCTCAGGACCCACGGTTAGGAAAAATTCATTTTTCCCGCTTGGAATTCCGCCCTCTACCATCAAGATATAGCGCCCTTTATATTTTTCGATAGCGCCCTCTAAATTTTCCTCGGCTTGCCAGCCTGCGGCAGCCATTATCGTTTCGTGGTATTCGAGGCTGATGTAATCAAATATGAGGCTGTCGATCGTAGGCGTATCGGTGCGAAGTAAGCTCTCGCTACAGCCCGTGCACTCCGCCATATGAAGCCAGATCACAGGCAAGCGATCCGCAAGCTCCGCCGCTCGCGCCACGCTCGGCGCAAATGCGGCCGGAAGCCCTAGCATCGCGGTCATCGCTCCGCTCCATTTCATAAAATCGCGACGCGAAAAACCTTTGCTCTTAAGCCTTTCTTGTATGCTTTCATCCGCTTTTATTTGCGGCAAACGCTCAACGGCATCAAGTCTAGCCGAAATTTGAGCCAAATCAACCATAATGTCCTCCTGAAATTTAGGATATTTTTAAATGGCATTCTATCAAAATTTAGAATTTATGCACCTTAAATTTCGTTAGATTTAATTAAAATTTTATATTTATTCATCGTCTAGCGGGTTTTAAATTTAAAAATAAAAGGCGGATTAAAATTTAGCGCGGTGGGCGAAACTTTAAATTACGACAGAGAAAGCATTAAATTTTTATGAAGCATTAAAATTTACGAATCAATGAAATTTTATCCAAGAATTTTATAGTAGCGGAAAGTATTTTAGAATAAAGTAAGCGTAGGTCGTATGATTTTGTGAAATACTCGCAAGGCGCACTATGTGTGCGCCGCGGCGAAGTATTTTTGTAAAATCATCCCTTAAATTTTAGAAAATTCTAAATATCTCCCAAAGATCAGCTTACCAGTCTCGTTGCATCTTGGATATTGATGTTTAGTCCAAGCTGCTCGTTGCTTAGCCCAAGAGCAAGGCCCACAAGCTGGGATAGGTGGATGATCGGCTTTCTTGCCTTGGAGTTCATCGCTTCTTGGTATCGCTCCTGATAGATATCAAGCTGCATCTGACATAGCGGACAAGGAGTAACTACGACGTCCGCTCCGTGCTCGGCAGCGTCATTTACGATCTCGCTTGACATTTTAGATACCGATTTTACCGCAGGATAGCTAGCGTGAAAGCCGCAGCAATCAAGGCGTTTTTCAAAAGGCACTATCTGAGCGCCAAGTGCGCTAACTACCGCTTCAAAGCTTTTAGGATTGGTCGAGCTTTCTTTTTTAAGCTCGCGCTCCGGTCTTAATGAGTGACAGCCGTAAAATAGAGCTACTTTTAAGTTTGTTAGCGGCCTCGTGACCTTAGCTTTTAGAGTATCTAAATTTTGATATAGCACCCAAAGCAGACTTGTTATCTCGGTACTTCCCTGATACTGCATGCCGCCCTCTTTTAAAAAGGTATTGATATAGCTTTTTGCCCCCTTATCCAAAGTTAGCTTTGCTTTAGTTAGAGTTAGCATACAGGTGGAGCAGGTAGTTAGCAGAGGCATATTCATACCCTCGGCTAGCGCGATGTTTCTGGCATTAGCTACTAGGCTTGCCATAGGATCGACGCATTGAGCTTGGCTAGCCCCGCAGCAGCTCCAGCCTTTTATCTCGTGAAGTTTAATACCCAGCACCGGAGCGATCGCTTCAAGTGAAATTTTAGATTCCTTTGCGGCTTGACTTAAAACGCAACCCGGGAAAAATGCAAATTCGTTATTCATCCTCTCCTCCTTATTCTATCTCGCCGCTAGCTTGAGCTTTGCGTGCGGCCTCTATCATCTTAACGAGCTGAGCATGTCCCTCGATCTCCTCGCCGCCGAAAGCATGAAGAGGATTCATCTTGCCGGCCATCATCAAATTTGCCGCTACATCCATCTTGCCCATATTGGCAAATACCCCTTCGCTTCTTAAAGCGAGTTTGATCTCGTTTAATCTTCCGCTTCCCTCTACGATATCTAGCAGGAACGCCTCTGCGTGAGCTGGACCGCTTCCTGCGGTAAGTCCTTTTTTCATCGCTAAGGCGCGAAGTGCGGTGATGTCGCTTTGAGCGCTTATGCCTTTAGGGCAGCGATCGGCGCACTCTTGGCAGTGTACGCATAACCATAATCCGTTTAGCACTGCAGGCTTTAGATGAGGCATAGCGTCCCTGCTTCTTGAATCAAACGCGGCGCGGTTAGCGTGCGTGAAAACAAAGGGCTGCATATAATCGCTCGCATCCGCTTCTAGCTTATTGCATTCGCTAGCGCAACATCCGCAAAGGATACAATCCCACTGCTTTTTTACGCGTTCCATCTGCTCCGGGCTTTGCTTACAGCCCTTCTCTGCGCTAAATTCTTTCTTAGGCGTAATCGTAGGTTTGATCTTTCTTAAATTTTCGATACTAGGTTCCCAATCCACTACTAGATCCGAGATCACTCGGAAATTATTTAGCGGCGAGATCGTAAAGCTATCAGGGTTTTCATACTCCGCAAGCAGAGCCTCCATCTTGGTATCACAGGCAAGATATGAGTGTCCGTTTACCCTTACGGCACAGGCTCCGCATATCGCCATACGACACGCTGCGGTAAAATTTAAAGTGATGTCTAAATTTTGCTTTATAAACTGCAAAACTCCAAGCAGGGTCTTTCCTTTTATCTGCTCTAAACTAAGCTCATAGGCTTGCTTATAATTTTTGCTTCCGTCGAAGCGGTCTATGATAAATTTCATTGAGGTTTCCTTCCGTCAAGAGAGAATTCCGTAACGACGACCTCTTTGTAGCCCAAGCTTAGCTCGCCTGCGTCGTTCATCGTCACGATACTGTGCTTTAAGAAATTTTTATCGTCGCGCTTAGGATAATCTTCTCTGGTATGCGCGCCGCGGCTTTCAAGCCTCTTTTGCGCAGCCAAACACGCACAGCGCGCAAGCAGGATCAAATTTCCAAGCTCGACGTAGTCGGTAAATGCGGTATTCATAACCGGATTTGCATCCGCGACGTGCAGCTCGTCGTAGCGCGCTCTGATACCCTCTAAATTTTGCGAAAGCAGATCTAGCTTCTCGCCGGTTCTAAAGATACCCATATTGTCCCAAAGCTGCGCGCCTAGCTCTTCGCGCAACTCATACATCTCGTTTGCCTTGCCCGAGCCGTTTGCGATCTGCTTAAATTTAGCCTGCCATTTTTGCGCGAGCTCGCTCGCTCTTTTACCGTCACCGAAACCGCTTTGTTTTGCAGCATAATCCGCTGCGCCGAGCCCTGCGAGTTTGCCTGTTACGACTGCGTCGGTTAAAGAATTTCCGCCCAAGCGGTTTGCGCCGTGGATCGAAATGCAAGACGCTTCGCCCGCGGTGTAAAGCCCCGAAATTTTAGTGCTCATATCGTCAAATTTAGACACTTCGATGCCGCCCATCGAGTAGTGTGCGGTCGGACGAATCGGAATCGGCTCCTCGATTAGATCGATACCCTCAAACAAAATGGCAGTATGTCTGATCTTAGGAAGGGCTTTTAAAATTTTATCTTTTCCGAGGTGCCTTACGTCAAGCAGCACGTATGCGCCTAGCCCCTCGCCGTATCCCCTACCCTCGCGGATCTCGGTTTCGATCGCGCGAGCTACGACATCGCGCGGCGCAAGCTCCATCTTTTCGTGGTAGTTTTTCATAAAGCGCTCGCCTTTGTTATTGAGCAGATATCCACCCTCGCCACGCGCAGCTTCGGTAATGAGCGCACCGCCGCTTTTGATGCCTGTGGGATGAAACTGCACCATCTCCGGATCGCTAAATCCAAGACCTGCGCGCAGTGCCGCCGCGATACCGTCGCCGGTAGCTATATAAGGCACCGAGGTGCGGTTGTAAAACATCCTC
Source organism: uncultured Campylobacter sp. (assembly GCA_963515915.1). GTDB lineage: Bacteria > Campylobacterota > Campylobacteria > Campylobacterales > Campylobacteraceae > Campylobacter_B. The sequence continues at coordinate 25,464 of CAUPZQ010000003.1, forward strand.
GTATATCCGCCCGTTGCGATTACCAAGGCTTTGCAAAGCACGGGATAAAAATCGCCGGTTTGGATATTTCGAAGCACGACGCCCTCGCATTTGCCCTCAGGCGCGCTGATCTCAAGCAGCTCGTGATCGATTAAAAATTTCACGCCGTTGCTGACCGCATCGTCAAAACAGGCGTGCATCAAGATATGACCCGTCTTATCGGCGGAGTAGTTGCATCGCTTTTTAGACGCGCCGCCCATAAATCGCTGCGCTACGCCGCCCGGAACGCCGCTTTCTTTGCCGTCCACGCCGCCGCTAGCATTTCTGGAAAACAGCGTGCCGATGTAATCCATCTCGGCGATCGTAGGACCCGCAAGTTCGCAAAATTTAATCGCAGCGTCCTGATCTACGAGATATGCGCCGCCCTTTACGGTGTCGTAGGCGTGAAGTTTGTATGAATCGCCGCCACTGAAGCTCGTAACGCCGTTGATACCGCCTTCTGCCATACAGGTGGCGTTGCGCGAAGGCATCATCTTCGTAGCCACGACTACGCTGAGATTTGGATTACTTTTTCTTACCGCTACGGCTGCACGCAAACCCGCGCCTCCCGAGCCGATAACGAGTACGTCCACACTAGGAAGGCCGCCTTCGTTGCCGCCGTCTGCGCTTTTACTCTTGTCTGTATCCACACAGCCGCTAAGGCTAAGCGCGCCGACGCTGATACAGGCGGATTTTAAGAAATCGCGTCTGTTGAAATTTGATTCACTCATTTTCCTCTCCATTTGAGAAATTCTTAGTTTAAGTTTAAAGTTCTAAACTAAAAGCGTAATTTTAGTTTCATTTTTAACATAAGTCAAATATTATTTAGTGTATCATTTCATAAGAATTAAGTTATCAATTGGAGGTGCTAAATGAATTTGCATCGCATGGAGCTAGTATTAAAAGTAGCAGAATTCCGCAGCTTTACTAAGGCTGCCGAGGCACTTAAAATCCCACAGCCGTCGCTATCGCAGAGCATTTTATCGCTGGAGCGCGAGCTTGGAACGCAACTTTTTAACCGCACGAGTAATCCCATTTCGCTTACGCGCGCGGGAAAAATTTACGCTAGTAAAGCCAAAGTCATTTTTGATGCCATAAACGACCTAAAAAGCGATATTTCTGAAATAAGCGGTATAAAAAACGATAAAATTCGCATCGGCTTTTCGCAAAACGGCTATAATCTGCTGCCGTCGCTGCTGCCGATGTTTTGCAAGAAATTTAAGGATTCGGATCTGCAAATTACGCAATTTTCTTCTGCGCTTAGCATTCGTGAAATGCTACTTCAGGGCGATCTTGATGTCGGTATGCTGATACTGCCCATCGATATGAGTGGGCTTGACGGGGTCAAAATTCTAACACAAAAAACCTATGTCGCTCTAAGCTCTACCCATCCGCTCTCGCTTGAGTTTAAAAACGAATCTGTTCCTAAAATTGACATTTCGCGCTTAAAAGAGGAAAGATTTATCCTGCCTAATCAAAGCCTAAGGAGCGCTGAGCAGATAGATGCGTTCTTTGCCGCTGCGGGCTTTGTGCCGAAAGTGCTATGTCGTACAGAGACCTTTGATATCGCCAATGCTATCGTCGCAAGCGGCACAGGAGCGTGCTTTAGCATACCGCAGATGATAAAAGAGGATAAAGCAGGCAGGATAAAGCTCTTTGACGTAGGCGCGCGCGAGCTCGATAATACGCTGATAATAGCCTACAAAAAAGGCAAACGTCTAAACCATCTAGCGCAGGCATTTATCAAAACTGCACGTAAAATTTCTAATGAAATTTAAAATTCATAGCTCGCAACGATAAATGAGAGATTGAGTTTTTGCGGCACTTTGCCTCTGCATTAGCTTTTACACAAAAATTTTTAGAGCAGATTTTGCTCAAACTTGGGATGAAATTTCAAACTAAGCTTAAATTAGAATTTTGCCAATAGAATTTTTTGCTGCTAAAATTTCACTCACAATTTACGACGGAATTTAGTGCGAAATTCTAATTTTCACTCCATTTAAAATATCCAAATCCTTGTTATACACCTTGGTATCTATTTCAAAAATTCCAAGCAGCGTGTGAAAAAGATTATCGTGCGAAAAAGCATCATCCTTATGCGATTTAAGCGCGCTTAGATCATATCTTTCGCGCATTTTTCCCTCACCTAGCCAAACGATAGCGCCGATATGTTTTTGCGCCTCTGGAGCAAAAAGATAGGGCATACCGTGCAGATAAACGCCGCCCTCGCCGAGGCTCTCGCCGTGATCGCTCATATAGATCATCGCCGTTTCGTGCGTCTTAGAATACGGCTTTAAAAATTCTATAACCTTGCTTAAAAAATAATCCGTGTATAAAATCGCGTTATCGTAGGCGTTTGAAATTTCTTGCTGCGAGCAGTTTTCAAGCTCGTTATCACGGCAAACGGGGCTAAATTTTTCAAATTCTTTCTTATAACGCTTGAAATACGCAGGCCCGTGATTGCCCATCTGATGCAGTACAATTAACACGTCTTTGCCTGCGTTTTCGACGACAAATTTATCAAGCCCTGCAAGCATCCCCTCGTCCCTGCACTCCACGTCGCAGATCGGATTATTTTGCGGAATTTTAAAATCCTGATATTTCACGCGCAGCGCCACACCTTTGGAATCGGAATTGTTATCGCGCCACAAAATCGCCATGTCATCAGCGCGGTTTAGTATGTCTAATACGTTTTGCTCCTCTGCGGCCTTTTCTACGCTAAATTCATCGCGATTTAGCAGCGAAAACATGCACGGCACGCTTTGTGCCGTCGAAGTGCCACAAGAATGGGTATTGCTTAGGCTTACGACGCCCTGCTCTTTGGCTAGTAGCGGATTAGTATCTCGCTCGTAGCCGTTTAGCGAAAATCTATCCGCTCTCGCCGCTTCGCCCACGACTACGACGACGAGTTTTTTTGGACTTGTGGAATTTTTATCGATATGCGCGTCCGTAGCGATTTGCATCAGAGGCTGCGAGCCCTGCTTTTTAGATTTTGCGGCAAATTTAACGCCGCTGTAGATCCAATATCCGGGATTTGCGTAGCTGCGTAAAATTTTATGCTCTCTGAAAAACGACGCGTAGTATTTGCTAAATCCAAAAAGCAGCGCCGCGATGATTATTATGCAAATGCCCGCTACTTTGAGCTTAGCTAAAATTTCAAATTTAAGCGGACGGTAGCCAACGCGCGAGCGAGCAATCAGCACGCAGGGTAAGACGCCCAGTACCAGCACGTAAATCGCCAGTCGCAGACTGAAAAGATCCGCTGATTCGGCAAAGTTCGTCTGGGCTGCATTGCGGATCATCTCCGAATCGATTACGACGTTATAGCTATCCATGAAATACGCTGTAAACGACGAGATAAAAAAGCAGATCATCAAAATCGGCTTGGTCGTATAACGCGAGCTAAAAATTGTAAAAAATAGCGTCAAAAAAGCAATCAAAGCCGCCACGTCGCAGACAAGATAGATAAAATTTAGCCCCGAAATTCCGTAGGCGTTTATGATATTTTTAAAAAACGAGAAGTTAAAAAATGCCACAAAAGCAAGCGAGCTTAGAAAAATAAGCTTCTGCTGCGACGGATTTTTAAAAAAGCTAGGCACGAAGCGTTCCTTGAGATAAAATTTCAAGTTGAAATTTTACGGCGTTTTGGTAAATACTCGGAAATTCCGCGCTTCGTATCTTACAAATCGCAGCAAAATTTTTGTGAAATTTTAAATACGCATATAGTATTTCGGCGCAAAGCACGCACCGCTACTTCGTGCCGAAATTTTGAGGCGCTAAATTTAAGCCCCGATTGTTTCGCCCGCGATCATTCCAAAAACCATACAATCAAGGATCGCGTAGGTTCCGAGCCTACTCGCGCCGTGCACGCCGCCGGTTACCTCGCCCGCAGCCCAAAGCCCCGGGATCGGCTCGTGAGTAAGGCTAGAGATGACTTGAGCTTTGGTGTTGATCTCAAGTCCGCCCATCGTGTGGTGCACCTTCGGCATTGTGCGGCTTGCGTAAAACGGCGGCTTGGAAACGTCGATGCCGTCCAGCTTATCGACAACCTTGCCAAATTCCGGATCTTTACCGGCTTTGACGTAAGAGTTATAATCCGCGACGGTCTTTAAAAACGGCTCCAGCGGCAGATTGTAAGCCTTCGCAAGCTCCTCTAGCGTGTCAAATTTCTTCACGACGCCCGCTTCCAGCGGCCTTGATGTATAGACCGGGTTACGCGCGGCGACGGCTTGAGAGTCGCAGACGTTTACCGGATAGTTGTCGTTTTTCTCGCTTTCGCCGATAACCTTAAAGCAAGCATCCGCCTTGATCTTTCGCCCTGCGTGCTCATCCATAAAGCGCTTGCCCGTCTTTGGATCGACGGTTAGACCGTAGGTGTTGCAGCAGTGGTTGGTAAAATTTACCGCAGCGCCGAAGCCCTTTTCGTCGGGCGAGCAATACGGAAGGAACTGAATCCACGACGTTAGAAGAGTAAAAGCGCCGATTCTATTTGCCGCAAGCATCGCTCCTGCCGAGCTTCCAGGGTGGTTGGTGCTGTCTATGCTAGGTACTACGCGCGGATCTTGGATCTGGCGGTACCATAGATCGCGTCCGTATCCGCCCGAGGCTAGTAAAACGCCGTCTTTGGCTTTATAGCTCTTTTTTTCGCCGCTTTTGTTTTCCAAATCGTCGCTAAAGAGCTTCGGATCAAATTTATACTCCTCGCGCGCTTCTACGCCCACGACGCGTCCGCTGTCATCCACGATAAAATCGTCAAATTTCGTGCGGGTCTTGATCGTGACGTTGGAATCGTTTTGAAGCTTGTTCATCATCGGTTGGATGTAGCCCGAGCCCGAGCCGTTGGTTGATTGCAAGCTTCTTGCGACGCTATGGCCGCTTTCAAAGATCAGCTTATCGCTAAACTCCGCTCCGCAGCCCACCAAAAGATCCACCGCATCGTTGCTGCGATCAAACATCACGCCTAAAAGATCGGTATGATTGAGCCCAAGCCCGTCTTTTACGGCATCGGCGATAAAAAGCTCCTTGCTATCTTTGATGCCCTGCGCTACTTGAAATTTATTCATCGGAGCCGCCATGTTTCCGCCGTTGATGACGGAATTTCCGCCCGCGCGACCCATCTTTTCAAGCACTAGCACCTTTTTGCCGCGTCCGCTGGCTTTAATTGCTGCGGCAAGCCCCGCAAAACCGGTGCCGATGATGACGATGTCGTATTCCTCGTCAAATTTGACGTCCTTGGCGTTTTGCGCCGCACTTGCGCTATTAGCTCCCAGCGCAAGTGCCCCCGCACCCACCGCGCTAATCTTTAAAAAACTACGTCTTGATACGTCTTGCATTACAACTCCTTTAATTGAAATGTGTTTAAAAATAATAACTCGAATTTATGGGTAGGTCAAATAGAACGACGCTATGAGACGCTATGAATAGATAGTAAAAAGCTATGAAATTTAGGGATTAATATAAAATTTTGAAATTTAGCAAGCGAGATTTAAAATTTTAAAATTTACAATGCCGCTCGTTTGTGAAATATTCGCTGCAAATAAAAATCTCGGCGCGAAAATCGCAATTAATGCAAAATTCGCGCCGAGCCTTAAAATCGCTAAGCCCTTAGCGAGCGACTTTAAATTTAAGCGTTTGCAGATCGTAGTTATTTACTCGCTCATATTGCATATCCTCGATAGAGATCGCAGGAAGCGCGCACGAGCCCGACATAATCACGTTTATCGGCGTGTAGATGACGCCGCTGCTATTCTCTCCGTCTCGCGGATCATAATAGAAATAGCCGCTTTTTGGGAAGCGAAGCACTCGGTCATACAGATACTCCGTGTGTTCTAATGCCACGCTGTCTTGCATGCCCTCGACTCTAGCCTGCGCGGCCGAGCCTAGGCGCTCATTGACCGCCTCAAAGCAGCTAGGCATCGCCTCATCGATTACGAAATTATAAAGATAATAATTCGCTCGCCAGCTGATCTTAGAGTAAATTTTCTGCCCTACTTTAAGCTTGTTTAGATCGACTATGTTGCCGCGAGCATCTATAAATTCACGATAAATTTCAATCCTTTTGCTATCCATAGAATGGGCGTTTAGACTCTGTATACTCAAAGCCTCATGCTTTAAAGGCGCGCTTTCATATCCAAAGCCAAGAGCGGTAAAAAATAGCTCGCCATTGCCGCTCATCGGCGTAAATTCTATCGCGCCGTCTTTAACCGCGAGTTTGGTATCTAACGGCGAATTGAAATTTTTCGCCTCGCCGTCGTATTTCAAAGCAAAGCTAATATCTTTTTTAGCGTCCTTAAAATACGCATCAAATCCGCGTATTACGCTTGCTCGCTCCTGCGTATTGTTTATATTTTTTAGATCGCGAATGATCGCATCGACCGTGCGAGCCGTGCTATCGTCTTTGATGCCCGCCTTGCCGAATGCGTAGAGCTTAAAGGCGGCGTCTCTTATGTCGCTAGCAAACGTCAAGCCCGCCCCGTCTTCGGCGTAATCATAATCCATTTGGTTTATTTTTTCACGCATGAAGTTAAATTCGGTCGTCATATTGTGCTTTTTAAGTATCGCAGCCATAGCGATGCGAGCCATCGGCGAGTTATCATAAAGGCCGTTGTCGTAAATGAAATTTATCTCATCGTCATCCAGCTTGCCGTATTGATCTAGCACGAAATCCGCATATACTCGAAGCGTCGCTTGATCTTCGTAGTCTGATTTTAAGGCGCTAAATATCAGCGATCTTTGCTTATTGCTAAGGAATTTATAGCGCGCGTCAAGCTCTAGTAAAACGTCGCTTGCGTAAATCGAAGCGTAGTAATTAGTAACGCCGTGAGCACTCCAGTAGCCGAAACTGCCGCTAGGTTTGAGGCGAGATAAAATTCTACTTGCATACTCGTTTACGCGGTTGGTTAAGGTTTTATTGGAGTCTTTGCGTGCGACATAATCAACCGCTACCATCTTTGAAGTAAGCTGCTCGGTGCAACCGTAAGGATAGAGATATAGCTCGTCCGCTAGGCTAAAAGCATTAGGCGTAGCGCTGATGTGAGTATAAATTTCTTTATAGCTCGGATCGATTTTGAGCGTTACCGGCTTATCGCCGTAGCTTACGTGAAATAGCTTCGAGCGCGGGAATTGGCTGATTACGTCAAATTCTACGTCGTTGCTAAATTTCTGCCCGTTTGCGTCAAGATCAAATTTAATGTTCGCATCCGCAATATCAAGCGCGCTCGCGGTGAAGTTCGTATGCTTGACTTCAAGCGGTTTGAGCGTGAAATTTGCCTCACCGCCGCTTATAGCGACCGAAGGAGACGAGCTGATTTTTAAGACCGCCTTTTGCTCTTTGTCGGTGGTGTTGATGAGCGTTAGCGGCACGGAAATTTCATCACCGCGCACCATATAGGTTAAATCGGCGGGCTTTATGATCACGTCGTCTCGGACCTTGGCTTCGACGTTTGCCGAGCCGATCGTAGCCGTCTCTCCGATAGCCATAGCGCTTAGACGGATCGTGGAGTTGAAATTTTTCGGCATCGCAAGCTCAAATTTCGCCTCGCCGTTTGCATCCGCTTTTGCGATCAGCATTTTAATAAATTTTTTCTGCTTTTTGTTTTCGACCGGGCTTAAATTTCGTTTAGCTTTCGCCATCACGCCGTCGCCGCCGAAGCTTAGCTCTTTTGCAGTAGTTTGATACATGCTAAGATCATCGTAAATGTCAAAGTACCGCAGCGCAAAATACGCGCTAACGTCAAACGCCTTAAATGCATCAAGCTCCTCTTGTGAGACGATATCTAAAATTCCAAGATCGACTGCGTAGAGCACCACTTTGGAATTTGGCTCGCTTTTTACGCTGATCTGCGCGTTTTGCCCGTTTTTGTAGCTTTTCTCGGCTAGGATTTGCACGTTAGCCTTGTGCGAGCTCGCATCTAGCGCCACCGGCACGTTTGCATAGGCTCTAAGCGGCATCGCAGCGGGTGTCGCGGCGCGCGCGATTACAGCGTTGATGTGTCCGCCGACGAAATTCTCTGGCACGCTAAGCTCAAATTCCGCACTACCGCCTTTTATGGATAGAATTTTATAGTCGTAAACCTGCTCGCCTACGAGCGAGATATTTAGCACGCCGCTTTCTACCGGAGAATTGATGACGCCTTTAATTTTATCTCCGGCTTTAACCTTGTCGCTTGCGAGTTTGATTTTAGCGCTTTGCACGTCTTTAGCGTTTACCCGTCCATAATATCCCCAGCCACTTACGTCCACGCGCACGCCAGCACTTGCGCCACTTGAGTAATCGTTTGCGACGATTAGATAATTGCCGCCGTTTTGGAATTTATACTCAAACTCGCGCGCATCGGTGCTAACGGCGCTTACGAGATTAAAGCTTTCTTGCTCGACGTATCTGTTGCCGTCATAAACGTAAGTAAAATCGTCGCGGTAAATTTCAACGTCGATCTTGCCTTTGACGTCGGTTTTGGTTTTGGAATCTAGCAGCGCAAAGCCGAATTTTACGCTATCTCCACTTGATATGAAATCCTTGCTCGCGCGAATTCCTACGATACGATCATAAGGCAGATAGCTCAGGCTGCGATATGCGTTTACGTTTTTGCCCTCTTCGGTTACGCTGAAATTTAGTAGAATATTTATGGCGTTAGAGACATTAAGATCAGCTGCTGCCGGCGAGAGTGCAAGCTCTTTTTTGCCGGCGGAGCTTAGCGTAAATTCTGCTCTGCGAAGCTGCGTAGCACCCTTTTTCTTTAAGCGATCGTTTAGAAACGAAAAGCCCTCGTAGCCTTTAATTTTCAGCTCTTTTTCGTAGGCGTTTGCTTCCAGCGAGCCTTTCAAATCTCCGGCCGGCGCGCCTGCAAGATAGTTTGAGCTTAGCTTTAAAGTTATGATCTCATCTGCGCCATATTCGTCTTTGGCAGTGAGAATTTCATTTTTAATGCGGTTTGGGACGAAATTTTCTACGCTGAAGCTTTTAGAAGCGATGATTTTGTCCTCATAGATGAGATCTAGGCGGTAAGTGCCGCTTTTCTCGCCCATCAGCTCGTCTATTTTAACGCTGCCGAACTCATCGGTGTTTTGCGCGCGCGTGATGACCACAGTGCCGCTAGGATCGTAAATTTTAAATTTAATCGGCGTATTTTTTAAAGAGCTAAAATCGCGATTTTTCATCACGATCGTGCCTAAAAGCCGCTCATTTGGGCTTATCAGCTCGCTTGCGAGATAAACGAACGGACGCTTTGCAGTAATAGTTTTCTCGACGCTTGCTACGGCATTATTAAACAGCACGAACGCATGCTCATCGCCTTTGCTAATCTCGATAGAGCGCGGATTTTTGGCTAGAATTTCCATATTTTCTAATCGCAAAATTCCATCTCCGTCCGTTTTATCCTCCGCGATTAGCTCGTTTTTATCGCTGTAAATTTTAACCTTCGCTCTACTTAGCTCCTCGCCATTACTAAGCCTAGAAGTATAAATTAGCGCACCGCGCTCAAGCAGCACCACTTGAGCCGTAATGTCGCTAAGATAGGCTACGCGCGAAACCTCTTGCATCTTTTCGCCCACTTTGTAAAACGCCGTGATTTTATAAATTCCATCCTCATAGCCTTTAAAATCCATCGCGATTTTATGCTCCGCAACGGCGTTTTTAGCGCCCCCTATATCAAAGCTCTTAACCGCGATCTCGCTAGCTAACCCACCTACACTATCTTCGTTGCTTTCAAAGTTTAAAAAATACCTAAAATTTTGCTCAGGGACTTTGGCAATCGAAATTTTAACCTCATTTACGTTTGAGCTTTTAAATGCCAACGAAGCGGATTTTGGGATGAAATTTTTCTCGTCGCTAAAGGCTACGAAAGGCAGCCTGTCGCCCATTTTTACGCTCTGCTTGATCTCGTCACGCAAAATATATGAGCTATCTCCGAAGCCCTTTAGCAGCCTAATCTCGTAGCTTTTATTCGGCATAAACTCGTCGCTTACTATATCTGCATAGTAATAGCATGAAGGATCGTCGCTTTCGCCACCCTCTTCATCTTCGTCATAATAATAGTATCGCGGCTGAGTGAGGCTAAATTTACTCACGCCTGCAATTCTTACGTATTTGGCGGACAGCTCGTCCATATAGTTAGGAAAACACACTCTAGCTGCGAGCGAGCCGTCTTTTAGAGCCGCAGGGCGGATCTGCACGCCGCTTAAATTTGAAGCGTTAATGCTATCGTTAAAAGGCTCCTCGTCCGTGCGCAGCTCCACCGGATTTTGCAGCTTTGCGCCTGCTTTTGAGGTGAGGGATTCTATTTGCAATACGACGTTTTGCGCCTTAGGATCGAAGCTGAATAAAAAATTCCTATCATCGTGCGAGCTAAGCTCGTAGGATATATCGTTTTGGGCTAAATTCTGCGCGCGGTAAATTCTAGTCGCTTGCTGTAGCGCGTCCTTGCTAACCGCATCGTTAAATTTAATTGCCACTAACCCCGGACGCAGAAGCGCGATATGCTCGGTGCTAAAAGGCTCTGTCTCGAACTCAAAGCGCACCCCGCGCACCTCGCACGAATAATTAACCCCGGCGCTAAGCATCGGCTTTGGATAGAGCCTGATTGAGCTCTCGCTCACGCTTTCGTAGGTGCCCGTGATTTTGGGAGTGCATTTTAAGATTTGCTTTTGCGTGACGCTAAATCCACTGCCGTCCACCCCGCTAATTTCGTAAGCCCCGCTAGCGTATTTGATCTCTACGCCTGCGGCAAAGCTAGCCAAAGCGCAAAATAGCGCTGCGCTTAGTAGTTTTGTCTTCATAAAATTCCTTTGCAAAAATTTTACGAAATTATATACAAATTAACCTTTTATTTTCTTTCATTTACTCTAAAATTTGCTTTAGCGAAATTTGCATTTTCATCCAAGCAGCCAAGCTCGAAATTCCCTGCGCCAAGACTTAGCGTAAAAGCCTCGCCGTTAGTGCGCGCAAAATATTCTCCCGTTTTAACTTTAGAATTTGCAGGCGCTAGGCTTTGCGTGGTGAAATCTCGTGCCGTGAAATTTTGCTGCGAGGAATTTCGATCCGCAAAATTTTTAGTTGTGAAATTTTGCGCCTCCGAATTTTGCTCTGTAGAATTTTGAAAGATAGAATTTTGCGATGCCAAATTCTGTGTGGCTAGATTTTCAGCTATAAAATTCCATTCTACAGAATTTTGCTTCGTAAGATTTTGTGATTTTAAATTCTGTGGCGCTAAATTTTGTCGCATAGAATTTTGTATCGCAGAATTCTGTTCTGCAAAATTTTGCTTTAAATTATCTTGCTGCGCCGCGCTAGAATGCTTGGAATCCAAATCCGTGGAATTCTCCCCCGTAAACGCAGTGGAATTTAGCACTATAAACTCCCGCGAACCGCCGCTTAGTCTGATATATACCCGCTCGCCGAAAACCGCCGTGCACTGCACCTTAAGCCGCAAAAAGCCGTCCGCGCCGGTCTCGTAGGTTTTGGCGTTGATATCGTTTAGCACGGGCTTTACGGCGGCAAATTTAGTCGCACACCGTCCCGTGCGCACCTTTTGCGGATCTACTAGTCCGTGTTTTAGTAGATAAAAAAGCTCGCTCGTGCCGTAAATTTCGCACTCCTCGTTGGGCTCAACCCCATCGATCGTAAGATCATCGGCGCTTTGCGCGCATTCCTTTTCGCGGTACGCATCGGTGCATACCCGCCTCAAGCTCACGCCCGCGGGGCGCGCAAACTCCGCCTCGCCTAGCATGGCGGATTTATCGAGGAAGGCAAACATATTAAACGCTACTTTTGCGGCACTTACGCCGCCGCTAAGATCTCTAGTCTTGGAGCCGTCGAAATTTCCCAGCCAGACGCCGAGAGTAAATTTCGGCGTCAGAGCGACGGTGTAGAGATCGCGCGCATCGGCGCTCGTGCCCGTTTTAAACATCAACGGCGGCGCGTTTAGGGTGTTTTGCCACACCGAGCCGAGGTAGGAGCGCGGTGCATTTTTTAACATCTGCGTTACGATGTAGGCGCTTTGCGGAGTTAAAATTTTAGCATCGTCGCCGATCTTTGCGCCCGCTATTTCGAGCTTTCGTAGCTTGCCGCCGTTTGCAAACGCGCTGTAAAGGCGAGCAAGATCCATTAGGCTCATCGAAATGCTTCCCAGCGCGATACCTGCGCCGTAATAATCCTTGCTAAACTCCGCCAAATGCACATTTGATAGCATTTCATACAGCCCGTCGTCACCAAGCATCAAATTTAGCTTTACCGCGGGGATATTTAGGCTAAGACTTAGCGCGTCCGTCGCGCTCACCGCACCCATGAAGCTCTGATTGTAGTTGCGCGGCACATAGCCCGCGAAGGTTATCGGCGCGTCGATCAGCTTCTTTGATGGGGTGATGAGCCCGTGCTCAAGGGCTTTGGCGTAGATGAAGGGCTTGAGCGTCGAGCCTACGTTTTTTTGCGAGCGCACGCCGTCGTTTTGCCCCTCATTAGCGCTAAAATCGTGGCTGCCAACGTAAGCGATCACCCTCATGCTTTCGTTGTCGATCAGCACCGCGGCGCCGTTTCTAACGCCCTTATCGCGCAGAGAGAGGATCTCACTTTTCAAAAAGCCCTCAAGCGCGATCTGGGTTTTCAGATCCAAGCTCGAATAAATTTTACCCTCGTTTAGGCGCGCAAGCTCCTGCTCTAGCGCAGTTTGCTCCTTGGACTGCGCGCCTGCTTTAGAGTTTGCGGAATTTTCCTGCGTCTTGGCGTTTAGATCGAAATTTATTTGCGCCTTAGTGTCCGAAGCGGAATTTTCCCGCGATTTGGCGCCTGAAACGGAATTTGTCTGTATTTTGACGCCTGGAGTAGAATCTGTCTGAGCATTAGCGTCTGAAGCGAAATTTGTCTGCGGATTAAAATTTACGCTCGGCCGCTCGCTAGAGTTTGCATCTGCCTGCGGATTTTGCGGCGGATGCGCGGTATCTTGCCGCTCGTTTAAATTTAGACTTTGCCGGTTTTGCTGATTTTGTGGCGAATCTGCGGCGCTGGCGGCATTCTGCCGCTTGTTTAAATTTATATCCGCACTCGGATTTTGCGGCAAATACTCGGTTTGTCGTTTATTTGAATTTGCATCTGCGCTAAAATTCTGCGGCGAATACGCAGCGCCTCGTTGCCCGTTTAAATTTAGACTTTGCGAGTTTTGCGACGGATGTGCGACATCAATTAAATCTCGCCGCTCATCTAAATTTGCGCTCTTTCGTTCATTTGGTTTTACGCTTTCCGGTTCATTCGGTTTTACGCCTGCCTGCGATTTTGCGCCTTCGCGCTCGTTTAAATTTAGGCTCGTTCGTTCGCTTAAATTTAAACCCTCTGGCACATTCGTTTTATAATCCGCTTCATTCGAATCCACTCCCGCCTTCGCGTTTGCGGCATTTAATAAATTTGGCTCGCCCCTTGTCGCAGTCGTAAAGCTTAATTCGGCGCTCGCCGCGCTCGAAAAATTTGATTCTGCCGCCGCCGCGGCTCTGCGCGCAGCCAAGCTTGCTTCCTCCGCCGTCGCGCCGGGCGTGCCGCCCTGCTCTAAATTTTGAGTGAAATTTACGTCATCTTTGGCGGTAAAATTCTGCATTTTATAATTGCTAAACGCCAGTAGCGCGTAATGCGGCGCGTAATTGGGCGCTGCGTAGCGTCTGGGCGAAAACGGCTCGGCAAGAGCGCGCTCATACTCGCTTTGCGAGATTACGCCGCCCTCTCGCAACTGCGAAATTAGGCGGTTTTTAAGCGCGTTGATGTTTGATCTGCGGTCTAGGCGGTTTTTGTTCGGGTTTTTTGGGATCACGCTAAGAAGCGCGATTTGAGCGTTGCTAAGCTCGCGTAGATCCTTTTTGAAGTAAAAATACGCCGCAGTCTTGACCCCCTCGATATTACCGCCGTATGGGGCGAGGTTGAAATACATTCCTAAAATTTCATCCTTGCTGAAGTGCCACTCCAGCTGAAAGGCGTTGAAAATTTCGATGATTTTGTTCTTGTAGCTGCGCTGTTTGGGGCGCATCATACGCGCAACCTGCATCGTGATCGTCGAGGCTCCGACGCGCTCGACGTTGCCCTCGCTTTTTTTAGTAAAATTTTGCGTAAAATTATACGTAGCCGCGCGCAGGATCGAGGCTGGATTGACGCCGAAATGGTAGTAAAAATAGCGATCTTCAAAGTAGATCGCGCTTTGTTTCAGCCGCGGCGGTATCTCGTCCGCGCTCGCGTAGAAGCGCCAAATTTGATCGTCGCTGATCTGCATATTTAAAATTTCGCCGTTTTGGTCGTATAAAATTCTACTCTTCTGCTTATTTAGCATATCCAAATTTAGCGGATAAAGCGCGTCTAGGATCAAAAACAGAGCGAATGCAAATGCGCAAAATAGCGCGATTTTTAACGTAAATTTTAGAAATTTCATCGCGCAATTATATCAAAGAATTTTAATGATTTTAGGCTATAATGGCGCCTTTTTGCAAAGGAATAATCTTGGACGCTCTAGCTAAGCTAAATACCGAACAATACGCCGCAGCGACCGCTCCTGCGGGGCACAATCTGATAATCGCAAGCGCAGGCACGGGCAAAACCAGCACCATCGTCGCGCGCATCGCTCATCTGCTAAATCTCGGCACGAGCCCTAGAAAAATTTTGCTTCTTACATTTACGAACAAGGCCGCGAGCGAGATGATAGCGAGGCTGCAGCGGCATTTTGATAAAAAGATCACCTCCGCAATCGTCGCGGGCACCTTCCACGCCGTATCCTACGCCCTACTTCGCGAGCTCGGTAAAGGCGTGATCCTAAAGCAGCCCGCCGAGCTAAAAACCCTGCTAAAAAGCCTCGTAGAAAGGCGCAAATTTTATCACGTAAGTGACGCGCGCCCCTACGGCGGGACCTATCTGTACGACGTGTACTCGCTGTATCAAAACAAAGAGATGAGCGCGGATTTTGGGACTTGGTTTAGCAAAAACTACGAGGATCAGGCGGAATTTGCCGAAATTTACGCAGATATTTTGCGCGAGTTCGAGGAGGAAAAGGCGAAATTTAACTACGCCGATTTCAACGACGTATTGCTAAAAATGCGCCATGAGCTGCAAAAGGGCGCGCCGCTGCGGTTTGATGAAATTTTAGTGGACGAGTATCAGGACACGAACTCGCTGCAAGGAAGCCTCATCGATGCCTTTGCGACGAAAAGCCTTTTTTGCGTCGGCGATTTTGATCAGAGCATCTATGCTTTCAACGGCGCAAACATCGACATCATCGGCAGCTTCGGCAAGCGCTTTGCGGACGCTAAAATTTACGCGCTGAATATCAACTACCGCTCAAGCTCGGCGATTTTGGCGCTTGCAAACCGCGTCATCGCGAACAATCCGCGTCTTTACGAAAAGAAGCTGATCGTGGGCCGCGAAGGTAAATTTAGCGCGCCTAGGCTGCATGTTTACGACGATACGGCGGCGCAATACGCTCACGTAGCCGCACAGATCGCGCAAAGCAGCACTCCGCGCGAAAAGATCGCCGTCATCTTTCGCAATAATTCCAGCGCCGACGGCGTCGAGGTCGCGCTTAAGGAGCTCGGCATCGGCGCGAAGCGAAAAGGCGGCGTGAGCTTTTTTGAAAGCCGCGAGATCAAGGCGTTTACGGACATCTTCGCGATGATAATAAATCCAAAAGATATGATGGCTTTTATGAGCACGTGCGAATACGCAAGAGGCGTCGGCAGCGCGCTAAGCAAGGAGCTTTTCGACGCGCTAATCGCACTTGGTCACGGAAGCATTCACGCAGGACTTTTGCGCCCCGACGAGAGCGTTAAAATTTTTGAAAAAAAGAGGAAAAACTATCAGCTCGGGCTTTTTGACGATGTCGATATTATCGGCTCGGTATCGCGCTTTGAGGCTTTGGAATTTGACGAGTTTTTTCGCTCGCATCCGGTTCTAAAACACAATAAAATCACCGAGGGCGGCGCAGTATTTTTGCACGAAATTTATAAAATTTTTAAAAAAAGCGGCTCAGCTGCAAGGTCCGCTACGCTAATCTCGCAAATCAAAAACTCGCGCCTTTTCGCGCTTGTGGCGGATTTCATCGCGACAAAGCGCGCGACGCTAAAAAACGGCAAGATAGACGACGAGCGCAAAAAGGACGAGATCTCCCGCATCTACGATAAATGCGGTATTTTAGAGCAGATCGCCGGTAAATACGCGGATCCGCAGAGCTTTTATAATTTCATAACTCTGGGCGCAAAGGAGATGAGCGAGGGCGAAGGGGTGAATCTGCTCAGCGTGCACGCAAGCAAGGGGCTTGAGTTTTGCAGCGTCTATCTCATCGATCTGGCGCAAAACCGCTTCCCGAACCTCAAGCTAATGGCGATGGGCGGCAGCCTGGAGGAGGAGCGGCGGCTATTTTACGTGGCAGTTACCAGAGCGCGCGACGAGCTGGTGCTGAGCTATGCGAAATTTGATAAGATCAGAAAAGTTAGCTACGAGCCGAGCTGTTTTTTAAGGGAAGCGGGGCTGGTGAAGTAAGCGAATTTTTGCTCGATAAATTTTGAAATTTCATTTTAGCGCGGGCGGATCATTTGAGTAAGAATTTTACTCCTCGCGTACGCCTGGTGCGCCGTCTGCTACGACTTCTTTATCGGATTGCTGAAGTAGGAATTTTGCCGTGCGATTTTTGCAAATTTTGCGATTTGTAAATTTTTACGGCGCGAACGCTACCGCGATATTTTACGGATCGCTAAATTTAGCAGGCGGTAGCGGGATTTGAAGCTACGATTGAGAGGCGTGGTTGCATGGGACTTTTTTGCGAGCTGTGCGCGGGCTATGTGGCAGCGCGATCAGGGGCGGTTTGGAAGCGGTGATCTTTGCGGCGCGGGCGGTTGCAAAATTTTACGCCGCAAATGCGCGCTAAATTTTAAAAATTTTGTTACCGCTCTGCCGTAGAGTTTTGACGCAGTAAATTCTCCGCGAAATCTCGCACGGATAGAATTCGCGGCGAAATTCGGCGATAATAAAATTCCGCCGCCCTATTTCATCTTTCTCTTACTTTGAAATTTGCGTGTTTTATACATCGCGGAGCTAAAATTTTATTTGATAAATTCCAAAAATACCGCAAATTTCACGACTAGTTAAAATTTTAAAGCGCTTCAAATTTACGGCGCTGCGAAATTTAAAATTTAACTACGTATTGAGCGCGCCGTAAAAAGTACGCGCTCTGCCAAATTTGCCGCGACGGAATTTCGCGCCGCCGCCGCCCGCATATTTGATAAATAGATTTCGCGTCGCGTAAAATTCCATTGCCGGTAAAGTTTGCTGCCGATGAATTTATCGCCGCATAAAATACTGTCGCGCAAATTTAACGCAGCGCAAAGTCCTTCGCCGCGCAATTTCACATCGTATTAAACACCCTATCTCCCGCGTCTCCGAGACCCGGCACGATATATTTTTGCTCATTTAGTCTCTCGTCGATCGCTGCCGTAAAAACCTCGACCTGCGGGTAGATCTCGCTAAATTTATGAAGTCCCTCGGGCGCTGCGATGATGGAGATAAATTTGATCTTTTTAACGCCGTTTTTCAGCAGAAATTTCACCGCATCGATCGCCGTACCGCCGGTCGCAAACATCGGATCGATGATGATTGCGGTGCGCTCTGCGGCGTCTGCGGGCAGTTTGGCGTAAAAAAACTCCGCCTGTGCGGTCTTTTCGTCGCGCTGAAAGCCCAAAAACCCCACGCTAGCGTCGGGCATAAGCTTAAAAACGCTATCTAGCATCCCCAGCGCGGCGCGCAAAATCGGGCAAATCATGATCTTTGTAGCGAGCTTATACGCGCTGGTCTGCGCCACGGGCGTGTGCACGCTCACCTCGCGCAGCGCCAGATCGCGCGTCGCCTCAAACATCATCAGGTAGCTGATCTCATCGACGAGCATGCGGAACTGAAACGGATCGGTCCCCCGATCGCGCAGGATCGTGAGCTTATGCTCGATCAGCGGGTGCTTGATTAGCCTCACGTTAGGCAGCTCGCACGCGGTTTGGTGCGTACATTTTTGGCTTTGGCTCATTTTCTCTCCTTAAATTTACTAAATTTTGCGCCCTCTTGGGCATTTTAATTATCTATTTTGATGCGAACTCCAGCGCCGTGGCGCTAAAATTTTGCCGATAACGGCAGCGCGATTTTAAATTTAAAGCGTCTTTGCCTACGATATGTGCGTTTTGACGCTCAAAATTTAGCTCGGTGACTCGCTTTAAATTTAGCGCTTTTAAAACGCAGCGCTTTAAATTTAGCTTGCGCATGCGCTTTTGATTTGGTTGCTATTTAAACAGGGCACGCTTTTTATCGGCACTGAGCGCTACTTTTCGGCGAGCGCTCGCGGCGTAAATTTCACTTCCGAAATTATCGTCTGAGGCGGCTTTAAATTTACTTAATGCTCGCGCTCGTGAGCCAAATTTTAAAATTCCCCGCAATTTTGCGCGCCGATAAATTTATAATTTTCATACGCACCGACGCTCTGTAAGCAAGCCGAATGAACCGAGCGCGTATCTTTTAAATTTAGCTCAACGCAAGCGGTTAAATTTGCCGTGCCGAAGAGATCGAATTTAACAGCCCTACTCCTTCACCACGCGCAGAAAGGAATACACGTCCTGTACCCCAGGCGCGTGCGTCGCGTACCAGATCGCGTGCTTTTCGTGCTCGATGTCGCTCACCACGCCGCTAAATACCACGTCGCAGCCTACGATCGCCACACGCACCGCAGTGCCCGAAACGTCGGTATCGGAAAAGAGATTTTTCTTTAAATTTGTAAAAATTTCAAACGAATTGCACGGATATTCGGGCTTTTTGACGCGCAGGTAGGTATGTACGCGCCGCACTCCCTCGGTTTGCCGAGCTAAAGCAAGTAGCGGCTCGCGCATCGCTTCGCTATCCAGCAGCCCGATGAGATAGACCTCGCCGTAGAAGCACTCGACCTCCAAATCCCAGCTGCTAAGGCCTTTGGTAAATAGAATTTTGCTTTGGATTTTAGTCTGGATGAGCTTGTCGCTAGCGACCTCGCTGACGCTGCGGCGATCGCGCGCTACGGAGTAGATGTCATACACGCTAAGCGCGTTGCCAGCGGGCGCCAGCGGAGCCGCGCATGAGCTCAAAAGCACCGCACTCGCGCTCAAAAACACTGCTAAAATCGCTAGAAACAAAACCCTCAAGCCCTCTCCAATCTCGTTTAATTTCTACTTTATCTCAAACTGGCTGCCGGCGCCGCTTTTTAAATTTAACCCTGCAGGCACCGTTTTATCGCAGCTTTAAATTTTGCGCCGCGAGATTCCGCCCAAACCGCGCGCCGTAAAATTTTACAATATAAATTTTAAAATTTACGTTGTAATTCGCACGGCTTGCAGAATTTTGCGCTTTCGCCACGGCGGAATTTCGCGAGCAGTATTCGTCGCCGTAAAATTCTACGTGGCTAAATTTAATTGCAAATTTGCCGCTGCGAATTCTACGAAGTAAAATTTCTCGAGGCGGAATTCGCCTCTGTAAAATTTTATATTTCAAAATCCGCGCCCAAAATTCCGACCGGTCGCGGCTAATTCGTCGTAAGCCCGCCGTCTATCGCAAATATCGCGCCGCTGACCCACTTCGCCGCATCCGACGCCAAAAACACCGCCGCCTCGCCGATGTCCTGCGCGCTGCCGATTTTGCCGAGCGGATAGATATTTTGCACCATCTGCTCAAACGCCTCGCGCCCCTGCGGGCTAAGCGCGCTTAAATTTCGCTCAAACTGCGGCGTCAGCACGCTTCCTGGCGCTATGGCATTAACGCGAATGCCGAGTTTGCCGACCTCGAAGGCAAGCGATTTGGTGAAAGAATTTAGCGCGCCTTTGGTGATCGAATACGCCGTCGTGGTGCGCCCTACGAGCATTCGGTTCGCAAAATACGACGAGATATTGATCACGCAGCCCTTGCTAGCCGCAAGCGCGCCCAAAAGCCCCTGAGTAAGCAGATAGGGCGCTTTGACGTTTAGGTTTAGATGGGCATCCAGCAGCGCTTCGTCGGTCGCCTCAAAGGGTACGAATTTTCCCAGTCCGGCGTTATTTACAAGGATATCTATCTTAAGAGGTAGCGCTAAAATGCGCTCGCAAAGGCCTTTTATCGTTTTGCTTTGCGCCAAATCCGCCTCTATCGCGTAAGCTTTCACGCCGTAACCGCCTAAGGCCTCCTGTGCGATTTTTAATTTCTCCTCGCTTCTTCCGAGCAGGATCAAATTTGCGCCCTCTTCGGCGAAACACTTTGCGATGCCAAACCCTATTCCGTCGCTTCCGCCCGTAATTACGGCAGTTTTGCTCTCTAATCGTTTCATACTTTTCCTTTCAATGCGTAAATTTATGCTCTAAAAATTTGAGCGAGACTTACAGATCTTGTAAACTTCGAAATTTTGCAGGCTTTAAAATTTCGCTCGCTTTAAAATTTTACAGCGAAGCGAAATTTCGTCGATAAAATTTTACTAATTTTAAAATTCTACCGATAAAATTTCACGGCAAAATTCCATCGTAAAGCTCGCGGCGGAATTTCATCGGGAATTTCATCTGCAAAATTCTGCCTAAGCGGCGCGCCGCTTAGGGCTTACAGCACCTGTTTTACGCTACTAGCCGTGATTTCAAGTAGCCTCGTAGCAAACGGAAATTTCGCCTTCGTTTCTTCAAACTCCGCACCGCTATCAATAAAACGCGCTGTGCCCTTCACTACAAAGCCGCGCCCTGCTCCGAACCTGCCTGCTAGCTCCTTCGTTGCGACGCTAAGCTCGACGTTCGGATTAGCCTCCACGTTGCTTTGCGTCTTTTTCATACCCGCAGCGGGGATGAGGATGCGATCACCCTTAATGACGAGATATCTGTTCCATGTGTTGCTGATGTGAGCCTCGCCCTGCGCGCAGGTAGCGATACCCACGGCGCATTCATAATTCAAAATCTCCAAAAATTCCTTGCTAAACATTTTCTCTCCTTAAATTTACATTTTAAAGCTCGCGATTTTGGCTAACAAGCCCCGCGCGCAACTGAAATTTTAACTACCTCCGCCACTTTCTGCTGCGGCTAAATTTTATATTTCAAAAGCGCCTCCTTGTCGGCTTTACTTACGCGAAAGCTATCGCGGATCTTCGATATCGCCTTGTTTTGGATAAATTTAACCGCCCGTTTGCTCGCCAAAAACGCAAGCGTGATCTCGCGCTGCTTGATAAACATCTCCGCTATCGCCCACGCCGCACCCATCTGCACGTAGTACCGCTCGTCGCTTTCGGCGGCGCAAATTTCAAAAAACTCCTCGGGCGAGATCGCGTCCATATTTCGCATAAAATAAACGTAGAAAAATCGCCTCTCAAACTCGTCCGTACCGCCCTTAGCCTGCTTTAGCAGCGCGTCCGCAAAAGCGGCATCCCTGAATTTCGGAGCAAACATATCACAAACCGCCCAATTAGGCATCGTTTTGATAAAATTGCTCGCGAGAGCGAATTTCGCCTCATCCTGCTTCAAAAGCATTATGAAAAAGCCTTTTAGCACAAACTCCTCGTGAAAAACCGGCTCGTAATTTTGCAGCTCGCGCCGCGCCTCATCCGTGCCGCCCAAAGCGGCAAAGCTTTTGCGAGCAAGTGCGCGCAGTGCGGGAGTGCGCACGCCCAAAATCTGCGGCGCGGGTATTAGGCGCTGCGAAAATTGCGCGAATTTCTCCTCGCTTAGCGCCCGCAGCTGCCCTAGCATATTTTCTCGTAAATCCATGGCTTTCCTTTAAATTTTGATTGCGAATTTAATCGCGCGCAAGATTGCGATTTTATAACGGCGCGTTAAATTTCGCCGCACAGGGCTATCTATTTAAACAGATCGCGCCGCACGCTCAGGCTAATCGCCCATCGGGTCGCGCTACTTTAAGTCGCTCGCTACACTCGCTCAAAGTCTTTTGCTCAAAAACACGACTGCCAAATCGTGCCGTATGCCGCCTGGGCGAAATAAGCCGTATCGCCAAAGCCTCTTAAATAAAGCTCGGCGCGTCGTTTGAAAACAAAATCAGATCGCCGCTGTGCGTATTTTCGCTCAAAACTCGCTGCAAATCGCGCTTGTCTTTCAAGACGATAGTCTTTTTTGGATCTATCCTGCTTTGCAGAACCTCGGAATTTAGCTCACCCGTGATGATCGCGAGATCAAAAATTTCATCGATCTTGGCGGCGAGCGTCTCGTTGTCCTCGCGCGTGCTCTCGACGATGCCCGGCGTGATGATGACCTTGCGACCGCCGTAGCTTCGCATCAGCTCGTAGCTTTGCAGCATGCCACTTAGATTGCCGTTGAAGCTATCGTCGATGATGATTTTGCCGCCCGCATCGAGCCGCGCGAGACGGTGCTCGACGGCGCTAACATGCGCGACGCGGCTTTTGATCTTATCTGCGCTAAGCCCCAAAAATCGCGCGATCTTTATACACGCGGCGAGATTTGCAGCGTTAAATTTACCCAAAATCGGCGCGAAAAACTCGTGTCTCTCGCATAGTTCTCTCCGCCCGTTTGAAATTTTACGCCCGTTTGGAGCCTCTTGCACGCCCTGCTCTTTGCCGCTGCAAATTTTATCGTCGCTAGCGGCACGGGCGGCTTGTTCGTAAAATTCTCGCTCGCTTTGTTCGGCGCAGGATACGAAATTTGCATCGTCAAAATCGGCGCCGTAATTTTTAGAATTTTTGTCTTTTTCCGCACATGCCGCACTGCTTGCATTTAGGCTTAAATCGCCCTGCCCTTCGCCTTCTACGGCAGATGTTTCTGCGCGTAGCGTGGAATTTTCGCCGCTAGCACCGCTTTCATCCTCGCTCAAGCTAAGGCTAAATTTTATCCCGTCCAGATCTGCGCTCTGGATTTCCAGCCCCTCGTCATAGATCGTGACGCACTCGCTCGGGCTTTTTTGCGTGCAGCTGTGTAAAAACGCATGCTTTAGCCGCGCACTTGTTAGCGCTTCGAGCTTGGTTTTGCGGATGTTTTCGATGCTTTTGAAATACTCGATGTGTTGCGCGCCGATCTCGCCCACGACGACGATCTGCGGCGCCAAAAACTCGGTGATCTCGGCGATGTCGCCGCTTAGCCTGGCGCCTGCTTCGGCGATGTAGATCTGCGTATCTGCGGGCAGCGCCTCGTTTACGTCGCGCACGAGCCCTGCTAGCGTGTTTACCGAGCGCGGCGTCTTGTAGCAGCGAAAGTCATTTTTTAAAATTTGATACAAGAAGTTTTTAATGCTCGTCTTGCCGTAGCTCGCGGTGATCTGAATGATCGTAAGAGAGGGCATCGAGGCCAATTTTTTGCGTGCGTCGGCCTTAAATTTCGCAGCCTGCGCCCGCTCGTAAGTAAAGCTCGCCGCAAGGCCAGCGCCAAGCGGTAAAAAGATCGGCAAAATCGGCCCCCCCGCGGCATAAAACGCGACGCTAAAGCCAAACGCACAGAGTGTCAAAATCGCAAAAAATCGCTTCACGCGCGGCGTAAAGACGAGCTTTTTATCTAGCCCTCTTTGCCAAAAATAAAGCGCGAGCGCGTAGGCTGCGACGATTAGAATTTTAGCGGCGTGCAAGGCATAGAGGGACGCGGCGCCGAATTTAGCCGCACAGAGGCCCGCCGCGATCTCGCAGCCGAAATACGCCGCCAGCGGCAAAATCAAAAAATAGAGGTGCCACGCGGGTTTGGTGAAGTGAAAGATGATACGCGCGGGCTTGTACGAAAACCACTGCAGGCAGGTGATCAGATAAAAGCCCAGCAGTAGGACGAATGCCGCGTGCGCGATCAAAAATATTATATTCATCTTTTAAAATTCCTTTTTATAAGTTTACGCGCCCGCTTTGCGAGCCTGTGCGGGCAAACGCGGCGAGCTCGGGCTAACCGGCATTTGGCGTCATTTGCAAATTTTATGAATTCTCGCTTTGCAAATTCTATTTTTGCAAACTTCGCTAGCTCATAAATTCACGCGCTCTTGTGAGCTGCACGAGCCACGCTAGATAAATTTACGCTGCTACGCGCCGCCCCGTTTTCGATACTGCGCAGCATCCATCTTTTGCGACCTGAAATTTTTCGCACGATGCGTATCTTGCGATATAGCGCCCTATCTCGCGCGATGATTTGCATTATTTACAGCACATAGACCTTGTGTCGCGGTAAATACATGACGCGGTGCGACTAAATTTAATCGTCCGCTTCGCGATACACACGCGCGATTTCGCCGCGTCTTGTACGGCTATCGCAAACACGGAACAGAAACGATCCGCTGCCGCGTTAAAATTTTAAAATTTAACGCGACACACTGCATTTGAGCTTTGCGTTTTGAATTACACACCCAAAGGGCCGATTTTACGCCGCTAAATTTTAAATATGTGCTGCATACGCACGCGGCTTTTATGTTTAAATTTACGCTTCGGTTTGCGATCTTTGACGCAAACAGATTGCAAAATTTTAAAACGCGGGTGAACCGCGCTAAAGCGCCTCATTTGAAATACACTCGCTGCCACCCAGCTTTTCGCGCGATCTGTTATTACATCTAAAGCACGATTTTCGCGGTGCGACATTAAAATTTCGCGGCTAAATTTTAAAATTTACACAAAATCGCGTTTCGCTTTAAATTTAGCGCGGCGCCGAATCGTTAAATTTAGCTGCCGCCAAGCTCCTTTTCAATCTGCTCGCCGATAAAATCCGCGCTCTGCAAAAAGAAAAAGTGATCCCCCGCCAGCGGATAAAATTTGCTATTTTTAATGAGCGAGTGGATCAGCTCGCCGCTTTTTAGGCTAGTGGCGCGATCGTCCTTGCCCCAAAAGATGAGCGCATTTTGCGGGTTTAGCGCGGAAAAAATATCACTGAAGTCCTCATTTACGACGTTTTTTAGCGTCTCATACATCGTCTTGCTCATACCTGCGGCATCCTTGCTCGCAAACGCACGCCAAAGCCCCGCCAGTCCAAGTCTTTTTAAAATTTTAAAAATCGCGATCTTAGCGCGCACGACAAAGGGCTTGGGCTCGATGATACCGGCGCTACTTAGTAGTATTAGATTGCGCGGAGCCAGCAATGCGGCGATCTTGCCGCCGAAGCTGTGCCCCATAATCGCTGCGGGCTGCTTGCCCAAAGCCGCGATAAAGGCGCGCATAATCTCCGCATAATCCTTGCTGCCAAGGGCACGCACGGGCTGCGAGCTGGCGCCAAATCCCGGCAGATCGACGCACACTAACGCGTAACGGCGGAATTTATCCGCAAAAACCCGAGACATAAGCGCCTTATTTGCGCCCCAGCCGTGCAGCACCAAAATATATTCGGCACGCTGCAAATTTGAAATTTCGTAGCTGATTTTGTAGCTCTCGCCTCCGCAGACGAGCTCCTTACTCGCCACCGCCGCTCCTTTTGGCGTAAACGGCCTTGAGTAGCTCGACTGCCTTTTCAAGCCGCTCAAACTCGCTCATACTGATCATTACGGCTTCAAATTTGTTGTTTTTGACGATCAGGGCTTTTTTGATCTCTTGATTTTTGATCTTGTTTAAAACGGTGCTGAAGTTGCGCACGATCTCGGTAGCGGTGTAAATTTCGTCTTGATTTATCATGGCTCGACCTTTGGGGTAAAATTTTACGCAAAATTTAGCGTAAAATTTTAAACGATTGGCTACTTATTAGCGGTGATTTTGGTGATCAGCTCGTAGCTTACAGGGATCTGCCTCATCGGCGGCAGCGACGAAGCAAGAGCTGCTAAAACCTCGGAGAAATCATCAAATAGGTAGTTTGCGAGGCTGCCTGGGTTTGGATTTATCTCGTTTAGATAAATTTCACCCTCTTTTTCAAAAAAATCGCAGCGAATTAGCGCGCCATCGAATGATCCTGCGTTATAAAGCCGCGTAAAGGCATCTTTCATCTTGCCCTCTAGCAAAGCGCCAGGACGAGCGGGCTCGATCGCGCCACTACGCGAAAAATCCAAATATTTACGATCGAAATTTAAATAGCCCTCTTTTTTTGGCTCTTCGATGTTTGAAAATACGATTTTGCCGTCTATTTTAGCGCCTGCGAGATTGAATTCCTTTACGTTTTCCCAGTATGGCTCTACGATCGCGCTGTCGTCTAGCTCAAAAGCCTGATCCAGCGCGTAGCTAAACTCGCTTTCGTTCTTGGCTATCGAAATTCCGATGCTAGAGCCCAAATGGGTGGGCTTAACGATGATCGGAAAATTAAAATTAGGCAGGCTAGTACGATTTACGATCTCATACGGCAAGGTTTTTACATTTGCGATTGCAGCTAAGTGCTTGGTTAAAATTTTATTATAGCTTAGCACGCTAGCTTCTATGCGAGGTCCGATATAAGGGATGCCAAAAAACTCAAATAGCGCCGCCATTTTGCCATCCTCGCCGTCGCAGCCATGGATTAGATTGATATATGTGCCGACTTCTAGCATGCTTTTGCTAAACATTCCACTCTCAAAAAATCCGCCCGCACCGATGCTAAGCTCTTTTGCTTTAGCATAGCCGCCCTGCTTAAAATACGCTGCGCGCATATTTTTATCCTCAATGCGGTAAAATTTACGATTTTTATCGCAAAATACAAACTCCAAGCCCCAGCCTTTTAGGGCGTTTTTAACGGCAATTGCCGAGATGATACTTACTTCGTGCTCGTAGCTTTGAGCTCCAAAAACTAAGCCAAATTTCATTGTTTTCCTTCAAATTTTATTTTCTACGCTAATTTTTTTAACGCCTCTTTGACAAGATCTGACGTATTCGTGCTGCTGCATCCCGCTAAGATTTGATTGATCTTATCGCGCTTAAATCCAAGGCTTTGTAGCGCGGATGCCGCTTCATTTTTATAAGTCTCGCTAGGACCGAATTCCATTAGCTTCGCATCGCCTAGTTCGGCAATGATCCGTCTAGCGGTCTTTGGGCCGATGCCTGGAACTGAAGTTAGCGTCGCAGCATCCCCCGTAGCTACGCAACGCGCGAAATCCTGCGGAGCGAGCGTCGAACAAACTGCCATCGCCGTGCTTGCACCTACACCGCTAAGCTTGATTAGAGTTTCAAACATCCTTTTTTCACTCTCGTCTAAAAACCCATACAGCGAATCGGCATCCTCGCGCAGAATTTGTACGCACGCAAGCTCGGTCAGCTTGCCCTGCGTGAGCTTCGCGGAGGTATTTAATGACAATGAAAGGGCGTAGCTCACGCCGCTAGCGCATTTAATGACGCAAGCAGTGGGCTCCTTGCGCGTGATAATTCCTTCGATCGCTGCTATCATCTAAGAGCCTTTAAAATTTCGTTTATGCTCTCATTAAGCGCTAAATTTAGGGCATTATAAATGCTTTGCGAGCTAGGATCAGGCACGAAAACGCGCTTAGTGACGATGCCCGATTTTATGCTTTCTAAAGAATTTAAAATTTCATATCCCATCGTGACGGTTGCCTGATCGTTATTGACCTGAAGCGCTACGATACTGGTTTTTAGGCGCAAATCCCGCTCTTTTGGCACAAAGATCGGATTTAGCGAGCAGGTGGAAAATGCCGCATCTAGCAGCGCTTTATATACCATTTCGCTAGGCATCGTGATAAATTTGGCGTCGCTTGCGAACCGCGTTCGGTTTCTAAAATCCACTATTAAAATATCCCGCCTATCGACGAGATCGGTCGCCGTGATGGTGTCGATAAAGATATTTTTGCGCGCGCCGCTAGGATTTACGCAGCGCTTTTGATCATAACGCAGCTCGTAGTAGGTGTATGGCTTAGCCTGCTTGGCTAAGCAGCCGCCTAAAAATATCGCCGCCAGCGTCGCAGCAAGCGTAAACTTTATAAAATTTTTCATCTTTATTCCTTTTTATCGTCGCGATCCGCGCCTTTAGAAGTGTCTTTAAAAAAGAAATCGTAAGGATTGTCCTCTAGCCTAAACATCGCACCTTGGAATTCTCTAAGTGATTTTTTGAGCTCGCCAAGAGTGTTTTTTGCCTCCTCAAGCGTAGGATCCAAGATCGCTTTTAGATTGTACTCGCCGCGATCGATACGCTTAGTGATGATACCTGCGGTTTTATCCAGTGAATTCGATAGATTGGCAGCACTCACGGCAAAGGCGTTTAGATTATCTAGCAGTGCGTCTAGCTCCTTCTCGCGCTCGTTTAAATTTGCTATGAGAGCATTTACGTTAGCAAGCAGTGCGTCTAGGCTTTGGAATTTTTTCTCATCACTTAGCTCGGCGCTAAATTTATCCATCGAAGATAGAATTCTATCCACTTTATCGGTATTTTGCTTAGACAATAGCCCGTTAATCTTAAAGATCATCTCACTCACGCTATCGGTGATGACTTCAGCTTTAGAGCCGATTTTATCAAGAAGCGTCTTATCCAGCGCAATTATCGGCTTTTTATCATTCGGCGGAAAAAGCTTGCCACTTCCTTTCGTGATATTTATAAACGCGATTCCGCTTATGCCTTGAGATTCTACCTTAGCGACGCTATCTTGCGAGATCGGCAGTTTGCTTTTTACCGAAATTTCAATCTCGATGATCGCATTTTCGATATCGGCAAAGTCGATGCTTTTGATTATGCCCGCATTTACGCCGATAAATTTAACTTCGGAATTCTCCTTAATGCCTACGGGAAGCTCTTTTGTGTGGATATAGTAGGAGCGGTAGCTCTCGCCGCGGTCAGTCTTAGTAAGCATCCACCACATAAACGCCGTAAGAGCCGCGACGCAGATCATAACAAATGCGCCTACTATCGTGTATGAAGTTCTATTTTCCAATCTTTTCTCCTAATTTCAGAGCGTAAAATTTAAGCCCTGCGATATGCCTTAAAATAGCCATTTGGGCTTAAATTTTAAAACTCAACCTTTTCTCAAATAGTCGCAAAATTCGCAGAATCATCTGAGTTTAAATTTTAAAGCTTAGCGTGCATTTTGAAATTTCAAAATATCGTCGCGCCGTATTTTAGCGTAAAATTTTACCGCCCCGGTTTAAATTTAACGCCGCTTGCTTGTTAAAATTTTAAAATTTATGCACTATCCAATAAATGCACCTAAATGCGCCCTTAAATACGACCCGCCTAAATTTTAAAATTTTGATTGAGCCGCTAAGGTCTAAATTTTAAAATTTAAGCCCTACGGAGCCCGGAATTCCTCGCTAGGTTTAAAATTTAAAATTCTTCCGCTGCTATTTTAAAATTTCAGCTCCTACCTATCTAAATTTTACCCGCCGCGATGCATATTTCGGCTCGGTAAATTCCGAAGTTTAATCTCTTTGCCGCATCTTAAATAGCTCTTCGAGCGGATTATTCTCTAAGTTTGAAATCTCCTTGATGTTTCCTTCAAAGGCGATTTTTTGATTATCCACGATCAAAAACCTATCCAAAATGTCAAAGATACTATCCACGTCGTGCGTGACCATCACGACCGTGACGCCGAGGCTGTCTCTAAGCTCGCAAACAAGCCTATCAAGGGCTCTGGCGCTGAGCGGATCAAGCCCCGAGTTTGGCTCGTCCAAAAATAAAATTTCAGGGCTAAGTGCTAGCGCGCGAGCCAGTGCCACGCGCTTCTTCATACCGCCGCTAAGCTCGTTTGGGCTAAGCGCAGCAGCCTCCTTCTTAAGCCCCACCTTTTGGATCCAAAACATCGATAGCTCATCTATCTCGCGCTCGCTAAATTTAGAGTATTCGCGAAGCAGCACGCCTACGTTTTCGAGCACGCTCATCGAGCTGTAAAGCGCGCCAAACTGAAACATCACGCCGCATTTTAGGCGGATCTCGTTTTGCTCTGCTTCGCTTGCGCGCCAAATATCGCGCCCGAAAATTTTAATCTCGCCGCTTTGCGGACGTTTTAAAAATATGAGGGTTTTCATCAGCGTCGTTTTGCCGCTGCCGCTGCCGCCTAAAAAGCCGTAAATTTCGCCCTTTTTGACGCTAAAGCTCACGCAATCGTGCATAACGCGCGATCCGTACGCGGTAGTAACGTCGCGCGCGACTATGATTTTGGAAGTTTCGCTAGACTGCGCTTGCTCGCTCATAGCCCGATTTCCGAAAACAGAACCGCAAATACCGCGTCGATCGCGATGACCCAAAATATCGCATTTACGACGCTGATCGTGGTGTATTCGCCGATGCTTTGGGTATTTCCTTTAACCTCAAAACCCCGCATGCAGCCGATGATAGCAATGAATGCCCCGAAAAATGGCGCTTTAATCATACCTACTAAAAAATGCCTAAGCTCTACAGAAGCCTTAAATCTATCCAAATAATCGCTAAAGGCTATATCTAAATACGCGTCACACACGATCATCTGAGCAAAAATACTTACCGAATCTGCAATAAAAATGACTAGCGGCATGATTAGTACCATCGCGATAATGCGCGGCATCGCAAGAAAATAAAACGGATCAAAGCCCATCGTCCTCATCGCATCGATCTCTTCGGTGATCTTCATCACGCCGATCTGTGCTGTAAAGCTCGAAGCCGAACGGCCCGCGATAACGATAGCGGCGATTAGAGGTGCTACTTCACGGAGCGTCAAAGCACCCATTATATCGATGATATAGATGCTGGCGCCAAATTTAGAGAGCATATCCGAGCCTATGTAAGCAAGCACGATACCGATCAAAAATGCCGTCAATGAGACTATAAAAAGCGCGTCTATGCCGCTATCTTTGATGAAATTTACGGTTTCTTTGAAACGGAATTTCATCGGATGAATTATAAAAGCCGCGAGTTTAGAAAAAAACTCGCCTAAAAAGCTTGCAAGGCTTAGCAAGCCTAAAATTCCAAGATGACAATAAAGTCCGATCTGCGCTAAAAAATTTAGCCTGCGAGATTCGGGTACGTAGCTAAAATCGATCGTTTTATCATCCATAAAGCTTAAAATTTTGGCGGCTTTGCAGCTATCCTCCACAAGGCTAACCCGCTTGCCAGCAAGGGCGTTTTTGATCATCAACGCCATGAAATAGTCTAAATTTGAAATTTCGCTTAAGCTTAGCTCCAGCTCGTTTAGATTTTTTACCGCTTTTTTTAGTGCAAGCAGCTGCGAGCGCGAGCTTTTGTAGTTCCACTGCCCGCGTAGCGATAAAGTATTTTTCCCGCCCGAGCTTTCGAGCGAAAAGGCTAAATTCCGCAAAAATTTCTCTCCAAAATCAAAAAATAGGGGAAATTATAATATAATCAACCTTGGCATTTTATAAAATTTAATGGAGATTTATGCTCAGAGGCTTTTTTACAAATAGCGTAGGCACGCTGGTTTCGCGGGTTTTGGGTTTCGTGCGCGACCTGCTTACCGCATCGGTTTTGGGCGCGGGGATTTACAGCGATCTGTTTTTCGTAGCGTTTAAACTGCCCAATCTTTTCCGCAGACTCTTCGGCGAGGGAGCCTTTACGCAGGCGTTTTTGCCAAGCTTTACTGCCGCGCGTAAAAAAGGAATTTTTGCCGCAGCGGTGCTTATTAAATTTAGCATTTTTATCGCGCTTTTAACGGCACTCGTACTGCTTGCCGCACCCGTTTTTACTAAAGTTTTAGCATATGGATTTAGCGCCGAGCAGATCGGTCTTGCGGTGCCATATGTGCGGATAAATTTTTTCTATCTCACGTTTATCTTCGTCGTTACGCTCTTTGCCTCACTGCTTCAGTATCGCGATCACTTCGCTACGACGGCGTTTTCGACCGCGCTTTTAAATTTGGCAATGATCGCGGCGCTTCTGCTAGCTCGCGGCAAAGACGGCGCCACGGCGGTGCTTTATCTTAGCTTCGGCGTCGTGGCGGGCGGACTTTTGCAGCTAGCGGTGCACGTTTATGCGCTGAAATTTACCGGCATGCTGCGCGTCTTAGCGGGCGGCTTTGCGCGACTTGCGCGAGGCGATAAAGCACAAACGCAGGGCTTTTATAAAAATTTTTTCGCGGGCGTGCTCGGTGCGTCGGCACTTCAGCTAAGCTCGTTTATAGATACTTTTTTTGCGAGCTTCCTTGCTAGCGGCAGTATCAGTTATCTATACTACGCCAACCGCATATTTCAGCTGCCGCTCGCGCTTTTTGCGATCGCGCTTAGCACAGCGATCTTTCCGCGTATGAACAAATTCGTAAAAGCTCACGACGACGCGCAGGCTCTGGCGCTTGTCGAGCGCGGATTTTACTTCCTTTTGACGCTGCTCGGACTCTCTGCGATAGGCGGCGTGATGCTGCGAAACGAGATCACGCAGCTGCTATTTGAGCGCGGAGAATTTACCCGTCAAAATTCCATAGAATGCGCCGCGGTTCTCGGCGCGTATATGGTGGGGCTCGTGCCGTTTGGGCTATCTAGGATTTTTTCGCACTGGTTGTATGCGAATATGAAGCAGAAGCTAAGCGCGAAAATTTCGATCTGGTGCGTCTTTATAAACGTCGCTTTGTGTGCGCTGTTTTTTAAACCCTTCGGTGCAGTGGGGCTTGCGTTTGCAAGCACGATAACGGGGGCGTTTCTGCTCGGCTTTAATCTCTATTTTTTTGGATTTAATAACTTTTTGGCTATAATCCGCGCAAAAAAAATTATTGCGATCGCGGCGCTTTGTGCGGGCGAGGCGGCGATTTTATACATTTTAAAAGGCTTGTATTATGGTAATTTATGATAGTTTGAGCAAAAAGAAGCTCCCTTTTGAGCCCATTAGCGAAGGGCTGGCGCGCATTTACGCCTGCGGTCCGACCGTTTATGACGACGCGCATTTAGGGCACGCAAAAAGCGCCGTGAGCTTCGATCTGCTGCGCCGCGTACTGCAGGCCGAGGGCTATGAGGTAAAATTTGCGCGAAATTTCACCGATATAGACGATAAAATTTTAAAAAAGATGGCGGAAACCGGCAAGAGCCTCGAGGAGATCACGGAATTTTATACCCGCAGATATTTGCAGGATATGAGCGCGCTAAACGTCGCGGACGCGAGCATTTCGCCTAAAGCGACCGAAAATATCGCCGCGATTTGCGAGCTCATATCTTCACTTCTTCAAAAAGGCTTTGCCTACGAGATCGCAGGTGACGGCATCTACTTCGACACGCGCAAGGACGGGGATTATCTAAGCCTTAGCGGCAAAAAAGAGGACGCTAGTAAAAACATCGCCCGCGTTGCCTCAAACGATGCCAAGCACGACGAGAAGGACTTCGTGCTGTGGAAATTTGACGAGAATTGGTTTGATAGCCCGTTTGGCAAAGGGCGCCCGGGCTGGCACAGCGAGTGCGTCGCGATGATTTTGGCGCACCTTGATAGCGGCGATCCGAAATTTTGCATCGACATTCACGCAGGCGGCGCCGATCTGCTCTTCCCGCATCACGAAAACGAAGCCGCGCAATGCCGCTGCGCCCGCCATAGAGCGCTAAGCAAATACTGGCTTCACAACGGCTTCGTGCAAGTAAATAACGAAAAGATGAGCAAGAGCCTCGGCAACTCATTTTTTGTAGGAGACGCCCTAAAAATCGCACCGGGCGAGGCGCTGAGATTTTATCTTTTAAGCTCGCATTACAGGGCAAATTTTAATTATTCGATAGCCGATCTGCTTGCGAGCAAAAAGAGGCTCGATAAAATTTACCGCCTTAAAAAGCGTGTCCGTGACGTTTTAGCTCCCGCTGCGGGGCAAAATTCCACGTCCGAGCTGCCTGCTGCGGAGGCTAAATTTAGATCGGAGATGATGGAGTTTTTAAGCGATGATCTCAACACCTCAGGCGCGCTTGCGGTGCTAGGTAACTTCGTAGCAGGCGCGAACGAAGCGCTAGATCGCGCGCCGAAAGATAAGGCGCTAAAGGCGCAGATCGCCGCAAATTTGGAGTTTGCAAAGCAGACGCTCGGAATTTTATATGAGGATGAGACCGAATACTTTCGCTTCGGCGTGAGCGAGCAGCAAAGGGCGCAGATCGAGGATCTGATAAAACAGCGCGCGCAGGCGAAGGCGGAAAAGGACTTTGCGAGCGCGGACGCCATCAGGGCGCGCCTTACGGATATGAAGATCGAAGTGATGGATACGCCTAGCGGCACCATTTGGGAGGTCGCAGCGGAGTAAAACGTAAAATTTTACGCTAAATTTTGTGATTTTTACTATGCGAGACGTAAGTCCGAACGCTAATTCACGCATAAATTTTTAGCGTGATTTTTATCTGCGCATTTCGATACGGCGGCGTGATTTTATTTGGTGGTGTGGCGCAGGAGTGATGCGATGTGCAGCATGACACGGCGACAGAAGCGCAAGGTGGATCGCTATTTTCATTCGTCGGCGCAGCTGATACGGCGGCGCGATATATCGCGGCAAAATGAAGTAACGCTACGGTGTCTGCGCGTATTTACCGCGTTTTATTGGCAATAGGCGATGTGGCGGTGCGATATAGCGCGGTACAGCGGTGGCGCTGCGGCAGCCTGTGCGTAAATTTTAACGCGACTAGGTGCAGTGGAACATGCTGTGGTGACGTGCAAATTTTGGCGCGATTTTTATAGCGATATTGTACGCGGGTGCACGCAGCGATGAAAGTCGCGATTTCATTTGGTGATAACGGCTGATGCAGCGGCAAAACCACAAGGCAGGCCGCGATTTTCATTCGGTAGCGCGGTGTGCGAAAGAGCAATGCGGCGCGCCATTGTGAAGTCGCGATACATGCGATGTATAACGGCACTTTATAACGCTTTATGGCGCCTCAAAGTATTTAACGCTTATGGCGTACAAAAGCGCGCAAGATCGCGATAAATAAAAACTCGCTCGCTTTTAAGGCTCTTTACGCTTTAAAAATGGTAATGTAAAAATTACTCTGTGATGCGCAAAAGCCATTTTAAAGCGCTTTACGCTTTAAAAGCGGCAAACAAAAAAGCTAAATCTCGGCGTCGCCCGCACGGTCGCCGCATGCGAGCGAGTTGATTTAGTGAGCTTGCGAAGCGCAAATTAGCCCAGCGCCGTCGCGCAAATTTTGTGCTGCCTCGCGGCCTAAATTCTAAAATTTCAAGAATTTTGAAATTTCAGAAATTTTGAGATTTAAATTTTAAAAATTTTATAAAAAAGGATAGCATTTGAACGGCTTTAAAACTTTACTATCGCGCTTTAAGCCTTATTTTAGGGATTACAAGCCGCAGTTTGCATTGGCGATTTTGGGTATGGTGATGACGAGCGTGGCGACTGCTGCGAGCGCGAAGCTGGTCGAGCCCGTTTTAAATAAAATTTTCGTCGAAAAAAACGAGCCGTATCTCTACACGCTTCCGATCGCGATCATCGTGGTTTTCGCGATGAAAAGCGGCGGCGCGTTTATGCAAAACTACTTCACAGCCTTCATCGGTCAAGACACGGTGCGCCGCTTCCGCAATAGGCTCGTCGCAAGCCTCGTGCGGCTGGACGTGGATTTTTTCAACCGCTTCCGCACGGGCGAGCTCATCAGCCGCACGATCAACGACATCGAGCGTATCCGCGTCGTGGTTTCGAATATGATCCCCGATTTTTTCACGCAGATCATTACGATTTTGGGGCTTTTGGGCGTCGTGATCTATCAGAGCCCAAAGCTCTCTTTTTTCGCGCTCGTGGTCTTTCCGTGCGCGATATATCCACTCTCGCGTCTTGCAAAGCGGATGAAAAAAATTTCGCGCGAGTCTCAAGAGAAAACCTCCGATATCTCCTCGGCGCTCAGCCAAATTTACTCCAACATCGAAATCGTCAAAGCAAGCAACGCCGAGAGCTTTGAAGTGGAGAAATTTAACGCCGAAAACAAGAAATTTTTCGGTCTAAATTTAAAGGCGGTCGTAACGACGTGCCTGGTAAGCCCGATCATGGAGATGCTAGGCGCCGTGGGCATCGCCGTGGTGATCATCGTCGGAGGGCAGGAGGTCATCGCGGGCCAGATGAGCATCGGCAGCTTTTTTAGCTTCCTTACGGCGCTTTTTATGGTTTACACGCCGATAAAAAAGGTCTCATCGCTCTACAACAACATGCAAGACGCCATCGCGGCGAGCGAGCGGACGTTTGAGCTAATCGATTTGGAACCTACGATCGTCGGAGGCGGAAAGCAGATGGGCGAGATCGGCTCGGTGAGCTTTTGCGACGTGTCGCTAAACTACGGCGACAAGGCGGTGCTGAAAGATATAAGCTTCAGCGTCAAAAAGGGCGAAATTTTAGCGCTCGTCGGAAACAGCGGCGGCGGCAAAAGCTCGGTCGTGAACCTTCTGATGCGCTTTTACGACGCGAGCAGCGGTAAAATTTTATTCAACGGCAACGACGAGATCGGCGAGTTTAGCATCCCTAGCCTGCGCGAAAATATCGGTCTGGTAAGCCAGCGCGTCTATATCTTCAACGATACGATCGCGCAAAACGTAAGCTACGGCGCGGAATTTAACGAGCAGCGCGTCATAGAGGCGCTCAAGCTAGCCAACGCCTATGAGTTCGTAAGCTCGATGAAGGATGGAATTTACACCGTGCTTAGCGAGTTCGGCGCAAATCTTAGCGGCGGACAGCGTCAGCGTATTGCCATCGCGCGCGCGCTGTATAAGGACCCGCAAATTTTAATATTCGACGAGGCGACTTCGGCGCTGGATAACGCAAGCGAAAAGGAGATATCAAACGTCATCGAAAAGATCAAACAAAGCAAAATCGTCTTTGTAATCGCCCACCGCCTATCCACGATCGAGCGCGCCGATAATATCGCCGTGATGAAAAACGGCCGAATACTTGCCATCGGCACCGACGCAAAGCTAACGGGCGAATGCGAGGAGTATCGCAGCCTAAAGGGGATCATGCAAAACGGCTAGAATTCTAAAATTCTGCGCCTTTTGCGCCCCAGTTTTGCTCTATGAAATTTTAAAATTTTATCTTTGAAGTAAGCCGCATAAGTTTATCCGCAAGGATTGAAATTTTATTTTAAAATTTAGCCGCGCGGATCGCCGCTTCGGCCGCAGGGCTTTTCAATAAAACTCGACTCTTTGGTGCGACGAGGCACGACCGCTAGAGCTTTAATGCTTGAATTAAAATTTATCTTAAATTTTTAGCGCTTCGTTGCGGCTCGTCTCTAAATTTAAACGCTCGCGCCGTTTTAAAACCGCTGCGGTAAAATTTTATCGCACGCTGGACTTTTCAGCGCGTTATCTGCACCTGATCTTAGGCATCTGCGGTAAAATTTTAGCTTTATTTTCCTTTATAAATTTTCGCATCTTTTTAAAATCTCTATCCGAATCGAAATTTTTCAAATATTTTTATATAAAAACCGAGCTTTAATCAATAAAAGGCTACAATACGCCAAATTTAATTCCAAGGAAAAGTCATTGTTTGAATCCATGCGCGCGGCACGCTCACTAAGCCCCCTATTTCTGGGGATTTTCTTTATGTTTATCGGCGACGCGCTAGTCATCGCAAGCGCGGGCATCATGCTAAAAGAATCCGGCCACAGCGAGCTAGAGATCGGAGCGATTTCGGCGTTTTTCTTTTTAGGAGCGATCTTTAGCGGCTTTTTCGTGCCTTCGATAATCGGCGCGCTCTCATACGTGCGGGCATACGCGGTCTTTACGGCGCTTTTCGGAATTGCTGCAATGCTGCATGATCTTGGCTCAAACCTCGTGTATTGGGCGATTTTGCGCTTCATTTTGGGCTTTTGCTACTACGCGCTTTTGATGATAATCGAAAGCTGGATAAACTCAAAGATCACAAACGCTATCCGCTCCCGCGTGCTCGCGATCTATGAAGCTGTTTTTTACGGCGCGTTTGCGATAGGAGTTATAATCTTGGCGCTAAATTTCGGAACGATGAAGGTCTTCGTGCTAAGCGCATTTTTTATCATCCTGGCGCTGCTGCCGGTAAATTTAATCCGCTTCAACCCTCCTAGAGTCCCCGCTCGCATGCGAGTTTCTATGCCGCAAATTTCAATAGTGCCGCCGCTTGCGTTTGCAACGGTAGTTTGCGCGGGCATTTTGATTAACGGCTTTTTTTCGATGGCGAGCGTTTTCGTGCTAAGCGCGGGGCTTGGAGTCGGCTCGGTGGGCGCATTTATGGGATCGGCGATGGCAGGAGGCTTCTTAGCGCAGCTCGTCTGCGGCACTATTTCAGATAAATTCGGCCGCAAACGCGCAATAATGATAGTTTGCGCCATCGGCATCGCAGCTTGCGCAGCGCTATTTTTTGCCAAGAGCTTCATCCTAACGTGCGCACTTGCGCTGATGTTGGGATTTGGCGCCTTTCCTTTATATTCGCTTGCCATCGCGCGCGCAAACGACTCCATCACCGGCGAGGGTGCATCTCGCGTGCAAATTTCTGCGGCGATGCTCTTTATCTATTCGAGCGCGTCGCTCTGCTCGCCTTTGATAATCGGCGCGATGATGAAATTCTTGGGCGCAAACGGCTTTATTTGGGTGTTTTTCGCGGCGATGAGCTTTTTATTTATATTTGCTATCTTCCGCCCCGAGATCGCGCCGAAAAGATAGCTTTAAAATTTTAAATTTTTTCGTAGATCAAAAATTTATAATAAAACGCCGCGATTGCGAACATAAAGCCCATGCCGAAGGTGATTTGCGAGAGCGAAAATCCAAGCTCGAAAAAAAATCCGATCGCAGCCGACACGAGCGTCGCGACGATGAAATACGCCATATCGTTGTAGGCGATGACACGCCCAAAAAACTCCCTATCGACGTGGCTTTGCAGCTGCGTAAAAGAATACGACCACACCGTCGTGATGAAAAATCCCGCCGCGATCATGCCCGCAAACGAAAGCCAGTAGTTAAACTCCAGCACCGCCCACAGCGCGATGCCCGCAAACTGCCCCAGCAATAGCCAAAAAAACGTATGTTTATTCACGATCTTGCTTAGCCATATCTGTCCGAAAAACGCAGCCGTCGAGCGCGACATATTCATAAGCCCGATGACTAGCGAGGCGCTTAAAATTTCTT
This sequence comes from uncultured Campylobacter sp., assembly GCA_963515915.1. GTDB lineage: Bacteria > Campylobacterota > Campylobacteria > Campylobacterales > Campylobacteraceae > Campylobacter_B. Next base: position 64,278 of record CAUPZQ010000003.1, read on the forward strand.
TGTAGCGGTATTTCGCAAGAAGCGCGATGAGATTATCGTAGGTGGTAACGGCGACGAAGGCGTGAAGGACGATGAGATGCACCACCAAAGGATGCGAGCGCAGATAAGAAAAGCCCTCCTTTAGCATCTTAAACACCGGCCCCGGCGCGTTTCTTGCGAGGTCTTTAAAATTTAGCCGCAGCAGGATAAAAAACGAAAAAACATATAAGCAAAAATCCAAAATAAACGCCGCTCGCACGCCGAAATAGTGGATAAAAATACCCGCGCTCGCCATACCGAAAGTATACGTGATCGTCCAGATAATGCCCGTCATCTCGTTAGCAAGCTTGAGATAAGGCCTACTTAGAAATTTTGGCAGCGTAGATGATTCGGTTTGAAAAAACAGCGTGCCTGCGACACTGCGCACGACTACGATCAGAAGCAGCAGCCACAAATAATCCAAACTATCGATAAAAATCAGCATGAAAATACTGATCATCTCGGTTATAAACATCGCCGTCATCAGCGGCTTTGGTTGAAATTTATCCACGATGATGCCGTTGATGGGCGCTAAAAAAACGTTCGGCACGAACGAAACGACGCCCACCGCCGTAATCGCCCACACCGGCGCGCCAAGTTCAATCAGTAGCGTAGCGACCCCGACGACCGAAAACCACAAGCCGAACATACATATAAAACCCGCCGAAAAGAGCAGGCGGTAGTTGCGCGAATGGCGAAGCAGTACGATGTATCTGATCATAAAATTTTATCCTGTAAATTTAATATAAAAAATCTAGCGAAATTGTATCACGACGCGCCTTAAAAGCCAAAATAAGCTAAAAATGCTATAATTGCGAAATTTTAATTCAGGAGTGAAAATGGAAGGGTTCGTAACTACGGTAATAGTATTTTGCGTCCTCATCGCAGCAATTCTAAAGATGGGGGTCAAGATCGTATCTCAATCGGAAATTTTAATCATCGAGCGGCTGGGTCGCTTTCACAAGGTGCTCGACGGCGGCTTTCACATCATCGTGCCGTTTTTTGACGCGGTGCGCGCAAAGATGAGCGTGCGCGAGCAGTTGGTGGACATCAGCAAGCAGCAGGTCATCACCAAAGATAACGTCAACATAAGCGTCGACGGTATCGTGTTTTTAAAAGTCATCGACGGCAAGATGGCGCTTTACAACGTCGAGGATTATCGCCGCGCGATTTCAAATTTAGCGATGACGACGCTACGTAGCGCGATCGGCGAGATGAGCCTAGATAGCACGCTTAGCTCGCGCGATCAGCTAAATTCCAAGCTGCAAATCGCTCTGGGCGACGCCGCGGATAACTGGGGCGTAAAGATCATGCGCGTGGAGATTTCCGAAATTTCGGTACCGCACGGCATCGAAGAGGCGATGAATATGCAGATGAAAGCAGAGCGCGAAAAGCGCGCGATCGAGCTTAAAGCCGAGGCTGAAAAAGCAGCTCTCATCCGAAACGCCGAGGCGCTAAAGCAAGAAAAGGTTCTCGAAGCCGAGGCGATCGAGCGTATGGCGGATGCGAAAAAATACGAGCAGATCGCGCTAGCACAAGGTCAAAAAGACGCGATGGAGAGCATCAATATCGCGATGGGCTCGTCACACTTCGCCGCCGAATACCTGCTTGCGCAAGGTCGCGTAAACGCTTTCAGCGAGCTGTCCAAAAACCCGAGCAAGGATAAAATTTTGATCCCTTACGAAACGAGCGAGCTTATCGGCTCTCTTAGCGTGTTTAAAGAATTCCTCGGCAAAAACGGCGCGAAGGAGCTCAAATGAACGCGCTGATTTTTATCATAATCGGCGTGATTTTGGCGATCGTCGAGCTTTTGGTGATGGATTTTACCTTTATATTTTTTAGCGCCGGATTTTTTATCACGGGGCTTTTGAGCTTCGGCTTTCATCTTGATTGGGACGTGCAAATTCTACTTTCGTTCGTGCTCTCTTTCGTGCTTCTGATCGCATTTAAAAAGCCGCTAAAATCACGCTTTTTCAAACCCGAAGAGAAACACGAGGATAATTTTTTAGACGAGAGCGGCACCGGCATCGTCAAAAACGGCATGGTCTATTTCAAAAGTACGTTTTGGAAAAGCGATGAAATTTCGGATCTTAACGAAGGCGACCGCGTCGAAATTTTAGGCGTAAAAAACGGTCAGATCGTGGTTAAAAAAGATAGCAGTCGAAATTCTAGCGGCGCGGACAGCGTAAATTTAAATGACGGCGGCGTAAATTTAGGCGGCGCGGACGGCACGAGTGCCGACGATAAAAATTCTAACGTCGCCGCGAGCGATGCAAATTTAAAGGGAGCCAATGGCTAGAATGAGCGCCGATGAGGCGCTAGAGCTGATCGAGCACGCCGATCTAAACGAGCTTGGGCGCGCGGCGTTTGCGCGCAAGCGCGAGCTGCACCCGGATCGCGTCACGACCTTCATCATCGATCGAAACATAAACTACACCAACGCGTGCATGGTGGATTGCAAATTTTGCGCATTTTACCGTCACGCAAGCGACGCAGATGCCTACGTGCTAAGCTTTGAGCAGATTAGCGAAAAGATCGAGGAGCTCATAGCCGTGGGCGGTACGCAAATTTTATTTCAAGGCGGCGTCCATCCGAAGTTGAAAATCGAATGGTACGAGGATCTGGTGGAGTTCATCCGCAAAAATTACCCCAGAATCACGATCCACGGCTTCTCGGCGATCGAGATCGATTATATCGCGCGCCTTAGCGGCATCAGCACGCTCGAAGTGCTTCGCAGGCTGCAAGCTAAGGGGCTCTACTCTATGCCGGGAGCCGGAGCCGAAATTTTAAGCGACCGCGTGCGAGACCTCGTAGCGCCGCGCAAAAGCGACAGCGCCACGTGGCTTAGAGTGCACGAGGAAGCGCACAGCATCGGCATGAAAACGACCGCCACGATGATGTTTGGCACGCTGGAGAGCACGCGCGAGATCGTAGAGCACTGGGATAAAATCCGCGAGCTGCAAGACCGCACGGGCGGCTTTCGAGCGTTCATTTTATGGAGCTTTCAGGGGCAAAACACCCGCCTTTTGCGCGAGCATCCCGAGATCAAAAAGCAAAGTCCGAACCGCTACCTGCGCCTGCTCGCCGTCTCGCGGCTATTTTTGGATAATTTCAAAAATATCCAAAGCAGCTGGGTCACGCAGGGCAGCTACATCGGGCAGCTGGCGCTGAAATTCGGCGCGAACGATCTTGGAAGCACGATGATGGAGGAAAACGTCGTAAAGGCGGCAGGCGCGAGCTTTCGGATGAGCAAGGACGAGATGATAGCGCTGATCCGCGACGTGGACGAAATACCCGCCAAGCGCAACACCAACTATGATATTTTGGAGACTTACGCTTAGGCGCGGATCTTGCGTGTTTGCGGCGGGAAATTTATGCGCTTACGGCGCGAATTTAACGGCAAAATTTGTCTTAAAACAGATAGCGAATTTTTGCGATCGCGATCGTCGAATTTTGCCGTGGGATTTAAAATTTTAATATCGGTACGGGTTTAAATTTACTGGCGCGCGCGGAATTCGCACGGTAAAATTTCATTTCACTACGGAATTTCGCCTTAAAATTTTGCGGATGCGAAATTCTACGCTGCGAGATCGGCGCGGCGTAGACGGCGCGCAGAAGGCATTTTGTGAAGGCGCTTGCCGCGTTTGCGGCGACAAAACATATTGCGATTTCGATACGCCGTAGAGCTGCGTGTTTGGTAGCAGCATGCCCTCGTTTAGGCGCGAATATTTCGTTTTGTGCCGCAAATGCGCTGCGACAATTTCGCCTCATAGCTGGAATGCACGGCGACGTGCCGTTTGAGGCGCTGAAATTTTACAAAACGTGCGGCACGATTAAATTTTAAAATTTTAAGCAGGACGGGCAAAACTACCCTGGCGCGAAATTTTAGAAGCGAGTTTGAACAAAATTTTGAAAACTCGTTTAACGAAATTTCAAAAGCGAGTCCCGGCACAAATTTTAAAAGCGGCGCGCTTGGCTGCGCCAAAATTTTAAAGCCGCGCCTGCAAGAACGATGAAATTTAAAAATTTTATAAAGGAAAACGATGGAAAAAAAAGAGATTTCACTCAAAATCAAAGGCGGCAAGAGCGCTAAAATCGACTTTTTGTATCAGTTCGACGATTCGCTGCCGGTGGCGAGCTTTAAGCTAATTTTTAAAGCAAGCGGCGCGGTGAGCGAAAAGACCCTGGGCCTTGCGCGCATCTGCGCGGGCGTTTTGGGCGAGGGCTCAAAGACGCTGGGAGTGAGCGAATTTCACCGTAAGCTCGATATCCGCGCGGTCGAGATCAGCGCCACGAGCAATTTTGAAACCTTCGGCATCCAGCTAAACTGCCTAAAAGAGCACTTTGATTTCGGCTTAGATATGCTGCGAGAGCTGCTTAGAGAGCCCAATCTAACGCCCTCGGTGCTTCAAAAGCTAAAAATGCAAACCATAGGCGAGATCGCCGTGCTAAAAAGCGAGTTCGATTACATCGCGACGTGCAACTTAAAAGCGCTTCTGTATCCGCGCACGAGGCTTGCGCAGCCGCTCATAGGCGACGAGGCGAGCATAGAGCGGATCACGATGAAGGATGTGCGGGAGTTTTTCGCCTCGCTGAGTTTAGAGAATTTATACGTCGTTTTATGCGGCGACGTGAGCGATAAAAACCAGAAAATCGCGGAAATTCTAAGCCTCTTTGCAAGCGGAGAAAAGCGCGAGCTGCCGTTTTTCGCGCCGAGCGATGCGAAAAAAATAAAGATCCAAAAAGAGCAGACGCAGCAGGCATACATCTACTTCGGCGCGCCTTTTGCGCTGCCAAAAGAGCAGGAGTTCATCGCAAACACCGCGCTTTTCGTGCTCGGAAGCAGCGGTTTCGGCAGCAGGCTGATGGAGCGCATCCGCGTTAAACACGGGCTTGCGTATTCGATCTATGCGCGCGGCGATTTCGAGCTTAGCCGCAGCGAGTTTTGGGGCTATCTGCAGACTAAAAACGAAAATTTACAAAACGCCGCCGCGCTCGTAAAAGAGGAGATCGCGAAATTTATCGCCTCGGGCGTGAGCGAAGCGGAGCTGAAAAGCGCAAAAAAATTCCTGATCGGAAGCGCAGTGCTGCAAAAAGAGACGATGTTTAAGCGCGCGGCGATCGCGCAGAGCGAGTATTATAAGGGCTACGCATTCGGCGAGTTCGAGCGAAATTTAAAGCGCATCGAGACACTAAAACTAGGAGCGCTCAATGATTTCATCAAGTCGCACGACGAGATCATGAACCTAAGTTTTTCCGTCATTTGCGACGAGGCAGCCGCGAAAAAGGGGCTTGAAATTTAGCTCGTCGCGGCACAGCGAGTGCATACCTGCGACCGGCCTAAAATTTGGGTAAATTTTAAAATTTGTAAAGCGGCGCAGACGGCGCTAAATTTTACTTTTTCGCTCCGTTCGCGGACAGCTTGTGCGTTTAAATTTAAAGCCGCGCCTGCGTCGTGCTAAAATTTGCGGGGCTTTGCAGAAATAGCTAAATTTGCGAGCCTTATAGGGGCGGCTAAATTTAAAGGCGCCATGCACGGCTCGGTAAAAATTCAGCGCGCAAAATAAAAGCTCGATTTAGCACGCCGTTTGTAAGCCGCGTAGTGAAATTTAAAATAGTGCGTGGTGGCGGCTGCCGTAATTGAATTTTTACGGTTTGCAAATCGTGCTATGAAATTTCAAGCGATCGCGCTATGTTTTAAAATGAGGTGCGCACCGCAAAGACGCGGTTGCCAAACAAAGTGCGCGCAAACGAGTAAAATTTACAGGCGCAGCCGGCGAGTAAATTTGCCGCAATAACGAAATTTCGAGCAAATTTAAGCAAGCGTTCGATGCGGCGCGTAAAATTTCGCAGCGCAAGGGCTTAAACGCCTATCAAATTTAAAGGATGAAAATTGATTTTTGAAGCAAAAGACGCGACAACGCTGCAAAAGGCGGGCATTACGACGCTTTTGGATCTGGCGCTGCTTCTGCCCAAAAGCTTCGATGATCTAAGCGTGGGGGACGCGCCGTGCGCGGGCGAGAGCACGGCAGAGGTCGAGTGCCTCTTCCAGCACAGGCGCGGCTCGATGCTCATCGTCACGGCGCACTGCCTCAACTGGGAGCGCGAGATCAAAATCGTGATCTTCAACGCCAAAAGCTGGCACTTCGGCGCCTTTAAGCGCGGCAAAAAATTCTTCATCCACGGCAAATGCGACGAAAACTTCGGCTCGTGGCAGTTCGTAAACCCAAAAATCGTAAGCGAGCCGGGTAGGATAGCGCCCAAATACAAAGCCGCGCTAAACGACGCGACAGCACAAAAGCTGATTAAAAAATACCTAAGCGCGGGCGCACTTCTAGGCTGCGGGCTGCGCGCGGACGAGGCGGCGGTACTGCTTGCGCTACACGAGAGCTCGCCGCGCAGCGTGCGAATGCTAGCCGCGCTAAATAGGCAGCTCAAGGAGGGCGACGCGGAAAATTTCGGCGAGCGCGACGACGTTTCAAACAGCGGCAGAATTTCGAGCGGCAGTGAAATTTTAAGAGACGAAATTTCAAGCAGCGATAAAATTTTAAATGATGACGGAATTTCAGATAACGGCGAAATTCCAAGCTCGCAAAACTCGGTCGCTGAAATTTTAAACGGCAGATCGCAAAATGATGAGATTTTGGGCAACGAAATTTCAAACTATCCTCAAAGCAGCGGAGCTCTTGCCTGCGAGGCAAGGCACGGCGCGGCGAATGAAATTTTAAGCGACGGAATTCCAAATGGCGCAGAAGCCTCGCCCAGCCAAAATATCCACAGCGGAGAGGCTGTGGGTGATAAAATTTTGGACGGCGAGGAACCTCAGGCGCGCGAGGAGGAGATTTATAACGACGAAAATTTTTACGTTCAAAGCGATGATGATTTTCTTGCCGCATACGGCGCCGAGACGCGTGAGGATGAAATTTTAGACGATCTCAAAGCCGATAATAACGCGGCTGCAAGCGGCGATAAAATTTCAAATGACCTAGTATCCGATGTCCAAGCGGCGGCACGACCAGCAGACGCTCAAGCTGCGACCGCGCAACCCATGCTAGAGCATGTCGCGACCGAGCAGTCCATAGCCGAGCAAGCCGCACAACAAAATTTAAGCGCCCAAGGCGTAGATACGCGACTCGCAGCGGTTCAAACTTCAGACGTTCGAATCGCAGATTTGCAACCCGTAACCCCCCAAACTCAAGAAGCAGGTATGCAACCCACAACAATCCAAACTTCAAGCCAAGTAGCGAGCGCGCAATTCGCGACCATCCAAATTTTGAGCACGCAAGCTGCGGGCGCGCAGCCTGCGTGCGATCAAATCAAAAATGTTCAGGCGGTAGTAGCCGTGCAGACTGCAACCGCAAAGCCTACGATCGCTCAGACCGCAAGCGCCGAGGCTGTTCAAGACGCGCTCGCCGTACCGATGAGCGCTTCGCGCGATTGTGCCGTGCAACCTACGCATTATCAAACTGAAACTATCCAGACCGCAGCCGCCCAAGCTACGACCGCCATACCTACAATCGCTCAAATTGCAAGCGACGCTGGAACTGTCCATGCCGCCGAGGCCATACAGGCTGCAGCCGCCACACAGATGAGCGGAGCTGAAATTTTACGAACGCTGAAATTTATCGAAATTCTAAACTACCTGCAAAAGCTAAGTGCGAAAAAAACGAGCTTCCCTGCGCAAATTTACCCATTGCACGACATTTCGGATTGGCTTACTTCGCTTCCTTTTGAGCCTACGCGCGATCAATCAAGCGCGATAAAGGACATCGCTAGCGATCTGCAAAGCCCCCTGGCGCGCCGCCGCGTCGTCATGGGCGACGTAGGCAGCGGCAAGACGCTCGTGATCCTCGCGAGCGCGGCGATGAACTACCCGCGTATCAGCTATCTGATGGCGCCTACGAGTATCTTGGCCGAGCAGATTTACGCCGAGGCGCGCCGTCTACTGCCGCCGCAGATCAAAACCATGCTCGTAAAAAGCGGCGATCGCGAGCCGAATTTTGCGGGCGCGCACCTTATCATCGGCACTCACGCCCTGCTCTACCACGAGCTTGCGCCGTCAAATCTCATAATGGTCGATGAGCAGCACCGCTTCGGCTCGAATCAGCGCGAAAAGATCGCGCGCCTCACCGAAAACGGCGAGTTTCGCGCGCATTTCATTCAGTTTAGCGCCACGCCGATACCGCGCACGCTAAGCATGATCCAATCCGAGCTCGTGAGCTTCAGCTTTTTAAAACAGCTGCCGTTTGAAAAGCAGATCAAAACCAAAATCCTGCAAAACGACGGATTTGCGGGCTTTATGCAGGATCTGCGCCGTGAGCTCGCCGCGGGCAATCAAGCAATCATCGTCTATCCGCTCGTGCAGCAAAGCGAAAGCTCGGTCTATCAAAGCCTTGAGGAGGCGGCGCCGTTTTGGAAGGCTCAGTTTGCGGACGTGATGATTACCCACGGCAGCGACAAGGATAAGGAGGAGGTTCTGCGCCGCTTTCGCGACGAGGGGCGGCTGCTGATAACCACGACGATCGTCGAAGTGGGCATCTCGCTGCCGCGACTTAGCGTCATTTTAATCGTGGGCGCCGAGCGGATGGGGCTCGCGTCGCTTCATCAGCTACGCGGGCGCGTCGGGCGCAAGGGCCAGGCGGGGCGCTGCTACCTCTACACCAAGCTCAAATCCCCGCCGCAGCGCCTACGCGAGTTCGCAGCGACGCTGGATGGATTTAAGGTCGCAAATATCGATCTGAAAAACCGCCAAGGAGGCGATCTGCTGGGCGGCTCGGTGCAGCACGGCGCGATGTTTACGTGGTACGATTACGAAGAGGACGTGACGGCGGCGGCAAAACAGCGACTTAAAGACATAGGATGAGGCGCGTGAAATTCTACGAGGCGCAATAGAATTTAAACGTAATTTTAGCCGCGGCAAAATTTTACGAAGCGAATGCGATTATGAGGTAATGGGCGATCTGATATAAAATTTGAAATTTCACGGCGCAGATTGCATCGGATAAAATTTAGAGCTTTACCAAGCGTCGTTTGCTTTTAATTTCTAAAATTTATGCAACTTAAAGTCCAAAAAAAGGAGAGCAAAATGGCTTACGTGACCTACGACAAGGCAAAATGGCACTGGGGCGCGAAAAATGCGCCGACCGATATCCCGCAGGAAAACGGCGCGACGCACATCGCGTTTTTCTTCCGCTGGTGCATGGAGCGCAAGCTTTACTCCAAGGACTTCGCGGCGGATTTCGCGGACGATATAGCGCGGATGGACGATAGCTTTGATTATCGCGGGTATTTCTTTGGCGCCATGGACGGTGTGCTAGGCAGCGAGGAGCTAAACACCGCGGGCAAGGTCTTTGCGAAGGCCTACTACACCACGGACCGCACGAAATTTGCCAAAACGCACGGCTGGTATTTGCAAGATTACGACGATTTCGTCGCGCGCAAATTTGGCGATAAAAACTTCGACAACGCCTATTTTTACATAGAAAACTCGCCGCAAAATTACGCCGAGATCAAAGAGATCATCGATCGCCGCTACGAGGAATTCTTGAGCTTCAAGGCGGCGAAGTAGAAATTTTACTGCCGAGCTTAGTCGGTTTAAAATAGGCGCCTAAGCCGAAACGGCGCGCGATCTGCGCCGCGGTAAAATTTAAAATTTTATGCAATGCGTTAAATTTTTGCTTGGCGCATAAATTTCGGTGGCGCTTTAAATTTACATAGCATGCCGCGAACCGGCGCGACGCATCGCAAATTAAATTTTAAAATCCAACCGCTGCGCAGCGCGCGATATATTAAACCTAACGGCGCGCTGTTTTTATAAGCCTGGCGCTTGTATTTGCAAACTCTCAGCACGCAATATTAGAAGCCGCCCGCCGATCATCGCGCCGTAAATTTTATAAACGCCGATCGTTTAAAACAATTTTCAAAGATCGCGCAATCCGCATTTTAAAAATAAATTTGAAATTTTAAAATCATCGCGGCGCGCGATGCAAATAAGCAGAACCGATACAAAACCGCGAGCGGCAGCGCTTAAAATTTAGGAAAATTTAACTATAATCGCCGCAAAAATTTGAAAATTTTAAAATTTCACAAAGGATTTCATAGATGATCAAGGCACTTCGCGGTATGAACGATATTTTAGACGAACAGGCGCGCATCTACTCGCAAATTTTAAGCGTGTGCGAGCGCGTGGCGCGCAATTACGGCTTTTGCCTCATCGAAACTCCCAAACTCGAGCAGACCGCGCTATTTCGCCGCAGTGTCGGCGAGAGCAGCGACATCGTCGGCAAGGAGATGTATGAGTTTAGCGACAAAAGCGGCGATAGCGTCTGCCTGCGCCCCGAGGGCACCGCAGGCGTCGTGCGCGCCTTTCTCGAAAAAAAGCTCGACCGCAGCGGCGGCGTGCATAAATTTTATTATCAAGGCTCGATGTTTCGCTACGAGCGCCCGCAAAAAGGGCGTCTGCGCGAGTTTCATCAATTCGGCGTCGAGTGCTTCGGGCAAAGTAGCGTCTATGAGGATGCGAGCGTGATCTTGATGCTAGCTCAAATTTTACGCGAGCTAAATGTCGCCGCAACGCTTAAAATCAACTCTTTAGGCGATGAGGAGTGCATGCCTGCGTATAAAACCAAGCTCGTAAATTTCTTGCAAGGACACAAAGACAGGCTCTGCGAGGACTGCCAAAGGCGCATCGACACCAATCCGATCCGCGTACTGGACTGCAAAAACGAGAGCTGCCAGAAAATTTTAGCCGCTGCACCTCTTATAACTGAAAATTTAAACGACGCCTGCGCCGCGGAATTTACGCAGCTGCAAAGAATTTTAACCCAAAACGGACAAAAATTTGAGATCGATGCGAAGCTCGTGCGCGGGCTTGATTACTACTGCAAGACCGCCTTTGAGTTCGTCTCAAGCGAGCTTGGCGCACAAAGTGCCGTAGGCGGCGGCGGGCGCTACGATAGGCTCGTGGAGTTTTTAGGCGGCAGAAAGACGGCGGGCGTGGGCTTTGCGATCGGTATCGAGCGAATAGCCGAAATTTTAAAAACGCGCGAAGCCCCTCAAGAGCGCGAGGGTCTTTATATCGGCGCGCTGGATGAGGCGTTTGTTAGCACGGCGTTTTCGTTTGCGCTAAAGTTGCGAAAGTTTTGTAAAACTCAAATTTCATACGAGCCCAAGAGCCTAGCCAAGCATTTAAAAGCGGCTGACGGGGCGGAGGCGAAATTTTGCCTTTGCATCGGGCAGGACGAGTTTGACCGCGCCGAGGTGTGGTGCAAAAATTTAGAGGATCAAAGCACCTTTGCGATCAAATTTAAAGAGGTCGAAGCGTTTTTTAAGGATAGAGCATGAGCGATTACGGACTAAATATTTGGGGGAATTCCAACTTCACGATAGACGGGGGCAAACTATGCCTAAACTCCGATTTCAAGCAGCCTTTGGTGGACATTATAAAAGAGATCCGCGCAGACGGCGTGCGAGGCCCGATACTGCTGCGCTTCCCGCACCTCATCAAAAAGCAGATCGTCGAAATTTACTCAAATTTTAACCGCGCTATTAAGGAGTTTGATTACAAGGGAAAATTCCACGCTGTCTATCCGCTTAAGGTAAATCAATTCCCGGGCTTCGTTAAAAATTTAGTCGATATCGGCGAGCCTTACGGATACGGACTCGAAGCCGGCAGCAAGCCTGAACTGCTGCTAGCGATGGCGTATAACAAATACGGCGCGCCAATTACCGTAAACGGTTTTAAAGATAAGGAGCTTATAAATATCGGCTTCATCGCCGCAGAGATGGGGCATAACGTAACGCTTACGATCGAGGGATTAAACGAGCTTGAAACCATCATCGAAACGGCCAAGGAGCGGTTTGCGCCAAAGCCTTTCATCGGGCTACGCATCAGGCTGCATAACTCCGGAAGCGGATTGTGGGCAAAAAGCGGCGGGATAAATTCCAAATTCGGCCTTACCTCGACCGAGCTTATAGAGGCGATAAGCTTACTCAAGAAAAACGATCTCATCGAGCAGTTTACGATGATTCATTTTCATATCGGCTCGCAGATTACCGAGATCCACCCGCTCAAAAAAGCTCTCATCGAGGCGGGTAATATCTACACCGAGCTTCGCAAAATGGGTGCGAAAAATTTAAAATCCATAAATTTAGGCGGAGGGCTCGCTATCGAATACTCCCAAGCCAAAGAAAGCTCCAGCCGCAACTATACGCTAAAAGAATACGCCAACGACGTGGTTTTTTTGCTAAAATCGATCGCAGAGGATAAAAAAGAGGCCGAGCCGGATATCTTTATCGAGAGCGGCAGATACGTAGCCGCCAGCCACGCGGTACTCGTGGCACCGATTTTGGAGCTTTTCACCCAAGAATACACCGAAGAAAAGCTCGCCCTAAAAAAGGATAATCCGCCGGTAGTCGCAGAGCTATACGATCTGTATAAAACTCTAAAGCCCTCCAATGCGCTAGAGTATCTGCACGATGCTATGTCGCACATGGAGAGCGTGCTTACCCTTTTTGATCTGGGATACGTCGATCTGATCGACCGCTCAAACGGCGAAATTTTAGTTCATCTAATAATGCGAAAGGCGTATGGAATTTTAGGCAACAAGCAAGAATACAGCAATTTCTTAAACTCCTTAGGCAACGCCCAAGAGCGCTATTTGGTAAATTTCTCGATCTTTCAAAGCCTGCCCGATTTTTGGGGCATCAAGCAGCACTTCCCGATCATGCCGTTAGAGAGGCTGGACGAGCGCGCCACGCTATCGGCGTCGATCTGGGATATCACCTGCGATAGCGACGGCGAGATAGAATTCGACAGTCAAAAAAATCCGCTATTTTTGCACGACGTAGATCCCGAAGAGGAGGAGTACTTTTTGGGCTTTTTTCTTGTCGGAGCCTACCAGGAGGTGCTTGGCATGAGCCACAACCTCTTTGCACACCCAACAGAGGCGACCGTGATTTTAAAGGATGACGGCGGTTTTGAGATCAAGGATTTCATCGAATCTCAATCGGTCATCGACATCTTGGAGGATATGGACTACGACGTAGTAGATATCCGCGAAAGCCTAAACGAGCGCGTCGAAAAATCAAATCTTATCGGAGATAAAGAGAAAAAGCATATCCTGGGCGAGCTATATCTGTTTTTAAACGACAATAGCTACTTAAAGACGATCAAATGAGTTTTTGGCAAATTTTAAAACAGGACTTCACCGAGCCGATGCGCCAAGACCCCGCATGCAACAGCTTATTTGAGATATTTTTCTGCTATCCCGGCGTCTGGGCACTGATAAATTACCGCTTCGCACACTTTTTCTACGAGCGAGGTTTTAATCTTATAGCTCGTGCGATCAGCGGACTTACCCGCATAATCACCGCCGTAGATATAAACCCGGGCGCACGTATCGGCTCGGGCGTGTTTTTTGACCACGCCACAGGGCTTGTCATCGGAGAAACGGCGATCATCGGCGATAACTGTCTGATCTATCAGGGCGTCACTCTCGGCGGCGTGAGCTTAGAGCACGGCAAGCGCCATCCGACGCTGCAAAACGGCGTCGTAGTGGGCGCGGGAGCCAAAGTATTAGGCAACATCACCATCGGCGCAAATTCCAAAATCGGCGCAAATTCCGTCGTCGTAAAGGATGTCGCACCAAACTGCACCGCCGTGGGCGTACCAGCTAGAATTTTAGGCAGCTGCGAGAGCGATCCTTTGGCGCATAATAAAATTCCAGATATCAGCCAGGAGCTTATCAAGTATCTCATCAAACGTATCGAAATTTTGGAAGAGTGCATCTGCAGCGGTAGAAAAGATATCTCCGCAATGGATGAGGATCTAAATAAATTCTACAAAGAGTATCTGAAATCATTAAAATAAGAGGGTTAAAGTGAAAAAAGCTCTATTTTTTACAATTTTTGCTATTTTGTCGGCAAGCGGCAGCGATGCTAATAGCGCGAAAAATTCCGCGGACGACGCCAGAATAAGCCTAGTAAAAAGTCTATACATCAAGGATACCTATTTCGGCGATCACAAAAATGCCCTATCAGCTTCTTTCAGATCCGTGCTTATGCAAGATGAAGCATCTGCTGGCGAAGGTGAGGTGGGCTGTTTGGACTACGATCCGGTAATCGGCGGTCAAGATGTCTGCGACGACGCGAAATATGATTTTGAGCTAGGGCAGCGCGATACCGTCGTAGTAACTCAAACCTGCCCCTACAGCGCGCAGACGATAATCTACAAACTCGTCCGTAGCGGAGGAGATTATAAAATCGACGATATCTACGACCAAGACCCAAGTAGCGGCAGGGCTTTTAGCGTCAAAAATCAAATTTTAAATTGTCTAAACCAATCCAAGGAGCATCAATGAAATTAACACTTTCAAGTCGCGTAAGCAAGCTCGGCGAAAGCCTAACGATCGCAATCAGCACCAAAGCCAAACAGATGAAAGCTCAGGGGCAAGACGTCGTAATCCTAAGCGCAGGCGAGCCTGATTTCGATACCGCAGAGGTTGCCAAAAAAGCTGTCATAGAGGCTATGGCTAAGGGCTGCGGAAAATATACGCCTGTTGCCGGCACGCCTGAAATTTTAAATTTAATCGCGCAGAAGCTAAAGCGCGATAATGCTCTAAACTACAGACCCGATCAGATCATCACCAACGTAGGCGCCAAACACTCGCTATTTAACGCCTTTAACTGCATCTTAAACGAAGGCGATGAGGTTATAATACCGGCGCCTTATTGGGTCACCTACCCCGAAATTGTAAAATTCTGCGGCAGCAAGCCCATCATCGTAGACACCAAGGCGGAAAACCGATATAAAATCACCGCCTCACAGCTCAAAGCCGCGATCACGCCGCGCACGAAGGCGCTGTGCCTTTTCAACCCGAGCAACCCCGCAGGCGCCGTATATTCGCGCCAGGAGCTACAAGAGCTTGCGGAAGTGCTAAAAGGCACGGATATTTTAGTAATTGCCGATGAAATTTACGAAAAAATCGTCTTCGGCAAGAGCTTCATAGCCGCAGCAAGCATCAGCGAGGATATGTTTAGGCGCACCGTGACGATCAACGGGCTAAGCAAATGCGGCGCGATGCCCGGCTGGCGCTTCGGCTACACCGCCTGTGCGATCGATGAGCTAAATAAGGCTATGATCAGCCTACAAAGTCAAAGCGTCAGCAACGTAGCAAGCATCGTCCAGGCAGGCGCTATGCCGGTGCTGCGCGGCGAGGCGGATGATTATATCGAGGAGATGAGGCGCGAATACGAGCGCAGGCGCGATTTCGGCACGGACGCAATAGGTGCGATCCCAGGGCTCAGTGTCGTAAAACCAGATGGCGCATTTTATCTATTCGTGGATTGCTCTCAGGTAGAACCTGATAGTATGAAATTCTGCATGCAACTGCTAGATAAAGGGCTCGTAGCCACGGTGCCAGGAAGCGGATTTGGTATGGATGGGCACTTCCGCATAAGCTTTGCATGCTCCATGGAAAATCTAAAACGCGGCTTTGAGCGCATAGAAAAATTCGTAAAAAATTACCACAGATAGGCATGCTAGCGAAATTTTGATCTAAATTTTAACGCAGCTCGCCGCAATAATGGATTTTGAGACAAATTTGACTCGACGATACGGCGAATTTTGTGCAAATTTTGCGCGGCGCGACGACGAAATTTTGACCGTAAATTTAGTGCGCACGACAGCAAAATTTAAAACAAATCTAGTGCGGTGCAACTCGGCGGCAAAATTTAATGTAGATCCTATCGGGCGTAGTACGGCGCGGCGGTAGAATTTTACGTAATCCCGCGCGGCGCGGCGGTAGAGCTTAACGCCGATCTGACGCGATGCGGCTCCGCACGATACGGCTAGCGACGGAATTTATATGACCGCCGGGCGCGGCTAAATTTTATGCCGCCCGAGACGGCTCGGCTCGGAATTTTCAGAATTTAATGCGGCGGCTCAGTGCGATTAAATTTCGCACCGTTTTAATTTAAGAGCATTTAAAATTTCATGCCGTTTTATTTAGGAGCGTTAGAATTTCATATCGCCGCATTACGGTGCCTGCCGCGCGAAATTTTATCTCGGCGGCGATAATTCTAACGCGGATACGGTCCTGCGCGGCGCGCAGGCAGATCTGACCGCCAAAGCCCAAATCCGCTTAAATTTAAAATTCCTAGCCCGCTCGGGTTAAATTTCAAACCTAGCGCCCGTTTAAGGCGAGTGCAGGGCAAACATAAATACGCGCGCCTCCAAACGGCGCATAGATGAGACGATCCGCCTCGTCCTATCGCGCCGGCAGACCTAGATAAATTTCAAATGCGGCGGCGATCCTGCTGCGATGCACCGCGACATGCTTTTGCAAATCTCGCGCTAAAATACCAATTTGCGACTTATATTTCGGCGGCATGCCGCGACAAGTTTTGCGAACGTCTCGTTTGTGGCGGAGTAGCAGGGCGGCACGGATCAAATATACCGCGGTCACGCACGAGCGAAATTAATCCGTTCATCTTATCCGTTCGTTTCTCGCGGACGCTTGCATGCGCTCTGCATTTATACGCGGCGCGATGCCGCATCCGCGACGCAAAAATGCAGCGACGCAAAACACAACAGCGCAGGAAGCGGCCGAGCGGTGCACGAAACGAGCCGTGAAAGGCGCCCTTTAGATTTGCGCTCTCGCAAGCCTTCAAAATCGGCTTTTTTAAAATTTCCCCTACGCGCAGACCGCAAAAATCAGCTTTTAAAATTTTTTCGCCCGCTCAAATTTTAAAATCGGCTATTTAAAATTCTCCTCTGTGCGAACTCTCGGAATTTCTCCTTTTTTTGAAATTTTAACGCACATTTAACTAAAAAATTCAATAATTTCAAATGTATATTTTACTTTTTTAAAGGAGAACTTATGAGAAAAACTGCCCTTGTTTTAGCGCTTCCGCTATTTTTTACGCCCATTTTAGGCTTTGATGTAGCCAAACTCAACGCCAAAAAAGCCGTGCCGTACGAGCAAAAGACGCAGGAGTTTAGGCTGCCCGTAGGCATCGACGAAAACGGCGTCATAGACGAGGCAAAGCTCGGCGACTCGCCTTATGCAAAGACCGTCATCTACGGCGCGAAGCTCATCAACGAGACGACGAGATATCTCGGACCGCAGGCGAAAGATGAAAAAATGCGCTTTGCAGGCAACAACCTATCCTGTTCGAGCTGCCATACGAGCGGCGGCGTCGTGCCCGATCAAAGCCCGTTCGTGGGTATCTACGCGAGATTTCCGCAGTATGTCGCGAGATCGGATCAGCTAGTCACGCTGCAAGACCGCATAAACGGCTGTTTTCAGCGCTCGATGGCGGGCAGAGCGATACCTACGAACTCCAAAGAGATGCGCGCGATGATCGCCTACATGCACTGGCTCTCCGCAGGATATGAGGTCGGCGCAAAGCTAAAAGGCCAGGGGCTACCAAAGGCGCAGTTTTTAGACCGCGCGGCGGATCCTAAAAAAGGAGGCGAAATTTACGCCGCAAAATGCGCCGCCTGCCACGGCGAAAACGGCGAAGGGATAAAAAACGAGGGGTTTGCTCAAAGCGGCGATTATTACACATTCCCCGCGCTTTGGGGCGATGACAGCTACAATACGGGCGCCGGTATGTATAGGCTCATCGAAGGAGCGAGGTATGTCAAAGCCACTATGCCTAAAGGAGACGCCTCGCTAAGCTGGGAGGAAGCTTTCGACGTGACGGCGTATATAAACTCAAAACCGCGCAAGATCAAACCCGATAGGAAGAAAGATTTCCCCGATCTAGACGTCAAGCAGATGGATATGGACGTGGGGCCCTACAACGACGGATTTGACGAGAACGACCACCGCTTCGGCCCGTATAAGCGCATGATCAAAAAATAAAATCAAACGCCGTCCTTGCGGCGACGGAATTTTGACGTAAATTTGTCGCGGCTCGACGACGGAATTTAACGCAAACCTAGCGGCTGCGACTTTGCACAATACGGCTTAGCGACGGAATTTATATGACCGCCGGGCGCGACTAAATTTTATGCCGCCCGAGACGGCTCGGCTCGGAATTTTCAGAATTTAATCGCGGTTGCGGTAGCCAAACGCGGTTAAATTCCGAGCCGTCTTTTCAAGGGTAGCCAAATTCGCGCTGCTTCATTGGGGCGCGGATAAAATTTCACGCTGTTTTATTCAAGTGCGTTTAAATTTCAAACCGCATGGGCAAAAAGGGCGCTAAAATCACACTCGTTTTATTCAAATGCGTTTAAATTTTAAACCGCCGCATTACGACGCCTGCTGCGTTAGGCACTGCTCGCGATTTAAAATTTCGCTTCGGAATTTTAAAGCTCATCGCGCGGCACATCCAGATTTCGTCGCAAAAGCTCTAGCACAAACGCCGCCCGCGGCAGAAATTTTATCGCAGAATTTTTAAAATTCCGCGCCGATATTTTCAAAACCTGCGCTGCCTGCCTCTTGATACAGCCACGCTAAAATTTAACCAAATAAGCAATCGCACGAGATGCGATGAACAAGACGAGCGCAACGAACACAACCTACGCCGCATAACGACACGCGACGAACCAAAAAGCGCGCGGCGCAGATCGAAAACGAGCTAAATTTTAAAATTTTACCGCGCCCGAAGCTCTCGTACAATTCAAAAATACGATAAATTTTATGTTTTAGTGCGCCTTTGAACCCAATCGCATCAAATAAATTTTAAACGAAATTCTAACGCTGTAGCGCTATTTTATATTTTTATAAAGACTATTTTAGTAAAATCAGAGTTTTATGAGCGAGATAAAAATTTTAATCACCGACGAGGATCTGTGCGCCCCGAGGCGGCTTTTGAGCAGGCGCGATAAGAAGCTAGCGCGCGCGCGAGCCCATCTGCGCGAGTTTCGCGTTTCACGGGCGCTTAAGGCGCGCTTTAAAAAATGCGGCAAATTTTGCATCTCGCACAAAAGCGCGGATGGCAAAACGATCGTCGCAGTGGGTTTTGCGAGGCAAAAGTTTGGGCTCGATCTTGAAATTTTAAAACCGCGGGATTTTGCCGCAGCTAGCGAGTTTTGTTTCAACGTCTTTGAGCGCGAGCTTTTAGCGGTGGCGGACGAAAGCGAAAAGGCGCTCGTTTTTTATAAAATTTACACGATCAAAGAAGCGCTGATTAAGGCGCGAAGCCTGGGTTTTTACGCGCTTGCTCGCGTAGGGCTGGCGCGCGGCGCGGACGGAGAGGTTCTGGCGCTTGATGAGCGCGGCAGAGAGTGGTCACACAAGAGCTATATTTTGGAGGGCGAGATTTTGATTTCGCTAGTTTTTAGGGAGAATTTTTGAGACCTATTTATCGTTTTTACGCTATTTCTAAAACGGCTTTCATTCTACTTTGCGCCGCGTTTTTTATAGGCGGATGCGCGCGCAAAGCGCCCGAGCAAATAACGGAATTTAGCCAAAAACAGTTCGTCCTAACTGATCCTAACGGCGTAAAAAGCAGAGCCCTGATCTCAAAAATTTCACCCGCAAGCAGCGAGGAGAGTCGCTACAAACTCGTCTGGCTCGATATGTTAGGCGCGCCGATCGCACGTAAAATTTTATCGATCGCAGGCGGCGAGGCTAAATTTCGCAACGACGGCTTCCTGCCGCCCGATTCGCAAAGCGAGCGCGTATTTTTAGCCCTGCTTGAAAATGCGGATAAAGCGAATTTCACCATAAACGCAAAGGGGCGCCGATATGACGCAGTATCTAAGTAGCCCGGGGCTCATCTGTGCGGGCGCAAACAGCGCCGCAGAGTTTTTTAGCGCGCTGTGCGAAAAGAGATCCGCTCTGCGAAAACTTAGCGTCTGTGGCAAAAATTTCATCTTTGGGCGCGTGAATACGCCGCTACCGAGGATCAAAGATCGCGCCTACGCCACGCGCACGAACGCTCTGGCGCTTTACGCTTGCCTCGGCGTGCAAGAGCAAATAGAGCAAGCCGTGCAAAAATTCGGCGCGCACCGCGTAGGAGTGGTGTTTGCGACCACCAACACCGGCGTACAAGAAAACTATGCGGAATTTTTCGCTTGCGGCAAAGACGCGAGAAATTTTATCTCGCAAGACGGCGAGAGCTCCGCGCCGTGCAGTGAAATTTCCACTGCAAACGGCGAAAATTTCGCCAAAATTTCAAAAGCCGCAAACGATAAATTTAAAAACTTCTGCTTCGAACGCAACTCCCACGCAAACCCCGCAAATTTTATCCGCGAACACTTAGGGCTAAAATCCGTCGCGATCGGAGTTTCTAGCGCCTGCACCAGCGGAAACAAAGCTCTGATCGAAGCTTCGCGCCTCATCTACGCGGGACTTTGCGACGCGGTCGTATTCGGCGGCGCCGACGCATTAGACGAGCTCACGCTGCAGGGCTTTAGCGCGCTTGAAATCTTAAGCGAGCAGCCGCTAAAGCCGTTTTCAGAGGCGCGATCAGGCACAAATCTGGGCGAGGGAGCCTGCGCATTCGTGCTTTCGCGCGAGCGCATAAGCGACGTCGCGCTTTTAGCTCATGCCGCAAACTCCGATGCCTACCACATCACCAAGCCCGATCCTAGCGCACGAATGCAGATCAAAGCGATCAAAACCGCGCTGAAATCGGCGCAGCTGCAAAGCGTCGACTACGTAAATCTGCACGGCACGGGCACTGCGGCTAACGACGCAATGGAGGCCTTGGCTATGAGCGCCGCCCTACCCTTAGCGCCCGCAAGCTCGTCCAAATGGGCGATCGGACACACTCTGGGCGCGGCGGGGGCGATCGAGCTTGCCGTCTGCTACGAGGCGATCAAACAGGGCGTGATCCCGCCGAATTTTACGAATGATAAAATTTGGCGCGGCTCGGAGATTGAAATTTTTTGCAGCGCGCAGACACGGCACAGCGAGCGAAACGATAAAATTTTAAATAGCAAAAGCGATCAAATTTCATGTAGCTCGGGCGGTGAAATTCTGCAAAACGTGCAGGGTGAAATTTCAAAAAGCAGCGCGGATGAAATTTTGGCTGCATCTAAAGCTGTGCAAGGCACGGACGATAAAATTTTAAAAGACGCCGCGGATCAAGCTTCGCAAACGAGCGAAATTCCGGCTGCGCTGTCTAAATTTAATCTCGCATGCGAAGCCAAAAAAGCGCGCGTAGATACCGCGATGAATCTAAGCTTTGCTTTCGGCGGCGACAACGCCGTAACCATAATAGGACGCGTATGAAAGCCTCTAGCATCCTACCGCAGAGCGGATATATGGTCTTCGCGGATGAAATTTTAGAGATTAG
Source organism: uncultured Campylobacter sp. (assembly GCA_963515915.1). Lineage (GTDB taxonomy): Bacteria > Campylobacterota > Campylobacteria > Campylobacterales > Campylobacteraceae > Campylobacter_B. The sequence continues at coordinate 85,551 of CAUPZQ010000003.1, forward strand.
CGACGGATATGCGAGCTGTGCATTTAGCGTTAAAGAGGACTCACCGTTTACCGAAGACGGCGAGCTCGACAGCTACGCGTATATGGAGATAATGGCGCAGTGTATCGGCGTGTATTCGGGCTACCGAAACGACGGCGAGGCAAGGCTCGGGTTTTTGCTGGGCGTGCGAAACCTTCATATTTCGCGCGCAGGCCTGAAGGTGGGCGAGCGCGTAATTACGACGGCGAGGCAGAGCGTGAGCGACGGCGAGGGGCTATATATCTTCGACTGTGAGATCCGCTGCGGCGGCGAACATATCGCAAGCGCCACGCTTAGCGTAATGCGCGCGAGCGACGAAATGATAAAGAGTATAAATGGCTAAGAGAATTTTAATTACCGGAGCGAGCGGCGGTATCGGCGAGGCGTGCGCGTTAAATTTAGCGCAAAAGGGCTACGGCTTGGCGCTAAACGGACGCAACGAAGCAAAGCTTAATGACGTAGCGAAGCGCTGCTTGGACGCGGGCGCGACGGAAGTTCAAATTTTAAAATTTGACGTCGCAGATACCGCTGGAGCGCAGGAACATATCGAAGCAGACATAGAGGCAAACGGCGCATACTGGGGCATCGTGCTAAACGCGGGCATCACGCGGGATAACTCCTTCGTGTGGTTTGAACGCGAGGATTGGCAAAGCGTGATAGATACAAATTTAGGCGGGTTTTATAACGTCCTAAAGCCCGCGCTGATACCGATGATCCGCGCCAAAAAGGGCGGGCGTATCGTCGTGATGAGCTCGGTTAGCGGAATTGCCGGTAACCGCGGCCAGAGCAACTACGCCGCTAGCAAAGGAGGTCTAATCGCCGCGGCAAAATCGCTGGCGATAGAACTTGCAAGCCGCAAGATCACGGTAAACGTCGTGGCTCCCGGGCTAATCAAAACGGCGATGAGCGAAGGTATAAACGAAGCTGCGAGCGAGCAAATTTTAAGCGCGATCCCGCTAGGTCGCATCGGCGAGCCGAGCGAGGTGGCGCATTTGGTGGAGTTTTTGCTAAGCGAAAATTCCGCATACATCACAAAAGAGGTTATTAAAATAGACGGTGGATTATGTTAAATAGAGTAGTTATTACGGGTTTTGGCAATGTCTGTGCATTCGGACGGGACTGGGCGAGCATCAAGCAAAATTTGGCGCAGCAAAAAAGCGCCGTAGTTTATATGAGCGAATGGGATATCTTCGGCGAGGAGCTAAACACTAGGCTGGGCGCGCCGATACCGAATTATGCGCCGCCTGCGCACTGGAGCCGCAAAGATACCCGCTCGATGGGTAAGGTAGCGATGTTTGGCGTCGATGCTGCGGGTGAAGCTCTGGCGGATGCGGGACTTTTAGAAGAGGGGTGCATAAAGGACGGTCGTATGGGCGTCGCAGCGGGTAGCTGCAGCGGCGACGCAAAGGCTACGGGCGAGGTCATAGATATTTTGCATGGCAAGGATAGCACCTTCAACGCCAACTCATACGTAAAGATGATGCCCCACACCGTCGCTGCAAATATCGCGATCTACTACGGACTAAAAGGTAGGCTAATCCCCACGAGCTCTGCGTGCACGAGCGCGTCTCAAGCGATCGGCTACTCCTACGAAGCGATAAAATTTGGCCTGATAGATATGATGCTGGCAGGCGGCGCAGACGAGCTACACCCAAGCCAGGCATTCGTATTTGATAAGCTCTACGCCACAAGCTGCAAAAACGACACCCCTACTCTCAGCCCTGCACCTTTTGATATAGCGCGAGATGGACTGGTTTTGGGCGAAGGCGGCGCTATGTTCGTGCTAGAAAGCCTCGAAAGCGCACTTGCGCGCGGCGCTAAAATTCACGCCGAGATAGTGGGCTTCGGCACGACCTGCGACGGCACGCATATCACCCGCCCGCAGAGCGAGACTATGCGCGCGGCGATGCAGTTGGCGCTCAAAGACGCCGCGATTTCGCCGGATCTCATCGGGCACGTAAACGCTCACGCTACGGCGACCAGACAGGGCGACATCGCAGAATCTACGGCGACGCATGAAATTTTCGGCTCGCAAATGCCAGTGAGCTCTTATAAAGGCTATTTGGGTCATACTTTGGGCGCGTGCGGAGCGCTGGAGAGCTTCATCTCGGTGATGATGATGAACGAGGGGCTGTTCTATCCGAATCTAAATTTACAAGCTATCGATCCGCAGTGCGCGCCGCTTAGATACCTCACGCAGCCGCAGGAGATAAAGACCGACTACGTTATGAATAATAACTTCGCTTTCGGCGGCGTAAACACCTCTTTGATTTTTAAAAAATTTATCGACTAAAGGAGAGAAAATGAAAAAATTTCTATTTTTCGCAGTTGCGGCGCTTTTTGTCGCTAATTCGGCTTATGCCAAAAACGACGTCATGCGCTTCCCGATCGCCGCGGCGCTCGCAGAGCCCGACGCCAAAGCCAAGCTTGATCCGAACATAAAATTCTACTTCGGCAACAAATCCGCAGGCAGAAAGATCACGCAGCAGCTAAGCTCGAACAAAAAAACAAACAGCGTCAACAAGACCGATCAAGCCGCATGCAACCGCGCGTTTTTATCGGCGCTGCTTAGCTTTCAAGACCGAGCCAAAAAAGAGGGCGGCAACAAGGTCGTAAACATCACGAGCTACTATTACAAAAACGTTTTCGTGAGCGACAAAGAGTTTGAATGCGGCGTAGGCACGATAATGAGCGGTGTCACACTAAGAGGCTATATTGCAAAATAAACTAAGCTTCGGTATATCTTACGCAAGCGCGATAATTTCGGGCGAGCCGGCGGAGTTTTATAAAAATTTCGCCGCTTGTTCGGACGGAATTTCCGAAGTAAATTTAGGCGGAAATTCCGATCTCGCTTGCGATGCAAGTCAAAATTTTACGTATGATTTCGCGTTAAATTCTACGCAAGATTTTACAGATATTCCAGGCTACGAGCAGAATTCCGTAAATCCCGCAAATTTTGCAGCGTGTGAAAATAGAGCTTTACAAAAAAGCTCCGTAGAAAATTTAAAAATTTCTACCCACGCTCGCTTAAAAGAGGAAATTTTGGCCTTAGAGCCTTTAAAGAAAAAGCCGGCTCTTGCGCACATTCCGCCGTTACAGCGCCGCCGCTTGGGGCTCGGGGCAAAACTTTGCATCTCGCTTTTAGGCGAAATTTCGCAAAATACGCCGGAAAGTTTAGCTGAGGAAAGCTCCTTAAATCTCGCACCTCAAAATTTAGATGCAAGCAAAAGCCGTGCCGCCGCACAAAACCCGTCGCCGCAGGATTTTTCAAATGAGAATTCTTTAAATTTTATGCAGCAAAATTTAAATTCGACGCCGCAAGATTTGATAAATGAAAATTCCTTAAATTTGGCAAGGCAAAATTTCAAAATAGACGATAATGCCGCGACACAGCACAAAGAGATGCCGCTCGTCTTTTGCTCGCGCCTGGGCGAGATCAACCGCTGTTTTGGCCTGCTCGGCTCGATAGAGGAAAGCATCTCGCCTTCGAGCTTTTGCGTCAGCGTACTCAATGCGATTGCAGCGCAAAATGCTATTTTTACGCAAAATCACGCCGAAATTTCGACGATCTCCGCGGCATGTGCGCTCGAAAGCGGCGCAATAATCGCAGCTGCCAGGCTGAAAGAAAGCGCGGAAAATTTCGGCTCCGAGCAGGACGCAAACGAAGATGGCAAAAACGGCGAATGCAAGTCGGATAACGATAAAATCGCCCTGCTCTGCTATTTTGAGGAGGCAAATAACGATTATCTGAAGCGCTGCGACTTCGCCTGCGCCCTACTTCTGGTGCTTCAGCGCGGAGATGACGTGCAGATCGAAATCTCTCCACACGTTGCGGACGCGACGACGCAGAGCATGGAGGCACAAAATCCAAAACCGCGAGCCGAGAATGAAATTTTACGAAGCTTTAAGGAGGGCGGCGAAATCCCGCTAGATACCGCGGTGAAATTTTTGGCTAAAATCCTCTCCGGCAAGCACGAATGGCGCAGCAGCGACGGGGTTTTGGACTATCTTTGGCGCGTCAAAGATCCCGCCAAAATCGCAGCTTTTTTAAGGCAAGATCGTGAGCGCTAAAATGGTAAAATTTCATCGCATGAGCAAGCGCGGCGAGACGAGCAAATTTAATCAAAATCCCCTGCCGCGCGGAGCCGCAAGGGCGCGAACGACGGGCTTTAAATTTAGCCGCTCCGCCAAACGCGGATATGGTGAAGGTTTTAAATTTAGCCGCGCTACCAAACACGAGCCCGCCCAAACGGCGCATCTTAAAAACACGCCGAAAGGGCGCGTGCCGTGCGCCGCCAAATCGCGCTGCAATGAGGCGCGCTGCGAAAATACGCTGCCGAGGCATACACAACGAACCCAAAAAAATCCGCCTAAACGATGCGAGCTGCGAGCTATAAAAATTTTACCGCAGCGGCGCGTAGAAAACACCGCGCAATTCCGCTATAAAAACAGATGCGGCGAGCCGAAACGGTACGCGCAGCAGGCTGTAAATTTCATAAATTTAGCAGATCAAAGCTTGCGCTACGAGTTTAAATTTAGCCGCGCGATCAACCGAGTAGCCTCTCAGGCAAAATGCATACGACAAGGCGTTGCGATGAATTTTAAATTTTGCGGCGCCGCGAGCTGCAAATTTAATCAGACAGTGCGCCATGTTATAGCGCTAAAACAGCGTATATGGCGCTTCACAGAAATTTTGTCGCAACGGCGCGCGTGGCAAACCGCCGAAATTCTACCGCAACGATACGCGCGGCAAAAGATAGAAATTCCATCGCAATGGCACGCACGACGAAGCATGCGGCAAACCGCAGAAATTTCACCGAGGCAATGCGCACGGCAAACGGTAAGAATTCTACAAAAATGCAGTTTGCCGTGCGCCGCAAAAATTCTATTGCTTCGACACATGCACGGCGCCGAGATCGCCTCCGCTCAGATCATGAAAACTCTATTATTTCGGCACGTGCCGCAAGCCGAAATATCGCGCGCAGAAAACTGCGAAAACTCCGCTGCGATGCGGCGAGCGGCAAGCCGTAGAAATTTTATCGAGGCTGCCCGCATGACGAGCCATCAAATCCTCGCCGAGAACCACAAAATCATCGCCGAAAACTGTAAAATCCTCATCGAGAGGCATAAAATCCCCGCCGAAAGAGGCGCCGCGCGATGAAGCAGACAGATCCGTTAAGGCGCAAAATCAAGCAAATCGGCATCGCGCTGTGCTTCTCAAGCTTCGGCGCGCTGTGTATGATAGGCAACCTACTCTTCCTCCCGGTAGCGCTGCTGAGGCTAAACCGCATAGAGGTCGTGCGAAATTTCGTGCGTGATTTTATAATGATCTCGTGGCGCATATTTTTGCTGCTGGCGCGTCTTTACGGTAGCATCGGCGTGAACTGGCGCTGCAAACTCCCGCCTAGCGGCACTCTCATCATCGCAAACCACCCTAGCCTGCTTGACGTGGTGATCTTTTTAGCCCACGTACGGCGCGCAAACTGCGTAGTCAAGGAAAGCCTGTGCAAAAACCCCTTCCTCTCCGCCGCTATCGCAGCCGCGGGCTACATCCCAAACACCGGCTCGGAAGCGATGATAGATGCGTGTCGCAGCGCCCTTGAGCGAGGAGAAAGCCTGATCATCTTCCCCGAGGGTACGCGCACCGCGGATCGCATCGCCATGCACAAAGCGGCGTTTTACATCGCGATAAATTTCGCAAAAAATATGAATTGCGTCGCGATAAAAATGGATCCTAAAAGCCTAAAAAAAGGACAAGTATGGTACGATACGCCCGAGGTTCGGATGAAATACGACCTCTACGAGCTGTGCGCGCTGGATCTAACGGGCTTTGAGCCGGATCGCCCAAACCCGATCCGAGTGCGCAAACTCTATGAAAAAATATCAAATCTATATGAAAAGGAGAATCTGTGAACGAAGAAATTTTGGAACTTAAGGAGCTGATCATTTCGGGGCTAAACCTCGAAGACGTCGCGCCAGGCGACATAAATGACGATGAGCCGCTTTTTGGCGACGGGCTCGGGCTAGATTCGGTCGATGCGCTGGAGCTCGGGCTTTTGGTGCAGAAAAAATACGGCATCGTGCTTAACTCAAAAACCCAAAATTTAAAGCAAATTTTCTCATCCGTTGCGTCTTTGGCGCAATACATCGCCGAAAATAGGAGTAAAAATGAGTAAAGATGAAATTTTTGAAATTTTAAAAAAGGCGCTTGTGGAGCTTTTCGAGATCGACGAGAGCAAGGTCGTGCCTGAGGCTAAAATTTACGAGGATCTGCAGATCGACAGCATCGACGCGATCGATCTGGTCGATTACGTCAAGAAAAACACGGGCTATAAGCTGATGCCCGATGATTTTAAAAACATCCAAACCCTTGGCGACATCGTGGATGCCGTAGCAGCGAAGCTCAATCAAGGCGCGAGCGGGGAGACTACGGATGGCGAGAGTTAAATTTAGCCGTGCGGCGCGGCAAGATCGCGCGTGCGGCGGCTTGGTAGTTTACTTTGCGGCGGCACAGAGGCGGCGATTGGCTTGATAGATAACATACGGCGGCGTTTGTTTGACGGCGCATGTTGAATTGATAACGTGCGGCATATATTATCAAAGGTGTGCGGCGAGCGGCGAATGTTTTATTGAAAGAGCGTGGACCGAACGGCTTTTGCGGGCTTGGCGGTTAAGCGGCACGGCACAAAGCCCGCTTACCCACCGCTTTAAGCTATTATGTAAAGCGCTTTGCAGAATTAGAATTTTAAAATTTAAATCTGCGAGCCTGGGTGAAATTTTGAAATTTTAAAAGGCGTTGTTTCTTTTACGGTCGCTGTTTTCATAAAATTTCAAAATTTTAAAATTTGGCCGGTTTTAAATTTAATGGATCTGATCGCGGGTGCGGCGCCGCGAGTTAAATTAAGGCGTAGCTAAATTTAAAAGCGGCACTGCTGAAATTTAAATGCGGCGAGCAAGGCTAAATTTAAATTTTAAAAGCGCGGCACCTAAAATTTAAACGTCAAGGCTAAATTTAGAGTATCGAAGCGTAGTAATAATCGCGCCGATCGCGCCCGTGGCAAGAGCCTACCCGCCGTGATAAAACCGAAACTGCCGCAGCAAAGTCCAACGCCGTGACGAAGCTAAAACTGCCGTGGCAAAAAAAACCAAGCCCTCGCGGCTAAATTTAAGGATTGCAAAGATTGCGACGAACGATATTTTTAAAAACAGCTACCGTAATTTTAAGCGTGTTTTACCCTTTCGGCCTCTATTTTTTGCACGGCGGCGCGCGGGTCTGTTTGCTCGCGGCGATGAGCGCGCTATGGGGAGCACGAGCTGTTTTTGAAAGTAAAGATCGCGCTATTAAGGGCGCGAGCGCGGCGTTTTTTGCGCTGTGCGCCCTATTTAGCGGCGGAGCGCTCGCGTATCTGTATCCGCTCATAATAAATTTCTCGCTCGCGGCGCTTTTCGCGCTCAGCCTAAGATCGACGCCCGCGATCACGCGCTTAGCGCTTTTGAAGCAGCCAGCTCTCAACGAGCGCGGCCGCGCCTACACGCGCAAGCTGACCGAAATTTGGCTCGGATTTTTCGTGCTAAACGGCCTGCTTAGCGCGGTGCTGCTGCTACCGCGAGATAAAATTTATTGGAGCGTTTATTGCGGCGCGATCTCATACGTCCTCATCGGCGCGCTGATCGGCAGCGAGATGATTTTTAGGAAATTTTATGTTAAAAAATTTGATTAATTCTTTAAAGCCTTACGAGCGCGAAATCCTTGCCGCGGCGGCTCTTGCGCGCGATTTGGCAAAAACAGAGTGCAAGCAGAGTGAAGCGGCAAACTTAAAAGGCGCGGATAAACTCCAAAGCAGCGCGGCAAATGTAAATTTAAAAGATGCGGAAAATTCTAACAGAAGCGTAAATTTCAATGACGCGGAAAATTCTAGCGGCGGCGCAGATGCCGCGCGCGACCTGCAATCGGCGCAGACGCAAGAGCAAAAACGCGCGTCGATGATTGAAATTTACGGCGAAGACGCAGTGGAATTCATCGCATTTTTTTTCGGCGCGCTGATTGCGGGTTTTGCGCCCGTACTGCTGCGAGAGCCCAAATTTAGCGGCGAATTTCATCTAGGCGGCGACGTAAAAATTCCAAATCTCGCCGCAGCGCAAAATTTAGACGAATTCTGTTCCCATGATTTAGAAAACATTTCGTCTCGCGATACGGGAAAATCCTCGCCTAAAATTTCGTCTAAAAACGCGCCGCAAAATCACGCGCCGTGCGAGCAAGAGGCTATCTCTTTGCATCTGCTGCGCGCCGATCAAAAATTTTATATCAAAACTTCGGGCTCCACGGGCGAGGCGAAAAACATCGAAAAAAGCCTGCGCGATATGGTTTTGGAGGCGGAATTTTTGGTAGAAAGATTCGGCCTTTGCGCAAGCGATCGATTTTTATCGGGCGTCTCGCACCAAAATATGTTCGGGCTCACCTTTAGCATCTTCGTGCCGCTGCTTTGCGGTTCGCGCACGCAAAAAGGCGGCCTAAACTATCCTGAAATCATCCTCGCAGCCGATCTTGCGGGCGCCGTGCTGATCAGCTCGCCCACGGTGCTAGGCGCGCTGTGCGAGCACGCAGACGCCGCAAACATAGCGCCTTTGAGCACCATTTTTAGCGCAGGCGCGCCGCTAAGTCCTGCGATCCGAGATAATTTGCGCGCGCTTAGCAATGCCCGCATCGTCGATATTTACGGCTCGAGCGAGACGGGCGTGATTGCCTGCAACGAGGGCGCGGGGCTTAAAAAATTCGCTCCCGTTAGCGTGCAGATTCGCGCAGATATTGATAGCGGCAGCGCGGCAAAATGCGAGAATAAGCCCTTCGATCTTGCGGCAAGCCCTTGCGGCGAAAATTTTGCGGCAAAGCCTAAAACGAGCAGTGTGGACGGGCAAGACACAAACCGCTTGGGCGAGCAGGCGTCTAAATTTAATGTAGACACTAGCGATAAAACCGCAGCCGATCAGAAAAACAGCTCCGCACCGATCGCCGCGATAAAACACGACGATAAATTTACGCAGACAGAGGAGCTTTGCGATAAATTTAGGGCAAAGCGGCCCGCCGACAAATTTTTGCAAATGGGCGAGTTTACGATCAGCTCGCCTTGGTGCGAGAGCTTCGAAAGCCGCGATTTCGGCTATGTGCGCGCAGATGAGATCACGCTTTTGGGGCGCGGCGATCGCACCGTCAAAATCAACGAAAACCGCGTGAGCCTCGATCTGCTCGAAGCTAAACTCCGCTCGCACGAATTTATCGGCGAATGCAGGATCGATCTGCACCCGCAGCGAGACCGCGCCGTAGCTCTTATCAAGCTTAGCGAGCGCGGCGAGCAGGCGTTTCGCGCAGGCGGTAAAAAGGGCGCCATGGACGAGCTGAAGACCTTTTTAAAACCCGAATTCGGCGCGATTTTGCGCTACTTCAAGATCACAAGTAAGCTGCCTTTTAATGAGCAGGGCAAGCTAAGCAAAAAGGACTTTTTAAGCGCCCTGCAGCGCTACGAGATGCCTGTTTTCGAGCGGAGCGCGGAGAATGAGTTTCGCGCAAAGGTGCGCGCTAGCGATTTTTATTTCGACGGACATTTTGCGCGATTTCCGCTGGTGCCAGCGTTTATGCAGCTTCGCTTCGTATTGATCTGCGCAAAAGCCCTCGGCTACGAGCTGGACGGCACGCAAAAGATAGAAAATTTAAAATTTAAAAATTTCATCCGCCCGGGCGATAAAATTTCGATCAAAATCACCGAAGCAAGCGGCAAACTCCGCTTTAAAATTTCAAACGACAAGGTCTGCGCCAGTGGAAGAATTTGCCTTTAAGCCCGCGTTTTTGCTGCCCTACTTCAACCACCCCGCGCGCATCGCCGAGCTCGTGCACGCCCTGGCGCCCATCGCGCCCGTGCTGATCGTGGACGACGGCAGCGACGAAGCGAGCAAAAGCGCGCTAAAGGGGCTTGCGGCTCAAATTTACGCCCGCGCACAAAACGGCGGCAAAGGCGCTGCCGTGTGCGACGGGCTGGCGTGGGCGAAGGAGCTTGGATTTACGCACGCCTTTCAGATAGACGCGGACTTTCAGCACGACGTAGGCAGATGCGAGGAGTTTTTGGCGCTTGCGGCGCAGCAGCCCGCCGCGCTGATCTGCGCCGCTCCCGTGTATGACGAAAGCGCGCCCAAATCCCGCCTGCACGGACGTAAGATAATGAATTTTTGGTGCGTGGTAAATACCCTTTCGCACCGCATAAAAGACGCGATGTGCGGCTTTAGAATTTACCCGCTAGAGGGGATCGTGCCGCTTCTGCCCCGCACTAAGAGCCGCAGAATGGGCTTTGATGCCGAAATTTTAATCCTGGCCGTGCGCGCGGGGCTAGAGATAAAATGGCTCGATCTGGCGGTGCGCTACGAAGCAGGCGGAGTGAGCCACTTCGCGCCGCTTCGGGATAATTTTGGAATTTCGCTGATGCACGCGAGGCTATTTTGCGGACTTCCGCTCTGGCTTGCAAAAAGAGCGCTAAAACGCGCCTGCGATAAATTTAAAAAGCGTGGCTTATGGGAGGCTTCGCAGCAGAGCGCAGACGAAATTTTGCAAGGGCTAACGGGGCAAAACCTTTGCAGCGGCGCGCGGCGCGATAGTTGTAAAGGTGCGAAAAAAGAGATGGGCGGCGACGCAAACGAAAAAGCTGGTACCGAAGAATGCGGCGACAAAGCCGCAGCGCAAAGCCCGCAAGCGGAAAATTCAGCGCAAAGCCCGCTCGTAAAAGCCTCGTTGCAGAGTGCCGCCGCAAAGGACGGGCGTGATGGCTAAGCACTGGAGCGAAAACAACGAAAAGGCGGGCGCGGCGCTTTTAAATTTAACCCGCTTCATCACGCTTCACACGCCCGATTTTTGTATGCGAGGCACCGCGCTTTGCATCTCGGCGATCTATTTTGCGCTGCTTAAAAACGAACGGCGCGCGATTAGGGAGTTTTTGCGGCGCGCGCTTGATCGCGAGCCAAAAGTGCGCGAAATTTACGCAAATTTTTATAAATTTTCCCTCAGTCTGTGCGAAAAAATCGCAGTTTGGAACGGCAAGATCGCGCTGGATCAAATTCGCGTGCAAAGCGGTATGAAAGAGCTTTTAAGCGACGGAACGGGCAAAATTTTAATCACTTCTCACTTCGGCAACACCGAGATCGCGCGCGCCCTTTCGGCAAGCACGGCGGGGATAAAAATCAACGTGCTGATCTTTCGCAAACACAGCGAAAATTTTATGAAATTTATCGAAAAAATGGGCGGCGGCGTGAAAATTCTTTACGTCGGCGAGCTCGGCATCGGCGAGATGCTGCAAATCAAAGAGCTACTGCAAAACGGCGAGCATATCGCAGTAATGGGCGATCGTATGCCGGTGGGCTCGGATAAATTTCAAAGCGAGGATTTTTTAGGACGTAGCGCAAATTTCCCGATCGGCGGCTATCTGCTCGCTAAAATTTTGGGCGCGCCGCTATTTAGCCTATGGTGCTACGAAGGGCGCGACGGCCATGAGCTGCGGCTGCAGCCGCTGCCTGCGCCGCTAAAGAACCGCGACAAGGCGCGATCGGTCGCGCTAGCGCTTAAATGCTACGTGCGGCAGCTAGAGCTTTATACCAAAGAATTTCCTTCCCAGTGGTATAATTTCTTTGATTTTTGGGCGCAAGGGAAAAATGCGAACGATGTAGAGCGCGACGGCGCCGTAAATTTCGGCGGGACGAGCACGGATACTGCGTCAAATTTAAATGGCGCAGCGGATTTAAATGACACGACGAGTTCAAATACGGTGTCAAATTTGAAAAGTACGGCGGACTCGGATACTGCGCTAAATTTAGATAATTCAAATTTAGACGCCACAAAATCCGCCGCGCAAGACGAAAAATTTCATAGCGGAGAAAAGAATGAAAGAGTATAAATTTCGCGCCAGATTTTACGACGCCGATCCGATGGGCGTGATGTGGCACGGCAACTACGTAAAGCTCTGCGAGGACGCTAGATGCGAGTTTTGGCGCGACGCGGGCTACACATATATGCAGATGAGAGATGATGGATTTATATATCCCATTATCAAAATGGAGTTTAAATTTATCGCGCCGATACTTTTTGACGACGAGGTTGCGGTAAACATCGAACTGCTTGAGTGCGACACGATAATAAAATTTTCATACCGCATCAAAAGCCTATCGAGCGCGCTATTGGCCAAAGCTACCACGTCGCAAGCCGTGGTGGAGCTTGATTCCAAAAGGACTCTGTATGAGATACCGCCGCAGCTAAGGGAGTGCGCGGATAAAATTTTAGCAAAGAAAAATCCCGCGAGTAAAATTTCAATGGCAGATAGAATTTCAGCAGCAGATAAAATTTTGGCAGCGAACAAAGCCGCGTCCGAGCAAAACCGCCCTCAAAACGCCGTGGCGAATAAAATTTTACCTAGCGATAACGAGCAGTGAAATTTAGCGAGCGTAAAATTTAAAGGACTACGATGAAAATTTTAGCTTTATTTTTGGCGATTTTGGGGCTTGCGGGCGCGCTTGAAGTAAGCGATCTGGCGCTTAAGACCGACAATATCGGCGGCAAATTTAGCGAAACGCTCAGCATCGAGGGCTTTGCTGAGCCCGTACGAAGCAGCGGCGAGTTTAGGATCAAGGGCGGCGAGCTGTTTTGGACGACGCTAGAGCCCGTGCGAAGCGAGCTAAAAATCGGCGCGGACGGCGTTTTTGAGCGCAGCGGCGCGGCGTGGGTCAAAAGCGCCGATTCGCTTTTTGATAAGGACACCTTTTTGGCGATCTCGCGCCTGGACGTAGCGCGACTTAGCAAAAATTTCTCGATCGCGCTAAGCGGCAGCAAGGATGCGTGGCGCGCCGAGCTAAGCCCAAAAGGGATGCTACAAAATATCTTTAAAAATATCGTGATCGAGGGCGGCGCCTACGTCAGGGTGCTGCGAATTAGCAGCGCTAACGGCGACGTGAGCGAAAACGTATTTTCGGGCGTCGTGAGCTTAGATGAGTAAGAGCGCGATTTTAGCGGTATTTGGCGCGGTTTTCATCGCGCTTTGCGCCTTTATAGCGTTAAATTTAAACCGCGTAAATTCCGATTTTTACGAGCTAAGCGGCATTGAAATTTCTGGCGAGCAGAAACAGAGCGTCGAGGATTTCAACCGCGAGATCGCGAGGCAAATCATCGTCGCAAGCGCAAAGAGAGCGAGCTTTGACGCGTTCATTGCGGATATGCAAAAAAGCGGGCTTTTTGAGAGCATAATCTATGAGGTAAGGGACGCGAGCGCGTATCAGAGCGAGCTTGCGCGCTTTGCGCCCGCGATGCTAGACGATGCGAGCGTGGAGCTTTTGAAAAGCGATCCGCAGGCCTTTTTTGAGCGTAGCGCGCGTGAGCTTTACTCAAAATTTCGCCCGCTTAGCCTCTCGCAGGATTTTTTCTCGCTCAGCCTTCACTCGCGCCTCGGCGCTCGCGGCGCTATCAGACTCGATCCAGCGCAAAACCGCTTCATCGCGACCATTGACGGCGCGCCGCACTACCTCGCTACGGCTAGGCTCGCTCCGAAAGCAAACGACGACGCGCTTAGCGCTCTGGTGCGCGAGGCGCAAAAGAGCAAAATTTTAATCTCCGGTACCGCCCTTTTTAGTGCATTGGGCAAAAGCGCGGGCGTGCGCGAAAGCTCCGTCGTGGGCGCCGTTTCGCTTAGCCTGTGCGCGGCGCTGCTGCTGGCGGCATTTTCGCGCGCACGGATCTTCTGCCTGCTGCTGCCCGCGCTTTTCGGGCTCGCCTGCGGCGTAGCCGCCACGATGGCGATCCGCGGCTCGATCCACATCCTAAGCGCCGTGGTTTCGACTAGCCTAATCGGGCTGATGCTGGATTACGCAGTGCACTGGCTGGGCGCAAACATTGCGCGCAAAATCGAGGCTCGCTCGATAAAAAGCATGCGGAACATCCTGCTTCTAGGGTTTTTAATCACCGCAGGAGGCTACTTCGTATTTTTATTCAGCCCGTTTTTTCTGCTCAAAGAGATCGCGATCTTTGCCATAGCCGCACTTGCGGGGGCGTTTTGCTTTAGCTACTTCGCCCTACCGCTGCTTCTTGAAGGGGTAGAATTTCGCCCCGCCCAGGTCTTTGCAAAAGCTCTTGAGCTCTACGCAAAGGCGCTTTGCAAGATAAGCTTAAGCTTCAAAGCGCTCGCCATCATTTGCGCGGCGTTGCTTGCGTTTTTGTATTTTAAGATGGAGCTTAAGGACGACGTCAGCGAATATGCGAGCTTGGATAAAAACCTAATCGCGATGAGCGCCAAACTCGCAAGCATCGGCGGCTCCAGCTTCGATCTGATCGTGGGCAACAACGCGAGCGCGGTAGCCAAAGAGGCCGTAGCGCGCGGTCTTGCGGACTCATACGTGGGCGCGCCGATTTTAGATCCCGCCACGCAGAGCTTTATCAAGCAGGCCTTTGCAAACTACGATAGAAGCGCATTTTTACGTCTCGGGCTTAGCCGCGAGCTCGTGGACGCAAACTTCGCCAAGATTGCAGATGCGCCCATTTTAAGCTATGAGCAGGCGAGAAATTCCGTTCTTTTTGCCGCGATGCCGAGCATAGATCCGCATATCGCTTTTTTGCGCGGCGTGCACGATAAAGCAGCCGTAAGCGAGCTTGCCGCGCAGATGGGCGCGCTGCATCTAAACATGCGAAGCGCCATAAGCGAGGCGTTTTCGCAGATCAAAATCAACGCTCTGTATTTAAAATGCGCCGCATACGCCCTCGCCCTCGCACTGCTGTGGGCGTTTTTCGGTGCGCGGACGGCGTGGTTGATCGTCATCTGTGTTTTTGCGACAAATTTAGCCGTGCTTGCCCTGCTTAGCGCATTGGGCGTGAGCGTAAATATTTTTGCGATCTTTGCGCTGATCCTATCAGGCGCCGTAGGCATAGATTATATGATCTTTGCAAATAACGATAAAATGGCGCTTAGCGATAAAATTTTCGGCATCACGCTCGCGTCTTTAACCAGCATAATCTCTTTTTTTACGCTCGCTTTTAGCTCCACTAAAGCCGTAGCTCTGTTTGGGCTCTGCGTCAGCCTAAATATCGCGCTAGCGGCGATCTTGGCGCAAATTTTAGCGGCGAGCAAGAAAAGCTAAAGCGGGAGCCAAAGAGCCGAAAGAAACTAAATAGGCGCTCTTTGCGTCGTTTGCAGATAAAATTTATAAAAGAGCGCGCCGTAAATTTACGTAGCCGCGGCGAATGAAAATTTAGCCTAGCGCGCCGCGAGGTAAAATTTAGTCTGCATGTGCAAGATAAAATTTAACCGATTAGAGCGCGAGATAAAATTTGAGATGAAATTTCGACCAAGCAAGCTGCGAACCGGAATTTAAAAAACAAGGTTGCGGGATAAATTTTAAAAGTTGATCTTTGGCGCAGCGTCTCGAAGCATGCTATTAAATTTAAACCTATGCAGTGCATTTTTAAATTTAACCTTGCGGCGCGTTATCAAATTTAAACTCATGCCGCCCGCAAGCTATCCGCGCAGCAAATTTAAATCTACTCCGCGACATCCTTTGCGAATCGTATTCACAAGGCACACGGATTATCGCTGTAAATTTAGCTCACGCGCTCCGCACCTACGCACTATTTGAACGGCAACATTTAATCGTTTTCGTGCCTGCGCCGTACGCCTACGATATTTTCGGTGGCGGCGGAGCGAGCCCGACGTGTTCGCATTACGACGGCACCGTTATCTTTTGTGCGCTATGCACCGATCCGCCCTACGCGTCGCTTTTGCCGGCTTTTATCATCTTTATAAATTCCTTTGCGAGCTTGGAGGGTTTTTTATACACGACCGAAAACGACACGTCCAAAAGCGGCTCATCAGCGACGTCAAAGAGCGTGATGTAGTCCTTTTGCGTCTCAAAAATGTACCGCGCGAAGCTGAAGCTGACGCAAAGCCCCGCCGCGACCATCGCGTTAGCCACGTACAGATAGGAGGTGTCGCAGAAAATTTGAGGCGTAAAGCCCGCGTTTTCGAATATCTTTTTGAAGTTCGACTCGCTTTTTAAAATTTTACTGCTGATTGCAAATTTATCGGATTTAAACTCGCTAAGTGCGATCTTGGGGTATCTCTCGGTAGAATTTATACTAGCTCGCGAAACCGCCGGATGAGAGGAACAGACGCTTAGAAGCAGCCTGCGCTTTTTTATAAACTCGCACTCAAGCCCCTCCGCAAAAAGCTCGCCGAAGTGCGCGGCATAGATGATATCAAGCTCGCCGCTTTTTAGCATCTCTATAAGTGCAGGCTCAGAGTGGACATGCACGATCCTGATATCGGCCTTAGAAAACCTACTACAAAAGACCGAGATGATCTTTTCGATAAATTTAAAGCTGGTCGAGGTCGCGCCGATCACGAGCTTGCCCGTCTTGATCGACGAAAGTCCGCGTATTTCGTTATTTAGCTCCTTATTGAGCCTAAGCATATTTTTCGCTCTGGCGATGTAAATTTCGCCCGCGTAGGTAAGCTCAAGCCCGTTTTTTCTATCAAAAATTTCGATCCCGAGCTCCTTTTCTAAAAGCATGATGCTCTTTGAAAGCGACGGCTGCGCTATTCCAAGCTCGTTCGCCGCCTTTGTAAAGCTTTTAAGCTCCGAAATTTTTACCGCAAATTCCATATGTCGTAAGCTCATATTTTGCCCCTTCGGTTGAAATTTTATAGCCTCTAGCTATTAAATTATATACTAAATAACATTTGACTTACATAAAGATTTAATATAAAATTACGACATTAATCTTTAAGATTAAAAAATCTCTAAGTAAAGGGGCAAATATGCAGAGACGCGACATACTGAAAATGGGTATGGTAGGAGCCGGTGCACTCGCACTTAGCGCGGTAAATGCACAAGCAAGCGCAGTGGACGCAAAGGACGTCAAATTTGACGAGGAGTGGGATGTAATCATCATCGGTAGCGGCTTTGCAGGGCTTGCGGCGGGCTTAAAAGCAGCCGAGAAAGGCAACAAAGTCTTGATCCTCGAAAAGATGGGCCGTATCGGCGGAAACTCCGTCATCAACGGCGGCGGTATGAGCGTGCCGATGAACCCAGTGCAGGAAAAAACCGGCGTTAAAGACAGCAAAGAGCTATTTATGAACGACTGCCTAAAAGCAGGCCTTGGCATCAACCACCCCGAGCTTTTAAGCACCCTGGCCGATCGCGGCTTGGACGCGTTTAAATTCCTCGTCGATAGCGGCGTGCAATTTAAGATGGATCACTGCGCGCACTTCGGCGGACACAGCGTCGCGCGCTCGATGCTAACTACAAATGATAGCGGCTCTGGCTACATCCAGCCGATGCTTGAAAAATTTGAAGCGCTAAAAGATAAGGGCTGCGAGCTTCGCCGCCGCGCAAAATTTGATGATTTCGTAATGGACGGAGATCGCGTGGCGGGCGTCGTGATCCGCGAGGAGTATAAATTTGATCCAAATCTCTACAGCGACGATCTTGAAAACACAAGCGGTACCAAAAAGACGCTCAAAGCCAAAAAAGGCGTAGTACTCGCCGCGGGCGGATTTTGCCGCGATAAAATTTTCCGCAAGCTTCAAGATCCGCGCATTCCTGATGACGTCGATAGCACAAATCACGCAGGAGCGACTGCGGGCGTGCTGCTAAAAGCCTTTGAGATCGGCGCGTATCCAGTGCAGGTCGATT
>CAUPZQ010000004.1:0-98312 GCA_963515915.1 uncultured Campylobacter sp.
CTTGAGGAGCAGTTTGACGCGCTGAGGGCCGAGACGGCGAAATTTTCAGAGGGGCTTGCAAAAAGAGATTACGCGATCGCTCTAACTCGCGCGGACGCGGCTGAAAATTTGCAGGAAAAATTTGACGCGTTTTTATCGCATTTGGGACTTGCTGGCGCGGCTGGCGAGATGAAATTTAAACAAGATATTTATGAGTTTGACGCCGCCAAGCCGTTTTTCGTAATGCCGATATCCTCGGCGACGGGACAAAATATAAACGAGCTAAAATTTAACCTGCTTGAGCTGCTTAAAAAGGAGCTTTAAAATAGCGCGGATATCTCATCGTGGCAGACTTATGGAGATAGGCTGGCTCGCCCGCCCAAAAATAGCTTAACAAAGGAGCGCGAAGATCGTCGGTCTCTTATGGCGATCGGCGGGTTTTGTTTTGCTCGTGTAGTGCCTAGATACCGTTTGGCGCGTCTTACACAGTCCGAGCAGGCGCTGCGCGGGCGCGTTTTTCGTGAGTGTTTTTGCAGCGATGCGGCTAGCTTGTGAAATGCCTCGGCATGCCGCTATCGTCAGCGGCGTAGTCGCGCCAAAAGCCGCGCCGAAGAGGCCTTTTGCGAACGCAGGCCTTAAGCACGCCCATATATGCGGGTAAATTTTATGTTTATCGCTCGCAAACGCCGCAAAAAGATAAAATTTAAGGATGCGAAATGAATAAAATTTTTATTCTAGTATTTTTATGCTTCGGCGCATACGGTTGCGATCCCGCCGATCCGGTGCCGAATTTATGGAGTTTAACGACAAGGATCACGACGGCGTGCTGAGCTTGCAGGAGTGGATGGCGAGCGAGGTGCCGTCTGGGCTGAGAGTAGAGCTAAATCTGCGCTCAGGCTCGGAATTTAAGAGGCTGGACGCTAATTGTGACGGCAAAATTAGCCTTGATGAGCTGGGAGCGAAATCGTCTGCAAAGATTTATTGGTCCGAAGATCCGTGCGCTTTTTGGCCGTGGAAGGATCAAGGCGGAGATGAAAATCAATCCGCCGTCAAATAAGCCGCGCGAGTGTGAAGCCGGGTTTACCTCACGGTCTGCGTAAAATTTATTGCGAGTACGATTAGTGCCAGTATGGTCGCTCGCGCCGTGATTTGGCTAAATTTAAAGGAAAAGAATGAATATAGTTTTTATGGGAACGCCCGAATACGCGGCTAAAATTTTGCGCGCGCTTGCCGAGGCTAAATTTGAGATCGCGGCCGTATTTACCCAGCCTGACAAGCCTGTGGGCAGGAAGCAAATTTTAACTCCGAGCGAGGTGAAAATTTACGCACAGCGGAACCTGCCCGCCGTGCCGATCTTTCAGCCAGCGAGTTTAAAAGACGAGGCGGTCGCGGCGCAGATAAAAGAGCTAAAGCCTGATTTTATCGTGGTTGCGGCATACGGTAAAATTTTGCCGCAGGCTATCCTTGACATCGCGCCTTGTATAAACCTGCACGCTTCGATCCTGCCTAAATACCGCGGCGCGAGCCCGATCCAAAGCGCGCTACTAGCGGGCGAGAAGCAGACGGGCGTGACGGCGATGATGATGGATGCGGGGCTTGATACGGGCGATATGCTTGATTTTGCCTACACGCCTTGTGAGGACAAAACGGCGGTGCAGCTCTTTGATGAGCTGGGCGATTTGGCAGGCGAGCTGATAGTGCGAGTGCTACGAAATTTTGCAAATTTAACGCCGCTTAAGCAAGAGGGCGCACAGGCTACGCACTGTAAAAAAATCGTAAAATCCGACGGGCTTTTTAGCTTTGAGGAAAGCGCACGGCAAATTTATAATCAATTTCGCGCGCTAACGCCCTGGCCGGGGATCTATCTATCTAGCGGGTTAAAAATTTTAGAACTAGAGCCTTTGCGCGAATCTTGCGAGCGCAAATTTGAACGCGCGGGCGAAATTTTAAGCGTCGATAAGCTCGGTTTTTGCGTTTCTTGCGGCGAGGGCGCGGTTAAGATCATAAAAGTGCAAGAGCCGGGCAAAAAGCCGGTGGATGCTAGCGCGTATCTAAACGGCAGGCGGCTAAAGATCGGCGATCTGCTATGCTAGGCGGGATTTTAAATTATCGCGTTTTGTGCCACGCTTTTGATGCTATGCCGGGATTTTATTTGCGCCGCGCTTTTGGCGTCGCGGCGAAATTCTGCCTTGGGTATCGCCGCAATCGTGAAGTAAAATTTTGCCGTGCGGAATTTCGAAATGAAGCTCCAAAATCAAGGCTTTATAAAATTTTAAAACCTCGCTTCTACACTCTAAAATTTTACGCTCGCAGGAGATTAAAATTTCGCCACCGCGGTTGCAGGCTTTGCGGCGTCGCACCGAACACGCACCATTTAAAATTCTATGATCGTGCCGCAGAATTTTTGCAAGATAAAGCTTTAAAATTTTATCGCAGTGCCGCTAGGAAAATCCGCGTTGCCAAAGAATTTAGCAAGATCGCAAAATTTCATCACATAAAATTCCGCTACACCGTAAAATTTTATCGTACTAAATTTTATCTTATCGCAAAATTCTATCGCAGCGCGGAATTTAAACGCTTGCAATATTTCAAGACGAGCCCTTCGTCTTACGCAAGGAGCCGGTTTTGCAAGTAGAATTTGTAGAACAAATGCCCTCTACGCAGGAGTTTTTGGTGGGCGCCGTGCGCGAAGGCAGGGTAACGCCGCCTTTTGCGATCGCCGCAAATCGCCAAAGCGCCGGTATTGGCTCGCGCGGTAACGATTGGCAGAGCGCGAGCGGCAATCTCGCATTTTCGTTCTGTGTCGCTCAAACGGATCTGCCCGCAGATGTGCCGCCTCAGTCGGCGAGCATATATTTTGCGATGATTATGCAGGAGCTTCTAGCATCGCTCGGCTCGCAGCTTTGGCTTAAATGGCCCAACGATTTTTATGTGGATGAGCGTAAAATCGGTGGGACGATGACGAATAAGATCAAAAATACCCTCGTCTGCGGCATCGGCATGAACCTACTCGGCGCGCCCGAATATGCGGGAATTTTAGATATAAAAATCAGCGCAAAAAACGCTATAGAGGGCTTTTTTGCGCTATATGAAAATAAAATCTCGTGGAAGCAAATTTTTAGAAATTTTTCGTTACAATTCCAAAAATCGCAAAAATTTAGCGTTCATCTAGGCGGCGAAAAAATTTCGCTTGCGCAGGCTAAACTTTGCGAGGACGGATCGATCATAATAAACGAAGAAAGGGTTTATGCTTTAAGATGAGTGAAGTAATTACGATTGCAAATCAAAAAGGCGGCGTCGGCAAGACGACGACCGCGGTCAATCTCGCCGCGTCGCTAGCGATAAAGAAAAAGTGGGTTTTACTGATCGATGTAGACCCTCAGGCGAACGCTACGACTGGACTTGGCTTTAACCGCAGCGACTTTGAATTTAACATTTATCACGTCTTAACAGGGCGTAAGAGCATGTCCGAAGTGATCCAAAAGACCGAACTTGAGTTTATGGATCTGGTGCCGTCAAATATCGGACTTGTAGGCATCGAGCGCGAAGTAAGTGAAGAGAAAGACTTCAAACTAATGCTAAAAAATAAAATTTCTGAGGTTAAGGACAGATATGATTTCATAATCATCGATTCGCCGCCGACGCTCGGTAGCATTACGGTAAATGCTTTGGTCGCAAGCGATAGCGTAATTATCCCGATTCAGTGCGAATTCTATGCACTTGAAGGCGTCGCGCTGATCCTAAATACCGTAAAAGTCGTCAAGCAAACGCTCAATAAAAATTTAAAAATTCGCGGATTTTTGCCTACGATGTATAGTTTGCAAAACAATCTCGCCAAAGAGACAGTCGCGAATTTACGCGAGTATTTTGATGATAAGCTCTTTCGTATCGGCAAGAGTGATGATCTAGTCATCATCCCGCGCAATATTAAGCTAGCCGAAAGCCCAAGTTTTGGCAAGCCGGTGGTTTTATACGATATAAAATCTGCTGGCTCCATCGCTTATCAAGACCTCGCTAAATCCATAATGGAGCAAAAATGGGCAAGGTAAAAAGAGCACTCGGTCGCGGGCTCGGTGCGATTTTAGACGACGTAGAAAGCTCCTATAACAGGGAGCTAGAAAGTGGAAATGCAGATAGTTTAGTTATCGAAATCGATGTCGATAAAATCGAGCCAAATCCATATCAACCGCGGCAGAGCTTCGATGAAGAGGCGCTTAGGCAGCTGAGCGAAAGCATCGCCCGCCACGGGCTTATCCAGCCTATCATTGTTATTCAAAAAGATGATTCTTACGTCCTTATCGCTGGCGAACGGCGCCTAAGAGCGACGAAGCTTTTGGGCGAGAGTAAAATCAAAGCCGTAGTCGCGGACATAAAATCTCAAAATTTAAGAGAGCTTGCCCTCATCGAAAATATCCAGCGCGAGGATCTAAATCCTATCGAGCTTGCTAAGTCCTATAAGGAGCTTATCGGCGAATACAGGATCACGCAAGAGGAGTTAGCCGACATCATCAAAAAGTCCCGCACGCAGATTACCAACACGCTAAGACTTTTAAATTTATGCTCCGAGGTGCAAGACGCCATAAGCGCAGATAAAATTTCGCAAGGGCACGCCAAGATAATGGTTGGACTCGAAAAAGAGGATCAAATTTTAGCTCTAAATACGATTTTAGGACAGCGCCTAAGCGTAAGAGATACCGAAAATTTAGTAAAAAAGCTCAAAGATAAAACCGTTCCAAAAGAGAAAAAGCCTGGCGTGGAATTTCAAAGCTTCAAGCCCGAGCTTTTAAAGCTAAAGGCCAAGCTTGATCAATTTGGTAAAATAAGTATCAAAGAGCGTAAAATTTCGATCGAATTTAGCGAAATTTTACAAATTTCCGAGTTTTTAAAGAAAATCGGATGATTTTTTATAGTGTATTTTAACTTTTTATATTGTAAAATACGCATTTTGTTTAAAACTAACCTGGAGGAGGTGCGATGCTAGACGTAAGTTTGACCGCCATGATAACGACCATTGTCGTATTTTTAGCTTTGATTTACTTCTTAAATATCAAGCTTTATAGACCGCTACTTTTGCATATGGAAAAGCGAGAGGCTATTATTAAAGAAGATGAGGCAAATGCGATGAAAAATGCACAGGATGCAGATGCCGATAAAGCAGAGATCGTAAGGATCATGGATGCTGCGAAGTTGCAAGCTGTTAAAATAAAGCAAGAGGCGATGGATAGTGCGAAGCAGGCTGCCGCCAGAGAAATAGCTGAGAAAAAAGCCGCAATGGAGGAGGATTTCAATCAATTCTTAGGCGGTTTGGATGAGCAAAGACGTAGCCTAAGAAATGAGTTGCAAGCCAAAATTCCGGAATTTAAAAATGCTCTAAGTAGCGCTGTGGCTAAAGTATGAGGTTTTTAGTATGAAAAAATATCTATTTTTATTTATCATTCCGGCGTTTGTTTTAGCAAACGGTGGGCACGATGGAGTCAAAGACTACGACGTGCTGTGGCGAAGCATAAATTTCATTTTGTTTTTCGGAATTTTGTTTTATCTTCTAAAAGGTCCCGCAAAAGCAGCATATCAAGGTAGAATCAACGGTATCGCATCTAGACTTGAGGCTAATCAAAAAATTTTAAAAGAGTCTGCAGCTCGCAAGGAACAAGCTAAAAAAGATTTGCAAGATGCTAAGGTTCAAGGCGCAGCTTTAATTGAAACTGCTAAAAAAGAGATCGTGTTCGCCGCCGAAAAGATAAAAAATGCGACCGAGCAAGAGATTGCGAATTTGCAAAAATCTTTCGATGAGCAGAAGAGCTTTGAGGCGCGCAAGATCAAAAAAGAGGTCGTAAGCGAGATACTGGATGACGTTTTTGCATCGGATGACATTAAATTCGGTCAAGACAAACTGGTTAAAATCGTAGAGAAAAAGGTCGGATGATGATAAATAACACCTCAAAAAGATATGTAAATGCCCTGATACTGAGCTATAAAAAAGATGAACTAGGCTCTGTTTTGCAGACGCTCGAGAGCGTCGCGAGCGCATTTAGAATTCCTAAATTTCAAGACATAATCAAATCCTCGATGCTCAAGGACGAGCCGAAGGTGGAGCTGATCACGTCGTTTATAAAAAATCCAAGCGAAAAAATCGTAAATTTTATTAAACTTTTAGCTAAGAATAGGCGTATTGCACTAATCCCGCAGATAGTCGAGGAACTGCGCAAGAATATTGCGGCGCTGGATAATAAATATTTGGGCAAAATTTATTCTGCTACTGAAATAGATGCCGCAAAAATAAAAGAGCTAGAGGCTAAAATTTCAAAGAAATTTAATGCAGATATTACCCTACAACCCGTTAAAAGTGAGCTTGAGGGTATTAAAATTGAAGTAGAGGATCTTGGATTTGAGATTAGTTTTTCAGTCGATAGATTGAAACAAAAAATGAGCGAATATATTTTAAAAGCAATTTAAAGGAGTAAAGCGTGGGTGCGAAAATTAAGGCAGACGAAATCAGCAGCATAATCAAAGAGCGAATCGAAAATTTCGATCTTAGCGTTGATATCGAAGAAACCGGCAAAGTCGTTTCGGTCGCAGACGGTGTTGCTAATGTTTACGGCTTAAAAAACGTAATGGCTAACGAGATGGTCGAATTCGAAAACGGAGCTCGTGGTATCGCGTTAAATTTAGAAGAAAGCAGTGTCGGCATCGTTATTTTAGGCGATACTAGCGGTATTAACGAAGGTAGTAGCGTTAAAAGACTGGGTAAGCTTTTGCGCGTTCCGGTAGGTGATGCTCTAATAGGTCGCGTAGTAAATGCCCTAGGCGAACCGATCGACGGCAAAGGCGCGATAGAGACCAGCGATACTAGATTTGTCGAAGAAAAGGCCAAAGGCATCATGGCTCGTAAATCCGTCCATGAGCCACTTCAAACCGGTCTTAAAGCGATAGACGCGCTAGTGCCGATCGGTCGCGGACAGCGCGAGCTCATCATCGGCGACCGCCAAACAGGAAAAACCACCGTTGCTGTTGATACCATCATCAATCAAAAGGGCCAAGATGTCATCTGCATATATGTAGCAATCGGCCAGAAACAATCCACCGTCGCACAAGTCGTTAAAAAGCTTGAAGAGTACGGTGCGATGGATTATACGATCGTAGTTGCGGCGGGTGCTAGCGAGGCAGCCGCGCTTCAGTATTTGGCTCCGTATTCAGGCTGCACGATGGGTGAGTATTTTAGAGATAATTCCCGACACGCGCTTATCATCTATGACGATCTTAGCAAACATGCGGTTGCGTATCGCGAAATGTCGCTTATCTTGCGCCGTCCGCCAGGACGCGAGGCGTATCCTGGCGACGTATTTTATCTACATTCCCGTTTGCTTGAGCGCGCTAGCAAACTAAGCGATGCACTCGGCGCAGGTAGCCTAACGGCGCTTCCTATCATCGAGACGCAGGCAGGCGACGTTTCGGCGTATATCCCTACAAATGTAATCTCTATCACTGACGGTCAAATTTTCCTAGAATCTGGTCTATTTAACTCTGGAATTCGTCCTGCGATCAACGTAGGTCTTTCGGTTAGCCGCGTCGGCGGTTCTGCACAGATTAAAGCGATTAAAAAGGTCTCGGGAACCTTACGCCTAGATCTTGCCCAGTACCGCGAACTTCAGGCATTTGCACAGTTTGCGAGCGATCTGGACGAGAGCAGCCGTAAGCAGCTGGATCGCGGACAAAGAATGGTAGAAATTTTAAAGCAACCTCCTTATTCGCCGCTTCCGGTCGAAAATCAAGTGGTCATCATCTTTGCAGGAAGCCGCGGATTTTTAGACGATGTGCCTACGAGCTCAATTAGTAAATTTGAAGCTGAGCTATATCCATATATCGAGGCAAAATATCCTGAAATTTTTGAAGAGATTAGAAGTAAAAAGACCATCGAGAAGGATTTGGAAGAAAATTTAATCAAGGCTCTAAATGACTTTAAAGCGACCTTTGCCGCTTAAAAAGGCTAAATTATGGCAAATTTAAAGGATATAAAGCTACAGATCAAAAGCGTCAGAAATACGGAGAAGACTACCAAAGCTATGAAGCTGGTCTCCAACGTCAAGCTTAAAAACACTAAAGAAGCGGCGATGCGTTCGCGAGCTTATGCGGTGAAGATTAACGAGGTCTTGGGTGAAATTTCTGCGCGCGTTAAAAATTACGTAGGCAATAATTCAGGCAATGACGAAAAACTTAGAATTTTTGATACCACGCGGGAAGTAAAGGTGGTTGATTTGCTGTTTATCACCGCAGATAAAGGGCTTTGCGGCGGTTTTAATATCAACACCATCAAAAAGATCAAAGCTTTGATCGAGGAGCTTAAAGCGAAAAAGATCAAGGTTCGTCTTCGCGCCGTCGGCAAAAAGGGGATAGAGTATTTTGATTTTCAGGGCATTGAGCTTTTGGAGCGATATATCGGCGTAAGCTCATCTCCATCGTCCGAGAAAGCTAACGAAATCGTGCAAGCCGCAGTTAAGGATTTTAACGAAGGTAAAACTGACGAAGTCATACTTATCCATAACGGCTATTTGAATATGATTACCCAAGAGATGCGGGTAAATACGTTGGTGCCAATCGGTGAACCTGCGATTAGCGAGGATGCTTTAAAAACATCTACATTGGAAGTAGAGGTTGAAAGCCCTGAGGACGAAGAAACATTGATGTTAAATTTAATCCAGAGCTATCTTAGCTACAGCATGTATTACGCGCTTATTGACTCTTTGGCAGCGGAGCACTGCTCTAGAATGAACGCTATGGAGAATGCGACAAATAACGCCAAGGAGCGCGTATCGCAGTTAAATTTAGCATACAACAAAGCCAGACAAGGCTCTATCACGACTGAGCTTATCGAGATCATAAGCGGCGTCGAATCAATGAAATGAAAGGAAAATGGATGAAAGGAATAATTTCTCAGGTAATGGGTCCTGTGGTCGATGTCGATTTCAAGGACTACTTACCAAAGATTAATGAAGCTATCGAAGTTAAATTTGACGTCGAAGGCGCTCATCGTAGGCTGATCCTAGAGGTAGCCGCACACCTTGGAGACAATCGCGTCCGCACGATCGCTATGGATATGAGCGATGGACTTAGGCGAGGGCTTGAGGCTATGGCTCTTGGCGCGCCTATTACGGTGCCAGTGGGCGAGAAGGTTTTGGGTAGAATTTTTAATGTCACAGGCGATCTGATCGACGAAGGCGAGGATGAAAAATTTGAAACTCGCTGGTCTATTCACAGAGATCCGCCTAGCTTTGAAAATCAGAGCACGAAGAGTGAAATTTTTGAAACCGGCATTAAAGTGGTCGATCTGCTAGCTCCTTATGCAAAGGGCGGTAAGGTAGGACTATTCGGCGGTGCTGGCGTCGGTAAGACTGTCATCATCATGGAACTGATCCACAACGTCGCTTTCAAACACAGCGGTTACTCCGTATTTGCGGGCGTCGGCGAGCGAACGAGAGAGGGAAACGACCTTTATAACGAAATGAAAGAATCTGGAGTTTTGGATAAAGTCGCCTTGACCTACGGACAGATGAACGAGCCGCCGGGGGCGAGGAACCGTATCGCGCTAACCGGTCTTACGATGGCCGAGTACTTCCGCGACGAGCTTGGGCTTGACGTTTTGATGTTTATCGATAATATTTTCCGCTTCTCGCAGTCGGGCTCGGAGATGTCCGCGCTTTTAGGACGAATTCCATCCGCGGTCGGCTATCAGCCTACGCTTGCTAGCGAAATGGGTAAACTGCAAGAGCGTATCACTTCGACCAAAAAGGGCTCCATTACCTCCGTTCAGGCCGTTTACGTGCCTGCGGACGACCTTACTGACCCTGCGCCGGCGACCGTTTTCGCGCACCTTGATGCGACGACCGTTTTAAACAGAGCGATCGCCGAAAAAGGAATTTATCCTGCCGTCGATCCGCTTGATTCGACCTCAAGAATGCTTGATCCACAAATCATCGGCGAGGAGCATTACAAGGTCGCTCGCGGCGTCCAAGCGGTGCTTCAGAAATATAAAGATTTGCAAGACATCATCGCGATTTTAGGTATGGACGAGCTTAGTGAAGAGGATAAGCTCGTGGTCGAGCGTGCTAGAAAGATCGAGCGCTATCTATCTCAGCCGTTTTTCGTAGCCGAAGTATTTACCGGAAGTCCGGGCAAATATATCTCGCTAGAGGAAACTATCGCTGGCTTTAAGGGAATTTTAGAGGGTAAATACGACGATCTGCCGGAGAATGCCTTTTATATGGTGGGAAATATCGACGAGGTAGTAGCAAAAGCCGAAAAGATGAAAGCATAGGAATTTTAAGATGAAAGAATTTTTGCTTTTAGATATCGTTACGCCCGAAGGGATGGTCTTTTCGGGTGAGGTCAAATCCGTCCAACTCCCTGGCATTACTGGTGAAATGGGTATTTTGCCAGGGCATGCGAGCTTGCTAACGGGGCTTAAAGATAAAAGCGAAGGCGGAGTCGTCGAGATCGTAGATAAAGACGGCAAAAAGCAGCTTGTTTTGGTAAACGACGGATTTTTGGAAGTTACCGAAGAAAAAACTACTATTCTAGCTACTCAAGCCGTAGCTATCGGAGGTGATAGCGAAAGCGCTGTAGCGAAGTCTTTGCAGCGCGCCAAAGATATGCTTGCGTCCATTAGCTCCGATGCGGCAAATTCCGCAGCGATCATGGCTAGAGTCGACGAATTTGCAAGGCAAAGTTAAATATGCTAGATCTAATTTTAAGTTATTTTACTAGAAGCACGTTTATTACGATATTCGTGCTTTCTTGGTTATCCGTCTATTTTATCGTCACTTTTACGATTTTGATTTCCAGATTTGTAGGGCTTAGTGCGTGGCAACACCGCGAAGCAAAGGCACTCGAATCCTTGCTGATGGGCGGTAGGATTTCGCTTTCGGGCTCTATTTTTCAAAAAGTAAATACCGATAAAATTTCAAAAGAAGCCTTGGAAATTTATAAAGGCAAGGCCGAACGCGACTCCACTAGCGGACTTACTTGGCTATCTATCGTCGCCTCTACTTCGCCGTTTATTGGGCTATTCGGTACGGTTGTTAGCATACTTCACACATTTTCCAAGCTCGGCGGTGGGAATTCCGGCATCGATACTATCGCTCCTGCGATCAGTGAGGCGCTGGTTGCCACAGGATGTGGAATTTTTGTAGCGATCCCCGCATATACCTTTAGCTTACTTATAAAACGCAAAGCATACGAAGTTATGAGTATCATAAATCGTACGGCAGATATTTTGCTATTTAAAGCAAACACTGGAAAAGCCATTTAATGTATAATTTCGACGAAAATCCAGAGTTAAATATCACTCCGCTCGTCGATATTATGCTTGTTTTGCTAGCGATTTTAATGGTCGCGCAAACGGCGATTATCTACGATGAGAAGATCGAACTGCCTAGTGGCTCAAAAGCACAGGTTTCGGAAAATACCGCGGAATTCTTGCTTGTGCGTATCGGCGAAGATCGCAAGGTTTATATCGACAAAAGCTCGATGAACCTAGCTGAATTCCCGGATAATCTCGTGCTGCTTAAAGGCACCGGCAAGTACAGCTTGGAAAAACCCGTCTATATCCAAGCCGATAAAAGACTCGTTTACGACGATGTGATGTTTGTTTTAAAGAGCCTAAAGCAGGCGGGTTTTACTAAAGTCGCACTTCAAACAAATGGCTAATTATTCAAATTTTACGGGGGTTAAATACGATAATTTCAAATCGTTTTTAATTGCCCTTTTTGCCTATTTGCTGGTGATTTTTGTTCTTTTATATCAAATTTCAAAGCCGCAGGAAAAATTTAAAAAATATACTGACAATCCCAACGATTATATGGATGTTACTTTTGATTTCGAAATAGATGATAAACTTCCATCCGCGCCTGAAATCGCTAAAGAAACAAAGCAAGGTGAGTTTGAAAATAAGAATGTTAAGGACGTGCCGGAGGATAAAATTAAGACTACGGCGCAAGTAGTTCCGCCACCTCCGGTGCAGGCAAAGCCGAAAGAGCCCGAAAAGCCGAAGGAAGAGCCGAAGCCGGAACCTAAAAAGGACGAGCCTAAAGCTGAGCCCAAAAAAGAGGAGCCCAAGCCTGAGCCTAAGTTGGAAGATAAACCTTCCGAAAAAGTAGTAGAGAAAAAAGAGGAAGCTAAGCCGGAGCCGAAAAAAGAGGAAAAACCGAGCTTGAGCGATCTTTTTTCAGATACGACTAAGGACAATAAGAAGCTTGAGGAGAGTGCCAAAGCTAGCGACGCCGTTCAGAGTAACAAAAAGTCCGATAAAGAAACCGCCACCTCTAGTGCTAAGGATAAAGCAGCATCTAAAAATGCTGTCGTTAAATCCGATAAACTTGGCGGCAGGACGCAAAGGACGGGCGAGTATAACGCTTATTACGGCGCTATCGAGAAAAGGCTTCAAGTTTTGTGGAGTAGATACGTCGCAACTACGAAAGATGATGCGAAAATTAAGATAATCCTTGGCGCGGACGGACGAGTCGTGGATTATAAAATTCTAGAAATGGGGCGTGAGACGGAATTTAACCAGAAGTTGCGAGATTTTTTGGATAATCTATCGACTCAAACTTTCCCGAAATCTCCAGACGGAGCGTCGCACGATATTGAAACTACGATGTCCGACGTGATGAAGACAAATTAGAATTTTGTAAGGAAAAAAGTGAAGAGACTTTTTTGTATTTTTGCGTTTTGCTGTATGCTTTTTGCAGCGGATTCGGAACAGAATTTTATTTATGAAAGAAATTCCGTTTCGCAAGAATCTGGTAAAATTCAAATTTCAAAGGAGCTAGATGCTTATTTTTCGCAGATGGCGTCGAAATTGCAAGCTCTATGGACGAAGTATCAAGCAGGTATTTCCGATGAGGCTAGAGTCCGCATAGAATTTAGCAACAATGGACGAGTTTTAAATTATCAAATTTTAGAGCTTGGGCGTAGCACGGAATTTACCCAAAAGCTAAGAAAATTTTT
Organism: uncultured Campylobacter sp.; assembly: GCA_963515915.1. Taxonomy (GTDB): domain Bacteria; phylum Campylobacterota; class Campylobacteria; order Campylobacterales; family Campylobacteraceae; genus Campylobacter_B. Next base: position 12,979 of record CAUPZQ010000004.1, read on the forward strand.
AGATGAGCTTCCTAAGCGAAGCTTTCCAAAATCACCGGATAATAAATCTCACACATTTGAAATGGTATTATCCGACGTAGCAAATTAAATTTAAGGAGAAAAGATGAAGAAACTACTTTTGATTCTTGCATTTTGTAGTAGCATTTTCGCGGCAGATGCGACTATGTCTATCGTAAACGAAGGGGTAAATCTCCCTAAAATCGTTGTTCAGGATGCATCGAACCTTGCAAATTCAGAATTTGGCAACAAATTCTTTAAACTTATGGTAGGCGATCTAAAGGTCGGCGCGACTTTTGAAGTCAGCGACGAGTATCTACAAAGCAGCTATGATGCGGGCGCTTCCGACAATCTAGGCTCTAGCGGCGCCGCTCTTATCGTGCGCTACGCGGTAAGTGATAAAAGTTCGCCGATGAGCCTAAAAGCCAAAGTGCTCGAAGCAAACAGCGGTAGGGTGATGTATGAGAAGAGCTTTACGCTTTCAAATGCCGAGAAATATCCATTTTTAGCCCATATGGCGGTATCTGAGATCGTCAAGCAGCTAGGCTATTCAAATGTTGATTGGATGAAGGAGATGATTTTGCTCTCTCGCTACACTTCGACGCGCGAGAGCGAGATCATGGTGGCTGACTATACGCTTACTTACCAGCAGGTGGTGCTTCGCGGCGGATTAAATATCTTCCCTAAATGGGCAAGCGCAGCGCAGAATGAATTTTATTACACCTATTACGTCAATAAAAATACCCCTGCTATCTATAAATTTAATCTATCCAACGGTAGTAAGAGTAAAATTTTTACCGGTCACGGCATGACGATAGCTTCAGATGTCAGCGCAGACGGCAGAAAGCTTTTAATCACTAATGCGCCTAAAGATCAACCCGATATTTATTTGTATGATATAGCCTCGGGCAGCGCTAAGCAAATTACTGATTACGCTGGCATTGATGTAAATGGAAATTTTATCGACGGCGATTCACGCGTGGCTTTTGTGAGCGATCGTTTAGGTTATCCGAACGTATTTGCCACTAGCATAAACGGCGGCAACGTTCAGCAGCTCGTGTATCACGGCAAAAACAATAACTCCATCAGCACAAATGGCAATTATGTTACTTACTCTAGTCGCGACGGCGGGGGCGGATTTAATATATATTTAATCTCTACTCAAACCGATATGATTCGCCAGTTAACGGCTAGTGGCAAAAATATGTTTCCTAGATTTTCTAGCGATGGCGGCAGCATTATGTTTATCAAGCAAGACGGCGGCGGAAGCTCGGTAGGTATTATCAGAGTTAACGAGAATAAAAGTTTCCAATTTCCGTTAAGAGTGGGTAAAATTCAATCGGTTGATTGGTAAAATATTAAAAAATCTCGTGATATAATGACTTCAATTTTTTTTGAAAGGATAGAAAATGAAACATTTAGTTTTATCTTCGATAGCAGTTGCTGCTCTATTATTGAGCGGTTGTTCTAAAAAGACCCCAGAGGCCGATACTACAAGCACAAGTGATGCAGATAGACTAGCTGCTTTGGCATCTCAGATCCAAAGTGAAGTTGGCACTGTTTATTTCGACTTTGATAAATTTAATATTAGAGCCGATCAGCAAGGCACAATCAATAATAACGCAGCTCTATTCAATCAAGCAGGCGCAGAGTCTCTAACCGTCAAAGTTGAGGGTAACTGCGATGAGTGGGGTTCTGACGAGTACAACTATGCTCTTGGTCTAAAGAGAGCTACTGCAGCTAAAGATGCATTGGTTGCTCAAGGCGTAAATGAGAGCAGAATTTCCGTAGTAAGCTACGGCGAGAGCAATATGGCTTGCACAGAGCATTCTAAAGAGTGCGACGCTCAAAACAGACGCGACGAATTCAAAGTTGGATTCTAATTTGAAATTTAAAAATTTCACGGTGGCGGCTCTTTTGGGAGCTGCCACTTTTTTAAATGCAGAAACTTCTGCATTTGATGCTGGCAATATTGATTCAGGCAGCTCTTACGGACTAACTGAAAACGAGCAAGTATTGCGCGATAACCGCAAGCGTATAAGCGAAATGCAAACTAGTGTAGATAATACACGCGAGAGTGTCGAAGGTTTGCGAAGCGTCCTTGAAGGAACAAATTCTAAAATTTCGAACCTGGAAAACAGGGTGGCAGATCTAGAAATTCGCGCTACCGGCAAAAGCCAAGGCAACAGCGAGCTAGATCAGATGAAACGAGACATCGCTACTATAAAAGCCCAAATTGCTGAAATCAATAAAAAATTAGGTAGTGGCGGCAGCGTAAAAAAAAACGCTGAATTAGACGCAGGCACTGCTTCAGTCCCTGCTAGTATAAAATCAGATTCCGATTTTAAATCAAAAGACCAGGCTTCGGTATTAAAAGAGGCTGACGCTTTATATGCTAAAAAAGACTATTCAGGCGCAAAAGAGCGCTATGCTTATCTAGTATCCAAAAATTACAAGCCCGCTAAGGCAAATTACATGCTGGGCGAAATTTCATATTTCTCTGGCTTATACGCAGAAGCGATAAACTATTATAAAAAGAGCATCTCGCACAACGAGAGCCAAGACTACACCCCAAAGCTCCTCTATCACACTGCGATCAGCTTCGATAAGATCGGCGATAAAGACAGTGCAAATAAATTCTACAAAGCGCTAAAGGCTTCATACCCGGATTCCAAAGAAGCTAAAGCCGCGCCCGCTAGATAACCTAAATTTAAATACAAACTCAAAAATAAAATTCTAAACAGGAGAAAACTATGGCTAACAACCGAGTTATAAAGATGCATTATGAGCTAAAAGACGGCAAAACCGGTGAAATTTTAGAGTCAAATTTAAACTCCGACCCGATCGTCTTTCTTAGCGGCAAGGATCAAATCATCCAAAAGTTGGAAGATGAAATTTTAAATCTACAAGCGGGCGAGAGTAAAACGGTTCGCATAAGCCCGAGCGACGGAGTCGGCGAGTATAAACAGGACGCCGTGCAAATCCTGCCTAAAGAGCAGTTTGCGGGTATCGATCTGGCGGTGGGTATGGAGCTTTTCGGCCAGGCAGAGGACGGCGCGACTACCCGCGTGAGCGTCAAAGCTATCGGCGAGCAGGACGTTACTATCGACTTTAACCACCCGTTTGCTGGCAAGGAGCTGGAATTTAACGTAAAAATCGTCGAGAACCGAGAAGCGACTGCGGACGAAATTCTTACCGGCCAGCCGGAGGGTGCTCACAGCTGCGGCTGCGGACATAATCATCACGAGGGGCACGAGTGCTGCGGCGGACACGGACACGATCACGCAGAGGACCACGAGTGTTGTGGAGGCCATGGGCATGCAGACGGTCATGAATGCTGCGGAGGTCACGATCACCGGAAAGATCACGAGTGCTGCGGCGGGCACCATCACGAGCATTAGGACTTTTTTATGAAATTTGCTTTTATCTTCCCGGGGCAGGGCTGCCAAAGTGTAGGCATGGGCAGGGAGTTTTACGAGAACTCCGAATCTGCGCGCGCGCTTTTGGATGAGGCTTCAAGTTTTACCGACATCGATTTTAAAAATTTACTATTTGAGCCTAGCGACAAGCTTGACGTTTCAGAATTTACGCAGCCTGCGATTGCATTAAATTCTATGATGGCGCTTGCGGCGCTGCAAGAAAGAGCGGATCAAGAAAAGCTTAGTATCGCTCCGCAGTTTTTACTCGGCCATTCGCTGGGCGAGTTTAGCGCGCTAAGTGCTGCGGGAGGCATGGAGCCGAAGCAGATGTTAAAGCTAGTAAATATTCGCGGCAGGCTTATGCAGAGCGCCTGCGAGGGCAAAGGCGCCGGAATGATGGTGATTTTGGCTCTTGCCGACGAGGCGGTCGAGAAAATTTGCGCGGATGCGACGAGCGCAGGCAAGCAGGTGTGGGCGGCGAATTATAACTGCGACGGGCAGATCGTAGTCGCGGGCAAAAAAGATGATCTCGCAGCACTCGAGGACGAGTTTAAAGCCGCGGGCGCAAAGCGCGCGATGCTGCTGAATATGAGCGTCGCAAGCCACTGCCCGATGCTACAAAGCGCTAGCGACGAGCTTTTGGAATTTTTGCGCCCCGCACTAAAAGAGAGCTTCGCCCCGGTCGTCGCTAACGCCACGGCGCGCGCATACAGGGTGAAATCCGAAGCGCTGGAGCTGCTTAAAGCCCAGCTTATCAGTCCTGTGCTTTACAAACAAAGTATCAAAAATTACGAGGGCGAGACGGACTGCTTCGTCGAGTTCGGCGCAGCGGTTTTAAAAGGTATAAACAAAAAGATCACGCAGAAGCCGACCTTTAGCATCACGGATCTTGCGAGCTTAGACGAGTTTCTGAAATTTGCAAAGGAGAACGGATGAAAGTAGCGATCTTGGGCGCTATGCCAGAAGAGATCGAGCCGCTGCTATCCGCACTGCGCGAGCGGGGCGTGAGCGTGGAGGCTGTGGAGCATGCGAATAATAAATTCTACGCCGCCAAGCTTAACGGTCACGATCTAGTGATCGCATATTCGAAGATCGGCAAGGTAAATTCCGCCCTGACGGCTACGGTCATGATCGAGAAATTCGGCGCGCGCGCGCTCATTTTTACGGGTGTCGCGGGAGCTTTGAAGCGCGGCATTAAAATCGGTGAAATTTTATACGCCACCTCGCTCGTGCAGCACGATCTGGACATCACGGCGTTTGGGCATCCGCACGGATTCGTGCCTGGAAGTAAAATTTCAGTCCAAACCGACGCGAAGCTAAATTCCATAGCGCAAAGCGTCGCCGAGCAGCTAGGTATCACGCTAAAATCGGGCGTTATCGCTAGCGGCGATCAGTTCGTAAGCGGCGAGGAGCGCAAGAGCTGGATCGAGCGGATGTTTGACGCGAGCGCGGTCGAGATGGAGGGAGCGAGCGTGGCGCAGGTGTGCGACGCGCTGGGCGTGCCGTTTTGTGTGCTGCGCGCGATAAGCGACGAGGCGGGACACAAAGCCGAGTTCGACTTTGACGAGTTTATGGTAAAAAGCGCGCAAACGAGCGCAAATTTCGTCCTAAAAATGATCGAAAGGTTATGATAAACCTCTCCAAAAAGTTACTGCGACAGGTCGGACAAACCAACGCCAAATACAAGATGTTCGAGCGCGGCGATAAAATTTTACTAGCTCTTAGCGGCGGTAAGGACAGCATGAGCTTGGCGCACGTGCTGAAGCATTTCCAAAGCGTAAGCCCGCTAGATTGGGAGTTTCGAGCCGTTACCGTCACCTACGGTATCGGCGAGGACCTGCGCGAGATAAGCGCCCATTTTAAAGAGCACGAGATCCCCTACGAGATAATCGATACTAAAATTTTTGAATTTGGCAAGGAAAAAATCCGCGCGAACACCACGTTTTGCAGCTTTTGCTCGCGTATGAGGCGCGGATACATTTACTCCTACGCGCTCGAACACGGCTTTAATAAGATCGCCATCGCCCACCACCTCGACGACGCCGCGGAAAGCTTTTTTATGAATTTCACCTTCAACGGCGCGCTGCGCACCCTCGCTCCGCGCTACGTCGCCGAAAACGGGCTTGTGATCATCCGCCCGTTCATTCTCACGCGCGAGCGCCAAATCGCCGCCTGCGCCAGAGATAACGAGCTTCCGATCATGCGCGAGGAGGAGGTTTGCCCCGCGAGGCAATACGGCGGCAAGGAGCCTACCGCACGCGCCGCTACGAAGGAGCTTTTGGCGCAGTACGAAAAGGCCCATCCGAGGTTTTTTATCAGCCTGCAAGCCGCCTTTGCCAATATCCACGAAGAGACCTTTTTCGAGCCTAAATTTTAAAATTTTAAGCGATTTGATCTCTCGGCTAGAAAAGCTCGAGTATGGTTTTTGCCGCGACAGAAACTTTGCACATATAGTTTAATTTCTTGCTCAAACGAACCGCGAGCCGCAGCGCGAGCGGTTGAATCACTGTGTTTAAATTGCGGCGCGGGCGATTCGCTTATGAGTCTGAGTTGTGTACGAGCCGCGGCGAATAGCTATCCTCCTACGTCCGACTGCGCGCTAGAGTGGTTAGGCTTCTGCGTCTGAAACTGTGTGCACGAGATTTAGGCTGCGAACCAGAGTAGTTACGCCCGCTGCGCCCGAGGGCTGCGAGTAGGGCGGGTTACACCGCCTGTATATGCTTTTACGAAACGCCTGAGATTAATTGTAATGCCGTCTTTCGGCGCTGTACTCTCGTCATACTCGGGTGCCGCTCAAGCGAGTTTTACGAGCGAGCATTAAGGGGCTTGCAAAGTTTGCGCGAAAGATAGTTGTAGAAATTTCATTTCAAAAAATGCTTTAGAAATTTAATCCCGTAAAATTTTAAAATTTTATCGGAGGCTTCCTTTCGGGCTGCGGGTGCGGACTCGATCGTCGCGCGCCGTAAATTTAAACCGCCCGCCCACTCCGCTAAAGATAGTTTTAGAAATTTATTCCGGAAAATGTTTCTAAAATTTTACCTCGCAAAATTTTAAAATTGTAACGAAGCCGAATTCAAAATTCCGGTGGAGCCAAATTTTAAAATTTCAAAGCAACCGAATTTTAAAATTTAACAAATCCGAATTCTGAAATTTTATCGTAGCCAAATTCCCGCTCTCGTTTCATAAACGTTACCTTTTGAAATTTCGCCGCTCGCGCCCGCTTAAATTTAACGCCGCTTCAAAATTCCTCAAACCCTCCGCTGTCGCACGCGCAGATCAAATTTTAAAATTTCGCACGCGCCGCGTACTTCTTAAATTTACACACTACGAAATTTTAACCGATTTTCGCTCCGAAATTTATGCCGCATTAATCGCCGCGGATATATAATAGCGAATGTCATATTTCACAAAGGAGTAAGCATGGCTACAATCCAACCAAGCTATAAGCTTTTCATCGACGGCGAGTTTGTGGGTGCCGAAGGCGGCGCGAGCCTAGACGTTTTTAATCCCGCTACCGGCGAGAAAATTTCAAAGATCGCAGATGCTAGCAAGGCGGACGTCGATAGAGCGGTCGCTGCAGCCCGCAAGGCGTTTGAGAGCTTCCGCCGCACCAGCGTTTATGAGCGCAGCGCGCTGCTAAATAAGATCGCCGACGTCCTGGAGCAAAACGCCGAGTTCATCGCCACCGTAGAGACTATCGACAACGGCAAGCCGATCCGCGAGACGCGCGCGGTCGACGTGGCGTGGTCGATCGAGCATTTCCGTTATTTTGCGGGCGTGATCTTGGGCGAGGAGGGCAGCGCGAATATGCTAAAAGAGCGCTATCTATCCGTCGTTTTACGCGAGCCGATCGGCGTAGTAGGACAGATCGTGCCGTGGAATTTCCCGTTTTTGATGGGCGCGTGGAAGCTCGCTCCGTTACTTGCCGCGGGCGATACGTGCGTATTTAAGCCAAGCTCCGAAACCAGCCTTAGCATTTTGGAGTTCATCCGCCTAATCGCGCCGCTGCTTCCAAAGGGCGTCATCAACGTCGTAACCGGCAAGGGAAGCAAGGCAGGCGAGTTCGTCCGCACTCACAAAGGGCTTGACAAGCTCGCATTTACGGGCTCGACCGAAGTCGGCAGGGGCATCGCGTTAGCCGCGGCGCAAAAGATCATCCCTGCTACGCTTGAGCTTGGCGGCAAGAGCGCGAACATCATCTTTGACGATTGCGATTTCGACGTTGCGATCGACGGCGTGCAGTTGGGAATTCTTTTCAACCAAGGTCAGGTTTGCTGCGCAGGAAGTAGGATCTTCGTGCAGGAGGGTATCTACGATAAATTCGTACCGGCGCTCGTGGAGAAATTTAAGCGTATCAAAGTGGGCGATCCGCTCGATCCGAACACCCAGATGGGATGCCAGATCAACAAAAAGCAAGCCGATAAAATTTTAGAGTACGTAAAAATCGGCGTAGAGGAGGGCGCTAAGATCGCCGTGGGCGGCAAGCGACATAGCGCGGGAGAGGCTTTCGTCGAGCCTACGCTACTAGTGGACGTGCGCAACGACATGCGCGTGGCGCAAGAGGAGATCTTCGGCCCTGTGGGCGTCGTGATTAAATTTAAAGATCAAGACGAGCTCGTCCGTATGGCAAACGACAGCCTCTACGGACTAGGCGGCGCCGTATTTACGCGCGATATCGCAAAAGCGCTCACGGTCGCACGCCTGCTTGAGACGGGTCGCGTGTGGGTCAATACTTACAACCAGATCCACGCCGGCGCGCCGTTTGGTGGCTACAAAGAATCGGGCATCGGTCGCGAGACGCACAAGATGATCCTGGATCACTACACCCAGACCAAAAACATCTACATCGACACGATCTCCAAACCGAGCGGCTTTTACGAGCAGTAAGGGCTTGGCGCGGTACTTCGGGCTACGTTTCGGGCGGTTTGCGCCGCCCGAAATTTTATTCTGTTTGACTCGATTGAGTATTTAATTTTAAGATTAATAGAGGCTCATCATTTGGCGGCAAATTTTTATTTGCCAACCTTATGCCTTTATAAACATTTATCGTGATTTTAACATTTGGTATGTCGGTAACTTTTGAAAAATTATTTAAGAACAACTTTATATCATCATCTCTAGCGCCATAAATGTTTACTATGCTCTCATATCTATCGGTAATTTTTCCACAAGACCAAGAACCGCCTAGATGATTTAAGTCTCTTATTCCTTCAAATATTATTTCTTCTGCTTTGTCGTTATACTGATTCCGACATTCTCTACCGTCGCAGCCGAATAATATAAATGCGGCGACTATCAAAAAGAAACACTTTGTAAATTTCAGCATTTCATTTTCCTTAATTTGATTTTGTGTCTAATTTTACGGTTAATATATTCTTGCCAAATGGTGGCGGAGTTTTGCTGCCCCATTTCCAATATCTCTCATAAACCGATATAGTAATTTTGACATTTGGAATTTGTGCCGCTTCTGCTACATTCTTTAATAAAGTTTCTAAATCATCATTGCTAGGTCCGTAAAAATTTATGAAGTATTCATAGTTGTCAATAGACCCGCACGTCCAATCTCTATTTTCCTTATCCTTTAAATTATCAGCTATAATAGAAAACGCCTTATTATTGTATTCGTTGCGGCATTCATTACCGTCGTAGCCGAATAGAACAATCGCAAAAAATATTGTAACAAGAAATTTCATGGCGAAATTAAAAAATCCGCCTGTTTTTATAGTTTGATAACTACGATAGCAACCCATTTTCGTTCCTCAGATAAAATCCCTGTATTCGATATTTTTATCGCTCATTAAAATTTTTAATTTTTCAAAATCTTCTTTTGTTATATAGCTTAAAGGCAAAATAATCGAGCTTAGATTAAATACGATATTTGCCAAATTAAATTTTAGTTTTAGGCAAAGTGTTTCGCCTCCCAGCAGATATGCGAATGTAGCAATATATTTAATCTCATCATATTTTAGAATTCTTTGCCAAAAGATATATCTTACTATCACTTTGCCATCGTAGCACGCAATAAATTTAAAGCAATTCGGGATAATCTCTGCGTAAAAAAGCCCGATTAGCATCACCCAGCCTACGATAGGCGCATAAGGCTTGTCAAGCATTATAAAAACAATGGCGAGATAAAATTGCAAAATTTTAACTACCGCATAAAAAGGCCCGTAAAAACGCCTCGCCCTTTTTACGATTAGCAGCGGCTCATCCGGTTTCGCCTCGTTCATTTTATCTCCTTGCTTGAATGTCGCATTACGGTTTTAAATTTAGCGCTAAATTCTATCTTTGCTACGCTTACGCAGCGTTTAAATTTAATCTTGCCAGCGGTTACGGCTAAATTTTAAATTTTCAAACTTGCCGTTTAAAAGAGCCGTCATCTGGGGGAGTGCGCGTAGGCGGGCGCATGCAAGAGATAGTCTCGGGCGCTGTTTTATCGCAGGCTTCCGTCCACATCAAATTATACCGAGCCGCGCCAAAGCCTCAAAATCCATGCGATTGCTAATTTTGCTATCGAGCCGCACCGCGAAGCCCGCAGCCAAACTCGCGCGGCGAAAATCTAAATTTACGCTATAATCTTGCAAAGTGGAGCGTAAAACTCCTGCTGCGCGTGTGCGGCGAAATTTAAACAAGAGCCCACAAATTAGGGCTTCTTAGCTTTCGCGCGGCTGCGGCGTAACGCTAATTTAACGGAGGGCGTATGGATAAAGAGCGGTATATTTTTGAGAAATTTAGATCGAAGCTTAACGGCGATGATTGCGCCGTAATCGGCGAGCGGGCGTATTGTAAGGACCTTTTTGTCGAGGGCGTGCACTTTCGCCGCGGCTGGCTGAGCCTGCGCGAGATCGGCGCAAAGGCGATGCTTGTAAACATCTCGGATATGATCGCGACGAATGCGCGCGCCAAATACGCCCTGCTGGGGCTTGCGCTGCCGCGCGAGATCGGCACGCGCGAGATCGACGAGCTGTGCGCGGGCGTGAGCGATACGGCGCGGGAGTGGGGCATACGGATCATCGGCGGCGACACGATCGGTTCGGATCGCATCGCGCTTAGCGTGAGCCTGATCGGCAAGTGCAAGCGCCCTGTGTTTCGCAGCGGCGCGCGCGTGGGTGATCTCATCGCGCATACGGGCGAGCTAGGCAGCGTCGGGCGCGATCTGGCAGTGCTTTTAAGAGATGAAATTTCGCCCGCTAGCTCGCAGACGCAAAACTGGGACGATAAAATTTCGTCGGCACAAAACTCAAGCACCGCGCCGCAAGGTCTCAACGCCGAGGCTTCGACGGCACAAAATCCTGACGATGAGGTGCGAAGCCCGGGTGATAAAATTTCACCTGCGCATGCCAAGCTACAGAATCTGGACGCTGAAACTTTGGCAATGCAAATTTTGGACCTTGAGCTGCAAAGTCTGGACGATAAAATTTTTCCTGCGTATGTCAAGCCGCAGAGCCTGAACGCCGAAATTTCGGCGCAAAATTCCGTGTCACGAAGCGGAGAGGATCGCAAGAGCCCTACGGCGCAAAGCCTCGCATGCGAAAATTCTGCGCCGCAAAGACTAGCATACGAAGGCTCTGTGTTTGATCTGCGCGAGGATCTACGCGCAAAAATTTCAAAGAATTCGCGCTTCGTCAGGCCTGTTTTGCGCGATAAGTTTTTTTACAAGGCGGCGAAGCTCATCAGCGCGGCGATGGACATTAGCGACGGGCTCGCGCAGGATCTGCCCCGCCTGTTGGAGGCTAGCGGCGTGGGTGCGCGCTGGATCGCCCGCCCTAGCGAGGCTGCGCTGCAAAGCGGCGAGGAGTACGAGATTTTGTTCAGCTTCGCGCCGAAGTTTTTGCCCAAAATCTACGCGATTACCGCTAAGGCGGGTGTTTCGATCAATATCATCGCCGAGGTTTGCCCGCGCACGCCGCAAAGCTCGATGGAATTTCGCGGCAGCTCGCACCACTTCGCGCCTTGAAATTTGCTGAGCTCGCTTTAAATTTTAAGGCGCGCGGCATGGAATTTCAAATTTCGCGGAGCCACGGAATTTTGTGGAGGGACAGAATTTCGTGAAGCCGAGGAATTTGAAATTTGAAATTTCGCCCCTTCACGTAGCCTACACGCAAGCTCGCTATCATACCGCTACACAATTTACAAAGGAGCCGTATGAGGGAGATCGTAAAAAAATTTGTCGCAGGCGACGCAGATATTATATTCGCCAGACTTTCCGTTATCATCGTGCTTGCCGTGATGGGCAACTACAAGTGGTTTGAGTTCGAGGTGGAGGCCTTAAAGCCGCTTTTTTCGCAGACGTGGCTTTCGTTTTTACCGTCAGCGCTCGGGGACGCCGGCGCGAGCTATTTTTTGGGCGTGGTGGAGACCGTGAGCTATCTCTCGCTCATCGCGGGCTTTTTCAAGCCGAAGGCGGGCATCGTGGGCAATCTCATCGTGATCGTCATGGCGCTGAGCACGCTCAGCCTACTGCCGCAGCTAGGTAAGATCGACGGCTTTATCTTTAAAGACCTTTTCTTGCTAGGCCTTGGCTTGGTGCTGCTAAAATACGACCTGGCGCGCCTTTGCCGCGGAGAAAAAAGCTGCGATTGAGCCGTCAAAACATACTGGCGTCGGTTCCGACGCAACACTAAATGATCGCGCACGGTGAGCTTGAGGCTTTTAATTTGAAGCCTGCTTTGCCGGCGGGTGCGTGCTTGAGCTTGCTTGCGTAGTGCCGTTTAAGATACGGTCGTGCGCTAAAATTTTATGACGCGCGGTTGAAATTTATCGAGCTGCGGTAATTAAATTTTGCCAACGCTCAAACTCAAAATTATAAAATTTAAATCGATCCATCAGATTGTGCCATAAATTCAACCACGTTAAATTTGGCAACGGAAGCTTAATTTTAAGCTCAAAGCATTAGATTTAGACCCAGCCAAATTCGCATTTGATTAAGCAAAACGAAAAGTGCAAAGTTATATCATTTCTTAAAATTCTGCAATTTTTTCGAAAGGATGAGATATGAAGCACTTTTCACTCTCAAAGGCCGTTTTTATGGCGGCGAGTCTGGCCCTGCTCGGGCTAACGGCTGCGAATGTGCAGGAGAAATTTCCCCCAGTCATCGTCATTCACGGTGGCACTAGCGGTCTTGATCTAACCAAGGAGGAATTTAAAATCCGCGAGGAGCCGATGAACCGGGCGCTTTTGGCGGGTCAAGGCCGTGCTTGAACGGGGCGGCAGCGCGATGGATGCCGTAACGGCGGCGATAATGGTGCTTGAGGACGATCCGAATTTCAACGCGGGCAAGGGCGCGGTATACCGCCGACGGATTTAACGAGCTTGATGCCTCGATCATGGACGGCTCAACCAAAAAAGCTGGCGCGGTCACGATGGATAAAAACAGCAACCTAGCCGCGGCAACCAGCACGGGCGGCATGACCAACAAAATGACCAGCCGCATCGGCTCGTATCAAAGAGACAGCGACAAGGAGCTAGACCTCGCCATCTCGAAAAAAGAATTTATAGATAACTTCCTCAAGCAAGGCGCCGAAGAGGGATTTAGCTTCGAACAGACGCAAGAGCTGCTGGGCGGGATAAATTAGCCTCAAATTTACAAAAAGGGCAAAAATGAAAAAAATTTTAGCGGTACTTCTCTTAGGCTTGCTCGGTCTTGAAGCTAAGATAATCGGGCAGGGTGAGCTAGCGGACTACGGGCTGGTTTTTGCGGACGGCAATGCTGTGGATAAAGACGGCAACATAAAAGCCGTAGGTAAAAATTTTATGGTCACGGGAACCTTTTCTGACGGTCTTTGCGTGGTTTTTATAGGCGGACAGGCCTTTTTTATGGACGAAAACGGCAGACTTGTCGTGCGTTTGGCGCCCGGTACGGGCTTTAAAACTAGCTTTACCGAGGGGCTAGCAGGCATCGCCAAAAACGGTAAATTCGGCCTCATAGATAAAACAGGCAGGGTCGTAGTAGAACCCAAATTTGACGATATGGGTATAGCCTTTAAAGATAGCGCGATACTCGTGGGCGAGATGAAATGCGGCAGGATGAAATACGGTTACGTGGATAAAAACGGCAGAACAATCATTCCTCCGCGCTATGACGAGGTAAGGTCGTTTTCTGATGGACTAGCCTCGGTGCGCATCGGCGATAAATGGAGCGTGATAGACAAAAGCGGCGCTACCGTTTCAAAGCTAAATTTCAACTACCCATTAAAGTTTACAGAAGGCTTAGCATCCGTAAAATTTAACGGACTTTATGGCTTTGTGGACAAGGACGCAAGCGTCGTTATAGAGCCTAAATTTGAATTAGCGTCGCTCTTTAGCGAAGGACTAGCGGCCGTAAAATCGGGCGGCAAATGGGGTTTTATAGACAAAAGCGGAAATTTCGCGATAGAACCGCGTTTTGACGAAGTAAATAAATTTAAAGAAGAACGTGCCGTAGTGAGGGTCGGCGAGCTGTGGGGTATCATAGATAAAAGCGGTAAATTTATCCTTGAGCCACAAAAATTCGACTATATATTTGATGAGTTTTACGGCGGAATGTTAAATTTCAGGGTAAATAGAAAAAGCGGTTGCCTAGGCATAGACGGCAAGGTCGCCATAGAACCGATATTTGACGACATATCTGTTTTTGAGGGCGACGTGACGGCCGCCAAAATAGACTACAAAAACGTGTTTATCGACAAAAAGGGTCGAATTTTGCCTATTTCTTACTACTTTGAGATAGAAGATTGAGGTAAATTTGCGACGGTTTTGGCAAACGCTTTGCTTTTTTTAAACTAACGAGCTACATTCAGTCGCTAAATTTCTCGCCTTTATGTCACATAAAGCCCAACAGACCTATTTTGCCAAAAAAATAACGTAAATTTAATTTTTACAATACGAGTTAAATTTAAAAATTTACATACTAAATTTTATCGCAGGCAATAAAACTTCGGTTGTCTTAATTTACTTTCATTCGTATTTAACTTTTGCCTAAAATTTTGCACACGATAGAAAAATATACGAATTTCAGGTAGAATATCGCCACATAAAATCAAGGCGGTAAAATGAGAAAATTTATAGTCGTTCGCGGACACGCGGGCTCGGGTAAAACGACTTTCGCAAAAGAGAAGATTAAAGAATTTAAAAATGAATATCCGCAGGCGCAAATTTATCATCTGGAAAACGATATGTTTTTAACTGATGAGGCGGGGATTTATACTTGGTCGCCGAAGCTTTTGGAGGACGCGAAGCGCAAAGTCGCCCGCGAGATAAAGCAGGCGTATAAATTTGCCCTGGAAAACAAGACCAAAGACGTTCTTATCGTGCTTAGCAACGTGAGTGCACGCACCAAAGAGCTGCTAAGCCTAAAAGAGCAAGCCGCCCAGAATGGATTTATTTTCGAGTGCTTTAGAATGCAAAATTTCTTCGCCTCCGAGCACGGCGTCGATGAAGATACCGTGATAGCGATGTTTATCAAGGTCGCAAACAACAAAATAGAGGGCGAAATTTTGATCCCGCCCGTCAATCCTATGAGCGAAAGCGTAGCGCAAAAGATCAAAGACGCGGCAGCTCTAAACAGGCGCGATCTGCCCTTTGATGCGGCGCAAAACACCTACGTAACGAAAAAATATATCGCCGCCACGCAGGATAAAAGGCTCTGGAGTGCGCGTCAAAGCGAGCTTTACCCAGAGCTTCGCACCTACAAATACTCAAAACGCGTCTTTTTCAAAGCCGATTGGGATAAGGCGTTGCTCGAGATGCGCGGGCTCATAATGGACGAGAATCTAAATATCATCGTGCGCCCGTTTAAAAAGGTCTATAACTACTCGGAATTTACCTCGCGCAAAAGCCTTTATCCTATCGATATCACGGACGATACGCCCGTGCTTGCCGTGCGAAAGGTAAACGGCTTTTTGGGGTGTTGCACCTACGTAGATGTCGGCAAAAGCAGCGCGAGCTTTAACCGCCGCGTCATCTACTCCACGACGGGATCGACCGATAGTAGATTTGCACAGATGACGCGCGAGCACTGCCGTAAATTTGAAGAGATTTTCAAACGCTATCCAAATAAAACTTTTTTATTTGAGATCACCGACGAGAGCGATCCGCACATCGTAGAAGAGGAGCTAGGCGAGACCTTTATCGGACTTATCGACGCTAAAACCGGTGCGCAAGAGAGCGAATTTGAGCTGGATAAAATCGCTGCAAGCACTGACGGAGCACTAAAAAGACCTTTTTATAAAGAGGGCGAGCAGTATCTAAAAACGAGCTTTTCGGAGTTAAAAAATATAGTCAAAGATGCGAAATTCGAGGGCTTTATGGTGTATATCCCGAGCCAGAACGATTTTTGCTTTAAGATGAAAACGCCTTATTATCTCGTGAATAAATTTTTCGCTCGCAGTAAAAACGAGGCGCTTTCCGGCAAACTGGATAAAACTAAGCTCGATGAGGAATTTCACCCATTGGTCGATCACATCAAAGCAAACGAGCGAGAATTCAAATCCCTTGACGAGCAGGGCAAGCTAGGCTTTATAAAAGAATTTTTGGAAAGAATTTAACGATTAGTGCGAATATTTGACGCCGTGCAAATTTACGTAAAGCTCAAATTTGATACTGCGCCGCCATGTTCAAAGCCGCTGAGCCCAGGTGCAAATTTACGTAAAGCGTAAATTTGATGCAGCGATTAAAGCTTAAAGGAAAAATGATGATATTTTTTACCTCCGATTTGCATTTTTATCACGGCAATATTATGAAATACTGCCCTAAATTTAGGGCTTTTAACGACGTAGCCGAGATGAATGAAAGGCTAATAGAGCTCTGGAATGCCGTAGTGGGGTCCGAGGATACGGTTTATGATCTGGGCGATTTTGCATTTTGTAATAAATTAAAGGATCTAAAAAGCGTTGCGCGTAGGCTAAACGGCTCGCATGTGCTGATTTTAGGCAACCACGATACGCTCATTAGCCAAAACAAAGAAGCGCTGCTACGCGAGCTAAAAGACGACGGAAATCCTATCTTTAGCGATATCCTGCACTACAAGGAGCTGAATTTTGACGGTGGCGCGGGCGCGATAAAGGACGGCAAAACGGGCATGAGTATCTGCATGTTTCACTATCCCGTAGAGGAGCACAACCGCGCCCAGAAAGGCTCTTTTATGCTTCACGGACACTTGCACGACCGCGCTTCCAGCCTAGGGGGGCGCATACTAAACGTAGGCTTTGACTCGCACGGCAAAATTTTAAGCCTAGATGAGATCGTGCAAATTTTAGGGCAAAGGCAAATCGCGGCAAGACATTTGTGATCCGGGCTAAACACGGACAGCCGCAGCATTGATTTAAAGCGTAGCCTGCCGCAATATCTTGCAAAAGCACCCGCATAATACCGGGATAGACAAAGGACTCGGCGGCATCTTTATCGATAAGCACGCACACACAGGCTTTGCGTGGATGAAAGATAAGCTCGGCATGTATCACGGCGAAGCAAGACTTGGAGCCGAACCGATCGTTTATTGGCCGCTAGGAGAGAAATAAGCGTAAATTTAGCTCTGTTTCCATCAGGCACGGCTAAATTTAAACCTACATATAGTTTGTCTTTAAGTGAATCTCGATAGGCAAACAGCATAGTTTATGTTTATATTAAAATACAAACATAAACTATTTCAAGTCTGATTTTATTTTTTTATTAAATATATAAAAAAAGCATATCTCAAGTTGTAGTAAAGATACAAATCTAATAAATAATTCTACACATATCTGCATATATCGACCATAATGCATAGTGTACCTTTTTAAAGATTCTTTGCCAGATTTATATTCCAAAACATCATTGTCGATCATTTTAATATTCCCATGATGAGAGGCATTTCTCAATTTATTTGTCAAAAAATCATCAAAAAAAATAAACATTTCCGTATTTTTAAAGTTTTCGGTTTTTTTTGACTTATCGAGCCCACAATACTTTGACAAGGTCAAATTACAAAATTCATCAAATCGCCTTCCTTTATGTATGTTATGCAAAAGAGAAATAAAAATTATATTTGAAGTATAGGCTTCATATAAATTTCCATAAAACATCTTAGTTCTATGGAAATTATGATTTGCTATATTTATATCAAGATTTATATCAAGCTTATGGTTTGTATACATTAAAAAAGGTCTAAAATCATTGTATAAGTCGAAAAAGTCACTATATATATTAAAAAACTTTTCCATATGATCTACCATCAAATTATCTCTGTAGTATTCCATTAGTTTTAAAAACTCTTTTCTTTTACTCTTTTTACTTTTATACTCTTGTACTAGTTTTTCGGCAATTTTATTATATTTCAAACATTCAGGCGCTAGCACTGTATTATTAAAGTCAAAAAGTATATCCTCAAAACCACAAACACCTTCTATGGTTATACTTTCATATTTTTTTAATACATCTTCAATAAAATTATTATTATTGTTATTCTTCATCTGCCATGCTTGCTTAACAATTCTCCAATTTTTTTCTAAAAAAGTAAAGTTAGCCACTAATACCCCCTCGGCAGAACCAGAATATGAAAATCTTTTCTCTAATATTTTATTTAACTCTAATACGCTATAAAAAAACCATCTTTTTTTGTAGATAAAAAATCTTGATGAAAATTTTTTATTAAATACTTTTTATTATCATCTGGGAATAAACTATCTTGAAAATCACTATAGGAGCAATTTTCTAGGTAATCTATAATTGCTTGCGGGGGTTTAGCTGTTATGGAAAATTTTATATCAGATGAACATTGATCACATTTAAATTCACACTCTTGAAACTCTGTATACCCCATACCAAAGCGTACTAAAATATTTCTACCACAAGTATTACACTTAATTTTATATCTAAAAGTCATTACAAATTCCTTAATTTCTATACTATACAAATTCTCAATCATATGGGTTTGTAAAATAAAAAATCATATTTTACATAGTTTTCGTCTTTAAAGTCTTTAAATTCCATATCTTTCTTTCATAAAATACCGTTTCAAATTTTTCCAAAACGGTATTTTATCATCTTATGGGATTTATTCTTATTAATCTAAAATAATTTAATCAGGAATTTGCCGTCTTAAACTCCGCCAAAAGCTACTCGTCGCATTTTGGGCAGTATTCGTGCTCGCCGCTGATGTAACCGTGTTTGGCGCAGACGCTAAAAGCAGGCGTTATCGTGATATATGGCAGCTTATAGTTGTTTACCACACCGCGCACGAGGTCCTTGCAGGCTTCTACCGAGCTGATCGCTCTTTCATATACAGGTGCAGCACCGTGCCGCCCGTATAGGAGCTTTGCAGTTCATCTTGCAGATCGAGTGCCTCGTCGTAGCTTTTACTGCCGCTTACCTCGTGCCCCGCGCCGCGCATATAGGTGCACATCATATCTAGCAGCATCCCCTCGTCCTCGACGATCAAAACCCTTGCCATAGCCCGCCTCCTTGCGTAGAATTTTTGAAATTATACCCTGTGAAATTCCACGTAAAATTTAATTGCGAAATTTCACGGCAAATTTTATCGCAGTGAAACAGCGCGTCTTAGCTTAAAAGTATGCTTACTAAATTTAGGCTTGTAAGATTGCTCGCCTAG
The DNA here is from genome assembly GCA_963515915.1 of uncultured Campylobacter sp. Classification (GTDB taxonomy): domain Bacteria; phylum Campylobacterota; class Campylobacteria; order Campylobacterales; family Campylobacteraceae; genus Campylobacter_B. The sequence goes on from CAUPZQ010000004.1 coordinate 31,960, forward strand.
TATTATTCGCGCGGCGCGGCGCAAGAAACTAAAAATTTTACGATATAAAATTTTCACGCCGCGGAATTTTAAAATTTACAGGTAAAACATTGGGCTTTAAAATTCCACCGCTATGAAATTCTAAATTTCGCGGCGCAGAATTTCAAAACCTCGCCTGCACCGATAAAATTTTGCGAAATTTCATCGGTACTATGCCGCATAGGCTCCAAAGCTAAATTTTAAAATTTATACGCCGCGATCTGTTAAAACAAAATTCCGCGCAAATATCGCGCGGAACTAAATAGCTTGCGCGCGGGCAGCTATTGCTGCGTCATAGGGCACACAGCGGCGCCAGCATTTTGATTGCACGGCATATCGCCTCTTGGCGGCATTACTTGGCCCGCACCGTCGCGCATTCCTTTAGGCGGCATATGACCGCACTCGCCGACAGCAGCCTGCGATCTGTGCGGGCCAAACCCGTGAGCGGGCCTTTTAAATTTGCCGAAATTACCGCGATCCTTAAGCTCGATATCCAGCCTATCCGCCTGCTCGACGCTTAGCTTGCCCGCCTGGACGTTATAGTTTTTTCTAAACTCGTCTAGGAATTTCTCGCGATCCTCGACGCTCATGGCGTCCAGCTTCTTTTTAAACTCCGTCTTAAATCCGCGCTTGAGATCCCTTACCTGTGCTCTTAGCTCGCCTGCGCGCTTATCGATCTCAAACGCCGCTTCGCTTAAGCTCTTGGCGTCGGCACCGGCTACTGAGGCATTGATCTGCTCGGGGCTGCTTGAGCTAAAATCTGCGGCGAACAGCACGCCCGCGACTAAAACGCTTGCTAAAACAATCTTTTTCATTTTCTCTCCTTTGTGAAAGTTGGCGTGATTGTAATAAAAAGTCGTGAAGAAAAAGTTAAGCTTCGCAAAAGTCGCAAAGAGGGTTAAATTTTGAAATTTTGCGAGCGCTACCGACAAGTTTGCCTTTGACATACGAGCTTTAAATTTAGGCGTAAATTTTAAATTTACGTGCGCTCGGGCGTGCAAATTCGTTCTTTCGCGAAGCCGCTTTTAAGCGCATAGAAATCACGCGTAAGCTCATTTTAAAGGCGCATACGAGCAGGCTAAATTTTAAAATTATTTCAAATCGCTATAATTTTTCAAAAATTTAAGGAAGCCGGATGAAAATTTTAAATTTTGTGCGGACGAGCCTTGGCGCAAACATCTATCAGGGCATAGGTTTTGGCATCGCGATGACGTTTTGCGGCGGTTTTATCGACGCTTATACCTTCATAAAGCGCGGCGGCACGCTAGTGGCGGGGCAGACGGGCAACGTTACCTTTCTCTCGGTGGATTTGGCGACGCGGAATTTTAACGGAGCGCTTACGAAGGGCGTTACGATGCTTGCTTTTATGGCGGGCGTTTTTGCGGTAAGCATACTGCATACAAAACTTCATAGCGCGTTTTGGCGGCTTGCTACGATAGTGCCGCTGATTACGTTTTGCGCCATCGTGGGATTTTTGCCTGCGGATATGCCAGATATCTATATTGTGCCGCCGCTTGCACTGGGGATGGCGATGCAAACGACGGCGTTTAGCGAGGTCGCCGGCAGAGGCTATAACAATGCCTTTACTACGGGCAATCTCAAAAAGACGATGATCTCTTTGGGCGAATACGTAATGCACCGTAAAAGCGAAGATAAGCGCTCGGTTTTCATATACGCAGCCCTCGTAATCAGTTTCGTTGTGGGCGGCATCGCTTCGGCGCTTTTACAAAAGATCTTGGGTTTATATACGATTTTAATTGCGGCGGTGATTTTGGCGGTAACGGCAGGAATTTACGCCCTTATGCTGATTGAGCGCGAGGATCATCTTTCGTCTTGAATTTGCGAGGTTGATTTTATCGAAAAGATTTGCGGAGCGCGAAAGCTCCGCAAAGTATTTTGTCGAGCGCTTATTTTATAACGCCGCAGACCATTCTAGCGCCGCCACCACCGAGCGGTTTCGGATGGTCGCTGTGGTTATCGCCGCCTACGTGAACCATTAGCGAGTGGCCCTTTAGCTCATCTAGGCTCTTGATCTTCGGAGCTAGCACCGGATAGACCGCATTGCCCTCGGCATCGACGAAAAGCGCAGGCAGATCGCCCTTGTGTCCGCTATCGTCCCAAGCAAATGAGTGCTTTTTGGTATCACTTGGATCCCAGTGGCCGCCCGCTTTCATGCCTAAGCCCTTCTCGGTCGCGCCGCAGTCTGCGTTTTGATGCACATGAAAGCCGTGCGCGCCGCTAGCAAGACCTTTTAAATTCGGGAAAAATGCCACGCCGTAGTTCGTCTCGACCGCTACGACCTCGCCGACGGTTACGTTGCCCTTCTCGCCCAGCTGCTCCATAGTGATGACGAGGTGCTTGCCCGTCTTAGGGTCAAAATTTTGCATATCGCCGTGCTCGTGAGCGATCAAGGCGCTTGCGACTAAAATTGATGAAATTAGAAATTTCTTCATGAAAAATCCTTTAAAGTAAAATGTGAGTGTAATTTTATCCAAAAATACTTAAAAAATAATTTTTCTTATTTAGATAAATTTTGCTTTTTATCTAAAAGACTTATCGCGAAGAATAAAATCGAGCTAAAAATCACGAGCAAAACGCTTAAAATCAGCGCCCGCTCGTTCTCGCCGTCATACACGGCGCCCATGATCGCAAGACCTAGCGTGTCGGTTTTACCTACGATGTTTCCGCCCAGCATCAGTGTGATACCCACTTCGCCAAGCCCGCGCGAGAGCGCTAAAATAAGCGCGGAGCCGAGCGTTTTAAGCGAACTTGGAAGGATGACGAGGAGGAAAATTTGAGCTCTGTTTTTGCCTAAAATTTGCGCGGCTTCGATTAGGCTCTTCGGAAACAACTCAAAGCTTGCACACACGGGCTTTACAAACAGCGGCAGCCCCACTAAAAACGCCGCAAGCGCCAAAGAGGAAAAATTAAAAACGATGTCTAAATTTAACGCAGAGCCGATAAATCCGCTCTTTCCAAAAACGTAAAGTAGTAAAAATCCCGTCGCGATCGGCGGGAAGATGAGCGGAAAAATCACTAAAATTTCGACGATTTTTTTAAGCTTTGATCTACTAAAGGCTAAAAAATACGCAATCGCAAGCCCTGCCGTAATCAGTAGCAAAAAGCTGCAAAACAGGGCTTTGACGCTTAGTATCAGAGGATGCGCGATCCAAGCGATATCGCTCATTTAAGACCGAATTTTGAAAAAATCTCTTTTGAGCGATCCGATTGAAATTCCTTCATCACCTTTTCGCAAAGCGCCTCATCGCCGCACGCGCTAAGCCTTGCAATGCCGATGTATGCGGGGCTGTAGAGGCTCTCGTCGATGTAGATGATCGAGCCGAACTCATCTTTTTTGGCGACCGCTTCGGTGCTGTTGATAAAGCCCGCCTGCACCTCGCCGTTGATGACGTATGCGACCACCTGCGGCACGCCCGCGACGGCTAAAATTTTATCTTTTACCCCATCCATCTTGGCGTTTTGTAAAAACTCGTTCGTTCTGATACCGTAAATCGCCTTTTTAGGATCAGGCATCGCGATTTTATCGAACTTTGCGATCTCCGAGACATCGTTTATTTTGATATTTTTCGGCGTTACTAAAACGAGCGTGCCGCGGCCGATACGCTCAAATTTAGTGATATTTAGATCGCTTTTTTTCAAAAACGCCTCGTCGCCCACGATGAATGAAATTTTATTCTCGCGCGATTGAATGACGAGCTGGCCGAGGTTGGCAAACGATCCCGCCACGTCCATGCCCTCTTTTTTCAAATTTTCGATCACGGCCGAGACGGGCTTTTTATATCCACCGCCGGCTGCGATTATCAGCTGATCCGCGCAGAACGAAACGCTTGCCGCAAGCGCTAAAATAAATGCAATTTTTTTCATGAAAATCCTTCTTTTGAAATTTTAAGAATTCTACAAAATATACTCTTATTTATTAATAAATCGCGCTTTTTATCCCTTGCCTTAGCATGCTGCGCCTTAAATTTAAAATTTAATATTTAGATAAGCTCTATCTTTCCGCCTAGATCGCACACGCCCTGATTCCAAACCGCCGAGCTTACGAGCACGTCCGCGCCGGTAGCTGCAAACTCGGCGCAGTTGGTTTTATTTATGCCGCCCGCAGCGCAAATTTTAATCTGCGGCGCCGTTTCATCTCGCCTCAAAACGCAGGCTCTAAGCTCGCCAGGGCTCATCTTATCGCACATTATCGCATCAGGCGCGTATTTTAAGAGCTCGCTAAATTCGCGCTCGCTCGCCACTTCGATCATTATCTTTCGCTCTGGTGCACGCTCTTTAAATTTAGCGATCTGCGCGCAAAACTCGCTAAAGCTCGCAAACGCGCGGATGTGGTTTGAAAAAAATAGGACGCTGTCGTGCAGCCCCAGGCGGTGCATCGTTCCGCCGCCCGCTATCAGCGCATTTACGCAAAGCTCCTTCGCAAAAGGAAAACTCTTGCGCGTCGCACCCAGCACGCAGCGCGGATTAACTTCTCGCATCAGCGCAACCATCTCGTGCGCGTAAGTAGAAATTTTGCAGGAGTACTCAAACACGATCTGAACGATCTTCCAAGCTTTATGCAGGCTCTCGAAGCTCCCCTGCGCGCTAAAAATTTCATCTCCTGCACAAAATGCGCTTCCCTCGCGCGCTAGATGCTGCATCTCGCAACCAAAGCGCGCCGCTACCTCGCGCGCGATCTGCCCGCCGCTAAAGATCAGATTCTGTCTTGTTACGATCGAAAGCCGCGCGGGCGCGTTTAGATCCACAAAGTCCCGCAAAAGCTCGGTCGTAAGGTCCAAAAACGCGCCGTCGCTTGCGATAAGATCGTCGATTTTGCTCTGCGAAATAAACATATCTAGCCTACGAAGTGAATTTTAGCGGGCTCAAAGCGCGAATGCGCCTTTGTGACGCGAGACGGAAAGCCCAAAGGCATAATGCAAAACGCCTCTAAATGCCCAGGCAGATCCAAAATTTCTCTTACGCGCTCCATCGCGTAAATATCGGGCGCTACGCCCAGCCACGTGGTGCCAAGCCCCAAATGGTGCGCCGCCAGCCAAAGATTTTCTGCCGCACAAGCGCAGTCGTAGCGAGCGTAGGGCTGGAATTTTAAGCCGCTTTTGCGCGTGCAGACCACGATCGCAAGCGGCGCATCTTTCGTGCAGCCGCCGTAGGTGCCGACGCTGCTAAGTAGCGTAAGCGTGGTGCGGTCGCGTACTACGTAAAATTCCCATGAGCGCTGGTTGCCCGCGCTAGGGGCTTGCATCGCGGCTTTTAGCACAAGCTCGATCTGATCGTCGCTCGGCATTTTTTCGGTAAAATTCCGCACGCTCGTGCGTGTAAAAATTTCATTCATCGCTGCTCCTTTAAATTAAATTTCTAAATTCCGCTTTTTGCGAGCGGTAAAAAATGGAATTTAGAAGTAAGCTTGCCGCTGCGTTTGCTTGAGCCCTGCTTACACTTTACGCTTAGTCGCTACGCGGCGACCGATGCGCGCTAATTTGGTTTTGCTTGCCTGAGCGCGCCTTTTCTTGCATCAAAAAGCGCAAAGTCGCGATAAAATTTCAAATCGCGCTGCTATGAAAATTCGCCGCAAAGAACATTTGCGTAAACTTGGCTTGCTTAAATTTCGCTCACGAGCAAGCTTGCGATCCGCCTATTTAGATTTTTAATCCTAGGCTTGCTATATGCGCTTGTTAAAACTGCGCGCCGTATACATTGACCTACGTGCGTAGCTTGCGTGGTCCTTAAATTTCATCTCGCGCCGAGCCTGTGCTGGTCTTTGCGGATAAAATTTTATCCTTCGCAGCAATGAAATTTCACCTTCGTGCCGAGCAAATTTTATCTTCGTCATCCGGTAAAATTCCGCTTTCGCCGCTTTTGAATTTTAACCGCATCGCGCGCCGCAAAGCACCGGCCGCGCCGTACCGCATGCAAAGCGCGCTCGGATCATCAAAAGCTCAAAATATTCAAATTTAAATTTAACCGCAAAACCCAACCAGACGGAGCTGCACGCCGAAACGCTATAAAATTTTAAGCGTTTAAATTTATCGATCGCCTATCAGCCTGCGCACGACGTAGCTTGCGATGAAAAGCCCGAAACTAGCGGTCACGCCCATGAAGCTACCCATCGATTTGACGCGTGGCGGCTCGCTCGAGCAGACGACGTCAAAATCGCCCGCAAAGCCGCGCTTTCGCAGCTCATATCTGATCTTGCGCGCGAGCGGATCGCCTTGCGTCTGCCAGATTGAGCGGATTTCAATTTTAGCGGGATCGAGCCTCTTTGCGCCGCCCATCGAGCTTATGAAGCCCGCGCCAGACTCGCTACAGCGCAGCGCAAGCGCGATCTTAGCGCTCACATCGTCGATCGCGTCAATTACGAAATCAAATTGCGCCAGATCAAATTTAGATAAAAATTCCTCATCGATCTTAGCGGAAATCGGCGTCACGCCTTTAAATTTGCGCGCGAAAACCTCGCATTTTAGCTCGCCTATGTGCTCGCTTCCAAGCTGGCGATTTTGATTAGTGATCTCGAAGCGATCGCAATCGATCACGCTTAGATTTACCGCGCCGCTGCGGTATAGCGCCTCTATAGCCGCTCCGCCCACGCCGCCGCAGCCGCAGATTAAAATTTTAGCGCTTTGAAGCCTTGCAAAATCCTCGCCGAAAAGCAGGCGCGAGCGCGAAAAGCGGTCTACTACAATCTCACTCATCGTTTTTCATCCACCTTTCTAGCGCGCTCATCTGCTCGTGCGCGGTCAAATTTAGCTTAATCGGACTTAGTGCCGCCCGTCCCTTAAAAAGCGCTGAAATATCGCTGTTTTCGTTCCTGCTCGCATCAAAGTCGAACGTGGATTTGCCGAGCCAATAATACTCTATTCCGCGCGGATTGCGGTTTAGCTGCGCGTCGGTATCATAGAGCTTCTCGCCGCAGGGCGCAACCGAAAGCCCCTTAAAATCCTGCTTTGAAACGGCAGGGACATTTAAATTTAAAAACTGCTTCGGCGGCAGAGGAAAGCCTTTTTTAAAGATTTTCTCGACCAGCTCCACCGCGAGCTCGCACGCGAGATTAAATCCGTATCGCTGCAGCGAGTCCGCGACGTAAAACTGGCTCACCGCAAGCGCGGGAATGCCTTGTAAGACCCCCTCCATCGCGCCTCCGCACGTGCCAGAATAGGTCACGTCCTCCGCGACATTGGCGCCGTGATTTATGCCGCTTATCACCAGATCGGGCTTGCGGTTATACAGCGCGCGGAGTGCCAAATACACGCAGTCTGCGGGCGTAGCGTCGTCGAGTTTGAAAAATCCGTCGTCGAGCTTTACAAATCTAAGCGGGCGTGTGAGCGTGAGCGAGTGCGAGCATGCCGATTTCTCCGAGCTTGGCGCTACGATGGTTACGTTTGCGACCGATCTTAGCGCACTTGCGAGCTCCAAAAGACCGCGCGCTTCGAATCCATCGTCGTTGGTGATTAAAATTTCTTTCATATTCTCTCTTTAACTAAAATTTCGCGACAGACCTATCGGGGCGGAATTCTATCTGCAAAATTCTAGCACTCAATTCTTTACTATGCAAAAATTGCTACTTAGTTTGCGTGGCGTAGAATTCCGTCGCGCCAAATTTTTCAATAAAATTCCATGCGAACTTAAATCGCAAAATTCATAGAAAAATTCCGCTTTTTTGCTACGAAATTTTATCTTTTTTCGCTACAAATTTTTATAGCTTTTTATAGCCTGACACGCAATTTCATCGCCTAAATTTCACTTTCGAAATTTCTTAAATTAAATTTTGCGACCGCACTCCGCAACTCGCCGCAAAATTTGTCTTTTAAATTATCGTAAAATTTTACACCACGAAATTTTGCTTTCGCGCCGATGCAAATCCGCGGCATAAAATTACGCTAGACTTATCTATAACCCTGCTTTGCGGCATATCTCCTCGCTTACCTGCGAATCAAGTAGGTGCGAGCTTGGATAATCGTAGAAAAATCGGTGCACTTCACGCACTCCGCTTCGCAATAAAGCTCGCGTACTAGGTGCGTTGCAGTCATTTTCGGTAATATCCTTGGCTAGCAATTTGAGATATTTTTGCCGATCGGAGCTTTTCAAGCTCGCCCAGCCAGGGCTTAGCGAGTAGGCATAGATCAGATCGCTTCCTTGTGCGCTAATTTCTTCGAGGAAGGCAAACTGCGCGACCTTAACGTGGGGCTTGGCGCCGCCTACGTCTGCTGCGATCTCGCTTGCTGCGGCGCGCGCGACGATAGCAGGCTCGCCCAATTTACTAAGCGCTTCAAATCGCGCGGTTTTGGCGGGATCTTCGGAGATCTGCCGCTTTTGATACCCCAGCGAGCCGCCGCAGCCGCAAAGCAAAAGCGCAAACGCCCCCGCAGCGGCTAAAATTTTAAAATTTTCCATCTTAAATCCTTTGTCGGTTTAATTTTAGCACATTTTGCTATAATTGACAAAAATTCAAAAAGGCTAAATTTGAAATATCTAATCTCTTGCTTAGAACCCTCGGCGAATCTGCATTTCAAAGAGGTTCTAGCGCATCTTAAAAAGCTCGATCCCGCTTGCGAGATTTGCGGAATTTTCGATGAAAAACTTGGCTCGCCGATATACAAAAGCAGCGAGTTTTCGGCGATGGGTTTTATAGAAATTTTGCCGCTAATTTTAAAAGCCAAGCGTGCGATGGCGCAGATGACGCGGCTTGCGGCGGAGTGCGATCGCGTGTTACTCATCGACTCGCCCGCGTTTAATCTGCCGCTTGCTCGCGCGATCAAAGAAAGCGGCGCGCGCGCGGAAATTTCATATTATATCCTGCCGCAGGTTTGGGCGTGGAAGCCGCACAGAGCGGAGAAGCTGAAGGCGTTTTGCGATAATCTGCTCTCAATCTGGCCTTTTGAGGCAAAATTTTTCGGCGCGGATTGCGAGGGAGATAAAGGCGCTGTGCCGCAAGAAGCGGAAAGCAAAGACGCTGCACTACAAGAAACAAAAGATAAAGATACCGCGCGCCCGAGCGAGCAAAGCGCTAAAACCGCAAAATACTCTTTCGTGGGACATCCGCTGCTTGATGAGATAAAATTCCAAAAATCAAGCTACGAAAAACAGGGCAAGATCGCCTTTATGCCGGGCTCGCGTAGGGCTGAAATTTCAAGGCTGATGCCGATTTTTAGAGCCCTTGCGCCTAAATTTGAAAATAGCGAGCGAACCTTAATAATCCCGCCGCATCTGATGGATCAAAGGGATGAAATTTACGGGCCTCTGGACGGCTTTAGTATCGCAAACGATACTCCTGCTACGCTTAAGGATTGCGATTTTGCCTTCATCTGCTCGGGTACGGCGACGCTTGAGGCGGCGCTCATCGGCACTCCGTTCGTGCTGTGCTACAAGGCTCGCGCGTTTGACGTTTGGCTCGCGCGAAAGCTCGTAAAGCTAAAGCACGTGGGGCTTGCGAATATTATTTTTGATTTTTTGGGCGAAGAGCCGCTGCACGAGGAGCTTTTGCAATCCGAGGTAAGCGCGCAAAACCTACTTTCTGCATATGAGCGCTGCGACGCCGCGAAATTTAAACTTGCGAGCAAGAAGCTGCGAGATTATCTAAAGTTCGGCTCCAGCGAAAACGTGGCAAAAATTTTAACGCAGCCCGCGAGCTAAAATTTTAAGGCTAAAGCTTATATAATTTGATAAAAAGAAAGGAAGATTATGACGACAGAACCAATGACGCTTTACGGATATGAAAAGATCACCTCCGAGCTCAAGGAGCTTCAGAGCGTGAAGCTGCCCCACATAGTGCAGCAGATAGACATCGCGCGCGGACACGGCGATCTGAAAGAAAACGCCGAGTACCACGCGGCGCGCGAAGAGCAGGCGTTTCTGCTATCGCGTATCGCCGAGCTTAGCGACATCGTTTCTCGCTCAAAGATCATCGATCCCTCTACCTACGAGCACGACCGCGTAAAATTCGGCTCTACCGTTACCTTTATGGACGTAGAGACCGAGCGGGAGGAGGTTTACACGATCGTAGGGCTTAGCGAGGCGGACATCTCGCGTAAGCTCATCAATATTAACACGCCGCTTGCGCGCCAGCTTTTAGGTAAAGCTGAGGGCGATGAGGTGGTGCTTCAGCTACCATCGGGCACACGCGATGTGGAAATTTTAAGCGTCGAATACAAGCCGATCAAATTTGAGAATTAGCGTGAAAAAAGTAGGCATCATCGGCGTTAGCGGCTATACGGGGCTTGAGCTGATTAAGGCTCTACTTTCCCACCCGAGTTTTGAAATTTCGTATTTGGGCGCTTCGACGCAGGGCGCGATAAGCGAAATTTTCCCGCAGCTTCGCGGCGTGTTTGAGATGCGCGTAGAAGCCGCGGACGCTCCCGCTGCGGCGCAAAGATGCGATCTTATTTTTTTGGCGCTGCCGCATGGAAAAGCGATGGAATTTGCCCGCGAAATTTTAAAATTTAAAAGCGTCAAGGTAGTCGATCTATCGGCTGATTACCGCTTAAGTCGCGAGCTTTACGAGAAAAATTACGCCACGCATTTAGACCCTCGTAATTTAGCCCACGCCGTTTACGGACTGCCCGAGCTAAATCGCGAAAAGATCCGCGCGGCGCGGCTTACGGCAAATCCAGGCTGCTATCCTACCTGCTCTATTTTGGCGCTCGCACCGTTCGTGCGGCTACTAGATCCTAGTATCGGCGTATTTATCGACGCAAAAAGCGGAGTAAGTGGCGCAGGCAAGGCTCTTAAAACGAGCAGCCATTTCGTAAGCGCGAACGAAAACGCAAATGCCTACTCGCCGATCTCGCATCGCCACGCAGACGAGATCAAAGAGCAGCTGGAAATTTTAAAAGGCGGCGAATTTAGCACGCTTTTCGTGCCGAATTTGCTGCCGATTACGCGCGGGATGTTAGTTAGCGCGTTTGGCGTGCTGCAAAAGAGTGTGGACGCAGAGGCGGTGCTGCGGGAATTTTACGCGGACGAGCCTTTCGTGCGCGTCCGAAGCGAACCCGTGAGTATAAAAAACGTCGTAGGGACGCACTTTTGCGATATTTTTGTAAAAACTGCGGGCGATAAAATTTGGATCAACTCGGCGATCGATAATCTTTTGCGCGGAGCCTCGTCACAGGCGATCGTAAACGCAAATTTAATGTGCGGATTCGCCGAAGCTACGGCGCTGCCGCGCATCGCGTACGGAATTTAAGCGATGAGCTTTTCGTAAAAACTATCACGCGCCGGAGCCTAAATGCGAAATGATCAAATTCAGACGATAAAACCGGGTGCGATTTTTATCGGCGATGCGCACGCGGGTGCGAGCAGACCGCAATTTTTGAAATTCTTGCGCGCGCTGTGTTCCACGCAAAGCCTGCCGCCTCAAATTTTTATGATGGGAGATATGTTTGATTTTTTGGCAAACACGACCTACGTGCAGCGCTTCTACGAAGAGGAGATCGCGCTAATAAACGAGTTATCGCGAAAATGCGAAATTTTTTACTTCGAGGGCAACCACGATTTTAATCTACGCGAAATTTTCCCCTGCGCAAAAGTTTATCCAAACGCCGCGCAGCCCGCTAAATTTATCTGCGAGAGCGGCGAAGCGGTACAGATTGCGCACGGCGATCTGTTTTTGCCGCGCCTGACGCAGTTTGCGCTGCTTTCGCTACGAAATAGAGCTTTTCTGAAATTTATGGATTTGCTCGATCGCGCTTTAAAATTTAAAATTTCAAAGATGATCTTAAAATCGCAAGATGGGAAAAATCTATACAAAAAAATGCCAAATTTTAAGGATATAATCGCGCCGAAGATCGATTTTTACGCAGCAAATTTAATCATCGAAGGGCACTATCATCAAGATGAAATTTTATATTTCGGGGAGAAAAAATATATAAATTTGTGCTCGTTCGGGGCCGGGAGCAAAATTTACGAGGTCGCAAAAAGCGAAAAATTTATGCTAATTCCAAAAAACTTAAACTTAAATTAGCTATAATTCCTAAATTTTTGCGAGGATATTTATGATAAAGCTTTGTGTTTTCGACTTTGATTCTACGCTGATGGACGGCGAGACGATAGGCTTTTTCGCCGCTAAAATGGGCACGCAGCGACAAGTTAGCGAAATCACAAAGCGCGCGATGGCGGGCGAGCTTGATTTTTTCGAGAGCCTTAGCGAGCGCGTGGCGCTGATAAAGGGAATGAAGCTTAGCGATGCTAAAGCTATCGCGGAAAGCCTGCCTTTTGTTTGCGGTGCTAGCGAGATCATCGCGTATCTGAAAAATAAAGGCATAAAGGTGATTGTCTTTAGCGGCGGATTTCATCTCGCTACCGACGCCGCGCAGAAAAAACTAGGCTTTGACGCAAGCTTTGCGAACTATCTGCATGAAAAGGATGGAATTTTAACCGGGCTTTTCGGCGGCGAGATGATGTTTGGATACTCAAAAGGCGCGCTGCTTGCGCAGCTTAAATCGCTGATGGGTCTAAAGACGAGCGAAGTAATGTGCGTGGGAGACGGCGCGAACGACGTTTCGATGTTTCGCGAGGCGGGACTTAAAATCGCCTTTTGCGCTAATGAAATTTTAAAAGAGCGCGCGAGCGTCTGCATTGAAAAAAAGGATTTGAAGGAGATTATGAAATATGTATGATAAAGCCCTAAATTTCAGCCTTTGGTGTGACTTTTTGGAGCGCGATTTTATCGATAAAGATTTCGACGAGCTGATCAAAAAAGGGATAATTAACGGCGCTACCTCCAATCCCGCGATCTTTAAAAACGCGATCCTAAGCTCCTCCGCATACGATGCGGCCAAAGAGGAATTTAGAAAAAAAGAGCCTAAAAAGCTGTATGAAATTTTAGCTACCGCAGACATCAGAAGCGCGGCGGAGAGCCTGCTTAAAAATTTTATCAACGGCGATGACGGCTTTGTGAGCATCGAGGTTGATCCGTGCTTTGCAGACGACGCCGAGGCGATGTACCGCGAGGGCAAACACCTATATAACACGATCGGCATGCCAAACGTAATGATCAAAATCCCCGCGACCAAGGCAGGCTACGAGGCGATGCGCGATCTACTAAAAAAGGGGATCAGCGTAAACGCGACCTTAGTTTTTTCGCCCGAACAGACCGCAAAATGTATCGAGGCGATAAAAGAGGGGATCGCAGGCTTTCGCCGCTACTTCCCGAAGGCAAATTTACCAAAAACTGTAATCAGCATCTTCGTTAGCCGCTTCGATAGGCTGCTGGATGAAAAAATGGCCGCGGCAGGCCTTCCTACCGGCAAAATCGGCACGATGAACGCTTCAAAATGCTACAATATCATCGCTAAAGAAAATTTAAACTACGTAAAGCCGCTGTTTGCGAGTACGGGCGTAAAAGGAGACGATCTGCCGAAGGATTACTACGTAAGCGAGCTAATGTATCCGGGCTGCGTAAATACCGCGCCGCTTGAGACGATAGAGGCTTTTATAAGCGGCGATCAAAAGCCCAAAATGCCGCCTAGTGACGCGCAGATAGAGGAATTTTTCGCTCGCGTAGCGGAGGCAAAGATCGATATGAAAAAGGCGTATAAAAAGCTGCTGGATGACGGACTAGCGGCCTTTGAAGAGGCATTCAAAGAGATAATAAAAACACTTAAAAAGGAGAAATGATGGCGGGTTCTATAGATTATTCGCAGTATCAAGTTGACGCTTCTACGCTGGATTTTAAGCAGCGAGATAGGCTAAATAAATATCTGGAATTTTTGATCCAAAATGGCGGTAGCGACCTTCATATAAAATCGGGCGCGGTTATCAGAGGTCGTATCCACGGCGAGCTGGTAAAATTTAGCAAAACTCCATTTTTGAAAGAAGACGCGATGACGCTAGCTAAGGAGCTTCTCATCACGCGCTTTCCTGAGCTTATCGAGAAAAAGAGCGTGGATTTTACCTACAAGCTAAACGAAGATTATCGCTTCCGCGTTAATATTTTCTTTCAGATCGATGGTATCAGCGCGGTTTTCCGAACGATCCCGGTTAAAATTCCAGAGATCGACGATCTAGGTCTGCCGCCTTCGATCAAAGATATTTGCGACACAGCTATGCGCGGCGTCGTGCTACTTACGGGGCCTACGGGAAGCGGAAAGACGACCACGATCGCAAGCATGATAAATCGCATAAATAGACAAAGAACCAGCCACGTCGTTACGATCGAAGACCCCGTCGAGTTCGTATTTAAAGACGATAAATGCATCATCAATCAGCGCGCTATCGGTGAGGACTGCAATAACTTCGCCGATTCGCTTCGCGCCGCGCTGAGAGAAGACCCGGACGTTATATTTGTGGGCGAGATGCGCGATTTGGAGACGATCGAGACGGCGCTTCACGCCGCAGAGACGGGTCACCTCGTGTTTTCGACGGTGCACACCATCGACGCAAAAGAGACGGTAAACCGAATCATTGCGATGTTTGAGCAAGCCGAGCAGGAGCGTATCCGAATGACGCTAGCATCCGTCCTAGAGGCGGTCATCTCTCAGCGCCTTGCTCGTACTATCGAGGGCAAGCGCGTAGCCGTCGTCGAAATTTTGCGCAAAAATACCCGCATTAAGGATATGATCCTCGACTCACGCGACGATGAAATTCCGGACGCGATCGCCGACGGTCGCAATACCTACGGCATGCAGACCTTCGATCAGCACCTACTCGATCTTTACAGAGACGGCGTCATTACCCGCGAAGAGGCGCTGGATAAGGCCTCTAAACGAAATGACCTCGATCTACAGATCAAAAACGTGGACCTTGCCAAAAAAAGGGATTTGGCGGCTGAATCGGGAGAGAGCGCCGAGGAGATGCTCGCAGGCGAAGTCGTACAGCTAAAAGAGATCCGCTAAGTCGTAAATTTTAAAATTCTAAATTTTTGCAATTTAAAATTTTAAAGAATTCTGTCTGCTGCCGCGCGGGCAGAATTCTATTCGCTTGCTCGTGCATATACGAGTATGTCTTGAGTTCGCAGGATTTAGCGTAAATTTTAATCGGCTAAATTCCGTGCAATTTTACTTCTAAATTTCATCGTGGCGCTTAAATAGATTTAAAGCAACATTTAGCTATTATCACGCTTCATTTTTTCACAAAGGAAACCTAATGTTAGAAGGTATCGTTAGAGATAGTATCGGTAAAAGGGCTTCAAAATCCCTAAAACGAGATGGTTATCTAATCGCTAATATTTATGCGAAAGGATTTGAAAATATTAACGCAGCGTTTAAAGTAAACGACTTTATCAAAGCTATGCGCGCAAAAGAAGATCTTCCTTTCGAGGTTAGCGTGGGCGGTAAGACATATCGCGTTATAGTGCAAGAATACCAAAAGCACCCCGTCACAAATACTCTAACTCACGTAGATTTGCGAGTAGTTCAGGATGACGTCGTAAGCAAATATTTAGTGCCGGTTAAAGTAACTGGCGTCGCTAAAGGGCTAAAAAATAAAGGTATTTTGGTGCAATCCAAGCGCCGTATTGCCGTAAAATGCGCCGGCAAAGATCTACCAAACGATTTTACGCTCGATGTGAGCGATCTTGACGTAGGCGATTCGCTTTTGATCCGCGACATCCCCGTAAAAGAGGGCGTCAGCATCATCCTAGACGGCTCGGTAGCGGTAGTCGGAGTTACTTCGGCTAAATAGGGGCGCCTATGATACTGATCGCAGGACTTGGGAATCCTGCTCAGAAATACGCAGACACCAGACACAATGTCGGTTTTATGCTAATCGACGAAATTTTAAAGGCGGGTGGCTTTAGCGAGCTCAGCTCGTCTAAATTCCAAGGCGAGCTTTTTAAAAAGGGCTCGCTGCTTCTTTTAAAACCCCAAACTTTTATGAACTTAAGCGGCAACTCCGTAAAGGCCGTGAATGATTTTTATAAGCCCGAGCGCATCATTGTAGTGCACGACGATATAGATTTGGATCTAGGCGCCGTTAAATTTAAAAAAGGCGGCAGTAGCGGCGGGCACAACGGGATCAAATCGATCGATGCGCTAATCGGCGCGGATTACGAGCGCGTGCGTATCGGCGTGGGTAAAAAACAGCAGGGGCAGGACGCGGCAAATTTCGTACTCGGAAATTTTAACGAAAGTGAGCGCGAGAAGCTGAGCGAGATTTTACCCTACGTCGCGCGCGCAGTAGAGGAGCTCATTTGCTCGGATATAGAGCAGATCGCGCAAAAATTTACGATTAAAAAGGCTAGGGTGTGAAGTTATACGTAAAATACGCGGCTCTTTCCTATCTGAAGTATTTTTTTATCCTGCTAATAGCTCTTGAGTGCTTTTACGTAGGCATCGATGTGCTTACCAATCTCAAAGATTTTCCCTCAAGCGCGAATACTGCTCTTTTATATATCGCCCTAACAGCCGCAGTCGCGCTTAGCTACACGCTGCCGCTAAGTCTTATTTTTGCGCTTATTTTAATGGGCTTTAATATGATCCGTAGCAACGAGCTGGTGAGCTTTTATGCGCTTGGAGTTAGCAAAAATGCTCTGATAATCCCTCCATTTTTGATCGCACTTGCGATTACTGCGGGCTTTATAGCTTTAAATTCTACTCCGTTTGCATACGCGCTAAAATTTCAAAAGAATTTAACCGATTTATCGCCTACGGGAGGAGATATGTTTTTGAAATTTGAGGGTAAATATATCTACATCAAAGCTCTAAACGGCAAAAACGCAAATGATATAACGATCTTTAATATAGGGGATAACTCCGTTGCTTCGCGCTCGCACGCAAGCTCTGGCGAATACGCAGGCAAAATTTGGCATCTGCGCGACGTAAATACCACTACTTTACCAGCGCAGCTTAAACTTGGAGGAAGTGGATTAAAAAGTAAGCTTAGCGCGCAGAGCGAGGCGCTTAAGGGCTTTGATCCAAGCTCGATTGCAAGCGTTTATGATACGAGTAATGTATATTCGATCAAGGATGCTTTGCGTTCGATCCGTACCTTTTCGCATCAAGGCGTGAATATCTCCACCATAAAAGCAAGCCTTTATAATATGATATTTTTTCCGTTATTTGCGCCTTTAGCGGTATTGGTGCTGTATTATTACCTGCCCGTTACGGGGCGATTTTTTAATCTCGCGCTACTAAGCTTCGGATTTTTTATCGCTACGCTATGCGCTTGGGGCGTGCTTTTCGTGTTAATTAGGTTTTCTCTCAACGGCGTCATCATCCCAGAACTTGGCATTATCGTGCCCATAACAGCGCTATTAGGCTTTGCAGCATTTTTGGTTTTTAAGCATCGTTAAGCCTTGATTTGTTAGAATGGCGCAAAATTTATCGGTGGAAATTCTATGGATTATTCAAGCTTAGCCCGCAAATACGGCACCCCTTTATACGTTTACGATTTTAACGAGATACAAAAGAATTTCATAGCGCTCAAAGAGGCCTTCGCAGCACGCAAGTCGCTCGTCTGCTTCGCGATTAAGGCAAGCTCTAATTTAAGCATTTTAAAATTTCTATCGGATCTGGGTAGCGGCTTTGATTGCGTCAGTATCGGTGAGCTGCGCCGCGCTCTGTATATCGGCGCAAAGAGCTATAAGATCATATTCTCTGGCGTCGGCAAGCAAGACAGCGAGCTCGAGTTTGCGCTAAAGTCGGACATCTTGCTGATAAATTTAGAAAGCGAAGCCGAGATGCTGCGCCTGGAGCAAATCGCGCAAAATCTAAATAAGCCCGCTCACATCAGCATCCGCGTAAATCCAAACGTCGATGCTAAGACCCACCCCTACATCTCCACGGGGCTAAATGAGAACAAATTCGGCGTCAGTATCGAGACTGCGCGCAAGATGTATATCTACGCCAAAAAGAGCAAATTTTTAAATCCCGTCGGTATCCACTTTCACATCGGCAGCCAGCTTACAGAGATCGCGCCGATCTGCGACGCGGCAAAAATAGTAAGCGATCTGCTGCGCGAGCTGCGAGCCCTTGAGATCGATATAAAATTTTTCGATGTGGGCGGCGGCATCGGCATCCGCTACGAGGATGAAAAGCAGATCGTGCTCTACGACTACGCGCAGGGGATTTTGCGCAGCCTAAGCGGGCTAGATGTCACGATCGTATGCGAGCCGGGGCGCTTCATCGCGGGGGCTGCGGGGGTATTTCTTACCCGCGTGCTTTACGAAAAACAAAACTGCGGCAAGCGCTTCGTCATCGTTGACGGCGCGATGAACGATCTCATACGCCCGAGCCTCTACGGCGCGCACCACGCCATCGAGATCGTTAGCGCTTTGGAGAGTATAAATTTAGACGAAGCTGGCGCTAGCGAAGTAAATTTAGGCAGCAGGGGCTCGGATCAGACAAACAGCTCCCGCGCGGATGAAAAAATTTCAAGCGCAAATTTAGCCGCAGCGAGCCTCTGCGACGTCGTGGGGCCGATCTGCGAAAGCGGCGATTTTTTGGCCAAAGGCGTTAGCCTGCCTAGCCTGCAAAGCGGCGATCTGCTCGCGATCAAAAGCGCCGGCGCCTACGGTTTTTCGATGTCGAGCAACTACAACACCCGCTGCCGCGCCGCCGAGGTCGCGGTTTACGACGGTCAGGACCGCCTGATTAGAAAGCGCGAGAGCTTTGATGATCTAATCGCGCTCGAAAAGGATTTGATATGAGCTGCGCGGCGAGCCATCTAAAACACGGCGCGATCTTAAATTTCAAACCCGAGCGCGCAGCGGCTTTAAAATTTAAACGCACCGCTGATCTAAATTTCGAGCCTGAATGCACCGCCGCTCTAAATTTCAAATCCAAACAAAATGCGCCTCTAAATTTCACGCCAAAACGAAGCCCTGATTTAAATTTTAATCGCGGCTCTTTAAATTTCAAATCCCGTCGCGACGAATTTTATCGCGCCTTCTTAGCGTGCAAAAGTTGCGGCGCGGTAATCGCAAGCGATGAAATTTTAAGATCGCGAGGTAAGAATTTCAAAGCGCAAAGCGGCAAGAGCGGCGACGTGAAATTTTTAAAACCGAAATTTAGGGGCGAGCAAAAGGAGGGTTGTGATGCAAAATATCGATGATCTGCGCGTTTGTATCGATAGGCTGGATGATGAAATTTTGCGCCTTATCGACGAGCGCATGGGGTTTGTCAAAAAGATCGGTGAGCTGAAGCAGACTGCGGGCAGCGCAATCTACCGCCCGGAGCGCGAGCGCTCGATCATCAGCAGGCTGGACGGCGGAAAGGCGCGAAATCTAAGCAAAGAGGCGATCGAGGCGATATTTTTTGAAATTTTCTCGGTTTCGCGAAATTTAGA
Source organism: uncultured Campylobacter sp. (assembly GCA_963515915.1). Taxonomy (GTDB): domain Bacteria; phylum Campylobacterota; class Campylobacteria; order Campylobacterales; family Campylobacteraceae; genus Campylobacter_B. The sequence continues at coordinate 51,214 of CAUPZQ010000004.1, forward strand.
AAAGCCGCAAATCGTCGCGTTTTTAGGGCCTTTTGGCACCTATTCGCACCAAGCCGCCAAGAGCCGCTTCGGCGCGGTAAGCTCCTATCTACCACTATCGAACATCGAGGCGGTCTTTAAGGAGCTTGATAGCGGCGAGGCTAAATACGGCGTCGTGCCGATCGAAAATAACACCGAAGGCGCAGTGGGCGCGACGCTTGATTGCTTGCGAAAATACGAGGGCGTCAAAATCGTCGCCGAAATTTATATGGATATCCACCACTGCTTTGCGAGCCACTGCGACGACGTAAGCGCAGTAGAACAGATATTTTCGCATCCGCAAGGATACAATCAGTGCCTTAAATTTCTAGACGATCACGGCCTTAGCGGCATTAAATTTACCGCGACCAAATCTACCGCGCTTGCAGCGCAGATGGCAGCTGCCACGCCGCACTCCGCCGCGATCTGCTCCAAGATCGCCGCCGATCTTTACGGCGTGCCGATGATGTTTCAAAAGATCGAGGACAACTCCGCCAATCGTACGCGCTTTTTCGTGCTGAGCGACTTTAAAAATCAAAAGAGCGACCGCAACAAAACGAGCATCCTAGCCAAAACCGACGACCGCCCGGGCGGACTCGTGGACTTTTTGCAGATGTTTCGCAACGAGGGAATAAATTTAACTAAGCTCGAAAGCCGCCCTGTCAAGCTTAGGGATTTTAAAAGCGTCTTTTACATCGATTTTGAGGGGCATGTGGATGACGAGCGCGTGGCGCGCGTGCTGCAAAACGCACAGAAAAACGGCCACGAAATCACCTGGCTGGGAAGCTATATAAACGGAGGGGAGTGATGAAATTTAACGAATTTGTAGAAAATCTAAGCAATTACGAAGCGGGCAAGCCGATCGAGCTTGTGGTGCGGGAGTTTGGTATCTGCAAGCAGGACGTGCTAAAGCTTGCCAGCAACGAAAACCCCTTCGGCACGAGCGAGGCGGTGCAGGAGGCAATCGCGCAAAATGCCGCCTGTGCGCATCTATACCCCGATGATTCGATGTATGAGCTAAAGGGCGCGCTCGCCTTAAAATTCGGCGTGGAGCCGCAAAATATCATCATCGGAGCGGGTAGCGACCAGATTATCGAGTTTGCGCTGCACGCCAAGCTCAATTCGCGCCGCGCGATACTGCAAGCGGGCGTTACCTTTGCGATGTACGGCATCTACGCAAGCCACTGCGAGGCTAGGGTTTACAAAACGAGCGCGCAGGAGCATGACCTAGCCGAACTTTTAAAAATTTATAACGCGCACAGGGATGAAATTTCGGTCATCTTTTTGTGTGTGCCGAACAATCCGCTGGGCGAGTGCTTGGATGCGGAGGCGGTGTATGAGTTCGCCAGCAGCGTAGATGAGAACACGCTTTTAGTGATCGATGCCGCATACAACGAATTTGCCGCGTTTAAAGATGAACGCAAAAAGCTCGATCCTAAGCTTTTAATTGGGAATTTTAAAAACGTGCTCTATCTAGGCACCTTCTCAAAGGTCTACGGCCTAGGCGGCATGCGCGTAGGCTACGGCATCGCGCCGCGGCAAATCATAAACGCGCTTTATAAGCTGCGACCGCCCTTTAACATCACGACGCTTAGCCTCGCAGCGGCGATTGCAGCGCTAAAAGACGAGGCTTTCGTGCAAAAGAGCTTGCAAAACAACGTCGCGCAGATGAAGCGCTTCGAGGATTTTGCGCGCGAGCGAAATTTAGAATTTATCCCTAGCTACGCAAATTTCATCACGTTCAAACTTAGCCCGTCGCTAGATAGCAGCGAGCTTTGCGAGAGGCTTCTGCGCCGCGGCATCATCATTCGAAATTTAAAAAGCTACGGGCTAAACGCCGTGCGCATCACGATCGGCACGCCTGAGCAAAACGATCGCGTCTTTGGCACGCTGGGAGAGATTTTGAGTGGATATTAAAAATAAAAGCCTAGAGGAGCTACGGGAACTCTGCACGCAGATCAGGGCGCGCATCATCGAAGTCGTGAGCAAAAACGGCGGCCATCTAAGCTCAAATATGGGCGCGGTCGAGCTCATCGTGGCGATGCACTACGTATTTGACGCCGCGAGCGATCCGTTTATCTTCGACGTAAGCCACCAAAGCTACGCGCACAAGCTTCTGACGGACCGCTGGGAGGAGTTCGGATCGCTTAGGCAGTTCGGCGGTATCAGCGGCTATACGAAGCCTAGCGAGAGTAAATTTGATTACTTCGTCGCAGGGCACGCCTCGACGTCGATCTCTTTAGCCGTGGGCGCGGCAAAAGCGATAAGCCTAAAGCGCGAAAATCGTATGCCGGTGGTGCTCATTGGCGACGGATCTATGAGCGGCGGTATGACTTATGAGGCGATGAACGAGTTAGGAGATCTGCGCCTGCCCTGCGTCATCATCCTAAACGACAACAAAATGAGCATCAGCAAGCCGATCGGCGCCTTTAGTAAGTACCTAAGCCAAGCGATGGCGGGCGAGACCTATCAAAAATTTAAATCCCACGTAAGAGAGCTGCTCTCTCACGCTCCGCAAAGCGCGACATATATGGCAAAGCGCTTTGAAAATTCCTTAAAGCTCATTATACCTGGGATGTATTTTGAGGAGCTGGGGCTCGAATACATAGGCCCGGTGGACGGTCACAACCTGGCCGATCTCATATCGGCGCTAAAGACGGCAAAAAGCGCGCGCAAACCCGTCGTCGTACACGCTCAGACGATCAAAGGCAAGGGCTACGACAAAGCCGAGGGCTATTTGGAGAGCTGGCACGGCGTAGGGCCTTTCGATATTCAAAGCGGAGAATTTAAGAAAAAATCCGCCGCCAAAAGTGCCACGCAAATTTACGCCGAGGCGCTTTTAAGCTTAGCTGCTAAGCATGAAAACGTCGTGGGCGTGACCGCAGCGATGCCAAGCGGCACCGGCATGGATAAGCTGATCGAGAAATTTCCGCAGCGCTTCTGGGACGTAGCGATCGCCGAGCCGCATGCGCTAAGCTCGATGGCTGCGATGGCGCGCGAGGGTTTTAAGCCGTACGTTACGATATATTCGACCTTTATGCAGCGCGCGTTCGATCAGATCGTCCACGACGCGGCGATTATGAATCTAAACTTAGTCCTTGCGATGGATCGCGCCGGCATCGTGGGCGAGGACGGCGAGACGCACGAAGGGGTCTTTGACGTGAGCTTCTTAAACGCGATCCCGAACGTCAGTATGTGCGCGCCGCGGGACGAGGCGAGCTTTAAACGGATCATCGAGTACTCCTACACGCACGAAGGGGTTTTGGCGATCCGCTATCCGCGCGGAAGCTTTATCTTGGGCTGCGACGAGACCGGTGCATCTACGGTAGAGCTTGCAAAATCGGTGTTTTTGAAGCGCAGCGATAGCGCACGAGTAGCGCTCATCGGCTACGGAAACGGCGCTGGCAGAGCGTATAAAACGGCTGAAGCGCTAGAGGGGCAGATGGAGGTGGACGTCGTGGATCTAGTCTTTGCAAAGCCTTTAGACGCCGAGTTTTTGCGAAGCTTAGCTCGCAAAGATAAAATTTGGTACGTCTTTAGCGACAATGCCAAAAAAGGCGGCGTAGGTGAAATTTTAAGCGCATTTTTGCAAGAAAATGAAATTTCGGACGTAAAGATCGTGAGCTTCGAATTTGCTGATATCTTTTTACCGCACGGCAAGACCGCCGACGTGGAGCGTAGCTTGGGCTTGGATATCCAAACTCTAACCGAGCGAATATTAAGCGATAAAAAGTATTAGTTAATATCAACTTTGTTTAAAGTAAAATTTGATAATATCACTTTAAAATTTTTTGAAGGACAAAAATGAGCCACGTAGAACTACTCAAAACTTGCGGTTTGAAAGCAACTCCTCAAAGATTGTGCATCCTAAAGGTGCTCGATCGCCACGAGCATCCTAGCATAGATGACCTATACGAGGGGATCAAGGAGGACTATCCATCTATTTCGCTAGCGACGGTTTATAAAAATTTAAACACCCTACTCGACGAGGGCGTCGTAGTCGAGGTCAATGCGCCGAATAAAAAGAGCCGCTACGACATCTATCAGATGCCGCACATCCACGTCGTATGCGAAAAATGCGGCAATGTCACGGATCTTTTCATGGATGATGCCTTTAATAAGGATGTTTTAAAAAACATCGAGCGCAAAGCGGGCAATTTCATCCGCAAGCTAAATATCACGGCTACGGTCGAAGACTGCGAAAAGTGTAGATAGTTTAAAGAATTTTCTGCTATTATTACCCACTTTATTTTTGGAGCGGGTATGCAAACTAAGCGTAAATTTTTATTGAGCGACGATTCGATTCTGCGGACGCTAGAGCGTGCGGGGCTGAAATGTCGCAAGGTAAAGATCGCTTGGTTTTATACTTCGTTCTACCCCGAAATTTACTACATCCGCCAAAACGACGAATGCTCTTTGCACCACAAAAAAGAGGATCTCGACAGGCAAACTCTAAATTTTAAAATTTCAAAAGATGATTTCAAAGAGGCTTTAAAAAGCAGGATCGCCCGCGTCGTGCAAAAGAACCGCTACGGCTTTGCTAACGACGAGGCGGAGTTTTGGTTAGAGCTTTACGGCGGAGAGTTAAGTGCGCTCGTGATTTTACGAGCGAAATTTCAAAGCGAGGCGGCAAGCGCAAATTTTGATTTTGTAAAAACCTTCGGCAGCACCGATTTTTGCGAGATCACCGACGATTACCGCTACAAAAGCCGCTATCTGGCGCGCTACGGCATCCCGCCGCGCTCGCTTGATTTCGCGCACGCCCGCAACGTTTTTAAAAAATTTAGCCGAGTTAAATTTTTCGCGCCGCCCTATGCGGACAGCGTTAAGCTTGCGCGTTTGGCGCTTGAGCTAGCGTGGATACGGGCGTGCGGCGCAAAAAGCGAGTATCAAAAAAGCCTAGCCCCCGAAGCGCTTCACGAGCTGCGCGTGCAGATCCGTAAATTTAGAGCCGTTTTGAAGCTATCCTCGCCGCTTTTCGAAGCGGAAAAAAAGGATGAAATTTTAAAACTTCTCGCAGAATTTATGAGCCGCACCAATCAGCTGCGAGACCTTCACGTTTTTGCGGAGTTTTTAAGGGCCGACGACGCGCCTGTGAGCTTTTTGCAGCAGCTAAATCTTATCGTAAAGCGCTCGGAGGATAAAATTTTAGAATTTCTTTCTAGCGCGGAATTTGCAGATTTAAACGGCGCTATTAGCGGCTTTTTAAGCGGCGCGGACGGCATCTACGCGCGTAGCGAATATGAAAAAATTTCAAAAAAGTTCGCATCTGCTCGCCTCTGCAAGCTGATTAAAAGCTTGCGCGCGGAGCTAAAAAATTTACAGCAAGGCTCGTCTCTGCAGGCATTTCACGACGCGCGCATAGGGCTGAAGAGGCTGCGATACGCGCTTGAGATTTTTGCAAGAAGCTTTGATGAAGGCTGTGTCAGGGAGCTATTTAAGCGCACGAAGGCCGCCTGCGAGGATTTCGGCGCGCTGCAAGATATCAGCGTGTGGCAAAATTTTATCGCGATCTATCAAAAAGCAAGCGATAAAAGCGGCGTCGCGTTTGCGTACCTGCTGGCTCTGGACGCCCGCTTAAACGACCGCCGCGTCGAGCTGGAGGAAAAAATTTTAAATGAAAAAGAGGCTCTTTTGCGCGCTCTAAAAAAATCGCTGCGCAAAATCAAAGCATACGAATAAGGAAAGCCCGTGCAAAAACAGGAAAAAATCATAAAGATGTTCGATGAGATCGCGCCTACCTACGATCTGGCAAACCGCGCCATCAGCTTCGGCGTGGACGTTTCGTGGCGCAAAAAAGCGGTCGAGCTGACGCTTGAAAAGCTTAAAGGAAAGCTCGTGAGTATCGCCGACATCGCGTGCGGCACGGGCGATATGATAAGCTCGTGGCGCGACGGCGCGGCGCAGCACGGCGTGCAGATCGAGCGGATCGTGGGGATCGATCCTAGCGAAGGGATGCTCGAGGTAGCGAAGCAAAAATTCCCTAGCTGCGAGTTTATCAAAGCGACCGCGGGCGCCACGACGCTGGATGACGCGAGCGTAGATATTTTAAGCATCAGCTACGGCATAAGAAACGTCGTGGAGCTGGACGCGGCGCTTGCGGAGTTTAATCGGATCATCAAACCGGGCGGCTCGCTCGTGGTTTTGGAATTTACCAAAGCCGCAAGCGGCGGGCTAGCGTTTAAGATCAGAGATTTTTACGTGAGTAAAATTTTACCCAAAATCGGCGCATTCATCTCAAAAAACAAAGAAGCCTACGAGTATCTGCCAAGCTCCATCGGCAGCTTCCTAGACGCCGCGAGCTTTAGCAAAAAGCTCAAAAACGCAGGCTTTGAGCTGCGCGTGCAAAAGGGCTTCAGCTTCGACGTCAGCACGCTTTTCATCGCGGAGAAAATGGCGCGGAAGAGCGACAATGCTTAGCGTAAGCGAGCTAAACGCCCAAGCCAAGACGCTTTTGGAGACGAGTTTTAGCTTCGTCGAGGTCGAGGGCGAGATCTCTAAGTTTAGAATTCAAAGCACGAGCGGGCACTGGTATTTTACGATCAAAGACGCGAGCGCGGCGATCGATTGCGCGATGTTTAAATTTAACGCCGCGCGGATAAATTTTATCCCCGCCGTCGGCGATAAGCTCATCTTAAGCGGCAAAGTCTCGCTATACGCCCCCACGGGCGCGTATCAGATCCAGGTCTCAAATATCCGCAAAAGCGGCGAGGGCGAGCTGGAAGCGGCATTTGCCGCGCTAAAAGATAAGCTTAGCAAAGAGGGGCTCTTCGATGTCGCGCACAAAAAGCAGCTTCCGAAATTTGCCCAAAGCATCGCGATCATCACGAGCGCGGGCTCCGCGGCGCAGGCGGATATGCTTCGCACGGCGCAGGATCGCTTCGCGCTTTGCAAGATCGATCTGTATAACGCGCTAGTGCAAGGCGAGGGCGCGCCTGCTTCGATCATAAGCGCATTGCGCGTAGCCGACGAGAAGGGCTACGATGCGATCGTAATCGCTCGCGGCGGCGGCTCGCGCGAGGATCTGTGGTGCTTCAACGACGAGGCTCTGGCGCGCGCGATCTACGCGGCCAAAACGCCCGTCATCTCGGCGGTCGGACACGAGATCGATTTTAGTATCAGCGATTTCGTAGCCGATCACCGAAGCCTCACGCCCACCGCCGCGATGATCGATCTGCTGCCCGATATTTGCGCGATCTTTCAGAGCCTCGACGGCGTAAGCGACGCACTTGATAGGCTGATAAAAGATAAAATTTCATCCGCACAAAACGTGCTGAGCCTCGCAGCTTTACAGCTTAAATCAAAATCGGTCGAGCCAAAAATTTCAGGCTCGCTTGCCAGGCTTTTAAATTTCGAGCTTAAATTTAAAAGCTTCGTGGACTCCAAGCTAAGCGCCGCAGAGCATACGCTAAGCGCTAAGGATGAGCTTTTGGCGCAAAAGGCGAAATTTTTTGAGATCACAAAGGATCTCGTTCAAATCCAAAAGGGCGGCAAAACGGTGAGCTTGGGCGAGCTTGCCAAGGGCGACGAGTTCGTCCTTTGCTCGCAGCAGCTCAGCAAAAATGCAAAAATCATCTAAAGGAGGCAAAATGGATAGGGTTTTAAATTTTAGCGCAGGACCTAGCACCATCCCGCTGGGCGTGCTAAAGCGGGCGCAAGAGGAGCTGCTAAACTATGCGGGGCACGGATTTTCGATAATGGAGATCTCGCACCGCACTAAAATTTTTGAGGAGGTTCTACATAGCGCGATGAGCCGTGTGCGCGATCTCTACGGCTTTTCGGATGATTTTACGATTTTGTTTTTACAAGGCGGTGCGAGCCTTCAGTTCGCGCAGGTGCCGATGAATCTATACGCGGGCGGCGTCGCAGAATACGCCAACACTGGCAACTGGACGAGCAAAGCGATCAAGGAAGCGGGCGTGCTCGGCATAAACTACCGCGTGGTCGCAAGCAGCGAGGTGAGCAAATTCGACCGCATCCCCGAGGTCAAATTCTCTGACGACGCCGACTACGGCTACATCTGCTCGAACAACACGATCTACGGCACGCAGTATCCGCAGCTGCCTCAGTGCGGCTGTCCGCTCGTAGTCGATAGCTCGAGCGATCTGTTTTCGCGCCCCGTGGATCTTAGCAGCGTGGGGATGTTTTACGGCGGCATTCAGAAAAACGGCGGCCCCGCGGGCGTTACGATGGTGGCGATCCGCAAGGATCTGCTGGACCGCACAGATCCCAAAACGCCGATGATCCTGCGCTACAAGACGCAGGCGGACGCGGACTCGATGAGCAACACCCCGAATACCTTTGGAATTTACATGCTAAATTTAATGCTCGGCTGGATCAAGGACGAAATCGGCGGGCTCGCGGCGATGCACGAGCGCAACAAGCGCAAGGCAGCGCTACTCTACGGCGCGATCGATGCTAGCGGCGGCTTCTACCGCGGCCACGCGCAAAAGGAGAGCCGCAGCCTGATGAACGTGAGCTTTAATATCGCAGACGCCGCGCTTGAGCCTGTTTTCGTCGCGCAGGCGGAGGCGGAGGGGATGATCGGGCTTAAAGGACACCGCGTTTTAGGCGGCATCCGCGCCTCGATCTACAACGCGATAAGCCACGAAGACGTTGAAAAACTAGTCTCCTTTATGAGCGAGTTTGCGCGCAAAAACGGCTAGCGGCGCTTAAATTTATAGGGTTTGAGCGCAGCTCGCGCTTATAGACGAGATTGTTTAGGATCCGCTCTTGCCTTGTCGCTGAGCTGGTATTTGCCATAGTCCTCGCTTTTATAGCTGGTATTTTACGGCAGAAATAGCTTTGATGCGGCTTGGATTTCGCTGCTAGAATTTTATTGAAGATGAGATTTTATGATGTTAAATTTTGCATTGGATGAAGTCTGATGGCTTTGATTTTGCAGCGGCGAGCGGACTTGGCGCTGCTGGGATTTATTAGGTAGGATTTAATATTTAAAACGCTATTATCGGTGTTCGAGGATGGAAGGCGGTTTATTTATTTAGGCGCAGGTTTAGCGTATCTGGCGCCTAAATTTAAACTTAACCCTAAAAACGGGCAAAATTAAACGAAAGGATTTAAATGAGTTTTAAGAGATTTTTTGCAGTAGCGCTTGCGGTGGGCGCTTTCGCTTCGGTGAGCGCAGAGGCTAGCGCTGCGGGGGATTTTTGTATCAAAAACGGCGGCGAGCTGATCGTCCGTAAAGACGGCAACGGCGTGGACTACACCGTTTGTAAGCTGCCCGACGGTACTATGATCGACGCTGAAGAATTTTATAAAACAGGCGGCGATTTGAGTAAATTTAAGAGCGTAAATCGATAGAATTTTATCGCTTGCGAAATTTGCAGCAGCGAAATTCCATAAAATTCTGCGTCAAAATTCCTCTTTAAAATTTAGATGAATTCTAACTAGCAAGCGTTAGTGCAAGTAAATTATTTGGGTACCTCATACAAAGTGAGGGCAGCAGAGTGATGGAAGGAATTCAATTATCCAAATATCAACGATGTGTGGAGATTTTGCTCTAGTAAGGTGCCAAAAGCGGCGGCTACGCAAAGCAGAAATATTTTAAGCGATTTGACGCGACGTGCAGGAAAGCTACTAGATTGCTTGATTAAGACGCAGATTTTTTGGATATGCGATAAGCGTTTGTGTCCTACTTGCTGAACTTAAATTTTAGCCGTTCGTGGGCGTAGCTCACTTCCTTTTTTTTAAAAGGCTCAAATTTTAGCCGCTTGCGGGTGCTCGTTCGCTTCCTTTGCCTGCGTAAATTTAGCACGTGAAAATCACGACCTCGCCGCGCTCAAACGTGATCTACCGCCCCGCTAGATACAGCTCGAAGTAGGGCTTCAAAAAGTCCTCCTGCGGCCTTTGCGCGTAGTTTGGATACTGCAAGTACGCAGGTAGCAGGTAGTCGCAGTTGATCGAATAGTATGCCTCGCCGAGCACCCATAGCTTCGCATCAAGCTTAGGCGAATCTATCATCCACTCCGTGATCGCCTCATAGACGGCGTGCGCAAGCTCGTCTTTACTATGCGCAAAATCAAAACCTTCCTGCACGCGAGCGGATTTTATTTGTTCAAGCATCTTTGAAAGCTCGCTCTTACCTAGAAATTTTGCGAAAATTTTTAAATTTCGAACGTGCGCTAAAGCTAAGCTCTTAAGCGCTTTGTCATCAAATTTCGGATCCTGCGGCAGGCAAAAATATCCGGGCACCACGCCTTGATCGAAAGCCTCTCGCGTCTGCTGCTCCGTGACTGCATAGATCGGCATTATACGCACTTGTAGCTCAGCGCCGTTTTGCAGCGGCGCAAACACCGCATCCACGCCCGCACCGTCAGGCATGAAGCACTGAAAAAGCCCGTAAAGCTTATCCTGCAGATTGATCTCTTCGCAATCTAAATCAAGATCTAGCCCCGCAGCCTCGTTAATGCGACTAGCGTATTCGAAATTCGTCATCTTCGCCCTTTTAAATTTTGGTCGTCAAAGCGTTTGGGTGGAATTTACCTAAATTTTACGCATTTGCCGAATTAAAATTTACACGCGATGAGACTTTTGTAGAATTTAAAATTTAACGGTTCGGTTTGGGTTCAGTACTGCGACAAAGCGGCAGGGCGATGAGCGGCGACGGGTTGTCGTGCAAGTGGTTAGCGGCGTATGGGTTATCGCGCGGCGGGAGGACGGCGCTCGACAGCAACACCTGTGACACGTGACGACAGGGGTAGCCGATGATCGCGACCGCAGCTCTCGCAGGCCGGTCTCTTACAGAAGCGGGCCTTTCGTGCTCAGGCTATTGCAAGGCGACGGGCGATGTATTGGATGACGGCACGACCGCGGTATTCGCGGGTCGGTCGCTCGCAAAAGCGCTTTTTTGCGTTCATAGCGCGCATTAGCGGCGCAAAGTCGGCGGCATTATTTGATCCGTTGCGCGCGAAATAAAATTTTATCGTTTAAATTCTAGAGCAAAACCTGCGCCTGCAGCGGCAAATTTGCTTGTAGTAATGAAATTTATCGTTCAAATTTAGTAAAAGATAAAATTCCAAACCGCGCATTAAGTAGTGTGAAATTTTATTTGGTTTTGTTTCACCGCGCAGCGGTTTGCGCGGCTTTTTTTAAAATTTATTCTATCCCCGCAAATGCTGCTTTTGCGTCCGCCAAATCCTTCTCGTCGGGGTGTTTCGCAGCCTCCGCCCAGCGCGCAAGTCGCTCGGGGGTGATAGGGTGGGGCGAGTTGCCGCCGGCCGCCATTTTGCGCATCATTTCAAGTAGATTCGGATCGATCGCGCCCTGGCAGGCAAACTCCCTTATGATCTCGTTGCCGTTTGCTTTAAGCCCCTCTTCAAAGGTATCTAGGCACTTGCGCGAGTGCTCGCCGTCCGGCTCCGCGCCCAGAGTCATAAAAACGCCAAGCTTCTTGCCGTGAATCTTGCGTATAAAGCGCGTAAATTTCGCCTCAGCCTCGCCCTTATCGACGTAAAAGCCCAAGGCTATAAAGTCGTAGTCATCGACCTCGCCTTCAAAGTCGCGGAAATTTAGGCTCTCGCAGCCTAGTTGCTCGGCGATCGCGTCGCCCACTTTTTTCGTGTTGCCCGTTTGCGAGGTGTAAAGCACGATTTTTTTCATACAAAATCCTTTTTCATAATGTTTGCTATCTCTTCGTTGATGTTGTTGCCCCAAAAAATTCCGTCCAAGTTTAAGACCGATTTTTCATCCTTAAGCTCCAAAAGCCCCCAGCTCTCAAATTCTTTGAGCTTTTGCACTACTTCGTCGTAAATATTCGCACTTAGGGCCTCTTTTAGCTCGTTTAAGCTTACGATCGGGTATTGAAATAGATTGTTTAGCACGCTATATTTTGCCTCGCGCTCATCGATTCGCGAGATCATCTTGTGACCTGAAACGCCGTAAATTCCGAAACCCGCTACGTGTCCGCCCGCGCCGTTGCCGATAGGCAGGATATCCGTGCCCTTGTGGCTTAGCTTGATGTAGCCGTAGTTGTCGCGCCCTTTTCGAGCAAGTTTGGTAAGCTCCAAAACCTCGAAATTCCCGCTTCCAAGCAGCGCCTCCGCGAAAGCGTGGTGTAGCTTCTTATCGATCTCTAGATTGTAGTAGGAGGTGTCGATCTTTTTGGATAGCTCCGAGCCATCGAAAAACATCAACGAGTAAAAGCTGGCGCTATCAAGTCCCAGCTCATTTACGTAATTAGCATCCGCGATCGCCTCCTCTACGCTTTCGCTTGGGAAGTTGTAGATGATGTCGCAGCAGAGCATGCCGTCAAATTTTTCTCTAAGCTCTTTTAGTCGCTCGATTGCGCGAGCGGGCTTATGCACGCGGTTTAAAAGCGCGCGCCCCTGTCTGCTGAAGGTCTGCACGCCGATGCTAAAGCGGTTTACGCCGAAGCTTTGCAGAGCGAGCGCTTTTTGCGTATCTAGATTATGCAGCGTGGTCTCTACGCTGATCTCGCAGTCATCCGCGATCTTAAAATTTTTATGCAGCGCGCCCAGAACCTTTTCGAAGTGAGCTTCGCTAAATACGCTCGGCGTGCCGCCGCCGAAGTAGATGCTTTTGATCTTTTTAGTATCGAAGTAGGGCATCTCGCCGTAGTCTTTGATCTGGCGGATTAAAAATTTAGCGTATTCATCCAGCTCGTCGCCGAGTTTGGAGCGCATCATCGAACAAAACGAGCAGATGTTGTCGCAAAACGGCACATGCAGATAGATCACGCAATCGCTGTCTTTCGCGGGCTGCTCCAGCGCGTCGAACAGCTCGTTTTCGCTCGCGGAGACGCTCTCGAAAAGCTTGGAGCGATGGTGAGTTTTAATGCGTTCTTTAAACATCTATTTCGTTGCCTCTGCGTAAATTTCATCCACCGTCTCGCCGATCTGCGGGCTGCCCCGCAAGATGAGCGTCGGGGCTTTTAAAATTTTGCCCGATTTTACCGCTTTGGTATTTCTAAGGATCGGATTTACCTTTAAAAAATCCTCCGTCTCGCCGCCCACGACGACGATTATATCGGGGTTTTGCTCGAGGATGTATTCGGCAGATACCGAAGGCGTGCTGCCTTTTAGGCCGTCTGCGATATTTTTGGCGCCTAGGCGAGCGAAGATATCGCCTACTAGGGTTTTGTCGTTAAAGGCCATAGTGGCGTTTGAGCCGAAAAATAGCGCTACTTTTTTGCCGCGAAGAGCGGGTTTGTCCGCAAAAATTCCATCCATCCGCGCGCAAATTTTATCCGCCTCGCTCTCTTTTTTTACGATAGTCGCGATGGTTTTTACGTTTTTGCAAATATCTGCGGTGGAGTTTGCATCCATCGCAAGGCTCTTAAGACCAAGCTTTTGTAGGCTATCGCTAACGCCTGCGGAGTGAAAGCTCGTGATGACCAGATTGGGCTTAAGCTCGACGATCTTTTCCATATTCGGCTTGACGTAGGTGCCTACGCTAGGCAGTTTCGCGATTTCTGCCTCCGGGCGGATCTTGCTCATCGAGGTAGTTGAGATCGCAGCGATCTGATCCTGCGCGCCTAAAGCGTAGATGATCTCGACTGCGGCGGGGTCGAGCACTACCAGGCCTTTGGCGAGCGCAAAACCCGCCGAAAGCAAAGCTATAAAGATTTTTTTCACATTTTCTCCTTTTGCGGTAAGATAAATTTGGTTCCTAAATTTTCGACTATCAGGGCGTCAAAGCCGTAAATTTCTTTTATGATCTGCGGTGTAAAAAGCTCGCTCGCGCTACCGCGATACCTCACTGCGCCGTCTTTTAGCATCAAAATTTCGTCGCAAAACAGCGAGGCTAAATTTAGATCGTGCAGCACGACGACGCTCGTTAAATTTAGCGTTTTGGTTAAATTTTCGCAGATCCTCATCGCCTCGATCGCGTAGTTCATATCAAGCGCGCCCGTGGGCTCATCGAGCAGTAAAATTTCAGGCTCGCTTACGAGCGCTCTAGCGAGCAGCACGCGCCCGAACTCGCCGCCGCTTAGCTCAAACGCGCTGCGATTTAAAAATTTCTTCACGTCCAAAAGCTCGGCGATTCGCTCTACTTTGTCGCGGTCGCTGGCATCGTAGCCGCTAAATGCGCTTTTTAAGCGGCAAAATCTGCCCGCAAGTAAAATTTCATTCACGTTCAGCGCGGCTGCGAGGGCTGTTTTTTGCGGCACGAAGCCGATGAGCGCCGCAAGCTCTTTAAGGCCGTATTCGCTTGCTTTTTTGCCGTTTATTTCGATGATCCCGCTTGCGGGCTTTAAAATTTGCAATATGTTTTTTAGCAAGGTGCTTTTGCCGCAGCCGTTAGGACCCAAAATCCCGTAAAATTTACCCCGCTTTAAATTTAACTCGATGCCTCGCAAGATCGCCCGCTTGCCGTAGCTGAAGTTTAGCGCCGAAATTTTCATGCATGCTTCCTAAACGCGAGGTATAGAAAAAAGGGCGCGCCGAAAAAGGAGGTCACCACGCCGATTGGAATTTCTACCGGCGAGAGGGCGTTTTTGGCGATTACGTCGCAAAAAACTAAAAAAACTCCGCCGGTAAGCGCGCTAGCTGGGATCAGCACGGCGTTGCTCGCCGTATGAAGCGCCATGCGAAGCGTGTGCGGAATGATGAGCCCCACGAAGCCTATCATCCCCGTAAATGCGACCGAAAAGCCGATGATGAGCGAGGAGACGATGAGTAGGCTCTTTTTGGACTTCTCGACGTTGAGCCCCAGCGACTTCGCCTCCTCGTCGCCGTTTAAGATGATATTTAGCTCGTGACGCTTCGCGTAAAAATACGCCATGCAAAACAGCAGCGGCGGCAGCAAAAGCGCGATCTTTTGCCAGTTTGCGCCGCCTAGGTAGCCCATCATCCACGCCGTAATCCTAAAACTATCCTCTCCGATTAGATAGACCGCGAAGGATGTAAATGCGCCCAAAAATGACGATACGGCGATGCCTACGATCAGCAGAGTAGAGATCGAGCGGGTATGGGCTGCGAGCTTAAAGATCACGAGTGAAAGCCCGCTGGCGGCCAAAAACGCGAAAATTCCGTAAAAAACGTCGCTAAGCCCCAGCAGGTAGGCTATGACCGCGCCGAAAGTCGCTGCCGAGGCGATACCGATGATGTAGGGATCCGCAAGCGGGTTTAAAAATACGCTTTGCACCACCACCCCCGAAGTTGCCAGCAGCGCGCCTATTAAAATTCCAAGCACGAGGCGCGGCAGGCGCATTTGTGTTAGAATTAGCTCCTTGGTTTCGTCCAGCTCGCCGAAGGTGAAAAATTTTACGATGTCGCCTAGCGAAATGCTCGCTCCGCCGCTACTTACGGCTACTAAAGCAAGCAATATAAAAGCTGCGATTAGAAAGAGATAAAATTTAAAGCTCATAGCCCACCAGGCGAACTATGCGCGCAGATTTCGTCGCGGCGGATATTTTTAAAATTTAAGCGGCGTCGGGAATTTATACGCGCGGAATTTATGAAATTCTCGCGGCTGGCGCAATTATTTTTGAAGCTTACATAGCTTCTGATATCAGCGCGAAAAAGTGCGTAGCCGCACACCTGATCCGGCATAAATTTCCTCCTAAAAGTATTCGCGATTTTTATTAAGAAATTAAAATCGTTATCATGGGATTTTATCGCTTGATTTCTTAAACCGCGATAAATTCCGTAACGGCTAAGAGCTGCGGAGTTAAATTTAGGGCGATTAAATATTAAAATTTCGTGCGCCGCCAAGCTGTCTATTTAAATTTGAAATTCAAAATTTAGGCGGTAAATTTAAACGCCGAAAGAGCTCTTTTTAATTTTGCAATTCAGCTTTAAATTATAAAAACGCCGATAAAATACGCACTAAATTTTATTTAACGAGCCCCGCTTTAAAGCGGTAAGCCGTTTTGTTAAACGGCAAACTGCGCCGAAGCCGCTCGCTAAGTTTTAAGGAATAAGCATGAAAACATGGCAAAAGATCCTTTGGGCGGCGGTCGCCGTCATAGGGGCGTGGTGTTTCGGCGTACTTGCGCTAAATAAAGGCGAGAGCATCAGCGCCGTCTGGCTCGTAGTAGCCAGCGCGTGCATCTATCTGATTGGATACACCTTCTACGGGCGCTTTATCGCGTATCGCGTCTTTGAGCTGGACGATCGCCGTGCAACTCCTGCGGTGATCCGAAACGACGGGCGTGATTACGTTCCTACGAACAAATACGTCCTTTTCGGTCACCATTTCGCCGCTATCGCGGGCGCCGGACCGCTTGTAGGCCCCGTAGTGGCCGCACAGATGGGCTATCTGCCCGGCATGATCTGGCTTTTGGTGGGCGTAGTGCTTGCAGGCGCGGTGCATGATTTTATCGTGCTCGTGCTCTCTACACGGCGCGGAGGCAAGAGCCTCGGCGAGATGATCAAAGATGAGATGGGCAAGCTCACGGGCGGTATCGCGATGATCGGGATTTTTTTCATCATGCTGATCATTGTGGCGATTTTGGCGATGGTCGTCGTAAAGGCGCTCGCAAACTCGCCGTGGGGGCTTTTTACGATCGCGATGACTATACCTATCGCCGTATTTATGGGAGTTTATATGAGGTTTTTGCGCCCGGGCAAGGTAAGCGAGGCATCAATCATCGGCTTTGTTTTGCTGATGCTTTCGCTTTGGGGCGGGCATTACGTGGCGATCGATCCATACTGGCACGACGTCTTTTCGCTAAAGGGCGAGACGCTAGCACTTCTTACGATCGGCTATGGCTTTATTGCGGCGATCTTGCCTGTGTGGCTGCTGCTCGCGCCGCGCGATTATCTAAGTACTTTCCTTAAACTCGGCGTCATCATCGGTATGGCGGTCGCGATAATTTTCGTCGCGCCCGAGCTTAAAATGCCCGCTACGACGAAATTTATCGACGGCACGGGTCCCGTTTTTGCAGGTCCGATATTTCCATTTTTGTTTATCACGATCGCATGCGGCGCGATCTCGGGCTTTCATGCGCTGATCTCCAGCGGCACGACGCCGAAGATGCTCGAGCGCGAAACCCACACTCTTTTCATCGGCTACGGCTCGATGCTTATGGAGAGCCTCGTGGGCGTAATGGCGCTCGTAGCGGCGTGCATCCTAAGCCCGGGCGAATATTTCGCTATCAACTCGCCCGCCGCAGTGCTGGGCAAAGACGCGGTAAGCGCCGCGGCGTATATAAACTCTATCGGATTTAGCATTACGCCCGAGCAGATCGGCGCCTTGGCTTCAAACGTCGGCGAAACCACGATGATGAGCCGCACGGGCGGCGCTCCTACCTTTGCGATGGGACTAACGATGCTGCTGCATCAGATCATCGGTGGCAAGGAGCTGATGGCGTTTTGGTACCATTTCGCGATCTTGTTTGAAGCGCTGTTTATTCTGACTGCGGTCGATGCGGGCACGCGCACGGGGCGCTTTATGGTGCAAGAAATTTTAGGCAACGTCTATAAGCCGTTTTCCGATACCAAAAATTCCCTCTACGGCATCATCGCGACGGTGATCTGCGTGGCGGGCTGGGGTTATCTGCTCTACAGCGGCGTTACCGATCCTATGGGCGGAATTTACACGCTGTGGCCGCTTTTCGGCGCGTCCAATCAGATGCTCGCGGGTATCGCGCTGCTGCTTGCGACGGTGGTGCTTTTTAAAATGGGCAAGCAAAAATACGCCTTCGTTACGATCGCTCCTGCGATCTGGGTGCTTATAACCACGCTTTATGCGGCGATCTTGAAGCTGATGCCAGCTAACGGCGAGCGCGTGCACGACGCGGTAAGCCACGTGGCTATAGCGCAAAACACCGCCGCCAAGCTCGCTAGCCTAAGCGATCCCGCGGCAATCGAAAAGGCGCAGGCTATCATCAGAAATAACGTCATCGACGCCGTGCTATGTGCTCTTTTCGTCGTCGTTACGATCATCGTCATCGCCCAAACGATCCGAATGTGCCTTAAAATTTCAAAGGGCGGCGCGAGCGAGGGGTATTTCAAGCTAGCAGAAAGCGAGTACGTGGATAGGGGCGTTTATGAAAAAGTTTAAATTTAATCCACTCGCAGCCCCGAAGGCCGTGGCGAGGTTTTTGGCGCGCGCGGATGCCGCACTTGCGCCGCTCATCGGGCTCGGCGATTACGAGGGCTATCTGCGCCATTTCAGAAGCGCTCATCCGGACGAAATCCCGCTAAGCAGGGCGGAATTTTTCCGCGCGATGCAAGATAGCAAGGCGAAAAACGTCAAGTGCTGATAGCGGCGAAAGGGCGCGGTCGCGCCGTACTCATCGCCGACCCGCGACGCTTTGCCGTCATATCACGGAATTTCGCCACGGATTTGAAATTTTAAATTTGATAGGGTGCGGGCGCGCGAGTCATGAAATTTAGCCCGCTGCTAGGGATAAAATTTCGCGCGTACCTCTTTGAGATTGCGCTTTAAATTTGCTCGCACTTAGGGCGTTAAGATTTATTCTCGCCGCCGCGCCGTACTCATCGCTAGCCGCGACGCTTTGCCGTTATGCCCTGAAATTTCGTGTGGAGCTTCACAGAGCTTCGGCGGAATTTTATTAAGGTGCGCTTGTTAAATTTCGCGGCGAAGCTGCCCTGATTTAAGGCGTGAAATTTCGTCGCGGATTTGAAATTTTAAATTTAGACTAGGGCACGGATAAAATGCGCGCGAAGTTAAAATTTAGCGCGCCGCGCAAACCGCCGCCGAGAGAAATGCGGGTTAGAGTGCGAGCCTGTAGACTACGAAGTCATATTACTAAACAAAAAGGCGAACTGCTAAAAAGCCTTAGCGAAGCAATAGGCGAAGCGTACAGATAATACGCGGAGGATTTCAAATTTAAAGCAAAATTTTATGCTTTTTAGGTGCAACGAGGTAAAATTTGGACATGAAAACTTTTATAAAAATTTTAAAAATTACCGCCTTGGTCGTGAGCGTTGCATGCGTACTTTTTGTGCTGTATATATTTGTGATTTTAAATTTGCTTTTTTCATCCGATACGCCCGAGGGTTGCGATCCTAGTATGCCCACTAGCGCTTGCGATTATATCGATGAAAAATTTGAAAAAGAGCTGCAAAATTTGCCCCCAGTCGCCGCTCTGCCGAGCCTAGACAAAAGGCCCGTATTTTGGCTAGGCGAGAAAAAATTCGCAGGAGGCGCGAAGTTTGATTATCTATACATTAAGGACGATTTTGGGGTCTGGCTTAGGTATAAAGACAGCGATAGCGACGACTTCTTGCTACAAAAAGATATGCCGGAGCTCTACTATGGATACGACGAGATCGATCGTTCGCCGGACGAAAGGTGGGTAAGTAGAGAGCTTGGATATTATAGCTACGGCATCTACGATATTTCGCTTTTTAAAAATGAAGCCAAGATATTTTCTCAAACGGCGCATAAGGTCGTGAGGAAATTTATCGGTTTCTTTAATCTACACTCTATGAGGGGCACATCTTTTGCAGCTCCGCAAGGCACCGAGGAAAATTTAAACGCTATAAGCGAGCTTCAAACTCCGCTTGCGGATTTTCCGCAAAAGCAGAACTACTCTGCGCTTGGTTGGGCTGATAAACCAGAAGCCAGAGGCTATGTCGGAGATGAAATAGCCAAAAAACTCGCTCGCAACGTCTTTGAGATAGAGGGCGATGGGTGGCGACAGACCATCCGTATAAACAGCCGCGCCAAAGATATAAAGGTAATCTGCGGAGATGAAATTTGCCTCGCGCTTGCCTTTGATGAAAGCGAATTTAATCGCTGCGATAACGATACGCCTCATACGGCAATTTATACGCTAAATTTAAAGCAAAAATTTAGCAATTTTCATATGCTTACTAGTAGTAATTTTAACTACGTAAAGCTCGGCGATAAGTATACTTTAGACGATGTGGAATCCTTTAAAATAGTTTTATCGAGATTCAGATATATCGAGGGGTATAACAAAGGTCGTGAAATCACGGACTACGAGGTTATCTTGCGAAATAGCGAGGGTGAGCAGGTTAATGAAATTTGCAGAAATGAAATTAAGAGGGCTCGCAGCCGCTTGCGATAAATCTAAGATAGTGCTGCAGGATTTGACACACAAGGTCGTGATTTTGGCGCGCTTTAATTTAGCTTCTAAAATTTACGCGAGAATTTTAAAATTCTAAGCTTCAAGCTTTAAAATTTGCCCGCGGAGCTTTTAAAATTTATCGCACGGCTTAGGTTTATTTTATCCGCGCCAAGACAGCGAAATTTTTAGGGCGTCGCGATAACTAGGCGCAAGATAGCGAAATTTCACAAAGCTGCGGCAAACAAGATACACAGAGAATGCACGCAAATTTCAAATTTATCTGGATTTTGCCAGCCTGCCCGACGCCGAGCACCATTATTTAGCTACAATTCCTCTTGCTCGCTTTACTTTTCGCTCGTCTTACGATTTGCTCGCCTTATAATTCCTGCTTGATATTGCACTTTGCGAAACTACTGCGCGCCCTTTCGCAAAACTGCACGGCATGTGGGATTGTGCCCATCGCTCGCAGATTTTGCAGCACATGCGCGCGATAAAATTCCGTAGCGCAGGCACTTTCAATAAATTTTGATTTAAAAACGCAGGCGAGAGGCAATCTAAATTTTAAAGCTCACGTGCTCCACAGCTAGCCTGCAAGCGCTCTGCCCGCGAGCAGCCCAGCGTAGCAAAACAGCATACAAACGCATACGCTTAAGACTGCGTTTAGCAGACCGATAGCAAATTCTCGCGCCAGCAATAATTGCAGCGTATCGTAGCTGAACGTAGAAAATGTCGTAAAACCGCCCAGTGCGCCTGCGACAAAAAATACCCGCAGGCTCTGCGTTAAATTTAGTGCGAGCAACCCTATCAGCAGGCTTCCCAGCGCATTCACGCAAAAAGTAGCGATCGGAAACGCGCTCCAAAATCCGGCGCGATCCATTGCGCGCGCGATCGCTCCACTTAGGCCTACTCGCGCCATCGCGCCTACACAGCCGCCTAGCCCCACTAAAATCAAGTTCGTCAATCCAAGTCCTTTTAAAATTCGTAAATTTTATTTCGCCATCTAGCATCCATAGGACGAAAGATGTGCAACTTCGCTATTTTAACGCGATTAGTTAAAATTCCGCTTTTAAAATTTACTCGTGCTTTTTGAAATTTCGTTTTAAAATTTTACTCGCGCGGCAAAACGCGACGTTTGACGCGCCGCCGCAAGATGGAGACCAAACGCGCGTAGTGCAAGAGGCAACGAAGCAAACCAAGAGATATAAAAGGGCGACGTAGCAAAACAGCGCGAACGCTTAAACCGCGCTTGTAGCAAAACCGAGGCAAGGCAAAACTATAGCGCGGCAATCACTGCAGCGCTACTACAGCGGGCGCTACTGTAGCACCTTTTTTAGCGCCAGTGCAAATAGCACGACGTATAGGACGAGCAGCCATTTTTTCTGCGTTTCGCGCTTTGCACGGCGAGCCTGAGAGGTGCCGAAATATACGCCCAAAAGCCCGCCCACGGCTAGCAGCGCGCCGCGTTCGTAATCTACGTGGCCGTTGTACGAAAGGCTCAAAAGCGCGCTAAATGAGCCGAAAACGATGAAAAATAGCCCCATGCAGACCGCTCTTTTGATATCGACGCCCAAAAATCCGACCAATACGGGCGTTAGAAATACCGCGCCGCCCACGCCCATGCTAAGCGCGATCGCGCCGATAGCAAAGCCGATGAAAAACAGCACTGCGCCGTGGGGATTGGCGTTGCCGCCGCTTGTTACGTTCGTGCTAAAGAGTTTGAGAAATGAGATCGCAAGCGTCAGCAAAAGACCGATCTCAAGCACGATTTCTGGCGAGTATTTTACGATGAAGCCCGATATGCTCGCGCCGCACAGCCCTCCGAGCCCCACCGCGATACCGCTATCTAGGCGGAGTCTGCCCGCGCGGTAGTTCAGATATGAGCCGAAAAGCGAGACGATGAACATCTGCATCACTGAGATGCCCGCGGCGGTCTTGACGTCGTATCCCAGAGCCATCATCACGGGCATTACAACCGTACCGCCGCCGATACCGAAAAAGCCCGATATGAAGCCCACGACGGCGCCGATAAAGGGGAGTTCTAACATTTTGATCCTTGAAATTTGAAGAGAAGTTTATAGCTTTAAAATTTAAAGCTCGCTAAATTTGCGGAATTTTGGATTTGAAAGCGGAGGATTTGCGGGATTTTGAGGCGGGAGAATTTTGATAGTGGGATTTCGGTTTGAAATTTTATGTGTGGGATTTGTGAAATTTGGAAATTTATGGGATTTTAAAGCGTGAAATTTCAGAGCGCAGAATTTTAATTGCAGAAATTCGGCTAGAAACTTTATGCGCTGGGTTACTAGAGTTTGTAGCGGAGGCGTATTTTACTGCGTTTGCGGATTTTTGGAATTTCAAAGCGTGAAATTTTGGCTCAAAATTTTATCGCAACAGAACGTAAGCCATAAATTTCAGCTTAAAATTTTATACGGGGCTAGCTCAATTTGCATTTGTTTGTGTTGCGGCTTCGAAGTATAAAATTTAGATCATAATTTTGCGTCTAGACTGCGGCGGCTCAGCGTAAATTTGAGATAAAATTTTACGTTTATATCGCGGGCGCCGTATTTTTGCCGCGATTAAATTTCGATGGAATTCTATCGCGACGAAATTTCATACGGCAAAATTTCGCACAGTAAAAATTTAGACAAAATTCTGCGGCAAAATTTCCGCGCTCCGTATTGTAAAAATCGCCGCAAAATCGGTGCAAAGCCACGACAAGATCGCCGTAAAATTTTATGCGGGCGCGGGCAAGCCCAAAGAGCGCGAATTTTTTGCAAAATTTACGACGAAATTTCGCCGCCAAAAGCTCGTTTAAGGCAGCCCAAAACCCGCTCAAAGATCAAAAAGCCGCCGCAAAATCCTCACGATGAAATTCCGCCCGCAAATTTCTCCAAGCAGAATTGCTTTGGATGGGACGGGATTTGAACTCGCAGCGAATTTTCCGGGCTAAATTTTACGCAAAAATTCGCATTGGACCTGCAAAATTTATCGTAAATTTCTCCGAGCGGATTTCGCGCCTTATGAAATTTCCAGCACGATCTCCTTTTTTAGTCCGATCTGTTTGATCTCTAGTACGGAGGCGCCGTTTAGGCGCAGCGCAAGCACCTCAGCCTCGCTGCAGGCGCGGGCAATAGCGATTTCGCGCAGCACCTTGCCGCGCCAGGCTTTGGCGTAGTGGCTCAGCACCTTGCCACCTTTGATGAAACTAAAACTCAAATATTCGCGCTTCATCTCATAAAATTTTTCGTAAAATCCCGCGCGCAGATCCACGACGCACTCATCCGCCAGATACCGATCCAGCGCGGCGGAGAAGCTGTCGCGATAAAATTTCGCCGCGTCTATGCCGCCGAATTTTTCGCCCTGCTTGAGCTTGTAGTTCGGCAGCGCGTCGCCGCCCAGCACGGGGCCGAAAAGGTTTGAAAAAATTATCGTGTTTCGCTCCGCAAACTCCCGCGCCGCAGTGCTTAGCGACGCGTAGCCTAGGGCGCGATACGCGGTGCCCGTGTAGCGCAAAAGCGCCTTCGCGCAGCCTTTTTCAAAGATATTTTCGCGCAAAGAGGCATCCCATTTTTTCAGTCCGAAAAGCTTGCAAAGTTCCGCCTCGCTTGCTTTATCCACGAAATCCGCGTAAGCGCGCAACATCTGCAGGCGCTTTTCGTAAAGATCTGCAAAGATAAAATTTCGCTCGCAAATGCACGTGTCGCCGCCCAGCTCGCTTTTCATCTCGCTTGGGGAAAATAAAATCTTCATACGCTCTCCTTAAAATTTGCTAATTTTACTAAAATTTTGCTTGCATTAAGCCCGCCCAGGCTCGCGCCGCCCGCTCAAATTTAAGCTAAGCGGCGTATAATGGCGCTAAAAATTCCAAGGACGAAAATGCTTTTAGAAGAGCCGCTTTTTTACTACCGCGAAATTTTAAAGACGCATCCGCAAAGCTATCTCGCAGAGGACGACGCTCAGGTCATCATCGGCATCGATTGCGATTATTTCGACGGGTTTAAGATGAGCTTTGAGGCGCTAAAGCTTAAATTTGATGAGGTAAAAAGCGCGAAAGAAGGCGCGAGCGAGTTTAAAAACGCGAGCTTTGCCGGGCTTTTCGGCGTTTTGGGCTACGACATCGTGCGCGCATTCGAAAATATCGGCGCGCCGAAGCAGGCGCTGTATGACTTCCCGCCGTTTTTTTACGCCGATGCCGCAAACTACCTGCACTACGATAAAATCAGCAAAATTTACGATTTTTACGGCAAAGACGCCAAAATTTACGAAAGCCTGCGCGAGCTTAGTTCTCAAGCCTCGCAGCAAAGCTCTGTCGAAGAGGGAGCTGCGCCCCAGAGTGCCGCAAGAACGGATACCGCGATAAAAAGCGAGGCGAAATCGCAAAACGCGCCGAAGTCCGCGCCGCAGAAAAGAGAGCTTAAATTTAAAATTTTAACCGATCTTGGCGCCGAAGAGTCGCATTTTAGCGCGATGGTCGAAGCTGCAAAAGAAAAGATAAAAAGCGGCGACGTGTTTCAGGTCGTGCTGGGCGAAATTTTAAAAATCGGCACGAATCTCGGCAGCTTGGACTTTTACGAGCGACTCAAAAAGAATAATCCAAGCCCCTATATGTTTCACTTCCCGACGCCGTACGGCTGCGTCGCGGGCTCCAGCCCCGAGCTGATTATGGAGATTAAAAAGGACGAAATTTTCGTCGCCCCCATCGCGGGCACGCGCAGCAGAGGCGCGAACGCCGAAGCCGACGCGGCGCTTGAGCGCGAGCTTTTAAGCGACGAAAAGGAGCTTGCGGAGCATCGGATGCTGATCGATTTAGCGCGTAACGACATCGGCAAATTCGCCGCGCCAGCCTCGGTGCGGGTGCAAAATGCGATGCGCGTCGTGCGCTACGAAAGCGTGATGCACATCGTAAGCGAGGTCTACGGCAGCAAGCCGCGCGGGATAAGCGCGTTTGAGGTGCTTAGCACGATCTTTCCTGCGGGCACGCTAAGCGGCAGCCCGAAGATCCGCGCGATGCAGATCATAAATGAGCTGGAGCGCTACGAGCGCGGCATATACGGCGGCGGAATCGGGTTTTGGCGCTTTAGCGGCGATGTGATGCAGGCGATCTTGATCCGTTCGGCAATCTTCGTAAATCGCGGAGGGCAAGATTCCTGCTCGGACGAGAATTTTAAACGAAATTCTCGTTTAAATTTAAGCGCTGCTTGCGGCGAGATAAATTCCGAAGCGACGGGGCTTTGCGGTGCTGCGGCGCAAAAGGGTAGCGGCGAGGCGCAAAATTTAGAAAGCGGGCCGAACTTTAGCCGCGCGATGCGGTTTGAGGCTGCTAAATTTAACGCGGAGAATTTCGGCTGCGAAGGGCTAAGCAATCTCGTATTTATCGGCGCAGGCGCGGGTATCGTTTACGACAGCTCGCCAAAGAGCGAATACGCGGAGATCTGCAAAAAGCGCAAAAGCCCGCTTAAAGCGATCGAGGAGCTATACGAGGAAGTTTAGACGTTTTAAATTTAACCAGCCGGGCGCGCCGCTTTTCGGTGCGAGTTTGATTCGGCTAAATTTAAAAGCGCGATCGCTAAGAGAGCGTTAAAAATTTAACGGCGAGCTTCATTCGGCATCGTAAAACACGTAACGTCGCAGCTGATATAGTAATGCCGCAGCCGCGGGCGAAATTTTAAATTTAGCCCGCAGCGGCGCTAAACGGCGCTAAATTTAGCCGCCGCAAAGCGGTTAAATTTAAGCTATTTAGAATTTTAAAGAGGCGCAAACGCCCTAAAAAAGGATAAAATTTTGATTTTAATGATAGATAATTACGACAGCTTCGTTTTTAATATTTATCAATACATTTTGGAGCTCACGGGTGAGGAGGTGCGCTACTTCCGCAACGACGAGATAACGCTGCAGCGGGTGCGCGAGCTTGCCCCGTCGCACATAATCCTAAGCCCAGGGCCAAATCACCCAAAAGATAGCGGCGTTTGCTTAGAGATTTTGCGCGCGGATTTGGACGTGCCGATTTTGGGCGTGTGTTTGGGGCATCAGGCGATCGGATATGCGGCGGGCGCGGAGATAAAGCAGCTGGAGGTTCCGCTGCACGGCAAGAGCTCGGCGATCGAAATTTTTAGTGACGGTGTGCTTTTTAACGGGCTACCGCGTAAATTCGAAGTGATGCGCTACCACTCGCTTTATGTGGACGAAGCGACGCTACCGCGCGAGTTTGAAATTTTAGCAAAGAGCGAAAACGACGGCGTTATAATGGCGATGAAGCACCGAAATAAGCCGGTTTTCGGCATTCAATTTCATCCCGAGAGCTTTTTTACTCAATACGGCAAAAAGATCATCGAAAATTTCATCAATTACGGCAAAAAGATAATTTTAAAGGAGAAACTCGTGGTAAATTTCGCCCCGTTTATGTTGAAGCTACAAAAGGGCTTCCCGCTAGACAGCGACGATTACGCCGTCATTTGCAAGGCGCTTTACGAGCAGGATTACGACATCGTGCAGCTCGCCGGGCTGCTCGTGCTGATCAGCGAAAAATCGCTCTATCCAAGCAGCCTCACGGCGCTCGTACGCAGTATCTTAAAATACTCGATCACCTACGACGATCCGAGCCCGATGTTTGACATCGTAGGCACGGGCGGCGATAGACTAAAAACGATCAATATCTCAACGACCGTGGCCTTTATCGCGGCAAGCTTCGGCGTACGCGTCGCCAAGCACGGCAACCGCGCCATTACTAGCAGATCGGGTAGCTCCGATGCTTTGGATGCCCTGGGCGTGCCGCTACTTAGCGATCTTGCGCAGATTAGGGCGCTGTTAGATCGAACGGGGCTAGCGTTTTTTCACGCGCCGTTTTTTCACAAGATCACCGCCGAGGTCAAAGAGGTGCGAAACCGCCTAAAAATCGGCACCGTCTTTAATATAATGGGGCCGCTTTTAAATCCAAATTTGAGCCTAAGCAATCAGATCGTGGGTAATTATCTGGAGGAAGTAAACGGGCTCATCGCCGAAACGTTGATGATTTTGGGGCGTAAGCACGCTCTGGTGGTGCACGGCATGGACGGCATGGATGAGATTAGCCTGTGCGACGAGACGCTAATCCACGAGGTCAAGGACGGTAAAATTTTAGAATACCGCGTAAGTCCCGAGCAGTTCGGCTTTAAACGCGCATTTCACGGCGATATAGAAGGCGGCGACGGCGAGGCTAATGCTGAGATTTTAAAGCAAATTTTAAAAGGCGAGCTGAGCGGACCTAAATTTGATATCGTCGTGCTAAACGCTATGTTTGCGCTATACTGCGCGGATATCGTAGCAAGCCCTGCGGAGGCTAAACCGCTAATTTTAGAGGCGATCAAATCGGGCAAAACGTGGGAATTTTACGAAAACTACGTAGTGGCGAGAGCTTAGATGGCTAGCGGCGAAAAGAGGGAGTTTTTAAGCGAGCAGCTCATCAGCTATCTGGGCAACAAGCGCTCGCTGCTAGCGCCGATCGAGCGAGCGATCTGCGAGATTAAGACGGAGCTTAGGCAGGGCAAGATCAGCTTCGCGGACGTCTTTAGCGGCAGCGGCATCGTCGCGCGCCTGGCTAAAGCGCACTCAAGCCTCGTGATTGCAAACGATCTGGAGGGCTACTCGCGCGCGATAAACTCCTGCTATCTTTCAAATTTCAGCGACGAGCTGTGGCGGGATTTGAGTGAGCTACACGCTGAAATTTTAAGAAATTTTACGCCGAAGGAGAGCTTTTTTAGCGAGCTGTACGCGCCGAAGGACGATGAGAATATCAAGGCGGGCGAGCGCGCTTTTTACACGCGCCGAAACGCCCTGATTTTGGGCGGGCTTTGCGAGCAGATCGGCAAAATCCCGCAAAAATTTCGCGATTTTTTCACTGCGCCGCTGCTTAGCGAGGCGAGTATCCACTCAAATACGGGCGGCGTTTTTAAGGGCTTTTACAAGGATAAAGCAGGCGTAGGCAAGTTCGGCGGCAGCGGCGAAAACGCGCTAGCTCGCATAATGGGCGAAATTTCCCTGCGCCTGCCCGTGCTTTCAAATTTCGCCTGCGAAAGCGCGGTCTTTCAAGAGGATGCCGCGAGCTTTGCACAGAGCGCGAGCGAGCGCTTTTCGCAGCTTGACGTCGCGTATTTCGATCCCCCTTACAATCAGCACCCCTACGGCTCGAACTATTTTATGCTAAATTTGATCACGGATTTTATAAACGATGGCAAGCGCCCAAATGCTGTCGAGCTTAGCAGAGTTTCTGGAATCCCCGCAGACTGGAACCGCTCGGCATACAACAAAAAATCAAGTGCTGCGGAGGAATTTTTCGCGCTGCTGGCGGAGTTTCCGGCGAAATTTTTAATAATCTCTTTTAATTCCGAGGGCTTTATCTCGAAGGCGGAATTTTTAAAAAACCTCGCACACATTGGCTCCGTGCGCACGATAGAGATCCGCTATCCAACCTACCGCGCGAGCAGAAATTTAAACGCGCGCGAGCTTTACGTGACGGAATTTTTATATGTCGTACAGAAGTAAGATCAAAATTTGCGGCATCAAAAGCGCCGCCGAAGCTCGCGCGGTGCTGGCGTGCAGCTCGGCTTTATGCGCAAATTTAGAGCGCGCGGACGACGCCAAAAATTTACCGCAATCAGACGGCGAGAGCTCAATGAAAACTCCTAATTTTTGCGGCGAAAATTCTAGGCGGAATTTTAATTCGGACGCTGAGAATGCTACGCGAAATTTCAATTCTGACGGCCAAAATTTCGCGCAAAATTTTAATCAGGGCGGCGAGAATTTTACCTGCCGCGCACAAAATCATGCAAATTTTATGCCCGAGCAAAATTTTGATTGCGATAAAAATTTCTGCGGCGATTCGCGAAATCTGGGCGACGGCTCGGGCGTGCGGGTGGAGTTTTTGGGCGTGATATTCGTGTCAAACTCCAAGCGCCGCGTCAGCGTAGAGACAGCGCGCGAGATCGCACGTATCGCGCATGAAAACGGCGCAAAGTGCGTCGGGGTCTTTGCTTTGAGCTGCGAAAAACACGGCGCCGCCGCGTGCGAATGTAAAAATTTTAGCAGCAAAACTCGCAGCAGTATAGAATTTCACGAAAACGAGCGCGAGGATTTGAGCGTAAATTTAAACGCAAACCCTGCCGCGCCTGCTTCGATAAAGGATCTAAATTCTAAAATTTTAGACGCGGAAACTCTAAACGAGGAGCAAATTTTAAAAATTTGCGGCCTTTGCAAGCTGGACTGCGCTCAGATTTACGGACGCATAAGCGAGGATTTCAAAGCGCGGCTTAACGCTGCAGGCATCGAGGCGTGGCAGGTTCTAAGCATCGGTGCCGAAATGCCGCCGCTTGAGGGTTCGAGCTGTGATCGGATCTTATTTGACGCCAAAGGAGCGAGCCTGGGCGGCAACGGCGTGAGTTTCGATTGGGGTTTGCTGCGACATGCAGGGCGGCTTGGCTGCGAAGAGCGAGATGGTACGGCGAGCAGTGAAAAATACTGCGCGAGTAGCGCAACTCAAAATATAGGTGGTACAAAATACGACTCAGCTAGCGGGCGCTGCGATACGCAAAATGATGCAGCAAGTGACGAAAAATGCTATGTAGCGGGCACGGCTCAAGGCTCAGACGGCACAAGGAGCCATATTAAACATAGCGCGATCTGTAGCGGATATAGCGAGGAGAATTTAAAGCGCGGCAAAAACGGCGACTGCAACAATTCTTGCGTGGAGCATAGCGAAAACGGAAATTTGAAGCTCAAGAGAGTAAGCAACGTGTGCTGTGCCTCTAATAGTAATGAAGCGAGCGAGCGCGCACATGATATTGTTCGATCGGGCAATACAAAACAAGAAGCGAGCGCCGATCGTCGCGCCGCAAAGAATGACGATGAGTGCAAATTTAGTGCGTGTGCTACCGCTCGGCTGAGTGGTGTAAGGCCCACAAGCGAAGACGTCAATGATCGAGGCGCAAGCGACTATGAGGCGGGTGCGCCAAATATTGCGAATGACGGCGGAGAAGTGGACAAGCTGGGTGCCACAAAAGATGATAGCGCGGATAGGCGTAACACCGCCTCCAAAGGTGGTGCGATCTCTTTTATTCTTGCAGGCGGCATCGGCGCGCAAAATATCCGTGAGGCACTCGCGCTGCGCCCCTACGCTATCGATCTAAACAGCCGCGTGGAGGATGCGCGAGGCATTAAAGATCCACAAAAGATAAGCGAAATTTTGCGAATAATCGAAAGTGCAGACGGCATGGCAGACTGAAACTCGCTGCGCCCCTGCCAGTATAGCACATACCGCCTTGCCGATACGCGCATCGTAAGTTGAGCTTGGGCGAGGCTCGGATATGACAATACTCCATCGCCCGTGTCATTTAGCTGCATGTTAGCACCTTGGGCGCGCCACAGGTATTGGTAGCGTAAAAACATAGTCGATTCGCACGGCCACGATCGTTTGCCTTATATCACAGCCGTTATGGCTTTAAATGGTATTCGCTCGCGCACTGTACCGCAGCTCGCCTCGCTAGTATTAATCCGAAGCGTTAGCTGTACGGAGGCTGAATTTTTTAAATTTTGTTTAAGGCGCACGCTGCATGCGCTGTTTTGCCGAGCTGATAAATTTTATCGCTTTGCTCCAATGCGCGGGCAGCGTTTTGCGGCGCGGCAGAGCATATACGGGCATCCTCATTTCGCGGGCTAGACGCGCTTCACAGCGGACATACTCACACCTCATAGCAGGTTAAAATTTGCTCCGCGTCCTCGTCGTAGGCGTTATCGACTAGTACGAGATCGCGGGCGCACTCAGGCGCGCGATGCCTGCGTTTTTCATTTTTATCGGGAGCTAGGAGTGAATATTCACGGTTTTCAATACCGCGGCCGCCTCTGGACACTAAATTTTGCTCGGCAAATGCGCCCTTCTGCTTCGCTTCGTATTTTGCGCTCGCAGCCCGGCAAGAAGCAGCCGTAACGACGCCTAAAATTCTCGCACCCTTTTGTTTAAATTTATGCGTCAAAACAGGCTTTGTCGCGAGATATCGGGCGGGCTCATTTTGCTCAAATTTATCCGTCGCTTCGCATCCGGATTTACTCGTCTCGCCCTGCATAAATTCGCCCGAGCAGCCGTGCTCGAAGCCGCCCACCTCGCTACGCACAATATCAAGAATCCTCAGCTCATTCGGTTCGTTTATAAAGTATCCGCGCCAGCCGTCCGGTCCATCCGCCGCAAGCTCGAATTTATCAAAATCAAAATCGAGCTTCACGCGGAATTTAACGTTAAAATTTGCGTCCGTAAAAACAAGCTCGTTAGCTCCCTCTATTTCGCCGTTTTCGCCCGCTTCGCCCACGCGAATGCAATATCCGCCGCTCGCGCGCTGCGCCTGCGTCATAGGGTAAGTTTTCGCGATGATTTTAAGCTCGCAACCGCTTAAATTTAAGCCGTAAATTTGACCCGAGTGGGTAAAAATCAAGAAATTTAGCTCATCTTGCTTAAAAATCGCTACGCAGCCCTTTAATCGCTTTCGCGTGCCCGCCTGCGTCTCAAAATCGTAAATAAAAAGTGTGTCGTCGGTCGCCGTAATAGCCTTTTTATCCCTGTCCTTGCTACTTAGCGCGATAAAGTTGCCGTATTTTAGCACGCCCTTCTTGTGCTTTGAGATGAGCGCGAGATCCGCGGCGTTAAATTTATAAATCGTGTCTACAAAGCCCAGAACTACGAGCGTGCGGCCGTCATCGTCAAAGGTCGCGGCACGGGTAAAATCGCGGAAAGGCGCGCCGGCTAGCTGCTCGCCGCTTGCGAGCGAGAATTTTCTAAGCTTCATCTGCTTTCGTTCGTCGTTATCGCCTACGTAAAATGCGCGATCGCCCTTTATCAGGACGTTTTGCTGATATCGCGAAGTCTGTTTTGAAGCCTGCTTTGCCATAAAATTTTCATCCGTCGCTCCTTCCGTCTGCGCGTAAAAAACACAGCGCGATTTATTGCTTTTAATTTGCGCTAGCGGTTTTTCAGCGCGCATGCTAATCTTTGAATTTATTGCTTTAAATTTACGCTATTTACGCGGCGCTCGGTACCGATTTAATCGACATTTTAGCCGTGCTTTGCGGGCAAATTTATCCGCGCAGCGTCTGGACCGGACTATAAAGAAATTTAACCGCGTGCTGTTTGAGCGAAACCGCAAAATTAGCCTCGCAAATTTAGATCATTTTTTCGGTTTATTTTCTTTGATATAGTCCACGGCGATGCGCTGGCAGGCGATCTTGTCGTTCTTTTCGAGGCATAAAGTCTCCAGCTCCTCGCGGCTGAAATTTTTATAATCTTTGATCGTCTTTTTGCTGCCGCATCCCATCACGAAGTATATGAGAGCCGCTAAAATCGCCATCGCAGCGATTAATCTAAGCATAATTGCCTCCTAAATTTCATAGATTTTGCGCCAAATGTGCGAGCGAATTCGGCGCGTATCTGTTCAAATAGGCGGTCAAATTCTATGCCGTTCGGATTTTGCGAGCAGCGCATTTTTAAATTTAAAGCAAATTAATCTGCTTCGGAAAGTACCTATCCAGCGTCTGCGCTACCTGCTCCAACCAGACCTTTCGCTCAGCTTCGTCGCTATCTGCGACCACTCTAAACATCAGCCGCTCAAAGGTTTTCACGCCGCAAAAATCAAAAATGCAGCTTTTCCAAATTCTTTCCAGCGGATCGCCGAATATCTTCTTTTCTCTGGCCTCGGGGGTGTTGGAGGTGCTGAAAACTACGGCGGCTTTAGCCTTTAAAAGTCCTATCGGAAGCCCGCCGCCGTTATCGCCCGGCGCAAAATCGTAGGCTACTCTCTGCCTTAGCACACGGTCAATCCAGCCCTTGAGGATGGCGGGCGGCTCGCCCCACCAGTTCGGATGGACAATCACGATGCCGTGGGCGTTTGCTATGTCTTTTTGATGCGCCTTTAACAGCTCGTCGTCGCTTTCATCGCTCACGAGCTCAGCGCCGCTAAGGATCGGATTAAATTTCTCCTTATATAGATCATGAAATTTAACCTCGTAGCCGCTATTTTGCAGCTTTTCTGCCGCTGCGTTTGCAATAGCCGCATTTAGACTTCTCTCGTAAGGATGCGCTAAAATGATGCAGATTTGTTTCATCTTACTCCCACTCTATCGTTGCGGGCGGTTTGCTCGAGATGTCGTAAACTACGCGGTTGATGCCGTCCACTTCGTTTATGATGCGGCGAGAGACATTTTCTAGCAGATCGTACGGCAAGCGCGAGAAGCTAGCCGTCATACCGTCGCTAGCGTCCACTACGCGTATGCACACGGCGTTTTCGTAGGTGCGGTTATCGCCCATGACGCCTACTGAGTGCACGTTTAGCAGCACGCAAAACGCCTGCCACGTTTTGTTGTACCAGCCGCTTGATTTTAGCTCGTCGCGTAGGATCACGTCGGCTTTGCGCAGCAGCTCGAGACTCGGCGTATTTACCTCGCCCATTATGCGGATCGCAAGACCCGGACCCGGGAACGGATGGCGGAAAACGACTTCGCGCGAAAGACCTAGCTCAAGCCCTAGCTGGCGCACCTCGTCTTTAAAAATTTCGCGCAGAGGCTCGATCAGTTCAAATTTCATATCCTTAGGCAGGCCGCCTACGTTGTGATGGCTTTTGATCGTTTTGCTTGAGCCTGCGACGGAGCTTTCGATGATGTCGGTATAGAGCGTACCCTGGGCTAGAAATTTTACGTTTTTGTATTTTGCCGCTTCTTTGCTGAAAACCTCGATGAAGGTAGCGCCGATGATTTTGCGTTTTTGCTCAGGATCGACTACCCCTTTTAGCCTGCTTAAAAATAGCTCGCTAGCATCGATCACGTCTAAGTTCACGCCGAGTTTGAGTCTAAACATCTCCTCTACCGCCTTGCGCTCGCCCGTGCGGAGCAGTCCGTTATCGACAAAAACCGCTATTAGGCTCTGTGGCACCGCATGTGCCAAAAGCGCCGCTACGACCGAACTATCCACGCCGCCACTTACCGCGCAAAGCACTTTGGCGCTGCCTACGCGCTCTTTTATTTTGATCATCTGCTCTTTGGCGAAGCTGCCCATATTCCAAGTGCTGGTTATTCCACAGATCTCTTTAGCGAAATTTTTTAAAATTCTATCGCCGAACTCGCTGTGGCAGACTTCGGGGTGAAATTGCAGCGCGTAAATTTTACGGGTCTCGTCACCAAATACGCACCACTCGCTCTCATCCGAGCTCGCCATCACCTCAAAGCCCTCCGGCAGGCTCTCGACCTTGTCCGAATGGCTCATCCAGACAGTAGAGTTATCCTCCACGCCGCTAAATAGCCTGCTAGCGCGAAGCAGTTTCAAAGAGGCTTTGCCATACTCTTTTTTACCCGCAGGCACGACGCTAGCGCCAAATTTATGCGCGATGAGCTGCATGCCGTAGCAGATACCTAAAATCGGAATTCCAAGCTCAAAAATTCTATCATCGCAAAAATACGCATCCTTGGCGTAAACGCTAGCGGGTCCGCCGCTTAAAATAAGGCCTTTAGGGTTTTTTGCTTTTATCTTATCGATCGGTGCGTCGTATGCGATCAGCTCGGTGTAAACGCCTTGTTCGCGCAAGCGCCTAGCGATCAGCTGGGTGTATTGAGAGCCGAAGTCCAGCACTAAAATGTCTGCCGTTTGCATGAAATTCCTTTGTAAAAATTTTTAAAAGTATAACAAAGCAAAGCTAAAAGTAGGCTATTTATCGCGTAAAATTCTAACGCCGCCTTTCGTGTCGTTTGTATTGTTGCCATCCGCAGTGGATGCCTTTGCGTTCGCGGTTCGCTCATCTGCGTCCGAATAAAACGGCGGCGCTTTGTATCCGCAGCCGCTAAGCAAAACTAAGATAAAAAATGCTAAAATCCGTCTATGGAAAATGCAAGAGAAATAATAGCTCATATCAGAAAAGATCCTTTATATGCCAAGATGCGAGAAAGAGGCGAGTTTTTGGCGATTTTGCCGCTTAGTTGGCAAAGGCTGATCGCTTTCATCTACGTCAAAGATGGCATTTTGATGATAGCCGCGAAGCATCCGGCGGGGCTTTGCGAACTAAAACGCGATAGTAATATAAATTTAATAAAAGACGTATTAAAGCGATTCGTAGCCGCTAGAGAGACGGCGGAGCTTTACGGTGCGCGCGATATAAAATTTTTCGTCGCAGATAGAGTAATGAGCAGAAGAAGGGCGCAAATTTATAAAGCCCATTTGCGCCGGGACGACGAAGCTTTATCTTTGGAGCGCGCAAAGGGGGAGTTTAAAAACAAAATCCAAGATCCGCAAATTTATAAAATTTTTGAAGAGATAAGAGGGCTGATCCTTGCTAATAGAGGATATTAAGAGCCTGCCTGCTAGCCCCGGCGTGTATCAGTACTTTGACGCCGCGGGCAAGCTGCTGTATGTCGGCAAGGCTAAAATTTTAAAAAATCGCGTCAAAAGCTACTTTTCTTTCACACCCGCTCTCGCACCGAGTCCGCGCTTAAGCGCGCGCATTGCCAAGATGATAAGCGAGGCGGTGCATTTAGAATACATCGTCACTCCTAGCGAGAGCGATGCGCTGATACTAGAAAACTCCTTCATCAAGCAGCTCAAGCCAAAATACAACATCCTGCTTCGCGACGATAAGACCTATCCGTATATCTACGTAAATTTAGACGACGATTTCCCGCGCTTTGAGATCACGCGAAAGATCGTAAAGGGCAGAAACATCAAATACTTCGGCCCCTATTTTCACGGCGCGAAGGAAATTTTACAGACGCTTTACATGCAGTTTCCGCTCGTGCAGAAGAAAAATTGCGTCAAGGGCAAAAAGGCCTGTTTGTTCCACCAGATCGGGCGCTGTGCCGCTCCGTGCGAGGATAAAATTTCAAAGCAGGATTACGCTCGTATCGTACAAAGCGCGCTTGCAGCTCTTAAAAATCCGCAAAAAATGGTACCGCAGCTTCAGGATCGGATGGCGCGGCTAGCGCAGAGCGAAAATTTCGAAGAAGCCGCGCAGATCCGCGATACGATCGAAATTTTAAAACAGATGAATGTAAAGGTGGAGGTCGATCTGGCAAAGCTCGATGATTTCGAGGTCTTTGCGATTGCCGCACGCGACGGGCTCGTCTGCGCCGTGCATTTTAGCATACGCGAGGGTAAAATTTCAGCCTCAAGCTCGAATATAATCAACTGCAAAGCCCCGAGCGCCGATGATATCGCAAACGCCTACAAGCAGATGATCTTAAGCGCCTTCCCGGCCGCGGCTCCCGTGGCGTGCGCTAAAATTTACGTCTACGACGAGTTTGACGATGCGGATCTGGTATGCGAAATTTTATCCAAGCGGCACAAAAGAGCCTTTAAAATTTACGCGCCGAAAATCGGCGAGAAGCGTAAAATTTGCGAGATCGCATATCAAAACTGTGAGATCAATATCAAAAAGCATCTAAAAACCCACGATTACGCATTTTTGCAGGAGCTGAAGGATTATTTTAATCTTACGAATTTGCCCGTAAATATCGAAGTTTTCGACAATTCGCATATGTTCGGCGCCGCAGCCGTAGGGGCCATGATAAGCTTTCAAGACGGCGAATTTAATAAGCAAAACTACCGCCACAAGCACCTTAGCTCAAACAACGACTACGATCAGATGCGCGAGTATCTAACTAGCCGTGCGCTTAAATTTGACGAGCTCGCAGCGCCCGATCTGTGGCTTATCGACGGCGGAACGGCTCTGCTAAACTTGGCGGAGGAAATAATCTGCAGCGTCGGAGCAAACGTCGATATAATCGCCATTTCTAAAGAAAAGATCGACGCTAAAGCTCACCGCGCAAAGGGAGCTGCGAAAGATAAAATTTGCACCAAGGGCGGGATTTTTTCGCTAGCAACGGATGATAAAAAGTTGCAGTTTTTTCAGCGCCTGCGCGATGAGGCGCACCGCTTTGCGATCTCGTTTCACCAAAAGAGCAAACGCAAACTCGATCTGCAAAGCTCAAAGCTGCTAAGCTTGGGCGTTAGCAAGGGAAGCCTGAAGAAGCTTTTGGACTTTTACGGCGATTTTGAGAGCATTTATGCGGCGAGCTTCGATGAGATCAGATCGCTTACGAATATCCAAACCGCGGAAAAAATTTTAAACAATCATTAACGAAAACCTAACGCAAAAAGCTATATTTAAAGATTTGTTTAGTAAAATCACCCATTAACTTTGCAGGACGGCTAAATCGTCTCCGCCTAGCGTGACGGAAGCGACTTCGTTTCTCCGGTTGAATAAAATTTAACGTCGCGTAAGCTGCGCTTTGAAGGATTTTGTATGAATTTAAATACTACAAGTGCTTTGAGACTTGTTAGCGGTATCCCGTTACTTTTGATTTTCGCGTTTGCATCATATTTCTTGTTTATCTCTTTGCAGGATTACGCCAGAGTGGGAATTTTGCAGCAGCAAATTGCTAAAAATAGCAACCTCGCGGCGTTAGTAGAGCAGGTAGATAAAGAGCGCGGTATCACTTCGGCGTTTTTGGGTAGCGAGGGAAACCCCGGTATGGGAACCCTTCTATCGGGCCAACGCAAAAAAACCGACGATGCGCTTGCAAAGTATAAAGAAAGCAAAAATATCAGTGAAAACGTCATAAAAAAGACTATTTTTGATATTTTCGCTTACGGCACCGGTAATGACGAGCTTTTGGCTGCCGAGACCGATATAGACGGTTTATTAGACAAACTTCCGCAGGTAAGAAGGGATGTCGATGCTCAAAGCAAAAGCTTCGGTGAGCTTTTCAGCTCATATTTTCAAAAATTCGATGATGATGTAAAAACAATCCAACGAGTGCTAAGAGAGGGTCTTGTAAGCTCAAATATTACCGTTTGGACGGTTTCGTTGCTTAATACTTATGAGGCGATGGATGCCACTGCATCGGAGCGCGACTATATTATCGAATACATCATCGGTAGCAAGGCTATGAATCAGGCACAGCTAAGGACTTGGGCTAGCTTCAATCTATCTAGTTCGCTTCCTAATTACTACTTCTTGCCGGAATCTGATGCTAGAGCTGCAATTTTAAAAATTCTAGACGGAGAGGAATTTCAAAACGCATTAAGAGAAACTGCTAAAATTTCAGCCACATTGCAGCAAGAAGCGGACGAGGGACACTATAGCGTGCCTTTTCAAGAGTGGTTTGCCTCTACTACACTTAAATATAAAAAGTTAAGCGAAATTTCTGAAAAGATCAATGCTGAGCTTGCGATGCATGCCGATACTTATCTAGCGCAAAGACTAAGAAACCTATTTATCGCTCTTGGTATATGGGTTTTAGCGGCTATTTTGGTCGTTTTTGCCTTGGGTATTACAAGACGTTTAAGACAGAACGTTACCGACCTCGGCAACGTGCTTAGCCGAATCGGCGATTTGACGAATCAGCACGAGCATATCGACGTTAGGACTAGTGAGGGTGTTAACAAGGCATATTCGCTTATCGAGGACGCGCTCGATCTGATTGCGTATCAAAAGGGCGCTGCGGAGGATGCCAACAAGGCAAAATCGATCTTTTTAGCTAATATGTCTCACGAGATCAGGACGCCACTTAACGGCATCATCGGCTTTACGGAGCTTCTTAAAAATACCGATTTGGACGAGGAGAAGCGCGATTACGTTGATACCATCGAAAAATCGTCCGAAAACCTTCTAACGATCATTAATAACATTTTGGATGTCTCCAAGATCGAAAGTAATAAGGTCGAGCTTGAGGATATCTTATTTAACCCTATTCAAGATTTCGAAAGTGCGGTTGAAATTTACGTTGCCAAGGCTGCCGAAAAGAATATCGACATCCTGCTCTACATCGATCCTACACTAGTGCATCATCTATACGGCGATATTACGAAGATCAAAGAGGTTCTTATCAACCTCATGTCAAATGCGGTCAAATTTACGCCTGAGCATGGCACTATCGTGGTCGAAATTTTAAGAGAGCCTAGCAAAGCTCCGGGAGAGGCGATCGTAACGTTTAGCGTAGAAGATACCGGCATTGGAATTTCTGAAGATAAGCTCGCAAATGTATTTAACGCCTTCTCTCAGGCCGACTCTACGATCACACGCAAATACGGCGGAACAGGTCTTGGACTTACGATTTCGTCTAAATACGTAGCGATGATGGGCGGTAAGCTTCAGGTTAAATCTACCGTAGGAAAGGGTACTAGATTTTACTTCACCCTTGCTTTTAAAGAGACTCAAAAGACTGATGCGGACGCAGTATTTGAAAGCATCAAAGGATTAAATTTCGCGCTTTTAGCCGATAGCGCCGATACGATGTATAACGATATCGTTAAAAATTACATCAGCAAGCTAGGCGGTAAAATTTCAATATTTAATACAAACGCCCAGTTCCGCTCAGCGCAAAATAATAACAAATATGACGCTCTTATCACTAGATTTAAGAATTACGGCGAGGTTAGTGATATATTGAGTATGCCTACGATCTTAACTCTTAAGCCGAAAGAGCTTCAAAGTATTAGTATTTCAAATTCTAAAATTTTTACTCTTACAGAGCCTTTTAACTTAACTAAATTCGTTAAGACGCTAGATAAAATTTCAAAATCCGGAATTGCTCTAAATAGATCGGATTTTGCTCCACAGACGCATGAGATTAAGCTGGATGCCGAGATAGAAAAGCCTATAGTCGCTGATGAAATGATTATGGAAGAGCCGGTAGTAAAAGAAAGACCTATCATCAATAAGCTCGATGAATTACGACATGCTACTACTTCGTCGGCAGACGAGCTACGCGCTATCTTGCAAAGCAGAAGGCGTACACACGATGCTGAGGCTCATTCTGCGCATAAAGAGGAGGCTGTTAGTAAGCCTAGTATTGCTCAAGAACTCAAAAAAGAAGCTCCTAAAGCAGAAGAGCCGGTCATTAAGCCTATAGATATCGAGCCTATGAGTGATATTAAGATTGAAAAGGCAGAGCCTGAATCGCCAAAGATTAATGTTGATATTCCTGAAATAGTAATTCCACGCGCAGAAAAGCCAAAAGTAGAGCCTTCAAGCACAAAGGATGCCCAGACCGATATCGATGAGCCTATATCTTTGGAAATTCCTGATGATTTTGTGGGGCTCAAAACACATGCGGCGCAGACCCAGGCTCCTAAAGCCGAAACTCCTAGCATTGATCTTTCCGATATCGAAATAGAGCTTCCTAAGATTAAGAAAGAGGAAGAAGAAGTAAAGGCTGAGCCTGCAAAAATAGAAATTCCAAAGGCTAAGGTTGAGACGCCTAAGGCTGAGATTGAAATTCCTGATATAGATATCGATCTTTCGGATATCAAACCGAGCGCCAAGGTGCAAGAGCCTGCCAAAAAGGTTGAAATTCCAAGCGTAGAAGAAGAAATTCCTGTAGCCGTTAAAACCGAGCCTGAAATCCCTATCATTAAAGCTTCGAAGCCTGATACTTCAAGTGTTTCTGCTCATGAAGATGAAATTTCAAATGTTAAACTTTCAGAACCTGAAAGTAGAGCTGAAAAGATAATTGAACCAGAACCTATCGCTGTTGAGCCAGAGCCGGTAGCAATTGAGCCTGAACTAAAACCTATCGAGCCAAAACTTGAAGAGGTTAAACAGGGACCTTCAAATATCGAGTCTGAACCGGTAACGCCAGTAGTAGAACCAGCGGCTCAAAATATTCCTGCCGAAGAGCCAAGTATTGAGCCGGAGTCGGTGTTTATTCCAAAGACAGAGCCTGCTACTCAAAACGTTCATGTCGAAGAGCCGGAGATTGAGCCTGTTGGCGTAAAAGTTGAACCGGTAGTTATCCCACAACCTGAGGAAGAGGAGATGGTCGAGGTGCCCGTCACCGTATACGAAGACGAGCAACAGGAAGAAACCATTATGGTCGAAGAGGATGTCGAAGTCGAAGAAGAGGTTGAAGTGCCGGTAGAGCGAAATCCTGCCGATGAAAATGTACCTTTGGTCAATAGAAAATATAACGCCAAAATCCTTATTGCGGAGGATAATGAGATCAATCAAAAGCTTATGAAGCATACGTTAAATAGCTTTAATATGAATTTGACGATAGTCGAAAACGGACTTTTGGCGCTGGAAGCCAGAAAAGCCAATAACGACTATGATCTCATATTTATGGATATTTCGATGCCTGTTATGGACGGTATCGAATCTACAAAACAGATCAAACAATACGAGCACGAGAATAATCTCCGCCACATCCCGATCGTGGCTGTTACTGCCAATGCGCTAAAAGGTGATAGAGAGAAATTTATGGCAGCAGGACTTGACGAATACTGCACCAAGCCAATCAAAAAAGATATCTTAGCTCAAATGTTAGATAATTTTATCGGCGATAAACGATCTGATGCAGCGCCTGCCGGTGGAACTACAAAGAAGCTAGTTAAAAAGCTTGTCAAACGCCAGGTGCCTAAGACGGTCATTAAAACTGTCAAAGTGCCAAAGACGGTAATGAAGCTAGTTCCTAAAAAAAGCATAGTTTCCGATGACGTAGTGAAAGCTAAGGGTGCGCGCGTGCCGACAAAAGATATACTTATATGTAAGGCAAACATTATGGAAAGTAAAATTTTTGCCAGCATATTAAAACACCAGTATAAAGACGTAGAAATTGCGGGTAATTTCGACCAGCTTATTTCTATGGCGGCTACGGGTAGTTATAAGCTTGTTTTGATTGATAAAAAGCTAGCAGGGCTAGACTTAGCGGCGTTAGAGAGCTTGCGCCGAAAAGCGCCTGTGACCAAGCTAGTGTTGTTTTCTAACGACAACGATGAAAATCCACTATTTAACGAAGTCGCTAGTTACAATATCACCAAGTCGGGTCTTGAGAAACTCGCACAAAAATATATATAAGGATGAGGTCTTAAATGAGAGATTTGAAAGTTTTAACGGTTGATGACGACGCTATAAATTTAAAGTTACTTGAAGTTATGCTAAAAAAATACGGCAAATTCCAAACCATACTCCAAGCCAAAAACGGCTTGGACGCCCTTGCCGTACTCGAAGTTCAGCCCGTTGATTTGATTTTATTAGATATTGTAATGCCTGTGATGAATGGGCTGGAATTTTTAGATAATCTTCACGCTAGAGAAAGTATAGCTCATATCCCCGTCATCGTCCTTACGACGGACGAGACCGCTAAACGAGAGGCTTTAAATAAGGGTGCTTATGACTTTATGACAAAGCCTATCAACGATAAAGATCTTCACAAAAAACTAGACGACGTTATGAATATTATCGGCGATTAAATTGCCGATTTTGTCCTCGTAGCTCAGTAGG
Source organism: uncultured Campylobacter sp. (assembly GCA_963515915.1). Lineage (GTDB taxonomy): Bacteria > Campylobacterota > Campylobacteria > Campylobacterales > Campylobacteraceae > Campylobacter_B. The sequence goes on from CAUPZQ010000004.1 coordinate 93,490, forward strand.
ATAGAGCGCAAAATTCCTAATTTTGAGGCCACAGGTTCGAATCCTGTCGGGGACACCATCTATCAAATTTTACCCCTAATTTTAGTTTTTTGATTTTTTTGAAAGCCCTGCATTACGGGTTTTTCAAAACGGCTTTTTCAAATTTTTTCAAAAAAATTTCAAATACTAAAAACGCTAGATTATACAGGTAGTTTAAGAGAAACTACTATATTAAAAATCGAGATTCTGGGCATAATAAAATCTAAAATCTCAATTAGCACTAAAATCCAAGAAACCTTGCCCGAAAATTTAAAAAATTAGTGTATCATTACCAATTTTAATCGATAGCCTCTAGTGGAAGATTAATGCTTATAAAAAGCGAATATATGCCAATAGATGCTTTTATCATGCTTAAACTATAAAGTTTTTTGCAGCGATATTCCAATTGTAAAAAATAGGCGCAATCGATGTTTGATAAAAAACCATTATCTTATCGCTACGATAGTAAATTTAAAGGAGCCTCTTTGCAACCCCGCGGCGTCAAGCTTAAGCTTATTCTAGCTTCTATATTTATAGGCCTAAGCCTAGCTCCTAAAGCGTTAATTGCTACTCCTGCCGATATTTCGGGTGCCATAAACTCCGAAGAGCAAAGAATAAGATCAATTAGACAAGGCGCCGAGGATCCTTTCATAACGATACGCAGCGAAGAGTCTCCCGCTTCAAGCGCAACCGCGGAGCCCAAGAAAGCAGGAATTTGCTTTAAAATTTATGAGATCAAACTGATTAACGCAGAAGCGCAAAACGAGCAGAAAAGTAGCGCAGACTCTAAATTTAACGAAGCGGATTACGAATCTAAAAACAAAGATGATCCAAAAACTCCAGCCGTCAATCCCAAAGACGGTGCCGGCTCTGGTGTTCTTACCTTTAAGCCGAATGATGAAAACTTGAGGCGCGCGAAAGTAAAAACCCCCGCTAAGTCCATTAGTCCTACCTTAAATTCCGATCATTCAGTTCCGCCCGGGTTTGAAAGAATTCTAAACTCCACCCTAAAAGAGCTTAAATTTAAAAGCGGCGATTGCTTGGGAAGCGATAAAATTTTAACTCTGGCAAGAGCGTATAACAATAAAATCATATCCGCAGGCTTTATCACCACGTCCGTTTCCATCCCCCAGCAAAATATCTCCTCGGGCACCCTTCTTTTAGCTCTGCATCCCGGACGCATAGGCGAAATTTCACTTGAGCCCGGCTCTGAAGCTAAGAACCAAAGAAGTATTTTTACCGCATTCGGCGGCGATAAGAGGGGAGAGATTTTAAACTTAAGAGATCTGGAGCAGGCTATGGAAAATTTCAATGCCGCTTCAAGAAGCGAGGCGGAGATAAGCTTAAGCCCTTCCGCAAAGCAGGGCTACTCCGATATCAATATCTCTAAACAGCAAAGCTTGCCTCTGCTGTTTAGACTAAGCGCGGATAATCTGGGCTCTAAAGCTAGCGGCAAATACCAAGGCGCGACCATGCTTTACGTCTTAAATTTGCTTGGATTAAACGAGAGCGTATTTGCTTCTTACGGTAGAAATTTTTTAAGAGGAGATAAAAAATCTTTAGGAGATGATAGCAAAAGTGGCAGATCGGCTAACTATTATGCGGGCTTTAGTATACCTTTTGAATACTTTTCTCTGTCCTTTTGGCAAAACAGATACACTTATGATCAAATAGTGCCTGGAGCTTATGAGCTTTATACCTATAGTGGAAGCAGCGTTAGAAGAAATCTGGATCTTAACTACGTATATTTTAGAAATCAAAACTCCAAAAATTCCCTGTTTTTTAGAATTTGGCAAAAGAAGTATAAAAACTATATACAAGATTATGAGCTTAGCAACCAAAGAAAGCGCGAAGGCGGCTATGAAGCGGGGCTAAAATCCAAGGTATTTTTTGATAACTCTTCGGTAGAGATGATGCTTTCGTACCTAAAATCCACGGGGGCGTTTAACGCCCTAAGGGTGCCTGATGAAGACTTCGGCGGTGGGAGCTCAAGGTACCATTTGATAAACGCCGCGTTAAATTTTAAAACCAAATCTTCCGCTATCCCTTTAAGCTACGAGTTGGAACTTTACGCAAGAAGAGCCAGCACCCATCTTAGCCCTATAGATAGGCTAAATATCGGCGGATATTATAGCGTTAGAGGATTTGACTCTCAGATGAGCCTGCTTGGAGATAGCGGCTTTTATATAAGAAATACCTTGGAATATAAGTATTTTAAAAATAACGGTGTTTACCTAGCCTTTGATGTCGGCAAGCTTAGCTCTAAGGAAAAAGATTATCCCGCAGAGGGCGAAATGCTTAGCGGAGGTGGCGTAGGCCTTAGAGGAAATATTTCAGGCTCTTTTAGCTATGATCTTTTGGCGGCTTTTCCTATTAGCAAACCGGAAAATTTTAAAACGGATAGTCCTGCTTTAAATTTCTCTTTAAGCTACGACTTTTAAATTTGTCTTTTAAAAATTTAGCGAAATTTTATCGGCGCTTCTTGCGGCGTTTAATATAATCGAATACGATATAACACTTGCTAAATTTAGCTAACTATTTTTAGCGTAGATATACCCTGCTAAGAGCCGATAAATAGCAGTTCTGCGCCCAAATCGAGCCCTAAAATAAATTCAAACAAATTTTAAATAAAATATTTGAAATTTACTATTTTTTTAAGAAAGTATTTAAGAAATTTAAGATATAAAACCATCGCAATCGGAGGTTATAGGTATGCAAATTTTATGTTTAAGCTCTATTTTTAATGGCTCGGGGCGACTTGGCGCTTCTACTGATACAAAAGGATATTTCGGCGTCTTTACCCAAGTAAGCAAGTGCCTTGCCGCCCTTTTACTTCTTAGCTTGTTAGCTCCCTGTTTTTCATATTGCGAGATTATCCCAGATAGCTCTGCTGCGGCAAATCATAGAGCTTCGGTGTCTCAAACTCCGAATGCTCCCGCTACTCAGATAGATATAGCCTCTCCTAACGATAGAGGGGTTTCTATCAACGAATACTTTAAATTTAATACCCCTAAAGAGGGCACGGTATTTAATAACTCTCAAGGCGGAGCTATAAGTAAAACTGCAGGCTATATACCGCCAAATCCGAGACTCAATCGCGGCGAAGCCAAGCTTATAATCAATCAGGTAAACTCGCCTCTTCCTTCAAATTTACAGGGTAATATAGAGATAGCGGGCAGAAAAGCCGATCTTATCATCGCTAATCCTAGCGGCATCAACGTAAACGGCGCTACCATAATAAATTCCTCCTCCACTACGTTAAGCACCGCTAAACCCACCTATGAAAACGGACATCTTAAATCTCTAAACATAAGCAAGGATGGCTCTATAAATATAGGAGTGGACGGCCTAAACGATAACGGAGATTATCTAAACGTAATATCTAATAGCCTAAAGCTGGAGGGTAAAATTTACGCAAACGAGATAAACGTAGTAGCGACGGACGGTAAGGTATCTTTAAAAAATACAAACTCCGGATTAAGGCGGGATAATCTAAAGATCGAGCAAGAAGGGGGATCGCATCCTAAGGGCGTATCCATAGACTCCTCAGCCCTAGGAGGAATGTATGCGGGCAAGATAAATATAATATCTACTAAAGATGGAGCGGGCATCAATAATAAAGGGGCTATCTTGGCGGACAGCTCTTTAAAGATAGACGCTAACGGAGATCTGATAAATGAAGGAAAGCTGGGTTCCAACGGACAGGCTCAAATCAGCTCAAAGACCATCTCCAACCAAAAGGGCTCTAAAATTTCAGCCTCCAATCTGGGTATAAAAGCCTCCTCGGTAGAAAACAGAGGAAATATACAGGCTAATACTCTAAAGCTAAAAGCGGATAGGCTAGATAATATAAAAGGCACCATAAACTCAAATTCTGCCTTAAAGATAGAGGCTAAAAGCCTAAGCAACAAAGATATAGCCGTAATAGGAGCGGCTAAGAGCGAAAGGCTAAATGAGCTGGGCTTGGATGAAGCCAAAGATCCTTCCAAAGCGGGAGTTATCCCTCCCTCCAAAAATGAGCTTAGCATAATAAGCGCGGAGCACATATCAAATATAGGCGGAGCGATACTTTCAAACGAAAGCTATTTGGATATAAAAGAGAGTCTCTTAAATGATAATAGCCTAATGGTATTAAGGGCGTTGGATTCCGAAATTCCAAATTTTTATAACCTCTCCGATTCTACCTTTATAGTGCAAGAGGGCTTAAGCTTGCGCGGCAACAATCTACGCAACGAGAGCTCAAAGATCATCTCCCTAGGAGGCGCTCTTTTAGGATACGACAGTATAGATAACTCCAAAGGTTCTATCCTAAGCGGAGGAAATTTAATCATAAACAAAGGCGCTCTTAATAATGAAGAGGGACTTATAAGCTCTAAAGGAGATCTTGCCTTAAATTTAGATAGTCTTAGCGCTTTAGGTAAGCTAAACTCGGACGGTAGTTTATATCTGGGGCTAAAGGACGATTTGACCTATAACGGAGGGATCTACGCAAGCGGCGATATATACTTAAACCTACAAGGAAATTTTATCGCCTCACAAAGGCTGATCTCCAATAAAGATCTGATCATAAACGCAAAGAGTATCAAAAACGAAAGCATCATAGCGGCGCTTGGAAATTTGGCTTTAAAAGCAAAGGAGCAAATTTTAAATTTAGGCTCTTTAATCGCGCGCGGCGAGCTGATAACAAACTCTGAAAGTCTAATAAACAAAAAAGCCCTCGTTTATGCGCAAGACGGCATAAGTTTAAACGCTAAAAATATCCTCAATCAGGACGCGTCCAATATACTTAGCGGAGGGGATATAGT
>CAUPZQ010000005.1:0-75468 GCA_963515915.1 uncultured Campylobacter sp.
GTTATAGGTTTAATCTCCCCCTTAAATTTCTCGATTTGGGCAAGCACGGTGTGAGCCGAGTTGCTTTGCGCAAGACTTGACGTGCCTTTATCAAACGTAAGCACGTTTACGCAGCCGTGCTGGCAGAGGCTTTTCTCGCCCCAAACCTCGGGATCGTACCATGCGCCCTCGCAGATCGCTGCGACGCGCTCGGGCACGATGTCGGTAACGAGCACGCCCGCTAGTATCTCGCCGCGGTCGTTGAAAACGCGCACGATGTCGCCAGTAGCCAAACCGCGCGCTTCGGCGTCTTTTGGATTGATAAGCACCGGCTCTCTGCCGCTAACCTCGGCAAAATTTCTGATGATCGAGTTGTTTAGCTGGCTGTGCAAGCGGTAGCGAGAGTGCGGACTTACGATATGAATCGGGTACTTCGCCGTCTTTTTCGCGTCCCCCAGCCACTCTTTAGGCTCGATCCAAGTAGGCATAGGCGGGCAGTCGGCATAGCCCATCTTGGCGATTACGGGCGAGTAAAGCTCGATCTTACCCGACGGCGTGCCTAGGCGGTTTTTGGCGGGATTTTCGCGGAATGCCGCAAGGCGCGTATATAGCGCGCTGCTCTCGTCGTCCTTTTCAAAGCGCACGAAGCCCTTGTCGTAAAATTCCTCAAAGCTAGGCATCGTTATATTTAGGCCTTTGGCTTGCTCTACGGCATCGGCGTAGAATTCCTTCATCCAGCCTAGCTCGTCCTTGCCCTCGCTAAAGACCTCGCCGTATCCCCAACGCTTGCAGATCTGCTCGCAGATCCAAAAGTCGCTCTTGCTCTCGCCCATCGGCTCGATTGCAGGTCTATAAGCGACTATATATTCGCCCGTAGCGCCCGTTTGGTTGATGTCGTTACGCTCGACCTCGATCGCGACGGGAAGCACGATGTCGCTAAGCTTCGCCGTACTCGTCCAGTAAGGCTCGGCGGTGATGACGGTGTCAAATTTACGCCACTGCCTCACAATATTATTCACGTCTTGGTGGCGCGTAAACATCGATCCGCACGCCATATAAGCGACTCTCATATGCGGCAGCTTGATCTTGGTGCCGTCATAATCTATCTGCTTGCCCGGATGCTCCAGCGCCTCGATGCTGCGAGAGGACGGGATGGTAATGTTTTTCGCACTTTTCCAAGGCGCAGAGCCCGTGTTTTCGTATTTTTCATCTATGCGCGTGCTAAGCCCCTTTAAAATCGGAGCCACCTTATTCGTAGCGCCAGCAGAGTCGTAGCCTAGGCTAAATTCAAAGCCGAGACCCTCCTTGCCGATATGTCCTAGCATAGCATTAAGCGCCACGAGCGCCCAGAAAGGCTGCTCGCCGTGATCAGCGCGCTGCAAACCGCGACCGATTAGGATCGTGCTCGGCTCCTTTGCAAGCGCCGTAGCAAATTTCGCAATAGCCTCCTCGCTAAGCCCGCAAATTTTGCTCGCCCAAGCTGCGTCCTTTACGATTTTATCGCTCTCGCCTAAAAAATACGCTTTAAATTTATTAAATCCGACGGTGTATTTTTTGATAAATTCCTCGTCGTAGAGGTTGTTCGTAAATAGATAATGGCACATACCGATGATGAGCGCGGTGTCGGTGTTTGGGCGCACGATGATATCTTCGCTGCCAAAGTAGCGCGCGGTGTCGTTTCTCATCACGTTTACGCTGTAGGTTTTGATGCCTGATTTTTTAAGCTCTTGCATGCCGATGTAGCCGTCATGCGTAGGCGGAATGGATGAAATTTGATTAGTTACCGCAGGATCAGTCGCCCAAAATACGACGTTTTTGGCGTTTTTGACGATCGCTTTCCACGTAGTAGGCGCGTCGTAAACGGCGCTTGAGCCCAGCACGTGAGGCATGATAACGAGCCCCGCGCCGGTGGAGTAATCGCCGCTTTCCTCTACGTAGCCGCCTAAAATTTTAAGCATTCGGTGCGCTACGGTGCGTCCCCAGCCGATCTTACCGCTACCGCCCCACCAATAGCACTCGCCGTAGATCGCCTCGGCGCCGTATTTGTCAAAATTTTCTTTTAGCGCTTTCGCCGCTAGATCAAGCGCGACGTCCCAACTAACGCGCACAAACTCCTCTTTGCCTCGCAGCTCGCTCTTTGCCGCGCCTTTAGCCTTTAGATAGCTTTTGCGCACCATCGGATAGAGCACGCGGTTTTCGTTTTGGATATTATCGGGCAGGCTGTAATTCATCGTGTTTGGAAATTTATCGCCCTCGAATTCGCTTACCGAAACGATCTGCGACGAGTTTAAATTTAGCCAAAAAGGACCGAATCTATTCGCGCCGAATACCTTTTTGTTATCGAAAATCGTCTGCGTTACTCCCTCAATCCTGCTAGCGCTTGCCGCGCTTGCGCCTAGAATTCCCGCCTTTAAAAAGTCTCGCCTTTTCATCTGATCTCCTTTATCATTCAGGTTTTTTTGCGTTGTGTTGTAGGTATTTTACGATCAAATTTAGCTCGTCGCCCTCGAGCGCTACGTAGTTTGCATTGATCATCTCTTGCAGATTCGCAGGCCACTGATTTGCCGTGAAGCTGTTCGGCTCGTGAAGCCTATGACATGCCGAGCAAAGCTGCTCATACGTGGACTTCGCCTCCGCATAAAGCGCCTTAGCGTCCTTAGCTACGGCATCCGAGCCGACCTCGTAAACCCCTTCGGCCTCATACCAGATCTCGCCGTAATCGTCCTCGAGCTTTTTACCCTTTTTAAAATTTGTTTCGGCTTCGTTCGTAAAGGTCGCGTAAATTTCAGCCTCTTTCATATTTTTTTGGATCTGAAGCTGATAGTTTTCGCTCACGACGCCTTTAATTTTAATCTTGGTAACGCCGCCATCGCTGGATATCACCTCGATCGGCGTTAAAATTTCAGCCTCACCGATTGCTTTGCCGTCTTGCGAGATCGTAGCGACTTTAGAGATTACCTCGCCGCCGAAAAGCGAACACGCACAGATAAATGAGATAAAAATTTTCCTCATAAAGTATCCTTTCTGGGTTATCTTTAACGCGAATTATAAATCAAAGATAAATTTAAATTTGTCGCGATTGCGACGAATTTATCCTTTTTGAGTAAAATTTACGTGAAATTTTATGCAAAGAGCTGCTATGATAGATAGACTAAATAACGACTACAGCGAGAAATTCGACTTTTTAAGCAAAGAGCGTATTGCTAAATTTAGACGCGAGAGCTACGCACGCGGCGACGTGATCTACGCGCAGAAGTTTAAATTTATCATTCTGCTGCGCGGCAGAGCGAAGCTAAACTGCTATGAAAACGGCAAGGAATTTATCTTTAGCTTCGTAAAAAGCGGCGCCTACGTCTGCTTGGATAAAAACACGAGCCTTGAAATTTTAAGCGACTGCGAGACGCTGCAGATCAATATCTCGGAGCTTTTCGAGCTATTCGGAGATGAGTTTGCAAGCTCGATCATAAACGCGCTTATTAAAAACCTCCACTCGCAGCGGATTTTAATAAAAGAGATCGTCTTTGCGAAAATCCAGACGCGGATTTTAAATTTTCTAAATCGCATCGCAAACGCAGATAAGATCGTGGAGCTTCCCTTTAATATAATGACGCTGGCAAGCCTACTCGGTGCGCCTCGCCAAAACGTCTCTCAGGCGATTACGAAGCTCGTAAACGACAAAAAGATCGTGAAATTAAAGGGCAATAGGATTAAAATTTTATAGTCTGAATCTGCGCGGCGGTCTAAATTTAAACACAAAAGGCTATTTTGAGCGAAACCGCCTAGTAAAAAGGGCTAAAACCAAAATGGAATTAGCCCTAAATTTAGCTTATTTGCAAAGCTTATGTGTGCTACAAAGCTGCGTTTAAAAAATCGAGCCTCTGCTTGCGGGTCGCAACGGATCGTCTCCAAAGCGGTTGCCTCCGTTAGTGCCTTGCTGGATAAAAAATACGATCAATACGATCGAACCTATTATCGGGACAAAAATTAACAGATAAAACCAGCCGCTTCTATCGGTATCGTGCAGGCGCCTTACCGCTACGGCAATAGAAGGTAAAAGTATTGCCAATAAAAAGATTGAGTTAATGAAACCGATCATTCTACCGGAACTCGTAACGGCATAGGTGCCTAAAAAGCCATCCAATACTAACGTTACGATTCCTAAAAGTGCCGCAAATAATGCAAACCACCAGTACTCTGAACGTGGTGCACGCCCCTCAAAATTACAATAATTCTCTTTGAGACAAGTGCGAACAGACTCTATAAAAGTCATCTCAAACTCCTTTTTAAAAAATAAGATAAATTATATAATAGTGGCATTTAAATTTGTCCTTTATATTGATTAAATTTTAAAATTTACCTTCGCCGCCGCGCTGTCTAGCAAATACATTAAAATTTATCTCGAATGAACTTAATAGCGAGCTGTTTGATAAGCAGAGGAGGGTAGGCGGAACAAATTTTGCTTCTTCGCTCGCGTTAAATGACAAAGTAGGGCGGCTGCGACTGGCGCAATTATAATAGCGATTTTATCCGCTTGCCACGCCGTAGCCGTATAAATTTTAAAATTTAGCCCTTTTGACGGCTTAAAATTTTAGAAATTTTTGCAGCGTCGTAAGTTTTTGCCTGCGCTTTTAGAAACTCGCAAAGCTCTTTCTGCTTGCAAAGGCCGTGAGCGAGCAAAAACTCCGCCGTGTCTGTATCATCCAGTACTGCGGCTAGCTTAATCAAGCCCGTTAACTCATTTTGCGGTAGCTCGCGCAAGCTTTGAAATTTTAAAATTTCCTCTACATAGCGTAGCCTTCCGTCGCGGAATTTTTTAAATCTCGCGCTATTTATGAACTCACGAGCGCGTGGATCAGGCGGATTTTTATATGCCGAAACGATAAAACCTGCATCTCGTAAAAATAGCAGCTCTCCGCCTGCAACCGAGCTTACCACGCCGCTAATATCTGTAGCGCCCAGCTCAAGAAGTAATGAAAACGTCTCAAAATCTCCGCACGATGTGGCTAGATGTAACGATCCGCGTGCATGTATATTTGCGCCGTGCTCTACCAAAAATCGCACTAATCGCAGCACATCCGCATTTTTTAAAATTGTGCGACGTCCTAACTTTTCGCTTGGAGTTATCAAATTCTTTTCGTCTGCACCCAAATCAGCGCTGCTTGGCGCATCAATACCCGCACCAAAATCAAGCGGACAGCCGTAAGAAATCGCAGTTTGCAACGGCGAGCCGATATATCCTTCATTGTAGTTCAAATCAGGCTTAAACGCAAGTATTCGAGTAATTCGTGTAAAATCAAGCTTTCCACTTCGCATTAGTTTCATATTTGCAATAAATGGCGTAAAAATCCGCTCGCCAAACTCCCCGAAATCCTCATCGATCCTGCCCCTGTTTTGCGCCGCGAATTCCAAAAGCGCGTCCAAGCCCGCGTCGATCTGCGCGTCGCTAGCATTTTCATCGTAAAAAATTTCAAAATTTGGCTGCGGCAAATTTGACGCCGCCTGCTGCGTAGTAGAAGCCGCCGCATCCTCTTTAGCGGCGCCGAAAGTGCAGACCGCAAGTAAAAGCCACAAAAAGATAAAATTTTTCATATCGCCCTCGCTTAAATTTTGCGCGATTATATCAAATCTAAGGCTAAATTTAACGGCGTCTTGAAATTTCATAAAAAGCAAACGGCAAATAAATTTAGCCCAAAAAAGCGCCTTTTGATCTTAATTTCGCTAGAATTAGCCATAAATAACCTAAACAAAGGAGCGGCAAATGAAACTACTTTTTACTTTGATCTTGCTTTGTGCGGGGCTTTTTGCAAACACGCTGCAAGAGATCAGAAATAGCGGCGTCATTAGAGTAGGCGTCAGAGACGGCAGACCGCCTTTTAGCGAGATTAGCGGTGGTAAATTTGAAGGCTTTGAGATCGAGCTTGCCAATGCGATCGCAAAGGCGATTTTCGGTGCCAAACAAGGCGAAGTGCAGTTCGTCTCTCTAAGCGCCGCCGATCGCGTTTCGTATCTAGTCAATAATAAAGTCGATATGGTCGTAGCTACCTTTGTCATCGATTCGGCGCGTAAAAATCACGTGGACTTCTCGATGCCGTATTTTTCGACCAATCTCGGCGTACTAACTCGCAAAGCAGACGCCATCAAAGATATATCGCGTTTGCGCGATATGAGGCTCATCACTGAAGAGGGCACGACCGTAGATAATTACCTCAAAAAAGAGAAATTTAGCAACGTAAGCTACTGCAAAAGCACTAGCGAATGCTACGCGATGATCCGAGACGGCAAAGCCGACGGATACATCAATCTAAATATCACGGTGCTAGCCTACGCCGTCGTGGACGATACACTCGAAGTGCCGTTTCAAAACTTTGGCAAGCCCGATTTCATCGGTATTGGCGTGCAAAAAGGAAATAAGGAGCTGCTTGATTTTATCAACGCAGAGCTTGTCAAACTAAGCAAAGAGGGCTTTTTCAAAAAGGCTTATCAGGACACTTTCGAGCCTTTTTACCGCGGCACGGCGGATAAAAAATACTTCCTTTTAGATGGAATTTATGACTTACTATAAAAGCGTAGAGCTAGGAATTAAAATATAAAATTTATCGAAGGCAGTTTACATAACGAATAAATCTTGGGATTTAAAATTTAGCGAATTTGCGAAATTTTAAATCCCCAATTCGCCCCTAACTTTCAAACCTGCATACGCGCGGTGATTGAATTTTAAACCGCTTGCATTTATTTTCTCTAAAATATATAGTGCTATAATTATTTCAAAACTAAAAAGTAGGGGGCTTTTTATGAGATTACTTTTTATTTTAGCCTTATTTTGCGCTAGCATTTTTGCAAATACACTAGATGAAATCAGGCAGGCAGGGATTATCAGAGTGGGCGTGCGCGAAGGTCGTCCGCCGCTAAGCGAGTCTAATAACGGCAAGTTTGAGGGTTTTGAAATCGAGCTTGCTAGCTCAATCGCCAAAGATATTTTCGGCGATAAAAAGGGCGAAGTGCAGTTCGTAGCCGTAACCGCAGGCGAGAGAATCCCGTTTTTGAAAAATAACAAGGTCGATATGGTTATCGGCACCTTTATGATTACGCAAGAGCGTAAGAAGCAAGTGGATTTCTCACTGCCGTATTTATCGGTAAATTTTGGCATTGTAACGCGTAAAGAGGATCAAGTGAAGGACTTCGCACAGGTTCGCGATATGAGAATTTCAATCGAAAAAAATCCCAACGGCTCAATGACCGAGCGCTATCTACGCAAAGAGAAATTTAGCAATTTAGTTTACTGCAAAAATACCTCCGAGTGCTATGCGATGATGAAGGACGGCAGAGCCGACGGTTACGCCAATGACAACATCATCGTCCTAGCCTATGCTGTCGTGGACGATACGCTCGAAGTGCCGTTTAAAAACCTAGGCGCGGCGGAATTCTTAGGCGTCGGCGTGCAAAAAGGCAATCAAAGCCTGCTTGATTTCATCAATGCCGATCTAATCAAGCTAAGCAAAGAGGGCTTTTTCAAAAAGGCTTATGAGGACACTTTCGAGCCATTTTACCGCGGCACTGCGGATAAAAAATACTTCCTGCTAGACGGAATTTATAATATGCTTTAGGTCTTAGAATTCTAAGGCGCGGAATTTTGAAATTTCACCTCGCACGCGGCGAGCGGAATTCTAAAATCTGCAAATTTTGGAATTTTTGTAGCTGCAAAATTTCGTAAAATTCTAAAATTTAAAATTTTATCTCACGCTCGGTTTAAAAACATCTATTCCATTCGGAGCAAAATTTTACGCTATGATAGAATTTTAAAATTTTATGCATGACGGAATTTTAGAATTTTACCCGCACCGAGAATTTTAAAATCCCGTGCTGCAACACAATTTCGTAACTCATGGCTTTTGCGCTGCGATAAAATATAAATTTATCGTGCGGTGTAGAATTCCACAGATAAGCGCGATAAATTTAAAAGGATAAAATTCTGCGTGAGCTAAATTCTGACTCACGGCAAAAGCGCAGTCGCCGCAGATGCTATTGTTTAAGCTTTGTGGTCGCAGAAATTTACTCAAACGCCTTGTAGTGCGCCTCGTCTGCGAATTCTAACATCTCGCGATCGCCCCTGCTGTCGCCGTAAGCGATGATGCGATCGAAAGCCTGCACGTCGTATGCTGCGCGCACGCGAGCGACCTTTTGCGCGCCGTAGCAGTTCTGCCCCTCGATCTCGCCCGTGATGATGCCGCCTTTGCGCCGTATTTTGGTGCCTAAAAGCTCCAAGCCCTGCGCATCGCACCACGGACGCAGCCAGTCTTCTAGCGAGGCGGTGACAATGACGATTTTATCGCCCGCGGCTTTGTAGCTTGCGATCTTGTCCATCGCGCTTTGTTTTAGGATATCTTCGATGTGAGTGGTGGAGTATTTTTTGCAAATTTTATCGAATTTATCGGCGCTCATGCCCGCAAAAAAATAGCCCAAAAGCTTTCTGCGCGTAAAATTATTGCTCGCAAGGCCTAGCTTATACGCCGCTAAAATGGGCGATAGCACCAAAATCCCGCGAAAAAATTTCTTAAATCCGACTACGTAGGCGACGAACTCGAGCAACGAATCATCGCGCGTGATCGTGCCGTCAAAGTCGAATAAAACAAGATTCATTGCCTCTCCTAGCAAAATTTCAGAAGCGTAAATTTTAAAATTTGTCTATAAAAAAAGGCGTGAAATTTAAAGCTAAATTTCACGCCGAATTTTAAAATTTCATTTTGAAATTCTATTTTTTCGCCATTCGTCTGCGCGTCGTAGGATCCAGGTATCGCTTGCGTACGCGGATATTTACGGGCGTAACCTCCACAAGCTCGTCCTCCTCGATCCACTCCAAAGCGCGCTCTAAATTTAACACGCGCGGCGGCACGAGCTTGATCGCATCATCGCTACCGCTGGCGCGGACGTTGGTTAAATTTTTACCCTTGATTGGATTGACGTCCAGATCGTTCGGACGGCTGTGCTCGCCGATGATCATACCCAGATAAACCTTTGCCTGCGGAGCGATAAAAAGCACGCCGCGATCTTGCAGGTTCCATAGACTATATCCTAGCGCCACTCCGTTTTCCATACTTACGAGCGCGCCGTTTTGTCGCTTCTCGACCGCGCCGATGAAAGGGCGGAATTCCAAAAAACTATGGTTCATTACGCCTTCGCCGCGAGTATCGGTCAAAAACTGCGAGCGAAAGCCGATAAGACCGCGCGCGGGGATCTCAAACTCCATACGCGTCTGCCCGTCGCCGGTAGGATTCATCACCTTCATCTCGGCCTTTTTGCGGCCGAGCTTTTCGATGACGGTGCCGGTGCAATCATCGGGCGCGTCGATAACTAAGTGCTCGAAAGGCTCGCATTTGATGCCGTCGATCTCTTTGATGATAACTTCCGGGCGCCCGAGACAGAACTCAAAGCCCTCGCGGCGCATATTCTCAGCCAAAATCGTGATCTGTAGCTCGCCACGACCGCTTACTTTAAATTTACCCTCGCCCACGTTTTCATAGCGCATCGCGATATTAGTTTTCATCTCCGCTTCCAAGCGCTCGTCGATCTTGTTTGAGGTTACGAATTTACCCTCCGTGCCGGCGAGCGGTCCGTCATTTACACTAAAAATTACGCTAAGGGTCGGCTCTTCGATATGCAGCGCATCAAGCGGGATCGGATTATTGGGATCGACGATGCTATCGCCTACGTCAAGCGCGTCAAAGCCAGCGATCGCCACGATGTCGCCCGTGCCCGCCGCGTCGATATCGGTGCGCTCAAGCCCGTTAAAACCGATCAGCTTTGAAATTCTACCGTTGATGTGCGTGCCATCGGCTTTGGCTAGCATAACGCTTTGGTTTTTATTTATAGTGCCGTTGAAAATCCTAGCGATGCCAATCTTGCCTACGTAGTTGTCGTAATCGAGCGTGAAAACCTGCAACTGCAGCGGATTGTCGTCGCTACCGCTCGGAGTAGGGACGTGAGAGATGATCGTTTCAAAAAGCGGCTTCATATCGGCGCTCTCATCGCTTAGATCGTATTTTGCGTAGCCGTTTTTGGCCGCGGCGTAGATGACCGGAAACTCGAGCTGCTCGTCGTTTGCGTCAAGTGCTACGAAAAGATCGAAAATTTCATTTACCACGCGGTCCGGATCGGCTGCGGGCTTATCGATTTTATTTACGACTACTATCGGCCTAAGCCCCAAAGATAGCGCCTTTTTTACGACAAATTTCGTCTGCGGCATGACGCCTTCTTGCGCGTCGACGAGCAAAAGCACGCCGTCTACCATCTTTAGTACGCGCTCGACCTCTCCGCCGAAATCGGCGTGGCCCGGAGTGTCGATGATGTTGATTTTAACGCCGCCGTAGTGGATGGCGGTATTTTTGGATAGTATCGTAATGCCGCGCTCGCGCTCTATGTCGTTGCTGTCCATCACGCGCTCGCCGACTTCTTGGTGATTACCGAAGGTACCGGATTGTTTTAAAAGCTCGTCTACGATAGTGGTCTTGCCGTGATCGACGTGCGCGATAACCGCGATATTTCTGATATTTTCCAAATTTTTCTCCGTTTCTAATTTCAAAAACTGATGATTATACTAAAAAAATTCTTAAGATAAAAATTTACGAATACTCTTTGACTTCGCAGACAAAAAACTCATACACGCGCTGTTGGATTAGCGCATCCTCGTCATCATCTCCGATCAAACGGCGTAGATGCGAAAAATCAATCTTTTTGATATATTTTTTGTTATTTTTGATATCTCTGTCGATCTCTTTTAAAAGCGAATCTAAATTTAAGCTTTTATAGGTTTTCGCCTTTAAGATATACTCTTTTACGATGGAGACCAGCACGCCGATGCGCTGCTCGTCGCCCGGATAAATTTCGCCCGCTATATTTTTGATCGTGTCGTAATCCTCGTCGGTCTGCTTTTTTTTAGCAAGTAGCATCGCGGCAAAAATTTTAGCTCTGAACTCAATAGAGCGATGATGAGGGATAAAGACCTCGCGAAATACGGATAAAAGATGATTTTTAAAATTCATTTATAACCTTACTTTAAGAAACATTTCCATATAATCTCGTTTGCCCTTTCTTAGACCTGTGCAATGCTTTTTTTAGGCACCGCTTCAGGGTAGGAATACAGCAGAGCACTTAGATCTCGCATGTGCCGCAGCCATCTGGGAAGGGGTTTTATAAATCGATCCTAATTAAGCCCGAAATGCTCTTTGAAATCCTCGCAAACGCTCTGAAAATCGACGCCTTCAATTTTCGGCTTTGATTTGAAAAACTCTAACATCGAATTATACCCGCTAAGCAGCTCCTTGCTTTTCACGCCATAACTGATCGAAATCCCTGCCTCAAAAAACGCCGCTAGCTTATCGCAATACTTAAGCGCCTTACCGTCGATTGCGCGAAATTTATCTTCGTTAAACATCTTTAGGCTGCCTTCTGCAAATTTAGGCTCCTTGCCTAACTCGAAGGTGCGGTTTTCAAACTCGTCTTTTATAAATTTACCGCCCTCTTTGCGGATACCCAAAATATAGCTAAAATCATCTCGCATATGCTCCGGCACGAAGGGTAAAATTTTATCGTCTATTAGCCGCATCTCATATTCACTGATGATGTCGCTAAGACCTTTAACACCGTATTTTACGGGGCTAATAATGTCGCGAGTGAGGCTTTCTGGTAGATCGTGAAATAGCGCGCAGAAAAAATTATACGCCGTGCGCGAGCGGCACGCACCAACTTCAAGCGAGAAAAAGTAGCTTAGAATCGCGACTACAAGCATGTGTCCTAGCACCGAGGTTTCAGGAATGCGTGGCGTCTGCGCCCAGCGCTTTTGAAAACGAAGTCTGCCGCTAAGATCAACTATGCGGGCGAGTTTTTTGTTCATCACGATCTTTCGCACGCCGATTAGCTCATAATAATCCTCGAGCTCCTCCTCGACCTTGGCTTTTAGCTCCTCGATGTCGTTTAGAAACTGGCTCGTTTGATAGACGATGTTAAATTCCCAGCGCGTAGAGAGGTAACTTGCCGCCTTTAAGATCACGGCTTCTTTCTTATGATCTTTGGAATTTAGATATTTTTTAAATCGCTCGAAAAAGGCGCCGTTTTGAATAGGCAAAAGATCGCTTTCCAGGACGCTTAAAACCCATTCGTTGATCTTATCTTTTTTGGTTTTTTGTATCTGATGAAAGACGTCCGGACGGATGTCGGTCACGACTATGCGCGCTAAAAACTCAAAGATCCCCGCTTCTATCACGTAGTTGATATCCACGTCGCGCTCAAAGCTAGCGATGAAATAAGCGATGATAAATTTATGCGCCTGCTTGTCGAGCTCGACTAGACTTACCATCTTTGGGTAATCGTTCCAGCGACTAATGCTTGCGGATTTAAAAATTTGTTCGACTAAATTTGAGCTTATCATCGGTAAATTTGATCCGAGTTTATTTCGATTACCGTGTGGACGTTGCCGCGCGGATTAAAATCGCCCGTGATTTTCATAAATTTAGGCTTTAGCTTGCTTTGCAGCGCGCCGTAAATTTCATTTATGCTATCTTCGTGACTGATGTAGCGGTTTATGAATGAATTAATGTAAATTTTAATCGCCTTAAGTTCCACTACGAGCTTATCGGGGATATATTCCAAATAGATCGTCGCAAAGTCCGGATAGCCTGAGCGCGGGCAGCGGCAGCAAAACTCGGGTAGGGTTATTTTTATAAGATAATTGCGCTTTTGTTTATTGGGCCAAACTTCTAAATTTTCGATGTCAAATTTCTCAATTTCCTCTTCGCCGTATCTCACTATGATCTCCTTAAATTCGATATATCGTTCGGCTTTTCGACACAAAATCCCTGAATATAATCGATACCCATTTTATAAAGTTTCATTTGAAATTCCTGCTTATCTACAAAGCGCATTATGGTTTTGACGCCAGATTTTGCGCAGGCTTCATTAATGCCTATGAAGATATTTTTAATCTTTTCATCGTCTAAATTTTTGTTAAATTCTATATCATAAACAATAAAATCGACATTTAAAAATTTTAAATACTCAAAGCTCGCGTTTGAGCCGCCGAACTGCGACAGCGCGAAGCCGAAGCCGAGCTCGCGGAATTTAATCAAAATTTCGTCAAAGCGCTTGATCTCCGAATAGATAAGCTTTTCGTTAAACTCAAACACGATCTTTTTCGGATCAATCAGATTATTATCGATGAGCTTTAAAATTTCATTGCGAAATTCGTTATTTCGTAGCGTTTGAGGCATAATCTCGATAAAAATTTTAGCGTCGATATCTTTAAAATAGATGATCCTAGAAATCTGCCTCATCATCGAAATATCGTATTTAATATCGTAATGATTTAAAAGCAAAATATCTAAAATTCTACTTTTTGTGATCTTTTCGCCGCTTCGCAGATCAAGCTTCGGAATTAAATTTATATGAGATTTTACCCCGTTTTTATCTGCAACGCGCTGGTATTTAAAGCTGAAATTTTCGCTATCGATCGCTTCCATAACGTCGGCGGAAAATACGTCTATTAGCACCTTTTCGACGTCGATCGCTTTCTCGCCGTGCTCTTCGTCGTCCAGGTGATTTATCTTATAAAATAGCGCATTTACAATATTATTTAGATTGCGATCATACGAGCTTGGAAGCATCGTAAATTCACTTTTTATCTCTACGTTTTTAATCGTTTGACTTGAAATTTTATGCTCAAACATCCGCAAAATATGGCTTAAATTTGTAGCTTTTGATTCTACGCCGAATACAAAATAGCCATTTATAAAGCGCCCGATCGGGAGGTCCTTAAAGCCCTGTTCCGCCATAAAATTTGAAAGTTCCTTACAATACTCGTATAAAATTTCATCGCCGTTTTTATAGCCGTATCGATCGTTTATGTCGATAATATTTTTAATTCGCAAAAGAACGATATTTATTTGACGATTTTTAGCTAGATCATTACTTAAAATTTTCTCGATCTCCTCGCGCACGAATACGTGAGTAACGGGATCAATCAGCGTCTTTTGAAAGCCAAAATAAATTTGATAGATGACATAATAAACATAGCAGATCAAAAGTATCAAAAATAAAATTACGTCGTCAAATTTAAACTCGCCGTTTCGAAACAAAATAATTCCGAAAACAATCAAAACGCAGGTAAACGGCACCGAAATTTTAAGCGCCGTTATGAAACGATTTTCGCGCTCTTTGGTCTCACTAAATAAAACAGACATTATATATCCAAGTGTTTAACGTCTTTGGCATGATCTTGAATGTAGTTCCTACGCGGTTCAACCTCGTCGCCCATGAAGAGATTAAAGGTATCGCTAGCACTTTGTGCGTCTGCAATGCTGATTTTTAAAAGCCTTCTATTTTCAGGGCTCATAGTTGTTTCCCAAAGCTGCTCCGGATTCATCTCTCCAAGACCTTTGTAGCGCTGAATATAAGCGCCTTTTTTCGAGCTTTTTTCGATTTCGTCTAAAATTTCAATAAAATCCTTGCCAAAGCTTACATCCCGCTCTTTAATCTTTGAATAAATTCTAATTGCCTCTTCAAAGATATAATTGCCGAATAAATTCTCATCTATCACAAGCTGTTCCAAGCCGCTCGGCGTCTGGACGTAAATTCTAATCCCTTCATCATTTACGTAGGAATTTAAGATATTAAATCCTTCGCTCTGCAGGCGGGGTTTTAAAATTTTAAATAGCTCCTCATAGCCGAGGCTTCGCGCTTCGTCGTTTTCTATCAAAAATCTAATCGCGCTAAGCACGCTGAAGCGCTTTTTGAGCTCATTTAGAAGCGAGCGGTAGTTTGAGACGATTTTTAGATAATCAATCAGATCCTCGTTGCCGATACCTTCAAACTCGCCCATATCGATGCCGGTTTCGATTAAAAACTCGCTCAGCGCCTTTTCGTCTTTCAGATAGATCTCTTTTTTGCCCTTTTTATATCTAAAAAGCGGCGGCTGTGCCAGATAAACATAGCCATTTTCTACGATAGGGCGCAAAAATCTAAAGAAAAATGTTAAAAGCAGCGTCTGAATGTGGCTGCCGTCGACGTCTGCGTCCGTCATAATGATAATTTTGTGATAGCGGAGTTTCTCTTCGTTAAATTCCTCTCCAATACCGCAACCAAAGGCCGTGATCATATTTTTAATCTCTTCGGATTGCAAAATTCTATCCAGGCGCGCCTTTTCTACATTTAAAATTTTTCCTCTAAGCGGCAGGATCGCTTGAAACACGCGGTCTCTTCCCTGCTTCGCCGAGCCGCCCGCGCTATCACCCTCAACTAGATAAATTTCGCTAATGCTTGCATCCTTACTTTGGCAATCGGCTAACTTTCCGGGAAGGGTTCCGACGGAATTTATATTGTCTTTTTTGCGCGTTAGATCGCGCGCTTTCTTCGCCGCTTCACGACCGCGCGCGGCTAAAAGAGCCTTATTCATAATGGCACGCGCTTCGATCGGATTTTCTTCAAAATACTTACTAAGCACCTCAAACGCCATCTTTTGCACGATCGGCTTAACGTAGCTGGAGCCCAGCTTACCTTTAGTCT
The DNA here is from genome assembly GCA_963515915.1 of uncultured Campylobacter sp. Taxonomy (GTDB): domain Bacteria; phylum Campylobacterota; class Campylobacteria; order Campylobacterales; family Campylobacteraceae; genus Campylobacter_B. Next base: position 15,529 of record CAUPZQ010000005.1, read on the forward strand.
GTCCCTCAAACTGAGGCTCTGGAACCTTTACGCTAATTACCGCGATAAGTCCCTCGCGAACGTCGTCGCCGGTGATCTTCGTGTCCTTTTCACGTGCAGTCGCATTTGCCGCGACGTAATTTGTTATCGCGCGCGTAAGACCCGCTCTAAAACCAGCCTCGTGAGTACCACCGTCCGGAGTTTTTATATTATTTACGAAGCTTAATAAATTTTCGTTATACGTTTCGTTATACATCAGTGCAAAATCTACCATAACATCATCTGCGCTATCGCTAAACGATACGGCTTTGGATATGGCAGGCGCTTTATTCATATCGTTAACGAAGCTTTCTAAGCCGCCTTCGAAGTGAAAGTGCTCGTCCCTGCCCGTGCGATTATCTTTAAAATTTATCGTAATTTTTGGATTTAGATACGCTAACTCGCGAAATCTTTTTGATAAAATTTCATCGTCAAATTCTAAAATTTCAAAAATTTCGCCGTCAGGCCAAAACTCGATCGTAGTGCCCGTGCGATTAGTAGTTTTTATCTTTTCAAGCTCTGTAGTAGGAATTCCTTTGGCAAATTCTTGTCTATAAATATTTCCGTCACGTTTGATCGTAGCAACGAGCTTTTTTGAGAGCGCATTTACGACGCTAACACCCACGCCGTGCAGACCACCCGAGACTTTGTAAGTGTCTTTATCAAATTTACCGCCTGCGTGAAGCACCGTAAGAACCACCGTCGCGGCAGGAATTTTTTCAGTCGGGTGTATATCGACGGGGATTCCACGACCGTTATCGCTAACGATACAGCTTCCTTCGTTTGTGATCTCGACGTCGATTATGTCGCAGTACCCTGCCATCGCCTCATCGATCGAATTATCTACAACCTCATAAATCATATGATGAAGTCCGCCGATATTGGTGTCTCCGATATACATTCCAGGGCGCTTTCTAACAGCCTCAAGACCTTTTAAAACTTTAATATTACTGGCGCCGTAATTTTGTTTCATATTTTTCCTTTAAATATTATTTATCGGCATGACGACCGTTTTTAGACCATCCGCGCTGAGTACGAACGCCGTATCGGAGCTATTAAAATTTAGCTCAAAAATTTCACTCTCAATATTACTTAAAAAATCGAGCAGAAAGCGATTTTTAACGCCGAAGACTATCTCGCCGTTTATCTCGATCGCCGCTTCAATTTCGGTCTTTGCCTCGGAATTATCCTCGTTGATGCTCTCAAAAACCATTCCGTCCTTTTTAATGGTAACCTTCATCTCCTCGCACATTGCGTTTATCGCTCGCACGCCGCTTACCATCTTATCGCGCGAAATTAAAATTTTATACGCCGTATCGCTTGGGATCACGCGCTCGTAGTTTGGAAATTTACCGTTTATAAGTTTCGTAAAAAACTCAAAATTTTCACTCACTGCTAGTAGCACGTTTTCGTCGTAGTAAATTTTAATCTTATCCGAAAATAGCTTTTGAATTTCGCCTATCGCCTTTTTAGGGATTAAAATTTTAGTATCGAGCTCGCCAGCTTTTGATTGAGTGATCAGCTTATAAACGCTAAGTCGCTTCGTATCGGTTCCAACTAAATTTAAAAAGCCCTCTTTTACGTCGATTAAGGCTCCGTTTAGCTCATATTTTGGATTGTTTGTATCGATCGAGGGATAGATCTTTTTAAGGCTTCTTCCTAAAATTCCAGCGTTTACGTCAAAGCTGTTTTTGCCCTCTATCGTAGGAAAGCTTGGAAAATCCCTCGTTTCAAACATCGGAAGTTTATACTTGGATTTTTTTTGCTTTACAAATAGCGCTCCGTTAACGGTCTCTAAAGTCACGTTATCGTCGCTTAGACCTTTAATAACGCTAAGAAGTTTACCTCCGTTTGCAGTAGCTTCGCCCTCTGTTTCTATAGAGACATTTTGTAGATTGTAGCTTAAACCAATTTCATGATCGGTAGCTTTTATACTAAAAATTCCATCTTTAGCGCTCATTAAAAGATGCGAAGTTATTGAGCTTAGATCTTTCTTATCGAGATAGGAGCTGGTATTGGAAACTATCTCTTCTAAAAGTTTTTTAGTGATTAACACTTTCATATTTTTATCCTTTTAAATTTTTATCATTGTAGTAGTTGGTAAGCGGTTTTTGTGAAAAACTAATTTTTAGATCCATTTTTAGGAGGTTTTTATCGTGAGTAAGAGATCTCATTTTATTCACTTTCATTCACGTTTTTTGTTCTATTTTCATAGAATACATTAAATTTCATTCTTTTCCTTCTTGGTTATTTTGTTTTTTAGTTCTTCTATTTTTATCTTTAACATCTCGTCGGTTTGGATGAGCTCGTTGATTTTTTTGATATTTTTACTGATAGCGCTGTGATCCTTTAGATTAAAGAACGTTGCGATTTTTGGCATTGAATTTTGAGTTAGCTGTTTGGTTAAATATATGCAAATTTGGCGCGCTTCTACGACATTTTTAGCTCGCGTTTTACTCTTTAGCTCGCTAGGTTTTACGTTTAACTCTTTTGAGACGACCTCAATGACGTGTTCTAGGCTCACGCTTGAATATTTTTGGTGAATTTGATCTTGCAGCGTACTTTTGGTAAATTCTAGCGTGATCTTCGTGCGAAGTATCGATGAATAGGCATTTAGTTTGTTTATTGCGCCTTCAATCTCGCGGATATTATCGCCCATATTTGCGGCGATGTATTCCACGACGTCGTGTGAAATTCTAACGCGGTTTTCCTCGCTCTTTTTATTAATGATGGCGATTTTAGTTTCAAGATCAGGCGGGGTAATATTTGCTATGATGCCGCTTTCAAACCGCGTCGTCAGGCGACTTTCAAAGCCTTTTAAAAATTTTGGCGGCAGATCGTTGGTAAGGACAATTTGACAATTTTTATCTTTTAACTCGTTAAACGTATAAAAAAGCTCCTCCTGGGCTTTATCGCGTCCGATTAAAAACTGAATATCATCGATGAGCAAAACGTCGCAGTTGCGGTATTTTTGTTTAAATTTATCGATTGAGTTGTTTTTAAGGTTAAAGACGAAATCATTAGCAAACTGCTCGCTGGTAACGCAGATGACGGTTTTACCCTTTTTGATGCAGTAATTTCCGATCGATTGAAGCAGATGGGTTTTCCCAAGTCCGCTAGGTCCGTAGATAAAGAGCGGATTAAAGCGGATTCCAGGCTCTTTCGCGACGGTAATTGAGCACTCAAAAGCAAATTTATTTGAATCGCCGATGATGAAATTTTCAAAATTATAATTTTCGCTTAAAATAGTGCTCTTAGGCTTTTCAGAGATAATTTTTACCTTTTCTTTCGGCGAAATTTTAGCCTTTGAAGTGATCTTGACAATCACGTCGTTAAGCCCAAACTGTTTTTTGATAAGCTCTTTTATTTTAGTGCCGTATTTTGTCTGAGCGTATTTGGCGATAAACTCGTTAGTTGCGTTATAGATGAAAAACCCTGGTGTCGAGTTTTTATCGTTGAATTTCAAATTTTTAATGTATCTAGAGTATTCGGTAGGTAAAATTTCCTTCTCTAAATTCGATAAAATTTCTTGTGCTTGCGACGTCGCCATAAAATTCCCTTACAAATTAGATTAAGATTTTAGCTAAATTTCGCTAAATTTGCGGTAAATTTAAGTTTATTCACCGGTGATTAAGCCGTGAATAAGTGTGAAAGGTGGTTATGAAAATTTTAGGAATCGATCCGGGAACTAGAAATTTAGGCTATGCGATTTTGGAAAAAGATGTGAATAAAATCACTCTCATAGAGGCGGGACTTGTGAAAATGAAGGCCGAAAACGTGCAATTTCAAATGACGCAGATGAGCGAGGCGATCGATCAAATTTTTAGCGCTCATAAGATTGATGAGGTCGCGATAGAATCGATGTTTTACGCCTATAATCCGCAGTCTGTTTTGAAGCTCGCTCAGTTTCGCGGCGCGCTAGCCCTTAAAATTTTACAAATTTTTGGTAATTTTACCGAATACACGCCGCTTCAGATAAAAAAATCGGTCACCGGAAAGGCAAAGGCGGCGAAGGAGCAGGTCGCCTTCATGGTAAAGCGGATTCTAGGGATCAATCAAGAGATCAAACCGCTCGACGTTACCGATGCCATCGCCGTTGCGCTCACGCATGCTCACGCGATGCGCCGGGCGCCTAGATAGGAGAAGAGTTGAAAATTGCAATCTTACAAATGAACGTGAAGCTCGCCTCTACTGCCGCGGATTGCGAGCAAAATTTTATCCGCGCGGGCGGGCTGATCGATCAAGCATTAAAACGCGGTGCGGACGTAGCGGTGCTGCCCGAGGCATTTAATACCGGCTTTAATACGGCTAAATTTCAAGAACTTGCCGACCCAAATGCTGCTTATACAAAAAAATTTTTAAGCGAAATTTCGCAAAACTGCGGCGCTGTTTTAATAAGCGGATCGATAAGCTCCGAGCGAGATAAAATTTATAATTCCGCTTTTATCTATCAAAACGGAGCCGAAATTTTACGCTACGACAAGATCCACGCTTTCTCACTCGCTCGCGAAAACGAGATCGTAAGCGGCGGCGATAAGCTAGGCATTTGCGAGATAAAATTTCAAAATCGTGCGGTCAAAATCGGCGTCGCGATCTGCTACGATCTGCGCTTTTGTGAAATTTTTCGCGCCTTGGTGCTTCGCGGCGCGCAAGTGGTTTTTGTAATCGCGCAGTTCGCGCAAAGCCGCATAGAGCATTTTATCACGCTTGCAAGAGCCCGCGCGATCGAAAATCAAATTTTTATCTGCGCGGTAAACGGCTGCGGCGATACGGGGCAGGGCGAGAGTTTCGGCGGAAATTCCATGCTGATCGGTCCGGGCGGCGAGATCGTCGCGCGCCTAGGCAAAAAAGAGGCCGTGAAGATTGCTCGGGCGGATTTAGATGAAATTTTAAAATTTCGCGCTAAAATGGATATTTTAAAAGATATGAAACCTGAAATTTATAAGGAGTTTTGATGAAAACTTTGGTATTTGTGATTGATATGCTAAACGGCTTCGTAAAATTCGGCGCAATGGCCGATCCCAGCATCGCAAAGATCGCTCCTGCGGTGCTTAAACAGATTGAGGCGGCTAAAAATGTGCATTTTATCTGTGACGCTCACGCCGAGCGGGATTTGGAGATGAAGCGATATCCGGTTCACTGCCTAAAAGGCTCGCCAGAAGCGGAGGTGATCGAGGAGCTCGCACCCTACGTAAGCGAGCAAAATGTCACTTTTAAGCGCAGCACGAACGGCTTTCATAATTTGGATAAGAAAATTTTAGAGGGCTTTGATCGCTTTGTGATTACGGGCTGTTGCACCGACATCTGCGTGATGCAGTTTGCGCTTAGCTTGCGCACCTATCTTAACGAAACGGGAGAGGATAAGGACGTCATCGTTCCGCGAGGTGCGGTGGCTACATACGACGCGCCGAATCATGAGCGCGGCTACTACGACGAATGCGCGCTAAACTTAATGCAAAATGCGGGTATTTTGGTGATTTAAGCTGTACTTAGATTAAACAGAATTTCAAGCTAAATTTTCTAGCTTATAAATTTTAAAATTTAGAGCCGCTCTTAAAATTTTGAAATTTTGTGTTGCTCGTAAAATTTTAAAATTTTAATCTTTTTATGGAATTTAGCTTTGTTTTACTGCGACTGCTTTTGCGACGAAAAATCCCACTACTCCGGAAATTATCGAGCCTAAAAATACCGCGAGCTTGTCTGTGTAATGATACATATCGCTGCCGCCGTATGCGAGGCCATCGACGAAAAGCGCCATCGTAAAGCCGATACCACAGATAATTGCTACTGCGTAAAGCTGCGGCCAGCCTGCATTTTCCGGCATGTAGGCGATTTTGGCTTTGATTAGGATCCAGCTAAAGGCAAAAATTCCGATCTGTTTACCGAAAAATAGTCCGAGCATGATGCCCATCGGCACCGGACCGAAAAGGAAGCTAGGACTGATGCCTGCTAGCGAAACGCCTGCGTTTGTAAAGGCAAAGATCGGCAAGATGAAAAAATTTACGGGGTAGGCTAAGCCATGTTCCATATCCTTTAGCATAGAGCCCAAGCGGGTCTTAAGTGGGATACAAAAACCCGCAAGCACTCCCGCGATAGTCGCGTGGATACCGGAGTTTAGTACCATCACCCACAGCACCACGGCCACGATGATAAACGGAAGCTTTTTATCGACGCCAAGTCTGCTCATCGCTAGCATTATTGCGACACAGGCAGCTGCGCCGCCTAGATAGATTGCGTTTATGGTAGAGGAATAAAACAAAGCGATGATTAAAATTGCACACAGATCGTCCATTATCGCAAGCGTTAGGACAAAAATTTTAAGACTAGCCGGGATTTTTTTGCCTAAAAGCGCCATCACGCCCACGGCAAAGGCGATATCGGTCGCTGTAGGGATCGCCCAGCCCTTCATCGCAACGGCATCGCCCCAGTTGATGATCGAAAATATAATCGCGGGCATCATTACTCCGCCCAGAGCCGCGAAGCTAGGAAGTAGAATTTGAGAGAAATGGCGCAGCTGCCCTTCGATTTTTTCGCGCTTTAGCTCAAGTCCGATGGCAAAGAAAAATATCGCCATGAGCACGTCGTTTACCAAAAAATGCATCGATTCATCGAGCTTTGCAGGGCTGACGCCTATGGTGAAGCTTAGATGTAAAAACGCTTCGTAATACTTTGATAAAAATTCTACGTTTTGAGCTATGATCGCAAAAACCGCGGATAGAAGTAATATAACGCCGGCGCTACTTTCGCTTGATAAAATTTTCTTAATGATATGTTGCACATGCTTCCTTTAAGATTTTGCTCTAATTTTATGCAAATTTTAATTAAATTTTTATCAAAACGGGCTAGTTGCTCGGTAAATTCGGCATTATTAGCATCGCATAAAGTATTATAAACATTATGATCGTAGGGCCTTCGTTGATCGCACGGAAGTATTTTCCGCTCCTGTGGCACTCATTTTTTTCAAATTTATACATATAATAATACAGCCACAAATGATAACAGATTAGCAAAACTCCGGCTAGCAGTTTTAGATGAAAATATCCCAGCTTCATAAGCCCCGGATTTAAAATGATAAGCATCACGCCGCTAAAAACCGTCACTGCCATCGCTATCCAGCCGATCGCGTGATACAGCATCCGCTCCATTTTTTTAACGACCTTTACAAAATCCGGTTTGTCTAAATTTTCAGCGTGATAAACATACAGGCGCGGCATGTAAAATAGCATCGCCATCCATGAAATAAAGCCCGCAAAATGGACAAATTTAAACCAATAGTAACTCATTTTTTCTCCTTAATCTCTCATTAAAATTTCTTTTCGCGCTTCGAATTCCTCTTTGGAAATCGCGCCTTTTTGATACAGCTCAAAGAGCGCATCGACTTTTTTTAGACGTCCTTCGTAGTCGTCTTCCTCGGTCTCGCTTGCAAAAGCATTTAAATCTTCCACCCAAATTCCTACGAAAAATATATCTAGCAAAATCCAAATTCCCCAAATCGCCCAAAACAAAAAGCCCACTAAAAACCATAGTGTAAAACTCCCTAGCCAAAATAGCGCGATTTGAGCAAATCCGCTGATAAATTTACCGCAATAAATTCTATGCAGTCCGCCGCCGATTGGCATAGCTGCGATCCACGAAAATGCACCTAAAAACCAAAGCGCGTAAGCGATGTAATTATTTCTCTTCATTTTTTTCCTTTTTTGCGGTGCTTAAGCCCTGAAAAATAAAAATTACCACGGCTAGATCGATCATCACGTCGGCGAAATTAAACACCGCAAACTCAAACCATTTATGCCACGCGACGTAATCCACGACGCCACCGCGAATGAAGCGATCGAGCAGGTTTGAACATCCTCCAGCAAGAATCAGCGCAAACGGCATCCAGTGCTCGTAAAAGAGCTTTTTATAACAAAATACATACGCCGCAAGCGCTGAGATCAGCGCGATCTGGATAAATTTTAAATTTTCGCCCAAAAATGCAAACATCGAAAACGCAACGCCGCGGTTAAGCGTAAGCTCTAGCGAAAAAAACTCCCCCTGCCACGAAAAGCCGTTTAAAAACAGAAGTTTGATCGCTTGATCGATTGCAAAAATCACCGCGAAAAGCAGGATAAATTTAATACAGGTCTTAGCCATCTCGCAATCCAAATTTAAATATGTAAGGCCCGCGTTTTTTATCCGCACTTTTCGTACGGAGCCGATAGCCTGCCGCGTCATAAAATTTTATAAAATCGCTATTCATTTAGGGCTTTGATGAAAAATTTTTCCACTTCATCCATTCGCTTTTGCAGCAGTTTTTCGTTTTTGCCCTCGAGCAAGAGGCGGATAACGTTTTCGGTGCCGGAGTAGCGAAAGAGCGAGCGGATTTTGTCCGCTTTAAGGCTTGCTTCAAGCTCCTTTAGCCCTTTTAATTTTTCAAGCGGCTTTTTATCCGAAATTTTTAAATTCTTTAAAATTTGTGGATAGGGCTTAATCATCCCCGAAAATTCGCTTGCCTTCTTTTTCATATCCAACATGCAAGCGGCGAATTGCAGCGCGCTTGCGATGCCGTCGCCCGTTTTGGCGTAATCGCCAAAGATCACGTGCCCGCTCTGCTCGCCGCCGAAATTTGCGCCTAGTTCGTGCATCGTCTCAAGTACAAATTTATCGCCGACGTTGCAGCGATGAAGCGCGATGTCGTGTTTAGCTAAAAAATCCTCCAGCGCAGAATTACTCATCACTGTGGCTACCATTTTATTGCCTGCTAAGCGATTTTTTCCTTTCAAATAGACTGCTAAAATTCCAAGCAGCGCGTCGCCATGGATGATCTCGCCGTTTTCGTCCACGACTACGAGCCTATCGGCATCCCCGTCGAAGGCAAACCCGACGTCGGCGCGTAATCTTTTGACCTCCGAGGCTAAATTTTGCGGGCTTAGTGCACCGCAAGCATCGTTAATATTTTTTCCGTTAGGTTCGTCGCCGATGACGATAGTTTCGGCTCCCAGCTCATTAAATACGGTAGGCGCGACCCTGTAGCTTGCTCCGTTTGCGCAATCAAGCACGACGCGAAGCCCGTGCAGCGTCTTTTGCTTCGGGAAGGAATTTTTAATATGCACGATATATCTGCCGATGACGTCGTCCACGCGCTTTGCAGCGCCTATCTGCATCATTTTGGTGCGCGCCTCGGCGATGAGTTCGTCGCTGAAATAAATTTTTTCGATCTGCGCTTCCTCTTTTTCATCGAGCTTAAAGCCCTCGCTGTTGAAAAATTTAATGCCGTTGTCGTAGTATGGATTGTGGCTTGCACTTATCATAATGCCCGCGTCGCAGCGCATATCCTCCGTAAGAAAGGCGATCGCAGGAGTAGGCATCGGTCCGATCTGGCGGACGTTGTAGCCCACTGAGGTAAGACCTGCTACGATCGCGGTTTCTATCATATAGCCGCTTCTGCGGGTGTCTTTGCCGACCAAGATCATATTCGTAACGGAATTTTTCCTAAAATAAATCCCCGCCGCCATAGCTAGGCGCATCGCAAGCTCGGCGGTTAGAAATTCCCCCGCTTTGCCCCGTACGCCGTCCGTTCCGAAAAGTTTCATTATCAAATCCTTATATAAAAATCGGGAAATTCTACCAAAAAAAGTTTAATCTACATAAATTTAAACTATATTTAAATTTTACTTAAATTAAGCGTCGATTAAATATTTTTTACGTATAATCGCAGGTTCAAATTTAACCGAAAAGGAACATTATGGCAAATCACAAATCCGCCGAAAAACGCGCGAGACAAACCATAAAAAGAACGGAGCGAAATAGATTTTATCGCACCAGAGTAAAAAATATCACAAAAGCCGTAAGAGAGGCGGTCGAGAGCAAGGATCTAGACGCAGCCGTCGAGGCTTTAAAAACTGCTAATGAAAGCTTTCACAGCTTCGTAAGCAGGGGCTTTTTGAAAAAACAGACCGCGAGCAGAAAAGTAAGCCGCCTAGCCAAACTCGTAAATTCTTTAAAAACCGCCGCGTAAGCGCTCCTTACGCATAAAATTTAAATGCTAGCCGATAAACTAAAGCCTTTTTTGGATCGCTATGATGAGCTTTCGCGCATGCTTAGCGATCCCGCAATTACCGCAGATATCGCTAATATGACGGCATTATCTAAGGAGCAGCGCAATATCGAGCCGATCAAAGAGGCGGCTAGCGAGTATCTTAAAATTTTAAATCAGATCGAAGAAAACAAAGCTCTGCTAAGCGATGCCGATCTCGGCGAGCTAGCCAAAGAGGAGCTTAAAAGCTTAGAGACGCAAAAGCCGCAGCTCGAAGAAAAAATCAAAATTTTACTGCTTCCGAAAGATCCCAACGACGATAAAAATATCTTCCTTGAGATCCGCGCCGGTACGGGCGGTGACGAAGCGGCGCTGTTTGCGGGCGACCTACTCGGCGCGTATCTACGCTACGCCGATCTTCGCGGCTATAAATGCGAGATCGTAAGCACTAGCGAAGGCAGCGTCGGCGGCTATAAAGAAGCGATCTTGCTCGTAAAGGGCGCGGGGGCGTACTCGCGGCTGAAATTTGAAGGCGGTACCCACCGCGTGCAGCGCGTCCCCGAGACGGAGAGCCAGGGCAGGGTGCATACCTCCGCAATCACCGTCGCCGTCATGCCCGAGATCGAGGATAGCGAGATACAGATCAATCCAAATGACCTTCGCATCGACGTTATGCGTAGCTCCGGCCACGGCGGGCAGTCCGTAAATACCACCGACAGCGCCGTCCGCATCACTCACATCCCGACCGGTTTAGTCGTCACCAACCAAGACGGCAAAGATCAGCATAAAAACAAAGAGGCGGCGATGAAGGTGCTAAAGGCGCGCCTTTACGATATGCAAGAGCAGGAGCGGCTCGAAAAGGAGCGCAAAGATCGCAAGGATCAGGTAGGCACCGGCGACCGCTCGGGGCGAATTCGTACCTACAACTATCCGCAAAACCGCATCAGCGACCACCGCATAAATTTAACGCTCTACCGCCTGGACGCGATAATGGCAGGGGGCTTGTTCGACGAGATCATCGATCCGCTCATCGCGCACTCTCAAGCCGAAGCGATCGCAGACGCCAGCTATTAAGCCTTTTTAAATTTAATCCACATATTTTCAAAATTTCGCTGCAAAATTTTACTTTAAATTTAACCGCTAGCCTTTGGGGCAACGTATTTAACGGCTTTCGCCTCGGCAAATTTTACTTAAATTTCGTCGCAGTCGCAGTCGCCGCTTGAAATTCCGCCTTTTTAAATTTAAAATCTATTCGTTGCGCCGCATCGTTGCGCCGCCTGGTATTTTAAATTTCGCCGCTTTAAAATTTACGCAGACGCGAGAGGCAAGGAGCCGCCGCGATAAATTTAAAGTCAAATTTTATTTTTAGCTATCTTTCAATTTATTTCTCATCTTTGGTGTATTAAAATCCCGCTCCGTTTCATTCGTAAATTTAAAACGTATCTTAAGAATAAGGAGGGCCGATGAGCGAAAGAAATTCAGAAATTTTAGGTTGGGCGGGCACATGTCTGTCGGTCATTATGTACATATCCTATGTGCCGAACATAATGGCAAATTTAGACGGCAACAAAGTCCCGTTTCTCCAGCCGCTAGCAGCCGCGATAAACTGCACGATATAGCTTAGCTACGACTTGCTAAAGCCCAAAAAGGACTATCCGCTCGCCGCAGCAAATTTCCCGGGGATCATCTTTGGGCTACTAACCGCAATAACGGCGCTTTAAACCGCACTTTTAGCGGCTTGATAAATTTTAAAACCGCCCGCGCCGCACCTTGTCTGCCGCGTCTGTACAGCGCGCCCACCTGCCACGCTGAGTCCGAGCTAACTTGTCGCAAGCATACCCGCACCTCACATATCCATTACGACGCGGCTTTAAATTTCACAAAATCGTCCGTGCCGAATTCAAGTCTGCCGAATTTAAATAACTTTTATACAAAATTTGATAAGCTTATTTTGATTAAAATTTTATCTTTAAAAGGACGAAAAATGAAAAAGGTCATCACTTGCGTCGATCAAAATGCGCTTGCCCCGGCGGTTAGAGATTATGGAATTTACGTCGCTAAAACCTTGGGTGCCGAGCTCGTGTTTATTCATGTGGTTGAAATCCCGGAGCTTGGCGAGAATTTTTATGGGCTAGCCGCAGGCGGAATCGTCCTAGGAGAGAATGATATCCTTGCAAATAGCTACGGAAGTCCCACATTAGGCGGCGTGGATGCGGAAAAGGACCACGAAGAAGCTGAAGCGATGCTGGATGAATATATCTGCGCTGCGACTGCTGCGGGTGTGAAGGCGAGTAAGATCATTAAAGATGGCGATTTTATCGACGTTATCGCCGAGTACAAGGACGAAGCCGAGATTTTTGTACTCGGTATCAAGGGCTCAAATAACGAGGACGTAGGCTTTAACGCAAGCGTGCTGATAAAGGAGCTTCACGTGCCGTCGCTACTCGTAAATAAAGAATTTTCGCCGATTAACTCCGTCCTCATCGCGTTTGACGGCACTGACGCGGCGAAACGCACGCTTGAGTTTATAAAGAGCTCAAAGCTTCTTGCGAGCGCACATAAGCATGTCTTGCACGTAAATCTCGATGCCACAGAGGGCGAGCGGATGCTGGATCTGGCGCGCGAAATTTTAGGCACTCAAAATGCCACTTTCAAATGCATCCAAGCCGAAGTTCCCGCCGATGAGATCATCAAATATCGCCGCGCTAATAACCTCGATCTGATCGCTACCGGCGCCTTTACGAAAGGGTTTTTCAAAAAGCTCTTTTTAGGCAGCGTCTCCGAGGATATCTTGCACAATGCGCTTGTACCGGTGCTAGTGCTATCATAATCGCAAGACCAAACACCGATAAACGCTAAATTCCGTCGCTTACGTTATTTTAAAGCGGCGGAATTTTAGAATTTTAAATTTTTCAATCCTTCGTTTTTCAAATTCATATACTTTTTAAAATTCATAGAAATTTTGTTTGAAAATTCATCAATATATCTTATTAAATTCCGTTAAATTAGTAATTGCATATAAAATTTTATGATTTAGTTTATTAAAAATTTTATTATTATTTAAGAGGAATTGTAAGATAATCCCGCCAGTAAATTGATATAGATTATAAAATCTAAAAAGGATTTTTATGAAAAAGGGTAAAATTTTACTTTCTTTTGCGCTACTTTGCTCGCCGTTTTGGCTTGTCGCGGCACAAAATGAAAGCTCGCGCCCAAACGCTGCATCGCAGAGCTCCGCGCCGCCTGCTTCAAATTTCGCCGCCAATAATGCGGCGCCGAAAAACTCTACGCAAGAGTCAGCGAGTTCTACCGTCGTAAATTCCACGTCGCAAAGCGGTAGCGCGGCAAATTCTATGCTTCAAAGTTCAGACGGCGATAACCTTGGCACCATAAACGTCACGGGCAAGGCCGATCTGTCCACTACCGAGGGCACGGGCTCTTATACGACGGGCAATATGAGCACCGCGACGGGGCTAAATTTAAGCATAAGAGAAACGCCGCAGTCCATAAGCGTCATCTCCAATCAGCTTTTAAAAGATCTGAGCTTGCACAACGCCGAAGAGGCTCTTTCAAAATACGCCACCGGCATTTCGCTAAATAACGACGCGGGCGGCAATCGCATCGTCTCGCGCGGCTTTTATGTCGATAATATCCAAGAAGACGGCATCGCAAGCTCGGTTTCCAGCTCCGTGTTCGGGCCTCTTGGCTCATCGAAGGAATTTACCGATTTGGAATTCTACGATCGCGTTGAGGTTCTGCGTGGCGTAGCGGGTCTTACGCAAAGCAACGGCGAGCCCGGCGGCACGATAAATTTAATCCGAAAGCGCCCGAGCGATCAGTTCGGCTTTAACGCAAGTCTAAGCGGCGGTAGCTGGGATAATTATCGCGGTATGATCGACGTAACGGACGCGATAAATCAAAGCGGTACGGCACGCGCGCGGCTGATCGGAATTTTAAGTAAAACGGGCTCGTTTAAGGACTATCCGCGCAACGGCTATCGCGAAGGCGTCGGCGTTTCGACGGAATTTGACGTGGCCGATAAGACGCTTCTTAGCGCGGGATTTTTGTGGCAAAAAACCGTCGGGGTATATGATATTTACGGCGTGCCCGTTTTAGATAATCATGGAAATTTACTAAATTTACCGCGCAGAAGCTACTTCGGCTCGGATTGGGACAGAAGCGAATATAAAAAATTTAACGTCTACAGCGAACTTTCGCACGAATTTAGCGATGATCTAAAAGCCTATGCTAGGCTCAATTATACCGATAGCGACAGCATGTTAAAATTCGGAGCGCTCGGCGGGGCAGATCCTTACAACGGCAGCTCATCGCATACGGTGCGATATAGGATTTACGATAACGACTCCAAAGAGATCGGGTTTCAAACGGGGCTAGACGGCAAATTCGAAGCATTTGGGCAGAAGCACGACTTTTTCTTAAACGGCTCGCTTAGCCACGAAAAGCTTAATTGGCGCGAGACCAGAACGAGAGATTCGTCTCTGGCGTCGCTTGGGATGAATATTTATAACTGGGACCGCTCAAGGATCGCTCAGCCCGATTGGAGCAGTGCCGCTAGCTTTAAAGACCGAAGTTCCACTACCATAAAACAGCGCGCGATCTCGCTCGGGACCAGATTAAATTTAACCGACGATTTTCACTTTTTGCTCGGTGGGCGCTTTTCGAAGGTAACTTACAGCAGGTATTATTATAATATTTTGCGCGGTACGGCTTCGCATAGCGCGAGCCCGAGCAAATCGGATTTCACGCTGTATGCGGGAGTGGTCTGGGATTTTGCGGATAATTTTTCGTGGTACGCAAGCTATGCCGAAATTTTTAAGCCGCAAGCCGCGCGCGATAAAGACGGTAAAATTTTAGATCCCGTAGTCGGCTATAATTTAGAAACCGGCGTGAAGGGAGAATTCTTTGACGGCGCGCTTAATACGAATGTCGCGTTATTTCAGATCATTCAGAAAAATAGGGCGATGAGCGATCCTCTTAATACGAACTACTCCATCGCCGAGGGCAAGGTACGAAGCCGCGGCGTGGATGCCGAGCTACAAGGCTCGCTTACTGAGAATTGGAAATTATTCGCAGGATATACTTTCAACCGCAGCGTCTATTTAAAGACGGAAAGAACCTCCGCAGCGGTCGATTATAGCAAGGGCGCAAACGCCAAACGCTACATTCCGAAGCATCTGTTTAAGCTCTATACGAACTATGAAATTCCGCTCGGCGAAAATCGTAAGGTTACTTTGGGCGCCGGCATGCGCTATCAGAGCAAAACCGCTTCGATATATCGCGAAAACGTTGCGTACTACGCCGCGCCGCAGAAAGCTTACACGCTGTGGGACGCAAATGTCGGCTATCATTTTGACAAGCACTTTAGCGTAAATTTTGCGGTCAAAAACATCACGGATAAGAAGTATTTCCAAAATACGCAAAATCGCGTCGCGGGGATGAATAATTACTATGGCGAGCCGCGGAATTTTATGTTGACGCTAAATTATACGTATTAGGTGCGGATGGAATTTTGCGCTTATGCGAACTCGGACTGACCGAACTCGCACGCGGCCTTGGATAAATTCCGCGCTTTATAAGAGCGCGGATAAAGCGAGCGCAGAGGCGCGAGACTAGGCTTTGTCGCAAGTAGCACGTAGCGAGGCGGGTAAAATTTGAACGAAGCTGCGGGATTAAAATTTAGCTCGCGATTTGGTTGATTAACGATTGATTAGCGCGGGCGATTGCAGGCGATGCGGGCAAGGGCGATAAATTTAATCTCGTGATTTAATCCCGCGATCTCGCCGCAACTAGCGCTAAATTTTAAAATTTAAAGAGAAAATTTGAAAACGCTAAAGCAATTTTTTGAAATTCTACGTCCGCACTGGTTCGGCAAGGGCGCGGCGAAGCTGTGGACACTGCTGCTGCTCGCGCTTGGTTTTAGCCTCGCTATCATCAAAATCAGCGTGCTGATGAACGCGTGGGATAAGCGCTTTTACGACGCGCTAAGCGAGCTTAAGGGCGAGCTTATTCCCGCGCTCGTGGGCGAGTTTTTGCTCTACACGGCGCTTATTGTGCTTTTCATCGTCTGCGGCAGCTGGCTTCGCAAACTGCTCGTAATCGTCTGGCGCGAGCGGCTAAGCGCGATGATGGAGCGTAAATGGCTACATAACGCAAACTTCTACCGCACGAGCCTTGAGGGGAATTTCAGCGCCAGGGGCGGATCAAATTTAGAAAAACCTGGCGACGTAAATTTAGATAAAAATTTAAACGAGTGTGCAGAGTATTCCGTAGCCGAGGCGGACAGCGCGGCTTTACATAGAGACGCAAAGGGGTTTGAAATTTTACCGAGTGCGGCGGAGCAAAATGTGGCAGGGCAAAGCGGCGCAAGCGAGAATGAAATTTCATCCAAAACTCGCGCAGATCGTGAAATTTCAAAAAGGGTCTCGAAGCTAGACAACCCCGATCAGCGTATCGCCGAGGACAGCCTGCTGCTCGTGCAAAAAAGCGTCGATCTCGTAAAATCGCTTGTCTATAATCTCGCCAAGCTCATCGCCTTCGTTGCGATCCTGTGGCAGGTCTCGAAGGTGTTGAAATTTGAAATTTTTGGCATGCGCTTTGAGATCGAAGGTTTTTTGCTCTACGTCGCGCTTATTTATACTCTTCTTTGCTCACTGATTACGCATCTCATCGGGCGCAGGCTTAGGGGGCTAAATTTCACTAAGCAGCGCGCTGAAGCCGACTACCGCTCGGATCTGCTGCTAGTGCGCGAAAACGCGGAAGCCGTAGCCTTTATGCGCGGAGAAGATGCCGAGCGCGGCCGCTTCCGCGCGAGCTTCGGCGAGATTATGAGAAATTGGCGCAGCATTATGAATACGGAATTTCGCCTCGAATGCTTTTCGGCAAGCTACCTAAAAATCACCAATTTAATCCCGATCTTTGCCTGCTTGCCGCTGTATTTGTCGCGCGCGATGAGCTTTGGCGACATGATGCAGGCGCGCTCGGCGTTTTACAGCGTGCAGGACGGATTTGCGTGGTTTATGGATTATTATAAGCAGATCATGGAGTGGGCGGCGAGCGTGCAGAGGATCTATGAGTTCATTTCGCGCATGGACGGCGAGAGCGCAAATCTGCGTGCTTGCGTCACACAAAGCGACGAAAATTCTGCTCGTTGCGAGGGCTTGTCGGTCTTCACGCCTGCGGGCGAGCCGCTGATCGAGGATCTACGCTTCGAGCTTGCGCCCGCGCAGTTTATAATGCTGCGAGGCAAGAGCGGCGCGGGCAAAAGTACGGCTCTGCGCTACGCGGCGGGGCTTTGGCGATACGGCCGCGGCGAGATCAGCCTGCCGAGTACGGGCGTGATGTTTATCCCACAAAAGCCCTACCTAGCGCCGCTTAGCCTAAAGGAGCTTATCGCTTATCCGCAGCCGCCGCGCGCAGACGACGCGGAATTTTTAGAAATTTTACGCCGCGTAGGGCTTGAGAAATTTGCCCGCATGCTAAACTCGCGCGCCGATTACGTTAAAATTTTAAGCGGCGGAGAGGCGCAGCGGCTTAGTTTCGCACGTATTCATTATCACAAGCCGAGCTTTGTTTTCGCAGACGAGATCACGTCTGCGCTCGATCCTGCCTCGGCGCGCGAGCTGCTACTAAGGTTGCGCGCGGATCTGCCGAGGCTAGGCATGCTAGCGATCGTGCATCAAACGGGGCTTGAGGGCATATTCGAGCAGACGATAGAGCTTTAAATTCGGCCCTTTAAATTTCACGGCCCAGGGATTTCGCCTTTAAATTCATATCTTTTTAAATCCAGATTTATTAAAATTACTCGTTTATATTAAGCGGCGATAAAATTTAGCCGAGACGCTAAGTGCTCGCATACATGGGCATCGGCACCCGCACGGCTAGGCGCTCGCACGCAGTCGGCGGCGGGCAGGCACTACGGCGCGGCGAGCGGCTTGGAGATCGATATCCGGCGCGCTAATGAACGGGCTACGTAAGCGGCGCGATAGCATGATGGCGCAGCGCGCTACCGCAACCTGCAACAACGCCGAGGCGATAAGCAGCTTAGCGCTCGCGTGAAGCCGCTAAATTTTAAAACGAAGCAAGGAGATTTTATGCTTAAGGCAGGGATTGTTTATAAATTTGCGCTCATCGTGCTACTAGGCTGCGCGCTTTGCATTTTGGGCTTTTCGGGCGCCTGCTTTGCGCGCGGCGAATACAACGAGGCGTGGATGAGCCTGCATAAGATCGCGGGATTCGGCCTGCTTTGCGTCGCGATCTTGCATCTGATCACTAGGCGAAGGAAGCTGGTGAAGCTCTGGGGCGAGTTTTTGGACGTGATTTTAAGCCGCAAAAATCCGGGCTTTTGCAATATGGATCGCATCATCGGCGCGATCGAGACCTACAATATCAGAGAGATTGCCGGTAAAATGGGCTTTGGCGCGGATGAGCTCGCTGCAATTTTAAAATCAAACGGCATCAAGCTCGTAAGCGTAGATCAAGACCTGCGCGAGCTTGCGAGGCTCAACGACGAAAAAATTTTCTTCATCTTGGTGCTTTTAATCGAGGCGAAATTTGGCAAAGCGGGCGAATGCAAGGTCTAAATTTTAAAATTCCGGCTAGATTCGCTTCGCAAATTTGCCGCTTTAAGAAATAAAAACCGCTAAAGAGTCTAAATTTAAAACTGAAATTTTATCGCGCCCAGTAAAACGCTCAAGATCAAAATTTCATCCAATCTCCGCCTAAATTTTAAAAAATCTATCTTTAATCTTTGAAATTTATTATTATTTAATCAAGAGAAATTATAATATAGCATTTGCAAATCATTCGCAAAATTCTAATTTTGAATAGGGGAGAGTGATGTTTAAGAAATTTTATCTTTCAAATGCCGCGATCGCGCTAAGTTTGTGCGCCGCATTGCAACTAAACGGAGCCGAAAATAACGCCACGTCCGAAAATATCAGCGTGTCCGGCGCGGGAGCCGTAAATTCCGCAGCTTCTAAAAACGCTTCCGGCGCGAACGCCACGAGGCTGGGCACCATCGTAGTTACCGCGACAGGCTTTGAGGATATGCTTAAAAACGAGGTTCGCAACGTCTCGGTTATCACCGCGGAGGATATGGAAAACCGTGGCTACCGCGATCTGCGCGAAATTTTAGAAAAGGCGCCGGGGATTAGCTTTCACGGCGATATGGTCGATCTGCGCGGACAGGGTCAGAAGGCAAATACCTCCGTCAAGGTCCTTCTTAACGGAGTCGCGCTCAATATGATCGACACGACGCCGACGCCCATCCCGATCGATCTAGTTCCGATCGAAGATATTGAGCGCGTGGAGATCATCCCCGGCGGCGGTAGCGTGCTTTACGGCAGCGGCACCAGCGGCGGCGTGATAAATATCATCACGAAAAAGGGCGCCAGATACCCGTACGCCAATATCTCGACCAAGATCGCGTCGTATAATTACAATGATCTAAATTTAGGGCTAGGCGGCGGCGTGAGCGATAATCTGTTTCTAAAAACCGCCGTTAAGAGCTTTAAGCAGCGCGGATACCGCAAGGGCGAGAAAAATACCGGTTACTACGGCTCGCTCGGGATGCATTATAAAATTTCGGACGATCAAAGCATCTCTTTCGATCCGAGTTTTTATCGCGCCAGAACCTATTCCGTGCCTACTCTGGGTCTTGCCGAGCTTAAAGCGGATCGCCGCCAACAAGGAGGAGAGAGAACCTTTACTAAAAGCACGCGACTAAATTTTGACTTGGATTATGCGGTGAAATTCGGCGATAGATTTGAAGCAAATTTACAGCCTTATTACCAAGATATTAGAATTTTGCAAAAGGGATTTGTGATGAAAGACCGCAAAGAGGGAGCAAATTTAAAGGGCAAGCTCGACTATGACAGCGGCGAGTTCATAGCAGGATATGATTATCTCAAAAACAAGGGCTTTCGCAAGATTGACTTTACCACTCCGATGAATCCTATGATGAGCCTTTCGCAGCTTACGATCTTTGATATGCAGAAACTTACCCACTCGGTCTATGCTTTAGAAAAGCACAATTTCACCGATCTGTTTTCGCTTAGTGCGGGCGGTCGGTTTGAGCGCGCCGAATACAAAGTAAATCGCAGAGTTTCGACTACTATAAAAAGGATGGGAAACATAATCTCGCAGACGCAAAATAGTACCCGAGTAAGCGATCATAAAAACAACTATGCTTTTGAGATCACGCCGAATTTTAATTATTCCAAGGATGGCAATCTATATTTTAAATTTGAGCGCGGCTATATCTCGCCGGGGCCTAATCAGCTTATCGACAAGCTCGGTCGCAACGGGCCCTATGTGCTTAATAACCTCAAATCCGAAACTTTTAAAACCTACGAGATCGGTCTTAAAGACCTGATCTACGGGCAATACGTAAGCGCTACGATCTTTTGGACCGATACGAAAAACGAGATCATAAACGAAACTTTGGGCAGCTCGATCACCGACGGTTGGCATTTCATCAATATCGACGAGACGCGCCGCAAGGGCGTGGAGCTGTATGCGGAGCAAAGCCTGCTTTCAAATTTAAAGCTCAGCGAAACCTTTTCATACGTGGACGCCAAGATCCAATCCGGCGCGAATAAGGGCAAGCAGGTTCCGCTAGTGGAGCGCTCGAAGTTCGTTTTGGGCGTCGATTACGAGCCGATTAGAAATTTGACGCTGATGAGCGATTTTAAATATTTCTCATCATCGCACGACGCCAACCACGATAGGATCGACTCGCGCACGATCGTGGATCTGGGCGCTGCGTACCGCTTCGCAAGCGGATTTTTGATAAGCGCCGGAGTCAAAAATGTCTTTGACGAGGAGTATAATTACAACCAAAATTTACGCTCGGACGTCTATACTCCGGCTCCCGGGCGCAACTATTACGCTGAGTTTAAATACACCTATTAGCGTGCGTTTAAATTTAAGCGAGGTTTGAGCTGCGAGCTTTAAATTTACGGGCGGAATTTAAAATTTCGCCCGCAGCGCGCTTTGTCGCCGCGAGATTAAATTTAATAAAAGGAGCGAATATGAAACCGGACTATAAAAACTGGGTGCCTAAGGGCATGATCGCGAGCTTTGCCGCAGGTGCGGGCGTAGCGTTAGTTTTGTTTTTGATTTTCGGCGTTTGCGGTGCTTTTGTTGGCGGCGTGCTGAGGTGGTTTCTTGCGGGGCTTTTCGGCGCAGCGGCGCTGGTTTTGATCGGCTTTACGATATACTGCATCGTGTGGTACCGCGCGTTTGATTACGGCGGCAAGCGTCAGCTCTCTCGCGCGATCGTAGAGGGCACGGCAAAATACGTGGATCTACCCGAGGGCGGGCGCGGGCTGGACGTAGGCTGCGGTAGCGGCGCGCTAACGATCGCCGTCGCCAAGCGCAACCCGCACGCATCGGTGCTGGGCGTCGATCGCTGGGGCTTTGAGTACGCGTCTTTTAACAAACAGCTGTGCGAATCCAACGCGAGCGCCGAAGGGGTGCAAAACACTAGCTTCGAGCAGGCTGACGCCACGCAGCTGCCCTTTGAGGACGGCAGTTTCGATGCGGTTACAAGCAACTACGTCTATCATAACATCATGCGCAAGGACCGCGAGGCGTTACTTTTAGAGACGCTTCGCGTGCTTAAAAAGGGCGGCAGCTTCGCGATCCACGATCTTTTCTCACGCGTAAACTACGGCGATATGGACGCTTTCATAGCGCGACTTAAAGAGCAGGGCTATGAGCGGGTCGAGCTAATAGACACGACGCAGGGGCTTTTTATGAGCCCGCGCGAAGCCAAATGGCTAATGCTAGGCAGCTCAAAGCTTCTGGCGGGTAGAAAATAAAAAGCCTCTCCGATTTAAAATCGCTGGCTGACGCGAATAAAATTTTAAAATTATTAAAAATTTTGGAATTCTAAGATTACGAAATTTTAAATTTTTGCAAAATTCTAAGAAAGCACAATGCGGCGGAATTTTAGAATTCTGCCTAATTTTAAATTTTGAAATTCCATCTGACAACTACTGCATTAGTATCGCGACAAATAGCTTGAGCTGCGTTTTGGCTATATTTGCCGTATTGAAGCGGCACATTTTTCGCTCCCGCCGCGTGCCCAATCGGATTTAAATCCCACCGCTTAGAAAATCCGCGAAATTTTTTATAATTCTATAAATCTAAAATTTTATAAATTTTAAAATTACGTATCGTTATGCCACTATCGCGGCAGAGTACTTTAACCGCGCCTACCCGCTGAATATCCGCGCGGCTAAATATCGATAACGCCGAGGTGCGAGAGTAAAATTTTAACCCCGATTAGGATCAAAATCGCGCCGCCTAAAACGAGCGCCTTTGAGTGCAGATATTCGCCCGTTAGTTTGCCTACGTAGCACGCCGCGACGCACAGCGCAAAGCAGACGAGCCCGATGACGCAACAGGCGTAAAGGATATTTATCTCGCCAAACGCAAAGGTCACGTCCACGGCCATCGCATCGATACTGGTAGCGATCGCGCCCAGCGCCAGCTCCTTCGTGCTTAGGCGAAGATCTGGCTCGTCCTGCTCGCGGCGGGATTCCGCGATCATTTTAACGCCTAAAAACGATAAAATTCCAAACGCGACGAAGTGATCGATCTGCGCGATAAATTTGACGAAATTTATCCCCAAAGCATAGCCTGCTAGCGGCATTATGAACTGAGCCGCCGCGTAGAAAAACGCGACGCGCGCGATCTGTGCAAATTTAAAATTCGGATATTTCGCGCCGTTTGAGATACTAAGCGCGACGCTGTCCATCGCAAGCGCGAAAGCGATGAGTAAAAGCTCCATATTTAGCCCTTTTGGTATTATAAAAGCGTTGATTATACATTAAAATTTTCGAAATAAAATAATCAATCTTTAATTAGGGAAAAACTTTGCTTAAAAAATTAATCTTTTGTTTATTGCCGCTATTTGCGACTGCTAGCTGGGAAGAGGTCGCCGTAAAGGGGCTGGACGTGATGCTTAGTGCGGGCGCGGGCGATAGCGAAAATTTTAAAAACTCACTAAGCACTTTGATAGAGCGTGCCGCAAATGAATACGAACGCACTGGCGTGCAGGATTACGAGCTCGATCTGCCTAGCTACATTACCGAGCGCGCGGGCAAAAAAAGCATCGCCGTGCAGAATATGCAAAGGCTGGCGAGCAAGAAGCTAAGTCTTGCCGTAGAGCCGATCAAAAAGCTCGTACTTGCTAAAATAAAAGATATGTCCGAAGCCGATACTAAGGCGGTAATGAGCGGCGAGGTGCTATTCAGCCACTATCTGCGCACCAACGCCTTTGATGAAATTTACGAAATCATTCGCCCTTTGGCACGTGAACTAGGAGCCGACGTGAGCTTTGCTAAAAGCTTTAAAAGTGCCGTCGGACGCGAGCCTGGAGACGATTTTAGTAGCGAATTTAGCAGCGCCTTCATTAACGAAAGCTTCGATTTTTTAAGTAAAAACGAAAGGGAGTTTCGCAAAAACTCAGGCGCGATTTTAAACGCCATAAAGACGATCAGATAGGCGCGACCGCACTAAAATCTCAGCGAAATTTCACTTTAAATTTATGAAAAATTCTATCTTGGAGCCTGCGGAAATTTTTAATTCAAAACCCGCTTTAAATTTTATCTCAAATCAGGCGTACGAGCGCGCTAAAAACACAGCTTTAAATTCTGCTTCAAATGCGGCGTTTGCGTGCGTAAAAAACACAGCGCTCTGCGGCGCGGCGAATTTTGCTTCCGCTCTCTGCTTCAAAAGAAATTTTAAATTTAAAGATGCGACTGCCGAGTTAAATTTTATCAGCAGAAGAAATTTAAAATTTTATCCCGCTTCGGCTGATTTTGCCGTGCATAGTCTCGTAGCGCCCTATTCCGCTCCGCGCGTCAAAAATATAGAAAGAAAAGCTGCTTTAAATTTAGCGACTCTTGCGCCAAATTTAAAGTCCGCGCAAATTCTAAGCTGCGCCGAAAACAAAGCTTTAAATTCCACAAAAGCCTCCGTAATAAATACTTGCGAAAATTACACAAAGAATTTCAAACGAAATTTTATGGGAAATTCCACTCATAGCGGCGCAAATAGCGCGAGTTCGCTAAATCGTGCGAGCGCCGTAAACGATCCAAATTTAAGCTCTGCAAAAAGTCTCGCTGCCGCCCATACGCGACGCTCAAAGAAAAATTTTACTAGGGTTCTTGCAAACGATCCAGCCTCCGCTAGCGCGCCGCAGCCGCAGAGGTCTAACTATGGCGCCGCGCGAAGCCCTGGCACTCCGCAAAATTCTAATGCTACACAGAATTTTAACTCCGCAAAAAATTTAAATTCTACGCAAAGCTCGAATTCCACGCAGAGTTTCGGGAAAAATTCCAATTCCATGCAAAGCCATGCGCAAAACCCCGTTCCGCCTAGCAGGCTGTGGGACCTGGGGCTACTTTTCGTGGCGATCGTTTGGGGATGCACTTTCGTGCCGGTTCAGCGCGCGCTGCATAGCGGCGACGTTTTTAGCTTTTTGTTTTGGCGCTTTTTGGCGGCGAGCATTTTTACTTACCTCGCCTGCCTGCGCTTCGGCGTCAAATTTGACCGCGGCACGATAGGGCGGGGCGTGTTTTGCGGGCTGATGCTGTTTTGCGATTTTTCCTGCCAGACCATAGCGCTTGATTATGCGCTATCATCGACGGTGGCGTTTATTTTGGGGCTAAATGTCGTCATCGTGCCCTTTTTGATGCTTGCGTTTTTCGGCAAAAAGGTCGGTGTTAGCGCCTTTAGCGGTGCGGTCGTGGCGCTTTTGGGGCTGTATTTTTTAAGCGGAGCAAGCGGCGCGGTGGGATTTGGCATAGGCGAGCGGTTGACGCTGATTTCCGCGTTCGCATATGCGCTTCACATCGTCTTTACCGGCGTCTGCGCGCGCAAGAGCAATCTCTACGGCTTTGTGATCGTGCAGTTTATCTGCGTCTGCGTCTGTGCGCTGATCGCGGCAGTTTTCACTCCTCACGCGGAGTTTGAAGGCGAGATAAAGGTGTTAGGAAATTTGATCTTTTCGCCGAGCTTTGATTTCGTTTTTGCGCTGGTTTTGACCTCGATCTTTGCCACCGTCGCGGCGTTTGTGATTCAAACAATGGCGCAAAACCGCGGCGTAAGCGAGATAAAAACGGTGCTGATTTTCGCGCTGGAGCCCGTAAGCGCGGGCATTATGGGGTATGCTTTCGGCGAGAAGCTAAGCGCGCTTCAAATTTTGGGTGCGGCGCTGATACTCGCGGGCATCCTGCTTAGCGAGCTGGGCGGGCTTTTAGGCGCGAAGTTTGCTAAAGATCGAGCTTGCGAAAAAGCAGACCGAGGCGATTAGGATTATCGAAGCGCCGCTGGTTAGATTGAGCTTGAAGCTCAAAATAAGCCCCGCCGCGCAGAAAAGCGCCGATAGCGCGCAGCTTATCGCCATCATCGAGCCTAGGCTTTTTGAGATTTTTTCGGCGATGAAGGGCGGGATCGTCATAAGCGAGATTACTAAGATTAGCCCCACGATCTGAATCGACGCGACCACCGCGAGGCTTGCCATCACTACGAGGACGTAGTAAAAGACGCTCGTATTTACTCCGCGCAGCAGAGCGAATTCCTTATCGAAGCTGATCGCTAAAAACTGCCTGTAAAAGCACGCCGTAAGCGCCGCAAATGCCGCGCCGCAAATGCCGATGAAGATTAAATTTTCATGATTTATCGCTAAGATCGAGCCGAATAAAAAGCTCATCAGATCGGATTTGTACCCCGGCGTGAGATCGGCGAAGATTATCCCCAAAGCCATTCCAAACGCCCATATCGCGCCGATTACGGCGTCGAAGCGCTCGGTGTTTCGCAGCGTGACGTAGGCGATGAGCAGCCCCAAAAACAGCGCAAATACGCTAGCTCCCAGCACGGGGGAGATGCCTAAAAACAGCGCGATGCCGATGCCGCCGTATGCGCCGTGCGCGATGCCACCTGCTATGAAGCTCATGCGATTTATCACGACTAAAGAGCCCACGACGCCGCAGACTATACTGACCAAAAGCCCGCCAAGTAGGGCGTTTCGCATAAAATCATAGGATAGAATTTCAGCCATTTTCGCCCTCCTTGCAGCAGCATTCGTTAAGCGCGAGATCGACGGCACAGAAGTGTCCGTGCTCGCGTCGCAGGTGATCTAAAAATTCCGCTCTGCCTCTCGGATCGATCTCGTGGGTGTGCGCCGAGCCGTTTGCGACGTAAAGAGCGCGATTTGCGTAGTTTAGCGCGAGCTGCACGTCGTGGCTGATTAGAATTATGCCGCAGCCGCTCTCATTTAGGGATTTCAGAAGCTCGTAAATTTGAACCTGCCCCATCGTGTCGATGCTCGCTAGCGGCTCATCAAGAAGTAAAATTTTAGCCTTCGCGCACAGCGCCCGCGCGATGTAAACGCGCTGTCTCTGACCGCCGCTAAGCTCGCTGATACGGCAGCAGGCTAAGCTCTGCATGCCTACGCGCTCCAAAGCTTGCATGGCTTGCTCGCGCTCGGATTTAGAGTAAAAGCCAAAAATTTTCTTATCTATCAGCCCCATCAAAACTACCTCGAGCACGCTTATGGGAAAACTTTTGTTTATCGCGATGAACTGCGGCACGTAGCCCATTTGCGCCCTGGCAAGCGCGGGCGATCTGCCTAAAATTTCGATCGTGCCCGAGCTTGGTCGCAGCAGCCCCAAAAGCAGCTTCAAAAGGGTGCTTTTGCCGCCGCCGTTGGGTCCGAAAATCGCCAAAAAATCGCGCAACTCGTAGTTTAAGTTTATATCTTTTAAAATTTCGCGTTTTTCGTAAGCAAAGTTTAAATTTCTTATCGTCACGTCCGCCATGAACGCCCTTTCGCCTAGATTTTGAAAGCATTTATTATAGCCCAAATTCGGAAAAATTGCCAAATTTTGCTATTATTACAAAAAATTTAAAGGCGAGCGGTGGAGAAAATCGGCGAAAAATCAGATGAAAATAGCTGGGATAAAAAGTCCGAAAGTTACGCTAAATTTAGCGGCGAGCCGGGCGATTTTGGCAAGCGGGTGTTTGAGATACTGCGCGGCTGGGGCGTGAGCTTTGCGGGCAAAAGCGTGCTCGACGTGGGCGCCGGCACTGGAGTTTACTCGCTATATCTCGCGTCGCTGGGCGCAAAGGTCACGGCGATCGATAGCTCGGAGGGGATGCTGCGCGAGCTAAGGCGCAGCGCGCAGGAGTTTGACATCAGCTTGCAAAACGTATTAAATTTAAGCTTCGCGGAGTTTTGCGAGCGGCTGAGCTGCGATGGTTTTGCAAACGCGGCGGGCGAAAATTTTAAAATTTATCCGCGCTCGCAGAGCGAAATTTCAAACTCGCAAGCTCAAGAAAGCACCGCACAGGCTTTAAATTTAAAAGACGCTGTAAGCAAAAGCCGCGAGAGCGAAAATTTTAAAATTCCCGTATTTTTTGACATTGCGTTTCTTACGATGAGTCCTGCGCTAAAAAGCACGGAGGATTTTGAAGCGTTTTTGGCTTTGGGCGAGCGCAAAATTTATCTAAACTGGGCGAGCGAGCGCAATTCGTCTATGCTGGCGCCGCTATTTGAGCGCTTCGGCACAGGAGCTAAAAGACTTGCTACCGCCGCCGAAAAGTTTGAGGCGCTACTCGGGGCGCGCAACATCAAATTTAAAGGCGAAATTTTAACCGAGAGGCGCGAGCAAAAACGCAGCCTGCAAGAAGCGGTGCAAAACGCCGCGTGGCACCTGCATATGGACGGCGCAGAGGCTAGCGAGCGCGAGATCGAGGAGCTTTTGAAAAAGCGGGCTAAAGACGGGATGATAAGCGATGAGATCGAAGCGAGCTTTAAGCTGTTTTATATTTAGCCTGGCGCCGATTTTGGGGCTTTGCGGCAATCTTTTTACGCCGCTTGAGATGCCTAAATACGACCCGCAAAAGGCGCGGCTAGGCGCAAAAATTTTTACCGATGTAAGATTTAGCAGCAAAGGCCGCTCCTGCGAGAGCTGCCACAACTTCTATCTAAACGATTCGGGCGCTTCGGTGCGCGATGGACGCGTGCCTACGCTAATAAATTCTTATTACTTTGATCGCTACTTGGGCGATTATAATTTCGCGGGCTTTGAAGCGCGGATCGCGGCGTCGGTTTTTGGCGAGAACGAACTTGATGCGAGCGAAGATAGAATTTTAGAGCTTATCAGGAAGAATTTAGCCTACAAGCAGGCTTTTGAAAGTGCTTACGGCGAGGCAAATATGGCGAACTTCATTGATGCGCTGAAGGAATTTTTAAAGTCCAAAACGGCGATAAATTCCAAATTTGATCGATTTTTGCGCGGCGAGGTTAAGCTAAATGATGCCGAATATAACGGATATGTGCTTTTTGTGCGGCTGTGTTCGGCATGTCATAACGGCGTTAGCCTTGGCACCGGCAGCTTTACTAAAATTCGCCCAAGCACAGAAGAGGAGGATGCGCCTAGGCATAGGCTCACTTCCGATGGATTTGAGCTGCGCCGCGTGCCTAGCTTGCGCAATATCACGCAAACCGCGCCTTACGTAAACGGGCAGACGGATTTGCGTCTTGCGGTGCGGCAGATCGCAAAGGATCTGCTAAAATACGATCTTAGCGATGGGGAGCTTGATGCTTTGATGAGCTTTTTAGCTACGCTTAAAGGCGATATGACGGAGGCGCAGGATGAAAGATAAGATAATGTGGGCTTTGATGGTGGGGATTATGATATTAGGCATAATCATCGCCGGGAATTATTTCTCGTCGCTAAGAGATGTAGCGAGATTTAGCACGATTTCGCGCGAGCTAGCTTTGATCGATAACGCCGATAACCGCTTAAATATATTATTTGATGCAAAGATCGCAAGAAGGGACTTTTCGATTGCAAATGCCGATATGCGCGGCATCTATCAGGTGCTGCAAGCCTTACAAAAAGACAAAATCATCGATAAAATCGGACTTAGCAGCGATGTGCGCGCGATCGGAAGCGCTTTTAGCGATAAAATTTCACTTTTGGACGAGCTTGGGGCTTTAAATTCGCAGAATTTAATCCTTTTTCAAAGTCTGCAGCAAAAATTTTTATCCAGTGGCGCAAATGCGCAAAGAGCAAATCTCTACTCTCAAATTTTAGGGCTTAATTATAAAAATCGCTCCGAGATCTCTGCTTTAAAAAGTGCGCTAGAAAGCGCAGATGCGTCAAGCCCCGACGAAGCTGCGTTTATAGGAATCGCACGGCAAATTTTAAGGAATTTCGAGCGGCAAAATATCATTGTAAGCGATAATCTCTCGTTGCTCAACGAGCGCTTCGCAAGCCTGCGCGAGCGATTTTCTTACGCTAGCGAGGAATTTTACGGCTCGTTTATGCAAATGACGATGCTTTACACGGCGGTGTTTTTGTCGTTTTTACTGCTTACTTACATCATAAATTCCGATGCTTTGCGTAGTAAACGCGCCCTCGCGCCCTATCGCGCGCTATGCGAGGAGGCAGGCGAAGCGATAGTTTTAGCAGATCAAAGCTTTAAAATTTTATACGCTAATAAAAGCGCGCTTAGCTTAAGCGGCTACGAACAAAGTGAGCTGGAAGGAAGCGATCTTGGAGTTTTGATGCCCAAAGATAAAGGGATCGAACTTCCTGCGATGGTAAATAAAAGTGCCAAAGATACGCGCCTGCTTCGTAAAAACGGCGAGCTAGCCGACGTGAGCTTAAGACTAGCAAATATCGCCTCTGTATCCAAGCCGCCGCTATATGCGCTTTACGCTCATGACATCGGCGAGCGCGAGATTATGAAGCTAGCTCTTGCGAACGCGAAGGAGAGCTTAAACAATCAAGTCTATATCGATCATCTTACGGGCCAGGGCAACGAAGCAGCGCTATATGAGCTAATAAACGCCGAAAAAACGGGCGTAGCGATCTACATTACTATCGTAAATTTTGCAAATTTACGGCTTTTTTACAAGGCGGAGACGACGAATGAAATTCTGCGCTCCTTTGCGCGCACGCTTGCGATGTGTATCGAATCGCACGAGATCAAAGCTAGTATCTTTCGCATCCAATCGGATGAGTTTTGCCTATTTTACGATGGACTAAATGTCGCGCGCGATGTGGAGATCATAAATAAATATTTCACCGACAAGGTCTTTAATCTCCATACCACCGAGGGCTTTGCCTCCGCGCCTTTAAATATCACGATGGGCGTAAGCGAGCGCGCCGACGTAGCGGGCGGCGCAAATAGGGTCTTTCAGGCGGTTATGGCGATGTATGAGGCGCAGAGCAAAAACGAGCACGTGGGCTTTTACTCGCGCCCAAATGCTATTGAGGAAAAATATCTGCAAAACCAAATCATGATCAACACCATTCAAAACGCGATCAAGAAAAATCAAGTCTTTGTACTCGTTCAGCCCATATTTGATATTACTCACCGCGATCCTAGTGGTAACACCTACGGCACCGAGGGCGGTGATTATGTCCCGTTAGTATATGAAATTCTAATCCGCCTAATCGACCGCTCAGGCAAGACGCGCTGCCCGGGTGAGTTTATCGACATCGCAAAGCAAACCTCGCTCTACATCCCGCTAACTCAGGTCGTAATAAACGAAGCCTTTCGCTTGCTAGACCGCTTCGCAGGGACTTGCTTTAGCATAAATCTTTCATATTTTGACATCGCAAACGAAGGTATCAAGGAGCTTTTAGAACGCAAGCTCGCATCCAGTCCAAACGCTTCAAATCTATTCATTGAAATTTTAGAAAGCGAGGAATTTGACGATTACGAGAGCCTTAGAAGCTTCATCGCCGTAGCCAAAAACTACGGCTGCAAGGTCGCGATAGACGATTTTGGCAGCGGATACTCCAACTACTATAGAATTTTAACGCTCGACGTGGATTACATAAAGATCGACGGAGCGCTCATCAAAAACATCGCAAACGATAAAAACTCGCGCGCTATCGTCGAAACCATCGCTAACTTCGCGCACAAGCAGGGCTACGAGCTCATCGCCGAATACGTAGAAAACCACGAAATTTCAATTATCTTAGAAGAGATGGGGATTAAATATATGCAAGGCTACTTCTACAGCAAGCCGATGGAGCCTTCGAGGATAAAATTCTAACCTCATCTCGCCGCGGTCTATAGCTTGCCTCTTTAAATTTATAGCCCAAAGATCGCCTTCGTAAGGCGATAAATTTTGATTTAGCAAGCTGCTGCTTTAATACGAAATTTATCTTGACAAATACTACGCGGTTTTATCGCGAACTTATGACGCGCCTTATAGCTAAATTGCCAAAAAAGCTTGCGCGTGGCAAATGAAGTGAGAGCTAAATTTAAAATTTGATAGCAGATTTATAGATGAAATTTTGCGAAGTTCAAAATTTTAAAATTCCAAGCTGTAGAATTTTAAAATTTGAAATGCGCGAGCTGCAAATTTAAGGCTAAATTTTAAAATTCCGTAGCGATAAAATTTTAAATTCCGCGCCTTAAATCCGCCTGCAAATTTTAAAATTTTATGGCGCAAATTTTCAATTCATTCATATAATAAATATTTCGCGTGAGCTTTGCAAAAATAAAAATTTTAACAAGCTTTGCTCTAAGTAGCGATAGAGCTTTCAAATGCAGGCGGAATTTTTAAGTGCAAACTTTCTTGCTTTCAGCGAGAATGAGCTTAAATTTTAGGCTTTAGCGCATTAGATCAAGCAAATTCGCTCTAAGCCTTCATGCTCCCCGTATCCTTAAATCTTTGATGCCACGACAGCGCCTCGCTTAGGATGTGTGGAGTATGCCCCGCACAGGGCTGCGCACATGCCCGCTCAAAATAATCTCTCAGCGCGTCTTGGTAAGTGGGATGTGCGATACTTATCATCGCGCGAGCCCGCTCACGAGGGCATTTACCGCGCAGATCGGCGATGCCATATTCGGTGATGATAACCTGAGTATCGTGCTCGGTATGATCAACGTGACTCACGAACGGCACGATAGCGCTGATCGCGCCGCCTTTAGCTAGCGACGGGCTCAAAAACAGCGACAAATATCCGTTACGAGCGAAGTCACCGCTACCGCCGATGCCATTTTTCATCTGCGAGCCCATGACGTTAGTGGAGTTCACATTGCCGTAGATGTCTGCCTCTAGCATGCCATTCATCGATACGACGCCAAGCCTTCTGATGAGTGCTGGCGAGTTGGAGACGTCTTGTGAGCGCAGTATGATGTGCTTGCGGTAGAAATCGATGTTTTTTTGAAATTCCTCGACGCCTGCGGGGCTAAGCGATAGCGCTGTGGCACTTGCAGTACCTACGACGCCTCTTTTGATGAGATCTAGCATGCCGTCTTGAATCACCTCGGAGTAGCACTGCAGCTCTTGGTAACCAGCATTTTGTAGCGAGCTAAGCACGGCGTTAGCGACGTTGCCGATGCCCGATTGTAGCGGCAGTAGCTTCTTTGCGGGAAGTCTGCCGCAAGCTTCCTCGTTTTTTAGAAATTTTACGACGTTGCACCCGATCGCACTTGAAATTTCATCTACGGCGGTAAAATTATTGACGCGATCATGCGTCCTAGCCTCTATTACAGCGACTACTTTGGCAGGATCTACATGCATATAGGGGCTACCTACGCGATCGCCTACGTGTTTGATCGGCAGTTCCTCAGCATGCGGCGGCAGGCGCAGATCCGTAACGTCGTGAATGCCCTCCAGCTCAAGCGGCTGATAGTAATTCACTTCTAAAATCACGCGATCGGCGATATCGAGCCAGGCTTGGTTGTTGCCTAGCGATGTGGACGGCACGAGCACGCCGCTTTCTTTAATCGCCACTACTTCGATCACGGCAAAGTTTAGATGCGGAAAAAAGCCCGCCTTAAGCTGCGCGGCAAGGCTTGATAGATGCACGTCCGCGTATCGCACGGCGCCACTATTTATCGCACGGCGCATATCGGCATCCGTAAAAAACGGCACGCGAAAGCTCACGGCACCTGCTTTTGCCAAAACTCCGTCTAAAAGCGGATCGGTCGATGCGCCTGTAAAAATTTTGATTTGATAGGGCTCGCCTTTTTCGTGCAGCGTTGTCGCTCGTTGCGCTAGAGCTTGTGGTAGCGCTAGCGCGCAGCCCGCCCCAACAAAGCCGCTAAAGCCCACCGATGCGCCATTTGAGATCAGCTCGCAGGCTTCCTCGGCGCTCATAATTTTTGATTTTAGATATTTGTTTTGCACGCGTGAGTTCATTTTCCGTCCTAGCCGTGATTTGGGCGAAATTATAATATTTTTGCGCTAAATTTCAAAATCTAAATTTCGTGCGCGAGCTAGGCTATAGAGCAAAATATGAGGCGCGATCGGTTGGGATACGCCGCCAAACGCCTCCGATCAGGCTTTTTTACTTCGGCGGTTTGAAATACGCGCTTGCGCAAGCGCTCGGTAAATAGGGTTTTAAGCGTGATTGAAGCTTAGTTTATAGTCTTGCTGCGATACTGCAAACGCTTATTGCGCACCCAATCTTGTGGAATTTAGGCGCAAAATTTACGCATAATTTGTGAGCTGCGATATTTAAATTTAAGCTTCTTTTTGCAATTTAATCGCTCGCCACACTTAAATTTAAATCTCCGCTTTGCAATTTTAAAATAGATATTTTAAAATTTATCGCTCATGGCGTTTAAATTCCGCGGCTTGCTAGCCTTGAACTCATATTTGAAATTTCATCGCTTGCGGTGCACACATTTGCCCGCCACACCTATATTTTAATTCGCATTAATTGAAATTCCTTCTGTCTGAAATTCTAACCTCTTCGCACAATATGGCAGTTTAAAATTTCGACCGCGCTTTTTTTGGAGCGGCTCGACGTAGATACGCAAAATTTTGATAAATTTTACGCTTGCGAAATTCTAAAAAATTATATCATCATCACGGCTAGGGTAGTAGACTTTGTTTAAATTCTAATTCATAAAATTATAGCCTCAGCCGTCACACGAGATTTTTAATTTTAAAGTTTTAGCGCGCGAATTATAATCTTTGCTGAGCCCAAAAATTGACGCCACTTAAGATACAAATTTAAACGCGTTTTAGAATTTAAATTTAGTCCGTCTTGTTACCATTTTCGGTCGAGCTTTATAAAATTTCGGCAAATTTTATTTTGCTAAAATTCCAAAAATTTTATAGCCGCAAAATAGAGTGAAATTTCATCTCTGCGGCTTGCCGTCGCCGAATTTTGCGACTATCTCCTCGCTACAGCTCTCCTTGGGCGCCCAGCCATCGCGCTTCATCCGCGCCAGATTGTCGCACGCCTCCCGCGAACCGCCCTCGCAAAGCTCGTCGTATATCACGAGGCTGCAGCACTGCCCGCTCGCGAAACTCTCCAGCGCCGCCGCGTTGCCCAAGCAAGCTCGCTCGCGCAGATCGCTCATCGCGCGCCCACCTGCGCCGCCCATTTTATCTCCCCGCTTCCGCTCGGCGAGGGTGGCGAGCTCGCACGCATCTGCGAAAAAGCCCTGCGCTTTGAGGCGGTTTCGCACGACGCCGCGACCGCCCAGCTCGTATCTCATCGCCGCTTCGTAGCATGCGGCGGCGTCCTTTTTGCTGCATTTTGCTAAAAGCGCGCTAGTTTTTACGCCGCTAAATTTAAACTCTTTGGCTTTGTCGTCCGCGTTTGCTAAACTAAGCACCAGCGCCGCAGCCAGCGCAAGCTTTAAAACTTTCATCTCTGCTCCTTTTTCGTTTATCCGCTCGCACGCTTCGATTTACCGCCTCATCGCGCACTGCACTCGCACAGCCCACTAAAATTTCAAAGGCGCGCGCTCTGCCTGCGCTCGAAGCTTGGAATTTTATCGCCTCTGTCGCGCTAATTTTTCGGCAGTAGATCGAGCACCGCGCAGGCGCGCTTGTTGTGCATTTTGCACGCCCTGTCTAGCGCCTGCCCCGAGAGCTCGAAGCTTTGAGGAGTGCCGATTCCTTGGAGATATTTGACCGACAGCTCGTAGCATGCTTCGCTGCTGCCGGCATCGCACTGCTCGCGAAAAAGCTCAAACGATGCCACGACGTCCTTTTCTACGCCCAAGCCGCGCCCTAGCGCATCTGCGTAGAAAAAGCACGATAGCTGATCTTTGCGCTCGCAGCCGCTTTTCAGACCGCGCACGACGCGCTCGCAGGAGCCTTCGTCGCTTTTTACGATGCAGCTTTGCAGATCCGCCCGCGAAATTCCGTCCGTTTGGATGACCGCATCGGCGCTGCTTTGCGAGTCGGCGCTTGCTTCGCCGCTCTTTATAAAGCGCGCGCTTGCGGTCTCGCCGGTACTCGTTGTTTTGTCCGCCGCAGAAATTTTATCCGCCCGCGCGCTCTCGTCGCAGTTTGCCACAAGTGCGCAAAATAGTGCCAAAAATAGAAATTTTTTCATACCCGCCTCCGTTAAATTTAGCGCCATTTTAATTAAAAATGCCGAATTTAATGAAAATGCGCTCTGCCCTAAATTCCAGCTCTGTGTCGCAGCGCGTTTGGGGCACGAAATTTAAAGCACGCCGCCAAAGCGATCGATCACAGGCTCTTTAGCGCCGCAAGTACGTTTTGCGCGTCTTGCTCGGGCTCCGCGATTCGGCTAAAGCGCTTTATCTCTTTGCCGTCCCTAAAAATCAGGGTTTGGCGGTGGTAAAATTTCTTCCCATCGCCGGTGGTGAAAGTCTCGAGCCGCAGCGGCGCTTCAAGCTCGAATTTTTCGTCGTTTATGAACTCAAACGAGGCGCCCGTAGCGCGCTTAAACTCGCTCGTGCCCGCCTCGCCCATGCTGCCTACGGCAACAAGCTCGAAGTCGAGGGCTTTTATCTGCGCAAACGCGCTCTCGTAGGCCTTGCACTGAAGCGTGCAGCCCGTAAGCCCCGCTGCGCCGCGCAACTCTGCGGGCAAAAATTTGCCGCTGTCGCCCATTTTCGGGTAGGTAAAAACTACGCAATTTTTCGGTAAATTTATCATCTCTCGCCTTTTGATCGAAATAGGTCGCAAAAATAGCATAAAAAATCTTAAACCCGCTTAACGGATGAAATTTTAATAAAATTTAGCGTAAAATAAGGGGCGAAATTTCGGCAAAATCAAATTTGGAGTTAAATTTGGATATTGACAGAGCGATAGAGGAGCTGGCAAAAAAGCAGCAGCAGTGCAAGATAAAATTTCTAAAACCGCTGATTTTATTGCTATGCATCGCGGTTTTTTCCGTCGGCTGGTTTATCCACGGCTTGATCCAAAACGAATACTCCTCCGCCGTGCTGATGTCTGCGATGATCCCGATAATTGCGGTAAGCTGCGTATGGGGGATTTATGATGATTCCATCGCTAAGTGGGAGTACAACGCCTTTTACAAAGACGCCTTCATCCGCGTCATCATTTCAGATATCGACCCCGCCTTTAGATATGAGCCGCAAAGCGGTATAGACGAAGAAGAGATCCGCAAAACAGGCATCTATCCGAACAATGAATTCGTAGCCGAGGATCAGATAGACGGCGTGTATAAAGGGGTGAAATTTAGCCTAAGCGAGGCGATAAAAATCTATGAAACGCGCGAGTCTATGGAGCTTGTAAAGCTATCTCAAAGGGCTAAAAGCGATCTTTCTGCGGCTTTTTTGCTGTCGGCGATCGCGCTTTGGAACGCTTGGAGGCTCGGCGAATACGTGCAGGCCTTTAGCGGCTCGGTTTTGGTGTGCGAGTTTTATAAGAAATTTAAAGGACGGACCATCATCGCGGACCGCTCGCCAGGCACAAAATTTTTAGGCGATCAGGAGCTGATGGACGACGTGATTTTCGGCGAGGAATTTCGCGTGTTCGCAAGCGATAAGATCGAGGTGCGGTATCTTTTGACGCCTAGCTTTATGGAGCGTCTCGGGGCTTTGAGGCTTAAGCTTGCACCCAAGATCGCTCTTAGCGCGGCGTTTATGGACGGAAAATTTTATCTATTTTTAAACGGCGCGAAAAACCGCTTCGAAGCCGCGCTGTTTTCGCCGCGCACTACGCTAAAAGACGCCGAGCGGATAAAGGCCGAAGTTTTGCAGCTTCTTGGTATCATTGACGAGCTGCGTTTGAATGAGGAGGTTTTTGGCGGCGCAAGCGAGAGCGGCGAGTCCGCAAATAGCCCGCCACCCGGCGGCAAAGAGCTGCAGAGATTGCGCGATAAAGGCTTGAGCTCGCGCGATCGCTGATTTGAATTTTAAAACGCCATCTCGCGGTTTAAAATTTAACGCTTTTCGTAAAATTTAATCTCATCGCCCGCGTCTTTAAATTTAGCGCTTTTTAGAATTTGGCGTTTCTTGAAATTTGGCGTCTCTTGGAATTTAACGCGGCGCAAGCGAGTAAAATTTACCGCTTGCAGCAGTAGCTTGAAATTTTAAAATTTAGCCCTCGCGCCGCAAAGCTCGCTATGAAATTTCACTCGTTGTTTCCCGCGATCGTTTCGATTAATTTGCGTTTGTTACGGCGGTTGTAAAGCACCGACGAAAGGAGCGATAGCGCGATAAATAATATCCCCACGGTGCCCGTTATGATCTCGCTTACTTCAAATTTCAGCTTGGCAAACATTATAAACGCCAAACACGCGATGGCGTAGTGCGCGCCATGCTCCAGATACGCGAAGTGCGACAGCGTGCCGCGGGCGATGAGATACAGCGTGATGGAGCGCACGAACATCGCTCCAGCACCTAGCCCCAGCATGATGATGAAGATATTATCGCTTAGCGCAAACGCGCCGATCACGCCGTCGAAGCTAAAGCTCGCGTCCAGGGTTTCTAAATATAAAAAGCCCGCAAGGCCGTTTTTTACGCCGTCCGTGCCGAAAAGTCGGTCGAAGCAGGAGATGAGCAGATAGAGCAGGATCGCGCTGAAATACGCTGCGCCGAGCGTAGCCGAGCCCGTTTTAGCAAGCAGCACGAGCCCTGCGGCTAGAGCGATCAGCGTGGGAGCGTTTGGAATGCGCTTTAAAAATCGCACGAGCCCGTTATTTTCGATTATGCCTAGCCAGTGTAGCTCGCGCTGCGCATCGAAGAAAAAATCGCAAAAGACCATCAGCAAAAACGCGCCCCCGAAAACATAAATTTGCGCTTCGTTCTCGCTTAAAATTTCATGGTAGCGATGCGGCTGCTTAAGCGCCAGCACGAGGGTTTCCCAAAGACCCAGATGCGCGCTTGCGGCAACGATTAGCACGGGGAATAAAAACCTCATTCCAAAAACCGCGATCGGAATGCCCCAGAGGATAAATCTGCTCTGCCACACCGGCGCCATATCTTTTAGCACCTTGGCATTGACTACGGCGTTGTCGAAGCTAAGGCTGATTTCCAGCGCGCATAAAAGCGCGCAGATATAAGCGGCACCAGCGCCGCCGATATAAAACGCGATAGCAAGCGCAATTAGGCTTACTACAAAAGAGGAGTAAAAATATTTCATCGCTGTCCTAGCCGATTTTTTGCGCGATTTTAGCAAAATTTAGCCCTAAATTCTATATAATTGCAAAAATTCCAAAAAAGGCAAAAGATGCTTACCAATCCCGTATTTATCAGTATCTGTGTGATGTGCGCGCTATGCTTGCTGAGGTGCAACGTAATGCTTGCGATCCTAATCGGCACGATCTGCGCCGTGCTCTCAAGCAAGATCCCGCTGGGCGATGCCATAAATTTATTCATAAACGGCAACCCCGAAAACGCCGGGAGCCTCGGCATGGGCGGAAATTTAGAAACCGCGCTTTCGTATCTGCTGCTAGGCGTCATCGCAAGCGCGATCTCA
Source organism: uncultured Campylobacter sp. (assembly GCA_963515915.1). Taxonomy (GTDB): domain Bacteria; phylum Campylobacterota; class Campylobacteria; order Campylobacterales; family Campylobacteraceae; genus Campylobacter_B. The sequence goes on from CAUPZQ010000005.1 coordinate 54,291, forward strand.
AAGACCAACTTAACGGCGATCTTGGTGCGCGCGGTAGCAAATTTAATCAGCGACAAAAAATACGTCTTTATCTTTTCGATCGCCTTTTTTGCGTGCTTCTCACAAAATTTAATCCCCGTGCATATCGCCTTTATCCCGATTTTGATCCCGCCGTTAGTCAAGATCATGAACTCGCTAAAGATAGACCGCCGCGCCGTAGCGTGCGCGCTGACGTTCGGCTTGCAGACGCCGTATATGGCGCTGCCGTTGGGATTCGGACTTATATTTATGGGGCTAATCGAAAAAAATATGAACGCAAACGGCATCGCAGTAAGCCTTGGCGACATATCAAGCGCAATGTGGCTAAGCGCCGTGCCGATGCTCGTGGGCCTCATCCTGGCCGTGGTCTACTACCGCAAGCCGAGGGAGTATGCCGAAACCAAACAGAGCCTGGACGCACATTTTAGCGAGCTTAAGATGGGTATGCGCGAATGGGGCGCGCTAGCGGGTATCGCGGTGTGCTTCGCCGTGCAAATTTGGATCAAATCCCTTCCGTTTGCCGCGCTTAGCGGAATTTTAGTAATGCTTGCGAGCAAAGGCATCGAGTGGAAGAAGCTGGATAATGTATTTGACGAGGGCGTGCATATGATGGGCTATATCGCGTTTTTGATGCTGATCGCCGCAGGATACGGCACGATCTTAAAAGAAACCGGCGGCGTGAACGAGCTGGTGCACGTAGCGAGCACTTTAAGCGGCGGCAAGCTAGGCGGTGCGCTGCTGATGATCGGCATCGGACTGCTGGTGACGATGGGTATCGGCTCGAGCTTCGGCACGATCCCTATCATCGCTACGATATACTGCCCGCTAGCCGCGCAGCTGGGCTTTAGTACGGCGGCGACGATCTTTATCATCGGCGTGGCTGCGGGTATCGGCGATGCGGGCTCGCCTGCGAGCGATAGCACGCTCGGGCCTACCGTGGGGCTGAATATCGACGGTGAGCATAGCCATATGTGGGATACCTGCGTGCCGACCTTTATTTTCTTTAATATCCCGCTAATCATATTCGGCATAATCTTTTCGATGATGCTATAGACTGCGGAATTTGCGCGGGTTTTTGCGGGCAGAATTTTAGAATTTTAGAATTTTAGAATTTTAGAATTTTAGAATTTCGTCCGCGCGGCGCCGCTCGTAAATTTTGTAAATTTACAAATGCGGTCATTTTTAAATTTAGCCGCGCGGCTTTACTTCTAAATTTACCCGCGCGATTTTGCCAAATTTATTTGCGTCGCTCGCACGGTTTGCTTAAATTTAGCCGCTTTAAATTTAACCGCTCGCGGCGCGTTGATGAAAATCATTGCTAAAATTTGAAATTTCGCATAAAATGGGCGAAATTTCATAGCAAGGAGCGGTGGTGGAGCAAATTTATCCTTACGTGCAGATAGTGCATCTCATCTGCGCCATTATCTTTTTGGGCTACATATTTTTCGACGTCGTGATTTTTTCGCGGCTTAAAGGCACACTAGGCGCGGATTTTGAGCGCATTAAAAAGGCGATCGGCTCGCGCGCGATTAAGATCATGCCGGTTTGCCTTTTTACATTGATAATTACCGGCGGAATGATGATGAGTCGCTGGGTCGGGAGCGCTAACGGCGGGTATTTTGGCACGCCGCTTCAAAAAATCTTTATGCTAAAAGTCACGCTCGCGCTCATCATCGCCGTGTGTGTAGCGATAAATTTAAGCTGCCGCGCGATGGGAAGGCCCGCGCCTGAGTTTTTACGAGCAAATATCCACAAAATCGCTTTTGTATTCGGCTTCATCATTGTGCTTTGCGCCAAGCTGATGTTTGTAGTATGATTTATGGCGCAAAATTTAGCGCTGGCGGCACACTTTTATCGCGGAATTCTGTAGCGTGGCAAAGATTTAATTTTGCTTGCTTTTAAAATACGACGCTTGCTAAAAATTTTAAAATTCCGTTTTGCTGGGCGGGCGTAGGGATTTAAGAATTTTAAATTTCGCCGCATCTGCGCCAAAGCGAAATTTTAAAATTTCACTCCTTTCTTGTGCTGTTTTGCCAAATGTAACCTGCAAGATTTGATCTTATAAAATTTTAAAATTTCATCGCGAGTTTTAAAGCACTCATAAAATATCTCACCCAATTCTGCAGCTTTAAAATTTTGTAAAATTCTGTGGCTTTAAAATTTTAAAAATTTTAAAAATTTTAAATTATATTGCTAGGATGCGGATGAAAACTCTAAAAAAAGCTCGCGTGGAATCGAAGCAAACAATGAAAAAGCGAATTTATTTAGCGACTTTACTTACTATTTAATAATCATTAAAGATATAAAAAGCTAAAATTGCTTTTCGCCTGCGGGCGAATTTAATGTCTGCTTGCCATTCGGGCGGGATTTTGAGGTTTTCCGTAGCCGTGGCAATGGTTTTGAAATTATTTATGAGAAAGGAAAAAGGATGAAGAAATTTATCTTAAGTCTGCTCGTCGCAGCTTTGGCCAGTAGCGCGCTTTGCGCAAGATCGCTCTCCGAGATCAAAAGTAGCGGAGTACTTAGAATAGGCGTTTATGACGCGCAGCCGCCGTTTAGCAAGATAGAAGACGGCGTGCATCAGGGCTTTGAGGTCGATATGGCAAATGCCATCGCCAAAGATATGCTTCCATCGGGCGGTAAGGTGGAGTTTACCTCCGTACTTGCAAATCAACGTATAAAATTCCTACAAGAAGATAAGGTCGACGCGGTTATCGCAACTCTTACTGTAACTCCGGAGCGTGAGAAGCAGATCGATTTTACGACCCCGTATTTTAGCGTCAATATAGGCATTTTAACCCGCATCGAAGATAAGATTAAATCCTTAAATGAATTGCAAGATAAAACTATTTTAGTTCTTAGCGGCGGCACTGCAGAAACATACTTTGAAAAGCAAGGCTATAATATCGCCAGATGCGATAACGCAAACGCTTGCTATAAGGCGCTAAAAGCTGGACAGGGCGACGGGTATGCCGATGATAACTTAGTCGTGCTGGCTTATCCGGTATTAGATAAAAAGGTTGAAGTAAATATCAAAAATTTAGGCACTTCGGATTTCTTAGCCATCGGTGTGAAAAAGGGTAATTCGGAGCTTTTGGATTTTCTAAACGGCGAGCTAATCAAGCTAAGCAAAGAGGGCTTTTTCAAAAATTCGTTCGATAATTTCATCGAGCCTTACTACAAAGGAACTGCAGAGAAAAAGTATTTCTTGCTGGATGATCTTTATAGCTTGCTGTAATTTTTAAAAAGGGGGACGCTATGAAAAAGATAATCCTAGCATTGATGCTGGCTGCGTGTTCGCTTTTTAGCAACACTTTGACTCAAATCAAAGAAAAAGGGATTATTCGCATCGGTATAGATGGTTCGTCTCCGCCGTTTAGCGTCGCTAAAGCTGGCGAATATAGCGGGTTTGAGATACTCTTAATCGAAGGGCTTGTTAAAGAAATTTTCGGCGATAAAGGCGGCAAGATAGAATATGTCGTAACGGTAGGTGATGACCGCATAAAAGCGGTGCAGGATAACAGAGTTGATTTGGATATCGCACTAATCTCAGTTACAAAAGAGCGCGAGAAGCTGGTAGATTTCTCCGATCCATACTTTAGCGTAAATATCGGCGTGCTAACTCGTAGCGACGATAATATCAGAAAGGTCTCCGATCTAAATGGAAAGACTATACTGGCGCAGCCTGGCACCACCGTGTTTGATTACTTTACGAAACAGGGCTATAACGTAGCGCCGTGCAATAGTGCAAGCGAATGCTTTAACGCTCTAAAATCGGGCAAGGGCGACGGATACGCAGACGATAATCTGCTTGTGTTCGCTTACGCCGTAGTCGACCGCAAAGTCGAAGTAAATATCAAAAATTTAGGCTCGACGGACTTCCTGGCCATCGCGGTGCAAAAGGGCAATACTGAGCTGCTTAACGCGGTAAATGCGGGACTAATTGAGCTAAGTAAAAAAGGTTTTTTTACAAAAATTTTTGATGAGAGTATTGAGCCTTTTTATAAAGGCACCATTGATAAAAAGTATTTCTTGCTGGACGATCTTTACAGCTTGTTTTGATTTAAAGCGGCGATGGATGGGAAATTCTATTCGCTTGCGAAATTTTAGTAAAATTTAAAGGAATTTTATGAAAAAGATTATATTTGCGTTGTTAATCGCTTCATGTTCGTTATTTGCTAACTCTTTAGCGCAGATCAAAGAAAAAGGGCTCATTCGTATCGGAGTGGACGGCTCACTGCCGCCACTTAGCGTCTCTGAGGATGGAAGATATAGCGGTTTTGAAATTTCGCTTATCGAAGAGCTCGTGAAAGAAATTTTCGGCGATAAGGGCGGCAAAATCGAATATGTCGTAACTCTAGGTAATGATCGTATCACAGCCGTGCAAGATAACAAGGTCGATTTGGATATCGCGGCGATTACGGTTACGAAAGAGCGCGAGAAACTAGTGGATTTTTCAAATCCCTACTTTAGCGTAAATATCGGCGTACTAACCCGTAGCGATGACAATATCAAGACAATAAGCGACCTACAGGATAAAGAAATTTTAGCAGAGCCCGGCACTACGGCTTTTGATTATTTTAATAAGGAAGGCTTTAAAGTTATCTCATGCGCCAGTTCGAGCGAATGCTTCCGTGCGCTAAAATCCGGTCACGGCAGCGGCTATGCAGACGATAATATGGTAGTTTTGGGTTATTCGGTCGTAGATCGCAAGGTAGAGGTAAATATCAAGAATTTAGGTACGTCGGAATTTTTAGCTATCGCGGTGCAAAAAGGCAACGATGACTTGCTAAACGCCTTAAACGATGGGCTTGTCAAGCTCAGCAAAAATGGCTTTTTCAAGAAAATTTTTAACGACAGCATTGATCCTTTTTACAAGGGCAAGGCTGAGAAAAAATATTTCTTGTTAGATGATCTTTATAAAATGTTTTAATTCAAAGGACGAAATATGAAAAAAATTCTACTAAGTATTTTGCTAGGTGCTGGCGCGCTTTGCGCTAACTCATTAGCAGATATCAAGCAAGCAGGCGAAATTCGCATAGGCTTGCAAGACTCCCAGCCTCCGTTTAGCTTTGATGATAACGGCACGCTAAAAGGCTTTGAGGTTGACTTGGCAAACGAGCTAGTCAAAAATCTATTCGGCAATAAAAAGATCAAAATCGACTTTATCGCCGTAGCATCTAAAGATCGCGTCCCCTCGCTAGAGCAAAACAAAGTAGATCTCATCATATCCAAGCTTACCGTCACAAAAGACCGCGTTCAGAAAGTCGATTTTTCTTACCCGTATTATTCAGTGCAAATTGGCGTGCTAAGCCGTAAGGATGATAATATTTCAAGAATCGATCAGATCGCGCATAAAAAAATTCTAAGCGTTAAAGGCACAACTGCCGAGGAGCACTTCAAAAACGCGGGCTATGAGATTGCGACATGTGCCGACGCGAATGAGTGCGTCGCTAGGCTAAAGGCTGGCGAGGGCATAGGCTTTGCTGACGATAATACCGTAGTGCTAGGATACGCTAGAAACGATGCCGCGCTTGATGCAAAAATCATCAACCTCGGCAAGGTAGATTATATCGCCGTCGCCCTATCTAAGGGCAATACCGAGCTGCTTGATGCGGTCAATAGCAGCCTGGTAAAAATGTATAAAGCGAAATTTTTCCATAAGGCTTTTGACGAGGATATCAAGCCATACTACGGCGGTAAGATCGATAAAAAGCACTTTACACTAGACGAGGTTTATAGCCTGTTTTAAATTTAGACGTATTTAAAATTTTAAGGCGCCATTTGACATCTGAACATACCCGTAGCTGCGATATTGATCGCAGCTCGCTTTTGTCGCCAAGACTTCGGCGGCATTTATAATTTAAATTCCGTATTTTTACGGACCCCGGTTGCGATATAAAATTTTATGAGATTTCGATATGCGGTTGCGAAAGAATGTGGCTTCTAAGAGATAGTCGGTCGTGCGAAATTCTAATCCGAGTAGTAAAATTTTATATCCTTTTTCAGTTGCGTCGGCAGCACGTTAAATTTAGTCCTAAAAATTTTAGAAAAATGCGATAAATTATTATATCCGACCATTTTGGCGGCTTCGTTTACGCTGATTTGATCTAGACTCAATAGCTCTTTTGCAATCTCAAGCCGTTCATTTGTCAGCATCGCATAAACGCTCGTGCCGAAATATGCTTTAAAATCCCTTTTTAGTGCAAATTCGTTCGTAGCGCAAAGATGAGCGAGCTCCTTAATGCTAGGTGGATTTTGCATATTTTCGAGTAATATTTTCTTTGCTTTTTGAACTGTTTTTATGCGATTTTCATCAAGGCTAAGCGCATTTTCGGGCTCATTAAATTTATGAAAACTTCTATAAAGCATCTCTAAAATTTTACTTTCCATAAAAATTTCGCGTATTTTGCCATCGTATATCGCGGCATTTTCGATCTCTTTGAGGATGATATTTTGCACGGCGCTTGTTTTAAATTTCTTCATGCAAACGGCTTGATCTAAATTCAAATTTTTTAAAATTCCCAGCTCATTTGCAAAAGCGGTGCTAAGCGCTATGCAGGAGCTTTTATAGTGTTTATTTTCAAGCTCGTGAACGCCGCGTAGTTCGCTTTGCATAGTTCCGAGCCAAAACTCACCTTTATTCAAAACGAATTGATCTTTATCCGATCTGAAGCAGATAGGATTTTCGCCCGTATTGAAAAATAAAAATGAATAGCGGCTACCTCGCTCGTGGCGATGCAAAAGAAAATCTCTGCAAATTATATCGCTGCTATAATATCCTATCTCTCCGCCCGTATAAAAAGAGCTAAAGTCAAATTTTATACTTTCGCTTTTAAGCTCGGTTTTGCTATACCTGCATTGCTTGGATGGCTCAATGTTGTTAGATATTTTTTGTAAAAAATCATCTAAACTTATCTCTTTACTCATCTTATCCCTTTAGCGTTTAAAATAATCCCTCTGCCGTTTAGTATTTCTTGATAATGCATATCTTATTATAGTAAAATGAGTTTAAATTTTAATAAGAAAAGGGGCGTTTTTGCGCGCAATATATAAATTATCGCTGATCGCTGCTATAGCGACAGCTGGGATATCGGGTGAGATAGAAAAACAGGACAAAAGCGTAAATTTGGGTGAAATTACCGTAGTCAGTGCTACGGGCTATCGGCAAAATATTCAAGACGCACCCGCTTCCATCTCCGTTCTTACGCAAAAAGAGATACGAAAGCGCAACTACCAAGATATCTCCACAATGGTAGAGGACTTGCCGAGTGCCTTTACCGCAACGCTAGGTGCTGCATCTAGAAAAGGCATAAGCCTAAGAGGTCTATCTCAAAAATATACGAAAATTTTAATCGACGGCAAGCCCGCGGCCAGCGATAGCGCTTATAAAGGATTAAGAAGTATTGGTAGCAGCCAGAATTTCTTGCCTCCCGCAAATGCGATAGAGCGCATAGAGGTCATCCGCGGCCCTATGAGCTCGCTTTACGGAAGCGACGCTATGGGCGGAGTAATAAATATCATCACCAAAGGCTTTTCAAATGAGCTTAGCGGCAATGTAAACGGATACTATACTTTCGCTAAAAAATCGCAAATAAAAGGTGATTATCAAACGGGTTTTTATCTAAACGGAGCTATCGTCCCGGACGTACTAGGTATCGCACTTTACGGCAGATTTTTTGAAAAGATAGAGGACAAAGAGCCTTATGCGAATAGAAATAATGAAGAGACGAATATGGGCGCAAAACTGATGTATAACGTAACGCAAAACGATGAGGTAGCGCTTGATTATCGTAAAGTAAATAATAAATTTAGGCGTACATACGGGCGTACGCGAACAACCTCTGGAGGTAATAACGATATTGCGAAAGAGGATATGAAAGGCTACACTGCAAGCCTGTCTCATCAGGGAAAATACGATAAGTTTATGATAGATAGCTATGCAAACTACGATAGCATGAAAGAAAGCGGCGCCCAGGATCTGCGTCTTAGAACGACTACGCTAAATTCTAAAGGCTCATATTTTTTCGATTCAAATGCTTTGAGTTTGGGCGTGCAATACCGAAGCGAGAGATTAAACGAAGCCGCTACTACCGCAGATGAGGCAAATGTCAAAAGATGGGATTATTCGATCTACGGCGAGGATGATTTTTATCTAACTGATGATTTAACGCTAACCGGCGGAATTAGATATAACCGCGATAAAGACTACGGCGGCCATATATCGCCGCGCGCTTATGCCGTTTATCGTTTAAACGAAAGTTTTTCTATTAAAGGCGGCGTTTCGACGGGATATTCAACTCCGGATATTAAGCAGCGTAGCGAGGGCCTTGCCTTGCCATTTGCAGGAGGCCAGGGGGCGCAGATAGGCAGAAGCTCTCTGAAGCCTGAAAGTAGCATAAGCTACGAAGGCGGGTTTTCTTACGACGATAACGATAAATTTAACTTTAGTGCTACTGCGTTTTATACCGAAATCAAAGATGGAATTTCTACCAAATTGATTTGCCGCCCAAGACCGGGAAATCCTTGCGTATATAACGGCAAAACTTACAGGCGCGGTATTTGGGACACTATAAATATCGGAGAAGCCGAGGTTAGGGGTCTAGAGCTAAGTAGCGATTATCAAATTTTAGATAATTTGAAGCTGCATGCAAACTACGCCTATACGAAATCCGAGCAAAAAACGGGCAGCGAGAAGGGCAAAACCTTAAATAATTTTCCAATCCATTCGGTAAAGCTAGGATTTGATTACGACGTAAGCTCCAAGCTAAACTTATGGTCGCAAATAAATTATTATAGTAGGACGCGCGATAGCCTAAGCTACGATGAGGATATCCGCTCATACACGCTTTTTGATCTGGGCGCGAGCTATAAGCTCACAAAAGACGCAAGTTTAAATTTTACGCTTTATAACATATTCAACGAATTCGTACTAACGCGCTCGGGAAATTATCAAATGATGGTCGTAGACGGGATGAAGGCGCAGGTTGGATTTAACGTGAACTTTTAAATTCGCGGCGCATAAATTTCGTCCGCGGATTTAAAATTTAAGGAAATTAATGGCGATTCTAAAAAGGAAAAAATTTTGGTTCTATGTCCATCTTATTTTGACGCTTATATGCTGCGTGCCGATCTTAATCATAGCCCTTAGCGGCGCCATTATCTCGTATCACGACGAGATTATAGATGCGTTAAATCAAAGCAAATCTTTCGTGAGCCCGAGCGGAAAAGATGCCCTCGAACCCGCCGAAATTTTAAATATTTTCAGAAAAGTCAAGCCCGGTTTTACGCTCAGTTATTATAGAATTCCTCAAAATAAAAATGAGGCGATTAGGCTTTCTGGCACAGATTCTAGCGGCGAGTTTAAATCATATTTTATAGATCCTTATAGCGGCGAAATTACTTCGGAAAACATAGGCGATACGTTTATCGGCGTAATACTAAACCTACATACCAATCTGGGATTTGGGCTAAGCAAAAACGAAACTCTGCGGCTAATAGGCAAAAATATCGTGGCGTTTAGCACAATTATGTTTATTTTAGTCTTAATTTCAGGCGTGGTGATCTATTATCCTAGCTTTAGAGGAAAGATTTTACGCGCATTTAGGATAAATTTTAAAGCGAGAGGTTACACGTTTTTATATAGCTTGCACGGCGCGGTCGGAGTTTTGCTGCTGCCCGTTTTGCTTACGATAAGCGCTAGCGGGCTTTATTGGTCGTATGATTGGATAGCCAAAATCACCAACAGAGCGCTAGGGGAAAAGGAAATTTTTAGAAAACCGAGTTTTACCGAAGTACGAGGATTTTCGCTTGAGGATGAAGATAAAATTTTAAATTTTCAGACGGCATTTGATATTTTTAAGCGTGAACGCGGTGAAAACTACGAATTCTTTAACATCATCGCTCAAAAAGATGGAGAAAATTTTATGATCTTTTATTTCGATAAAGGCGAAAAGAGCGAAGAGCATATGAACACGATGAGCGTAAACGTTAAAAAGGGTATCTTGCGGCATGCTCGCTATGATGATGCGAAAAGTGCTATGCCGCGCCCTTTTGCTATACATAAAGCCGTTTTGAGCGTGCATTCGGGCTATATCTTTGGCGAGGCGGGTAAGTTCTTATTTTGCGTAGCGGCGATTTCAGTGTTATTTTTTATAGTTACGGGATTTTGGATGAGCATAAAAAGAATTTATAAGAAAAGATAAATCTACGAATTCAAAGCGGAGAGATAGCTTATCCGCGGCGTAAATTTAAAATTTTATCCGAAGCGGTATCGCTGCTTTTCAGTTAATAAAATTTTATGTGTAGCGCTTTGAAATACTGCGTGCAGAGTCTTTGTGGGCCTTGTGCCGCATCTTGATTTTGTTAAATTCGCTTCGGCGTTTCAACCGCGCTCATTTGCCGTTCATAAAATCCCTAATATTTTGCGCGATCATCTTTATCAGCCGTTTGCGAGCCTCGACGCTCGCCCATGCGATGTGGGGCGTGATGACGACGTTGCGGCGATTTTTCACGCGCAAAAGCGGATGATCCGCCCTCATCGGCTCTGTTTGCAGCACGTCAAGCGCCGTGCGCAAGCCTCGCTCGTCCACGGCGCGAGCCAGCGCGTCCTCATCCACGATGCCGCCGCGGCCGAAATTCATCAAGATCGCCCCCTCTTTCATCTTCGCAAGCTCCGCCTCGCCGATCAATCCCGCAGTTTTTTGATTTAGCGGGGCGTGGATAGAAATGATATCACAAGCTCTCAAAAGCGCATCCAAGCTCACTCTGGCAAACTCGCCGTTGTCGTTTGCGCCGCTAGTGGAGTAGTATCTCACGTTTGCGCCGAATGCGGCGGCGATGTGGGCGACCTTTACGCCGATCTGTCCAAGCCCGATGATACCGAACTCCTTGCCGTAAATTTCGCTGATGGGCGCGTCAATGTGAGTAAAAATTTCGCTCTCGCACCATTTGCCGCTACTGCCGTAATCCGCGTAGTATCCGAGCGCGTTGGTTAGCGCAAACAGCGACGCGAAGGTCTGCTGCACGACGCTGTTCGTCGAATAGCCCGCCACGTTTTTCACCGCGATGCCGCGAGCCTGCGCGGCCTGTATGTCGATATTATTCGTGCCCGTGGCGCTTACGCAGATCAGCTTAAGCGCGGTTTGCGCCATGATTTCGTCCGTAATTAGGGCTTTGTTGGTTATGACGACGTCAGCGCCGGCTAGGCGCTGCGCGGTTTGCGCGGGCTCGGTCATCTCATAGCTTTCAAACTCGCCCAAGCTCGCGATCTCGCTAAAATCGGCATCGCCTCCCAGCGTCGCGGCATCCAAACATACGATTTTCATATTTTCCCCTTTGCGTTTTAAAATTTTAAGCCATGGCTGCGCGGCTAAATTTAGTTGTTAAATTCCGTCGCGCGGTTGGAGCACGGCGCTTAAACGGTAAATTTTAACTCTGCAAATTTAGCTATTGCGTAAATTTCTCACAAAATTTTACTATCGCGAATTCTGCCCTCTCGAAATTTAATGCTTGTAGCGCGTGGAGCGTTAAATTTTAAAATTCCAATTCATGTCAAAGCGAGCGGTAAATTTTACCGCCGCTGAAACCTACGTCTAAATTTGAAATTCTAATTTATGTAGAAGCGATAGATAAATTTAATCGCTGCTACCGTTCGCGTTTAAATTTTAAAATTTAGCTCGCGCAAATCTTGCTCCGCGCGGAATTTTAGCTTGCGCCGATTTAACCTGCACGAAATTTTATCCGCGCAGAATTCCGGTCGCGCCGCTACGTTAAATTTTGCCGTAGCCTCCTAGCGTTAAATTTTTGCTACCGAGCGACAAATTTGCCGTTGCCGCCGAGCGATAAAATTTACCGCCGCGATAGCCTTACCGCCAAATTTATCGCCAAGAGCCGCCGCCCTAAAATTTCTCAAATTGTATAAAATTTGCCGCGCCGCTACTTTGCATCCTCGATGTAGTGCCCCACAAATTTTGAGAGATTATTGAGTATCTCGCCGCCCTTGCGGAAGCCTAGCGCGCAGCCTTCATAGGCGAAAAATACCCCCGCTTGATAGCTCTGGGCGCGCTCGTCTTTGTTTAGCTCGTAAAATTCCTGATATAAAAATTTCTGATTTCCGTATTCGCCTCCGTTTTCCTCTATCTTTTTGCCGCCCGCGTCGAAAATTGCCACGTTCGCCCCCTCGCGCGCCAAAAACGGCTTTTTGATCATTTTTTTGCCGATGATCGGTGAAAAGGAGCTTTGTAGCAGCAGCGGGTGGTTCGGATAGAGATCCCACAGGATTTTCATAATCCCCTTGCTTTGGAAAAGCAGCGTGTATGCGGGGTTTAGGATGATTGCCTTTTGATTTTGCACGATGTTCTTTAAAATGAGCGCAAGCTCGCCCTCCTCGATCGCGATCGCCTCCCAAGGGATGAGCTTGAACCAATACTCATAGTTTTCGCCGTCAAAAAACACCCCCTCTTCGTCGTTAAATTCCACCTCGTCCACGTAGGCAAAGCGCGTCTTAAAGCCCGCATCCTCCGCGGTCTGCTGCAAAAGCTTCGTCGTCTTTTCGTCCTCGACGTTGCCCGCGACGCTGCTAAATAAAATTTTCCACCCCTCATAAAATTTAGAAAAATCCTCAAGTTCGCCGTCAAGCACCACGAGCCGCTTGAAATTATCGCGCAACGCGTCGTAGAGGTCGTTGAACTGGCTCGCCTCGTCCATGCCGTTTTCTTTCAGCATCGCCCACTGGATGATCGCCGTCTCAAACACCGCCGTAGGCGTGTCGGCGTTAAATTCTATCAGCTTGATCGGCTTGCCGTCCAGCCCGCCTGCAAAATCGAAGCGCCCGTACAGGTGCCAGTGCACCTCGTTTTCCCAGCTTTGCTTGATTAGATCGACGAGGTTGAATGGGATGCCGAGTTCGTGGAAGAGGTTATTGTCGATGACGTGCTGCGCGGCCGCGACAAACATCTCGTATAGCTCGTTCGCAGCTTCGTAATACGCATCCGCCTCCGCGGCGCTCACGCGCACGATCTCGTCGCTGACGTAAGGCGTCTCGTCTGCGTCCGTGTGCCAGTAAAAGCCGAGCTTTTCGAGATACTCGTTGCTTAACGGCGTTATCTTTTTTAGTTGCATAGATTTTCCTTTTTATGTAAATTTTAAAATTCCGCCCGCAGCGCAAAACAAATATAGCACTAGTCGCTGTCGGCGTCTTTTTCGAGCGCGGCGAAGCAGAATAAAACGCGAGCTACGAGCTCGCACCTCTAAGCGCACCGGTTAATCAGAGCTCGGCAGGCGAGCGGTGCATTGCCCCGCCGCAGAGCGGCACCTTTTTTGCAAGAAATACACCCTTGCAAGTAGCTCCTCCTCGGCTTCCTCAAAAACTGCGGTACAACTTAATCGCGCGATGCTACGACTTGGATTTCGCTCGGGTAAAATTTACTCACTTTAGCACCGCTAGGCGATATAAAATTTGCCGCAAGAAGTGCTGTGATACGAAATTTCGTATCACAGATGCGGTGATAAAACTCCCGTCGCAGCACGGCCTCGCTCGCCTTAACGTCGCGTCGCAATATAAAATTTTATAGCACGACGCTGCCTTTAATATCAAAATTTCGCCGCGCGGTAACGCTTCAGTAAAAAACGCGATCCGATGCGCTCGGCAGCAGGCGCGAATTCCGCCTTATCATGACATCGCCGCGGCAATAATTACAAACTGCTATACGCATGGTGACGCGTAATTTTATCTTGACGCAACCTCGCCGCGTAAGGATTGCGAACCGCTACGTACGCCGTAAAATTTTTTCTAGCGATAACGTAGCCGAAGAACATTACCCCCGAGCGATACGAAATTTCGTCGTATCAAATTTCACCAAAGACGTGCAGCGCGAAGCGCGCTTTCGTTTTAGCTAAAATTCTACTGCGACGGAATTTTGCTCGCTTTCAAGTGCCGCGTATTAAAATTTAAACTAGCTGCACAGAGCCGCTGTATGTTTCAAAGCGTGCTTAACCACCGAAAAATCCGCCGCTCTTGCCGCTTTTGCTTCCGCCGAAAAATCCGCTCTTACCGCTTCGCGCTTTGGCGTTTTGCTGCTTTGCTTGATTGAAGCTATCGACGCTTCTGGAGTAGGCGCTCGGGCTTTTGTAGGCGGTTTGGCGCTGACTTTGGTAGGCTGGGTTGTTAAATAGCTTGCCGCCGATCCATGAGCCGATGATGGCGCCCGCGGCGCTTGCCAAGATCGCTTCGCCCAGGCTCATGCCGCCGCTGCTAAGCTGTGCGTTTTGGTTCGTCAAATTTGAAGTGCCGGCGTCGATTTTAGCGTTTTCTTCGGCTAGTAGGGCTTTGGTTTCCTCATCACTTAAAATTCTCTCCGTGCCGTCGAGCGATTTTAGGATGATCTGGGTCTTTTCGCTCGGAAATTCCTCTAAAATTTTATATTTTCCCGGCGCGACCTCTTCGAGCCGCACGAGCGCGCCCTCTTGTAAGCGGACGTTTTGCTCCTGCCCCCTATCGTCGCAGCCTGCTAACGAGCCCGCCATAACGAGCCCGAAGCCGCTTACCAGCGCATAGCTAGCGATTTTGCGTAGTTTCATTTAGATCCTTTCAGTGATTTTATATCTAGGCTTTGATTTATCAAAAGCTCGTTTCCCTCGACGCGGATAAACTCGCTCTTGCCGATGTTTTCGATGATTAAGCTTTGCGCTTTGAGGCGCTTTTTACGTTTGAGCGATTTTACGAATTTTGCAAGGCTCGTCCATTCGCTACGATCGAAGGTTTTTTCTTTGATTTCGACATCGTAGGGTTTGGCTTCGCGGCTTTTGCTCGAAAGCAGCGGTTTATCGAAAAACGACAAAAAATACCTGAGCTTCTCGTCGCGCTCTTTATACATCAGCTTGATTTCATCTTTCGAGGCGATTAAAATTTCCTCTTTTTCTTTGTGAAGCCTGTCCTTATCGCTTTGCAGTGCTTCGATTTTGCCCTTTAGTTCGGAGATTTCTTTGATGAGATAGTCGATGAAGCTTTGAGTGCCAGCTGTGCCACTAGTGCGCGGGCTTTTCGCAGAGCTTTGCGAAGCGGGCTCGCTTTGTTGTATTTCATCATCTAAAAGCACGTAGCGTACGCCGCCGCTTTCCTCGGCGCGCAAGGAATTTCTACGGATGCGGTTGTAGACGGCTTCTTTTGAAATTCCTAAAATTTCGGCTGCTTCGCCGATCGAGACTTTTTTCATACAAAGATGCCTTTTAGCGTTTTAGGTAATTATTGCTAAATTTGCCTAAAATAGGCATTAAACGCCTCGTTTACAAAGATAGATTCCGCCTTACCGCAGCCGGCGCGCGATAAATTCCGCTCGCTTGCGCTTGCACGATATAAAATTTCGCTTCGCTTGCAAAGCCGCGTAAATTATTTTTTGCTAAGCTTTTAGAATTTTAGCCTAATAATGTTGCTTAATTAAGTATATTTTTTATACACTTACAAAAAAATTTTAGTATTTCAAAGGAGGCGAAATGCCCGAATCGCCTAAATATAAAAAATCCGAAATTCGCTGTAAGCTCATTTTAGACGCGGCGCTGGAGCTGTTTTTAGCCAAAGGTTACGAGGCTACGAGCTTAAGCGATATCATCGAGCTTAGCGGCGGCTCGCTATCGTCGGTTTATAAGTATTTTGATAACAAAGAAAGCCTATTTTTGCGTATCATCGAACTGCAAAGCAAAAAGCTCGACGAGCGAATGAACGAGCGCATGCGAATCAATAAAGACCTAAAATTGCGTGAGTATCTGCAGGAGTTTGCAGGGATTTATCTGGAGTTTCTTTTCGCTCCGGAAGCGATAAAATTCTACCGACTGATACTTTTCAGCGGCTTTAACGGTGCGCTTAGCGAGAGCCCAAAAATCTTTTTAAAAAGCGGCGTGCTAGGTTCGCCAAATGCGCTGGATGAGTATTTGGCGGCGCATGCGGACGAGTTTGCGCCCGGACGCACGGCAAAAAGTCTAGCGCTATATTTTTGCTTTTTGCTAAGAGAGCCGCATTTTAGCAGGTTGCTATTTTTCGACGAAAAGCTAAATTTCAAAGCGAGCGAGTTAATCAAGGATCGCATCGATATGTTTTTGCTCGGCGTAAAAAAGCGCTAGTGACGGAATTTTACAGCGCAAATTCCGCGTTTTTTGCACCTTTAAATTTTATGAGCGGTTTGGGGCTTAGAATTTAATTCTATTCGACAACAAGTACTATAAAACGCCACGTATCCCGCGCTTAAAATTTTAATTCTATCGATGCAGAATTTTTGAAACGATTAGAGCTGAAATTTTTATTTTCTGTATTAAATTCTATGCCGAAGTTAGAATTTTGCCGTTAAATTTCGCGCCTCTTGTCTGCGCCTTTAAATTTGCGCCGCTCAGATTTTAAATTTAATAAAACCTCTTATAATCGCGAAAATTTCAGATCAAAAGGATAAAAAATGGATTATGATATCATCGTAATAGGCTTTGGCAAAGCAGGCAAAACCCTTGCCGCAAAATCCGCCGCGCTCGGTAAAAAGGTCGCTCTCATCGAGCGCTCACCGCAGATGTACGGCGGCACCTGCATAAACGTAGGCTGCATCCCGACCAAGCGGCTAATTACTGCAAGCAAGGAAGCGGGCTTCGTAAATTTCAGCGTGCTCGGAGAGTATTTCGTGCTGAGCATGCAGAAAAAGGACGAGCTCGTAGAGGCGCTGAGGGCGAAAAATTTAGCCATGCTAAAAGGTAACCCGAATATAGACGTAATCGACGGCGAGGGCTCATTTACGAGCGCAAATTCCGTGCGCGTGCTAAGTCCTGACGGACAAACGCGTGAAATTTCAGCAGGAACGATCGTCGTAAATACGGGCTCGAGGGAGGTCGAGCCTAGCTTTGAGGTAAGCTCGCAGATCGCTTATAGTAGCGAAGAAATTTTAAATTTAAAGATCCTACCGAAGCATCTAGTAATCGTCGGCGGCGGATTTATCGGGCTTGAGTTTGCCTCGATGTTTGCGGGATTTGGCTCGAAAGTTAGCGTGCTGATGCGATCGAAATTTATGAAAAACGAAGATGAGGACGTGGCTGCCAGCGTCAAATCCGCTCTGCAGGCCCAAGGCGTGGAGATTATCGAGGGCTGCGAGTTTTTGAGTTTAAAGGGCGGCGAGCTGAAATTTAACCTCGCGGGCGAGAGCAAGGCAGTCGCGGCGGACGCGTTTTTATACGCCCTTGGGCGTCGCGCGAATACGAATGATCTAAATTTAGCCGCTGCGGGAGTGCAGACGGACGTATACGGCAATATCATCACGAATGAGCATCTGCAAAGCTCCGCTGTGAGCATCTACGCGGCAGGCGACGTGCGCGGCGGCGAGATGTTTACCTACACTAGCTTAGACGATTTTAGGATCATTTTTAGCGCGCTTTTCGGAGACGGCGCGCGCACTACGAAAAATCGCACGCCGCATGCAAGCGTGCTGTTTACCCGCACGCCGCTAGCTCACATCGGCCTTAGCGAGAGGCAGGCAAGAGAGAGTGGGCGCGAGATCAAGGTGCTAAAGCTTTCGATGGCGGCGGTGCCGGGCGCCAAGGTCGTAGCGCACGACGAGGGAATGATGAAGGCGGTCGTGGACGCGGCTAGCGGCGAAATTTTAGGCGCGGCGCTTCACTGCGTAAACGCGCACGAGATCGTTAATGAGCTGGCGATCGCCATGGCGCTGGGCGCGAAGGCGGACTTTTTCAAAAACCAAATTTTTACGCATCCTAGCATCAGCGAGGCGCTGAACGACCTTTTCGGGCAGTTTTAAATTTAAAATTTAGGGGCACTCGGGCTTAGCGATGCCTGGGCGCCTTAGCTAAAATCGATCGTGGAATTTAATGCGCCGGAGCGGGTTAAATTAAACTGGGTTAAATAATTTGAGCCCTTGCCGCCCGCTTCTTTCTTGGCTACCAAAGTTGGTTATAAAAAGAAATGATTGAAATAGTTAATTGATAAAATATTCGCGTTTAGGAATAGTAAGATTGCAATTTATTTGGCACTCGGTAAGAGTATGTGGATAAAATTTCTTACCGCAATTTATGCAGGCAAAAACGATTTCGTCCGTCGCTTCGTTTAACATAACTCTATAATCGCTAGGCGACCATTGCGGACATTCGCACGCCAAGTCCAAATCTACGCTAACTACCAAGCTATCGAATATAACCGAGTTTAATTCCTCGTAGACCAGTCTTAAGCTCTTTTGATCTTTCAGCACTCTAATTTTGTTGATCAAGCGGTATTTGTCCGATTTGATGATCTTTGCGCCAAAGAGATCCTTCGCTTTTCCGTCGCCGTAAATCGATAGCTCGGTCGGATAATCTTTAAAATTTAACTTTAGCAACTCGTCCAAGCCGCAACCGTCGTATTCTTTCATAAGAAATAAAATTTTATTTTCCATAAACCATGTCGCTATGCAGCAGCATACTTGCTCGGGATTAAAAGGATGTAGATTTAAAATTCTATTTTCTAACGATAAACACAAATTTCTAATTTTGGGTTGCATTATTTCATCCTTTATTTCTACCTATATCGACGATCTCGACAAAATTTTAGCCATCTTTTCTTTATACTTAATTTTATATTTAAAATTTCACAAATTTAATATCTTTATTTATCCCCAAATATCAAATAGGCTAAATTTTTGCTCAAATTCCCATACGCAACTACCCAGTATTCTCGTATGATATTTTTGATTTGCAAGTTATCGTCCAGAAAGTCGGCAAATATTTTAATCCTATCTTTGTCTACTGCGCCTAGCTCTTCATCCTCTTTCTCAAACGAAGCGACAATTAAATGCGACAGAGCAATCTTATCGTGGAAATTCAATGTCTTGTTTTCTAGTAGATTTATCATTGACGTAATTTTGCCGATGTCTGCTAATTCTAGCTCCCAATCCTGCTCATCTGCCGTCGAATCTAACCCCAAAAGCTTATTTAATTTTATCGCGCTTTCTTTTCTTACGAAATAATCGGTCATTTTATTATCCTTTATAGATGTTTTTGCCGCGATACTTAGACGACTGCGCCATCTAGCAGTTTCCTAGAATTTTGCAAAGCCCATACGAAATTTTCGAGCTCTACGCAGTCTTTTAATTCAAATCCAAAATTTAACAAACCTACCGATAGGGCGTCGCCATCTTTTATGACATGCGCTATTAGATTGCCTTTATGTTCTATACTCACTTTATTCTCATATCTTGTAAATTTAAAGATATTTTTCGAGCATCTTCCGTTTCTTTTTGAAAATTTCTCAAACTGCTCCGCAAAATTCGGTCTTTGATTCCCATCTTTTAGCCATAATCCCCCGGCATATAGCGCCCATATAAGCTCGTAAAAATTGATATTATGCCGAGTCTCGGTAGCAGCGACTAAAAGCTTATTTGTTTCATGGTTGATCTGTATTAAAGGCTCTCTGTCCATATGCCAAATCTCGGCTACTACTTTTTCTCTATCCGGCACGGAGGCAATTAAAAATTCAAATTCATTTTTTATCATATTAAAATCCTATTTTTTTGTTTTTTGCTACCTAATTTAATTTGAATGCTCTATCGTTCGAGCCTAAATTATATTTATCCCATTCTTTTATAACTTCTTGAGCCATACTCTTTACGCAAAATTCCTACCCTTTTAAACTAAGCATCTATTTTTCTCCATAATTCTATTAAATCATCATATCTAAATCAAATTTCTATACATATCAAATATTTTGGGATAGTTTTTGTAGTTGATTTCGATGTAGTCGCCTTTTTTAAATTTTTTAGCTTGCGTCGATAAAACCTCTAAAACTACAAATTCAAATCCAAAAAATAGCTCATCCCATCCCTCTTCTCCTTCTTCGAGATCTGGATCGCAGCATTCTTCAAAGTCGTCATAAAATCTGACTTTATATATATTGTTTTCATCAAACTCAATGATAAACTCTCTTTTGTTTAGTTCATATATATTTCTAACCAAATTTTTCATAATATAGCGTTCGTTGTCCGAAAATCTTAACAAAAAATTCTCGTAAATTTCCTTTCCGCTTAGCATCGCGCTCCTTTTTGCAGTTTAACAAAGATTTGTCTGCTTGTGCCCGTTAATCGGCTTCTTGGCTATTGTATTTCGCACTCTCGATCTTTGCAAGCGTTAATTTTGCCAAAGGATTGATAAGCTTAGTGATACAATATTTATTATCGCATGTAATCACGCTTTGACGCTCATCTACTTTCATTGCGTTGGAGCAATTCGGGCACATTACATAGCCTTCGCCTAAATTAACGCCAATCGGAAAATTTAGCCCTCTCTGCTCTTTCAAAAATCTAAAAAATTCCTCTTTTGAAATTTTGATATTAGAAAATAATCGAAAAATTTCTTCTGCCTTTTGCCTTATCTCGCCTTCTTCAAAAAATACGTTAGGAGCCTTTTTAAAATCTTCATCAAACTCAGAAAATCTACCCGCCATCATATCCAATTCTTTTAATGCCTGCTCTTCCGCTTTATTGGTTGCGCAATATTGCGATTCCAAATCATACATCTTATAAAATTCATCGCAAAACAACTCTATATCGCACCAATCGTATATGAATCCAGCTATTAAATAATACAATTCTTCATTTTGCTGCATATTTCACCTCATTTTAAATTTTATCGCCATTTTTATCATTTATGCCTTTTAGAATTTCATGCAATAGCTCGTTTTCGGCTGCATTTTTCTCATCCAATATTGATACGCCCATAGTTGTTGGAGTAATCTTGGATAAAAATAGATTTACAAGCTCTGTTTTTTCATCGATTCCATATGACAATGTAACGATATCCAATAAATCGTGCCTCTCTATAAAACTATCAAAGATATCTTCTAATTGCGACGCTTTCTCTGCGTAGAAGAATATCGACTTGACGCCTATAAGAAAATCCGTTGTGATATTACTAAAGATATCTATCTTATCCATAAAGTGCGATCCGATAAGCAAATATATATCCGAGCTGCTTTTGGACAAAGAGTCAAGCTCATAAATAGAACCGATATTTTTATAATTTAGCATTTTATTTCTCGCTTCCTTGCTTTTTTATCGTCTTTAGCCGCTCTTTTTCAAATTTATGATATTTCTTAAGCTTTTTATTCTTTTCTATTTGATTCCACTTTTCTATCTCGGCATAATCTTGC
>CAUPZQ010000006.1:0-67638 GCA_963515915.1 uncultured Campylobacter sp.
CTTTTATATTAAAATTTAAGCTAGTTCTGCTAGAATGTGGCACTTTTTTTAGAAAGGAATAAAGATGAAGGTTGTAATTACTTATTGTAATTCTTGATCTTATAGACCGCAAGCTCTCCGTGTGAGAGATGAAATAACAGGCGTCTATAAGGATGCAGTTGTCGAGTTGGTCCCTGGTGGCAGCGGAGACTTTCTAGTAGAAGTTGATGGCAGAAAGCTTTTCTTCAATAAAGATTTTGCTAAGCCTCGTTTCCCAAGTGAAGGTGAAATTTTAAATCTAATTAAAGTTGCAGCCTAGCTCAAAGCCCGAAAGCGAGTCGTAAGATTTGCTTTCGGGCGTTTTTTATACTCAAATTTAATATCCCTAAATTTAATCGTAAAACCATTTTAAATTTTGCCAAATCAGCGCTACGCAAAATTTAGATTAAATGATTCACGCTGCGGCAAATTCGAAAAGCCATTTTAATCAAAATTTACGCAACCGATGCGGTTTAAATTTATCGTCTGGAGTTTATAAATTTTAAAAGAAAGAGGAATTTTTGCGAAATCAAAATTTCGCAAAAACAGGGGGCCCCCGCGCCCCGCCATTATTTATTTGCGCGCTCGATATACTCGCCGCGGACGGTGTCAACGCGGATAACCTCACCTTCGAGCACGTGAAACGGGATCTGCACCACGGCGCCGGTCTCAAGCGTGGCGGGCTTTTTGTTGCTGCCCTGCGTATCGCCGCGGAAATTCGGCGCAGTTTCTACGATCTTAAGCTCCACCACCTGCGGCACATCCACGCCGATCGCTTTGCCGTTGTAAAACATTATATTTACCATCATGCCATCTAGCATCCATTTTTTCGCCTCGCCCACGTCCTCGTCGCTGATCGCGATCTGTTCGTAGCTAACCGTATCCATGAACTGACACGCCTCGCCGTCGTCGTAGAGATACTGCATCTCTTTTTCCTCAAGATTCGGCGCCTCGCATTTATCGCCGGCGTGGAAGGTCTTTTCAAGCACCTTGCCATCTATAAAAGATTTTATTTTAACGCGCACGAAAGCAGGTCCTTTGCCCGGTTTTACGTGTTGGTATTCTATGATTTTAAACGGAATTCCGTCCACCTCGATTTTTAGACCTTTTTTTAGATCGCCCATTGAATAAGCCATAAATTTCTCCTTAAATTAATGAGGCGCGATTATAACAAATTTTATTTTAAATTGATATAATTGGCGAAATTTTAAGGGGAGAGAAGCTATGAAAAAACTCATCTACGTTTTGGCTGCGTGTGCGGCTTTTGTGCTCGGTGCGAATGCGAACGAAGCGGAATTCGTAAAAAACCTAAAGCAAAGTCTAAATGATAAAAACGCTCAGCTCATCTCGATCGATAAGCTAAACTCGCTAAACGGGCTAAATTTGCTGATCGTCCGCTCGGGCGAGAAAAAAGAGGCGTTTTTGGCTAGCGACGACGGCAAAAGCCTAGTGGCAGTGACCGAGGAGCCCAAGCTCGCGGACGCGGCGGACGCGGCGCTGTTTAAGATGAGAACTCAAATTTTAAAGGACGCCAGGGACGCCGCCGCGCTTGAGCTGCTAAAGAGCATAGATCCCGCGAGATTTGCCTATATCGAGTCGTTTGATAAAAATAATCCCTACGTGACCTACATCGTGGGCGATCCGGAGTGCCCGTATTGCGCCGAGGAGATGAAAAGGATCACGAAGTATCTTCGCAACAGCAACGTAAAATTGATCTTTGCGCCGGTGCACGGCAAAAGCGCGTTTATCAAATCGGCGCTGGTTTTAAAGCAGTTGAAGGCTCTCTCTCCGAGCGATCAAAAGGGCGCGATCGACGTGATCGAGAAATACTATAACAAGGACGCGCAGGTAAACGATGCGGACGTCTCAAAAGCCGAACTTGACGCCGTGTATGCGGACACCAAGACACTCTTTTCCAAAGGCGTGATCAAATCAGTCCCATACGTGATCAAGGTGAAAAAATAGTCTAAATTTACGGAATTCAGGGCGCGAGGTTTGTGCGAGCAGCGCGAGCTTGCTCGCAGCAGTGCAAGTCGCGCGCAGCACAGCCACCCGCGCGAGCTGAAATTTAACAAAATTCCGTCGCTTTAAAATTTCAAGCGGCGGAATTTAACTTTAAAATTAAGCTCTTGAAGCTTTGCCGTCAAATTTGAAAAGATAAAATTTTGCTATCTAAGCCTAATAACGCCGCCGTTTTCATTTAGAATTTTTGCAACTTCGGGTAGTTTATATGTTTGCATGCAGAATTCGTCATTTTGGCTTGCGCCTTTTCGTATCTCCAAAATAGCGTTTTTACCCGTATCGATTGTGGTTATAGTAAAGCAGCTGACATAGCTCGTCGTGCCTATGCTAATCGAGTTCGGAGCTATCTGCTCGACCGTCATGCTTGTCATCTTGTCTGGATTTTCGTCGAATCTACCTTGCGATACGTAAAAATCAATATAGTCTTTTATCACGATTTGCAATTTTTTCGATAATGCCTCGTAGACCTCTTCTTTACTCATTCTAAGGTCTTCCTTGAGAAACTTTATCTCCTTTCTTAAAAGCCTACATTTTGGGCTAACTGCATCGCCTCTACATTCCTCCAGTAGATAAGCCAGCCTATTTTTAGGCGCTGTAGAGTTTATCGGCAAACCCGTGGCGGCTAGAAACAGAAAGCATTCCACGTCGAATTCCGTATTTCGCACCTCTTTGCGCTCGCACATAGCTTTTTGTTTTTCATCTTGCGCCTTTGCCTCTTGCCTTGATACCGATTGCATCATACTTTTATAGAAGATTTTAAAATACGCCATGGCGGCTCGTTCGCAGTTGTCGTAAATCTCTGGCGATTCTTTGGATAGATCGGCTAGAGCGCACGCCTCGGAGACGCTTTTTGCTTTATCCGGATTGGCAGCATAAAAATCCTCCGTTTGAATATCCTCTATTTCTCCCCTATCGCATCCTGCTAAGCTTAAGTTCAAAAGTACGCCTAACGATACTGCCAAGACCCTATTTTTCATGATAATTCCCTTATAATCATTGATTTTACGTCCGTATTCAAAGCAAAATTTTAAAATCCTCGAGCGAAAAGAGTAAAATTTTATCGCTTTTTAGGTTGCGTAGCTCGCCGCTAAAGCCGCTTTTGGAAAATAGCGCGAGCAGATCGGGCGCGAGGTGCGCTTTTTCGCATTTGAGCATTAGCTCATTTAGTACGTTTTTTGAAATTTTTCGCTCCTTGTATTTGCACTCGCCCGCGACGCAAAAGCTCTCAAATTTCGCGTAGATGTCGATCTCGACCTCTTTGTTCCAAAAGCTTGAAATTTGCGAAATCTCTAAATTTAGATACTTCGCGAGCAGCTCTTTGCTTAAAATTTCAAACCCTAGCCCAGCGTAGGCGTTGAAATCCGCTTTGATTAGGCTTAGTACGCGCCCTATCTCGCCCAGACGTAGCGCGGGCAGGTTCGGCTCGATAAATCTAAACCAAAACCTCGCAAAGTTGCTGCTAAAATGGACTTTGTCGGTGATATGGTAGCGGCGCAGCGCGCGCGGTAGGCGGTCGTTTTTACGGGCTTTTTGTGCCCTTTGCTCGCTTGATTTTTCGGTGATTAAAAACTTCGCGTTTATGAGGTCTGCGGTGATTTTTTGCGCCGTAAATCGCGGCAAGATTTTTGAAATTCCTATTTTTTTGCGGTCGCTTCTAGCGAATTTCATCAGAGCCTTTTTGATCTGCTCTTCGCACTCGCCGCCGAATTTAAAGCGCTCGCCGAGATGTTCAAAGCAGAGCAAAATTTCATTTTCGATCGCTTCGAAAACGTCCGCGTAGCCGCTTATACAGCCGATCTCGTCAAATACGAAATGAAACTGCAAAATCGCGTCGATACTAGCATCGCCCAAATTTCGCGCCGTGTCTTTTAACTCGTAAATTTCGCCCTCCTTGCGGGCGTAATTTTAGCGAGTTTGGATATAATTTGCAAAAATTTTGGAGTCGCGCTTTGGATTTTGAAACGATCAAAGAAAATATCATCTTAAAAGAGGGGGTCAAATACTTCGATTTCGCCGCTTCGGGGCTCGCGTATCGCCCTATAGAAGCGGAGATCGAGCGCGTGCTTGCAACGTACGCCAACGTCCACTCCGCAGGCGGAGCCAACGCCGAGATCACGAGCGATTACTACGAAAACGCAAGGGCCAAAATCAAAGAGCTTTTAGGCTGCGAAGAGCGCTACTACCTGATCTCCTGCGGATTTGGCGCAACTGCGGCGATTAAGAAGCTTTGGGAAATTCTAGGCATCTACCTGCCGCCTGCTACGCGAGACAGGTTCGGCTTGCGGCGCGAGAGCCTAAAAGATCTGCCGCTTTTCATCATCTCGCCTTTTGAGCATCATTCCGTGGAGATCAGCCTAAGGCAGGGGCTTTGCGAGGTCGTACGCGTGTCGCCGGATCCAAGCGGGCTGATGGATTTTGCGCAGCTGGGCGAAATTCTATCAGCAAACAAAGGGCGCGAAATTTACGGCGTGTTTACCGCGGCATCGAACGTGACGGGGCTTAAGCTAGATTACAAGCGCGCTTACTTGATGTTAAAAGCGCACGGCGGACGGCTGTTTGTGGACGCTAGCGCGCTCATCGCGCACGAAAACGTAGATACCAGCTTTTGCGACGGAGTGTTTTTCGGCGCGCACAAGCTTTTGGGCGGCGTGGGCGCTAGCGGGATTTTGGCGGTGCGAAAGGAGCTTTTGCGCGGCGAGGAGCCGACATTCGCGGGAGGCGGCACAATCAAATACGCGGATGCCCTAACTCAGCGCTTTATAATCGACAAGGAGCGCTTGGAAGAAGCGGGCACGCCGGGCATCATCGCGCTGGTGCGAGCTTATCTTGCCCTAAAGCTTCGCAAAAGCGCGGGACTAGAGGCGATCAAGTCGCGCGAAGAGGCGATCTGCAGGCGCTTCATAAGCGAAATTTCAAAGATCCCAGAGATTGAAATTCACGGCAATCTCACCGCGCCGCGCGTGCCGATCTTTGCTTTTAATATGCAAGGACTCGGCGCAGACGCGCTGGCCGGGGTGCTCGGGCAGAAATTTGAGATCCAGACCCGCGCAGGTTGCGACTGTGCAGCGCCATACGGCTTTGATCTGCTCGGCTTACAACCCGATACCGAAATGTCGCGCAAACCCGCTTGGGTGCGGGCTAGCTTCTCGTTCATCCATGACGAAAGCGATGTGGATTTCTTGGCGGAGGCGCTAAGACAGATCGCTCGGATCCGCGATAAAGTCACCTTTGTAGCGGGCAAATATCGCTGCGGCAGCGTAAATTAAGCTCGCGAAATTTTATAGAAAGAGCCGCTTTTAAATTTCACGGCGCGGGATTTTGCGACATAAAATTTTGTCGGTGGAATTTCGTAGCGTAAAATTTTATGGCTTGGAATTTTAAAGCGCAGAATTTTATGTGCGGCTCGGGCGGCAGATACTCCGTGCCGATCGGAACGCTAAATTCTTCGGCATAAAATTTTGCGGTTTAGAATTTTGAAATTTTAAATTTACGGGCTAAATTTATCGGCAGAATTCTGTTTTATGGAATTTTACGCTTTGGAATTTGAGCGGTAGAATTCCGTGCCGCGTGGGTAAATTTTAACGCCGATAAATTTTTAAAATTCCTAAATTTCAAAATTTCGCCATTCGAACTAGCTCCGCAAATTTTGTATTTCGTGAACGCATGGAAAATTCTGCATCGTGGAATTTTGGCCGCAAAATTTGAAATTCCGCAAAGCCGAATTTTGCTAAGCAGAATTTCGCAACACAAGAATTCTACCGCAGAGCTTTGCGATAGCGTAGATTTGACGCAGACACGCCCGTCCGAAAGCCAAATTAGGGCGCGAGCGCTTGCGATAAGAGCGCAAATTTTAAGAGGCGAAATTCTGCGCTGCTAAAAGGCGCAAAATTTCACGAATTTACTCGCCGAATTCCTTCTGCAGCCTATAAACCTTATCGTAATCGACCCCCTCGATGATGCGCGGACGCGAGGCGTTAAAATCAGCATTGATCACCGAGCGAGCGGGATCATACTCGGGCAGGTCGGTCATCTCTAAAATTTCTGCAATCGCGTGGATGAGATCGTCGTTTAAAAACGGCCTGTCTTTGGCTGCTGCGATACGCGCCCAAAGATCAGCGTTTTGCTCTTTGAACTTATCCGACGCCATGAAAATCAGCGGGATTTCGAGCGTGAAGCGGTTGATGCCGCCGTGGATCAGCTTGCCGCGGTATTGATAAAGGCTCTGGGCGTGGTCGCTGAAATAGACTATCAGCGTGTTGTCGTCTGCGAAAATTTTATAAATTTCGCTTACTATAAAATCGTTGTAAGCCACGGTATTTAAGTAGTGCGCGAGCTCTTTTTTCTGCCCCTCATCAAGCGGCTCGCGCGAGATATCTGCGGCGCTAAATTTAGCAAAGCTTTTTGGATAGCGAAACTCGTAGCTCGGGTGCGAGCCCATCAGATGAAGGATGAAAAATTTATCCTTTTTCTGCGTACCGTTTACCTCTGCGGCGGAGCTTTCGTCCTTGCGCGCAAGGGGCGATTTTCTTGCGCCCGATTTGAAATTTTTTATACTCGGAAGCATAACTTCGTCGAGCGAATAGGCGTATTTGTAAACCGGGATCTGGTTCGTAAAGTCCGAGTGATCCGTCATCTGCGCGCTCGCGCCGCTTGCTACCGCCCACTGCCCGTAGCGCTCCTGGTTACTGATCCAAAAGGTCTCGTAGTTTGCCAGCCGTGCGAGATTTACGATGTCGAGGTTGGCGCTCCACGGGCGCTGCTTTTCGCTCTCGTAATTTCCGAAATTTAGCACGTATTTTAACACGTCGTTGGTCTTAGCTCCAGGCGATACGACATCGCTAAAGGCGATTAAATTTCCGCTTTGCTCAAGCGCTTGCAGATTCGGTGTGGTGGGCAGATAGTAGCCGTATAGGCTCATGAAATTTCGCTGCAGGCTCTCTCCGATGATGAAAACGACGTTTGAGATGCGGTTTGGCGCGGTTTTATGCGAATGCGAGGCGTAAATGCTTTGGTATCCCGCTTGCAGCTCGCGCACGCTTTTAAAATCGGCGCCGAAATAATCCTTCGTAACGAAAGCAAAGTTATAAATCGGAATTTTATTCAGTGCGATTATGATGCTGGCGCGCATTTTCGAGCTTTTGGCTACGTAGCTTTTAAATGCCGCATGCGCGATAAAAACGAGCAAGCTAAGCAGAAAGGCTAGCTTTATCGCGCGACATAGCTTCATTCGCGCTCGCTGGCTCACTCTAAGCCTAAGAGCGGCGAAGACGAAAATTAAAAGCGCCAAAAAAGCCGCGATAAGCTTAAAATTTAAAAACGCATGCGCGAACTCAAAGGCCTCCTTGGGCGTCGTTTGCACTAGCGCGTCCAGCGTGCCGTGCGAGTAGGTAAGCTCCAGGCTAAAGATCAAAAAAATCTGAGCGATCGCGAAGACCACGTTTATCGCCAGAAGCGCAAAGGCTAGAATTTTATATAGCCTGGCGCTGTAAAAGCTAAGTGCGTAAAGCGCGAAAAAAAGTATCGTCACGCCACAGATCGCAGACGCCACGAAAAACAACGCCTGCGCAGAGAGCAGCTCGCCGCCGCGTGCGATAAGAAGCAGCCCGAGCGATAAATTTAATGCTAAAACTAACGCGTATGCGTTTAACACCGCGCCGTCAAATACCGATAGGAGGCTAAATCTGTCTTTTAAAAATGCGCCGATATTTTTTACGAGGCTCATGAAATTCCTTTGATGATTGCGTTTAAAAAACGAAGATGAAAAAGATAGCGCCGATTAGAATTCTATAAATTCCAAACGGGATGAAATCAAACTTCGAAACGAAGCTTAGAAATAGCTTGATCGCCGCAAGCGCCACGACGAACGCCACTGCGCCGCCTATGAGAAAGGTCGTGATATCGGCGGAGTTTTGCGCGAAGGCGTCTAAATTCTTATAGGTGTCGTAAAAAGTCGCCGCAAACATCGTAGGGATCGCGAGTAGGAAGCTAAAACGCGCGGCCAGGTTTCTGCTTAGCCCGCACAAAAGCCCTGCGATGATGGTAGCGCCGCTGCGCGAAGTGCCCGGCACCATCGCAAAACATTGCGAAAGTCCGATGATAAAGGCCTGAACGTATGAAATTTGATCCAGATGCTCCAGCTCGTCCTCTCTCGGGCGCGCCTTACGAAAGAGCTCGACCGCGATAAAAATAACGCCCCAGCCGATCAGCGCGTAGGCGACGGTCTGCGGCGCGAATAGAGATTTGATGCTTTTATAGAGCAAAAAGCCGATCGCGGCGGTGGGGATGAAACCCACGACGAGCTTGCACCAGAGCTTAAAATCAACCAAAAGCCGCTTGTAAAACATCGCGACGACCGCTAAAATCGAGCCTAGCTGGATAACGACTTCGAAGCATTTAAGCGTATCGGTTTGCTGCAGGCCCATCAGTTTTGCAGCTAGGATCATGTGCCCGGTCGAGCTTACGGGTAGAAACTCAGTCAGCCCCTCGACGATGCCTAAAATCACGGCGTCAAATATATTCATCCATTTTTTCCTTTAAATTTGCTAAATTTTGCGTGATCGAAGCGGGCCTGTAGATCGCCTCTACCATCGCGATATAATCGGGCTTAAGAATTAAAATTTCATTTAAATTTTCTAAGCTTATGCCGCCGATTACGGCGATTGGGAGGTTTAAAGATTTTCGCGCCTCTTGCACAAGCGCATCGGGGCAAAGCGGCGCATCAGGCTTTGTCTTGCCGCGCCTTAGCGAGCCGAAGGCTACATAGCTAGCGCCCTGTGCCTCGGCCTGCCTCGCGCGAGCAAGATCAGCATAGCAGCTAACGCCGATGATCTTATCCGCGCCTAAAAACTCGCGCACCTGCGCCGTCTCGCTATCGTCCTTTCCGATATGCACGCCGTGCGCGCCGAGCTTTTTGGCAAGCGCCGCATCGTCGTTTATGATGAGTTTGGCGCCGTAATCCTCGCAAAGGTCGATGAGAGAGCGGATTAAAGCTTCATCCAACGCGGCGAGCTTGCTGCGATACTGCACGAGCTTTACGCCGCAGCGCAAAATTTCATCTATCTGCGAAAAGATAGTTTGCGGCGGCGTTAAGATATCGTCGCTAAGCGCGTAAATTTCACTCATCTATCTTTTTCGGCATCGGCACGCCGTTTAGAATGCAGTTGGTAACATCCCAAAATTTTGCGCTATACATTCCGCGCTTAGCCTCTTTGGCTTCCTCGGCGGCTTTTAAAAGTAGTTCGCTATCGTCGGTTATTGGTACGGCAAATCCCGCCGCTACTAGGTCCAATCGCAGATTACTTTTAGGATCGCTTACGTCGCAAATATAGGCATCGTTGCCACGATTGATTAAATTTACGTAGTAGCGCTTGCCGGGTTTTATCACAGACTCGAGAGCTTTTTTATATTCTTTGTCGAATTTCCTTAGCTCTTTGGCGTCCGTTATGCACCTAGAAGCGCCCGCGGCGATTATGTTTAAATTTTTTAAGTCGCAGGGAAAGAAACGATCTTTTTGAGCTTTTCTAAAGGTAAAAACAAAGGTTCTGCCGTCATCGCCAAGACCTGCAAATGCGGCGATGCCGTATCTGTCTTTTTGCTCCGCAAAGCTCTGTGTGCAGAGCAAAATGGCAAGTGCTAAAAATATTTTTTTCATAGGATTCCTCTTAGGCGGCGCAAATTCTGTGAGAGGAATTTGCGCCTAAATTTTGCGGATTATTTTAAATTATACTTTTCCAAAAGTTTTTCGTAGCTTCCGTCCTTTTTCATCTCCTCAAGCGCTGCGTTAAACTTAGCTAGCAGCTCGGGATACTTGCCCTTATCAAATGCGATCGAAAAGCCCTCGCTGCCGTCGGATTCTTTAAAAAACGCTACAAGATCGTCATTTTTCTTAAGATATTCGTAGCCCACGGACGAATCCACGCAAAGCGCATCGATCTTTTTGTTTTTCAGCGACATGACGGCTACAAAAACATTTTCCGTAGCGCTAACCTCGGCGCCTTTGATATCTCTGATCGCAAGTTCTTGGATGGTGCCTAGCTGCGCGGCAAGGCGCTTGCCCTGTAGATCCGCCTTGGAATTTAACGAGCTATCGTCCTTACGCTTGACATATAAATTCTCGACCTTGTAGTAAGGATTTGTGAAATCGATCGCCTTTTTGCGAGCCGGCGTCGCGCTCATACCCGAGGCGATCATATCGATCTTACCGCTTTTAATCGCAGGGATTAGCCCGTCAAAGCTCATATTTAAAATTTCGTATTTCACCCCCGCGCGTTTGGCAAGCTCGGCTACCAGATCCATATCAAAGCCGGTAACCTTGGAGTTTTCATCCACGAACTCAAACGGCGGATACTCGGCGTTCGTGCCTACGATAAGCGTATCTTTGGTGATGTCTTTAGCGACTAGCGAGCCGCAAAGCAAAGCGCCCGCAACTAGAAATCTCATAAATTTTTTCATTTTCCTCTCCTTTAGTGGTTTAAAATTTTATTTAAAAATTCTTTCAATCTCGGATTTTGCGGATTTTCAAATACGTTTTTAGGCGTATCGTCCACGGCGATCTTGCCGCCTTCCATAAAAAAAATCCTATTTGCGACGTTGCGCGCAAAGCCCATCTCATGCGTTACCACAAGCATCGTAATGCCCTCTTTGGCGACCTCTTTCATTATACCTAACACCTCGCCGATCATCTCAGGATCTAGTGCCGAGGTAGGCTCGTCGAATAAAATCACGTCCGGATTTACCGCCAAACTTCTAGCGATTGCGATGCGTTGCTTTTGCCCACCGCTAAGCTTGTGCGGATAGGCGTAGGCCTTATCGCTAAGACCGACCTTTTGCAGCAGCTCCTCCGCTTTTGCGTAGGCTTGTTCTTTGGTATAAATGCCCGCTTTTATGGGCGCTAGAGTTAAATTTTCTAATACGTTTTTATTTGCAAAGAGGTTGAAATGCTGAAAGACCATACTAACTTTGCGGCGAATTTTATTAATATCAGTGCGCTTGTCGGTAATATCCTCGCCGTCTATTTTAATAGTGCCGCCGCTTGGAATTTCAAGCAGATTTAAACAGCGCAAAAAGGTTGATTTACCGCCGCCGCTTGGACCGATGATCGCTACGATATCGCCTTTATTTATGGTCTTTGAAATTCCTTTTAGCACCGATAAATTGCCGTAGGATTTGGTTAAATTTGATATTTCAATCATTGCGGTTTAACCTACTTTCTAGCATTTTTACTAAAAACGAGAAAAATTTCACGCTCGCATAGTAGATCACCGCGGCAAAAAGTATCGGCTGGACGGTATAAAGCGCCGCCTGCATACTTTTTGAAAAAAATGTAAGGTCGGTAATGGCTACGAGACCTACGACCGAGGTTTCTTTAAAAAGGCTTATAAACTCATTCGCAAGCGCGGGCAAGATGTTTTTTATCGCCTGCGGAAAGACGATCTCTTTCATCGCCGTGCCGTATCCCAGACCCATCGCGCGCGCGGCTTCCATCTGGCCGCGATCTACGCTGTTTATGCCGCTGCGCACGATCTCTGCGACGTAGGCAGAGCTATTAAGCCCCAGCGCAAAGATCGCCGAGAGGATGTTATTCGACCAGGTAGCGAATATTATAAATACGAACACCATTAGCTGGATTACGATCGGAGTTCCGCGGATGATGTCTACGTACTCGTCGATGATGAGCCTTATCGGCTTGATGTCCAAAAATCTCAAAAACGCCAAAATAAAGCCCAAAACTATACCGATGGCGATACCGCCGGAGGTTAAGATGAGCGTGATACCGTAGCTTCTGAGATATGAAATTTTTTGCGCCTGAGTTAGTTCGACGGGGTAGGTAAAATAGAGCCCTGCACAAACTACTACCAAAAAAAACGCGATTTTAAAAATTTTCTCGTTCAACACAGACGCCTTTTGGTTAAATTTAAAAGCGAAGAATACTAAAATTTCGTTAAAATCTGGCTAAATTTCAAAAGCGAAATTTTATTTGAAGTAGGGTAGAATTAGCCTTTTTAAAAGGATGACAGGATGAGCTTTTGGACCTATTGCGCAATCGCGATATATTTCGGCGCGCTTATTTTTATAGGTAGGTATTATTATGACAAGAATGCGAGCTTAAGCGAGTATCTGCTCGATAACCGCCGCCTAGGGCCATTCGTAACGGCACTTAGCGCGGGCGCTAGCGATATGAGCGGTTGGATGCTTTTGGGAGTGCCGGGCGCGATGTTTGCGACGGGGATTTGCAATATCTGGATAGCTCTAGGGCTTTGCGTGGGCGCGTGGTGCAACTATAAATTTCTTGCAAAAAGGCTTAGAATTTACACCGAGGTAGCAAGCGACAGCGTCACGATCCCAGATTTTTTAGAAAACCGCTTTAAAGACCGCACCAAAACGCTTCGCATCATCTCTGGGCTTTTGATCATCATATTTTTTACGCTCTATGTTAGCAGCGGCATCATCGCCGGCGGCAAGACCTTTGAGAGCTTTTTCGGGCTAAATTTTACATACGGCGCGATCGCTACAATCTTAATCGTCGTGTTTTATACCTTTTTCGGCGGATTTAAGGCCGTAGCGATCACGGACGCGTTTCAGGGGGCGCTGATGTTTGCGGTGCTTATTTTGATCCCTCTGTTTTCTTACCGTGCGCTGCAGATCCCTGCGGACAGCTCCTTTTTGGCGCAGGTGCGGCTCTACGGCGCAAGCCACCTCGATCTATTTTACAATCAAAGCTTCTTGGGCGTTTTGGGCTTGCTTGCCTGGGGGCTCGGATACTTCGGACAGCCGCATATTATTGTGCGCTTTATGGCGATTAGAAGCTCGCGCGAGCTTGATAGCGCGCGCCGCATCGGAATTTCGTGGATGGTGCTAGGACTAGTAGGCGCCATGCTTAGCGGCTTGATCGGCTTTGTCTATTTTTCGCAAAAGGGCCTTAGCATAGACGATCCGGAAAAAATTTTCCTAGAGCTCGGTAAAATTTTCTTTCATCCATTCATCCTAGGCGTCATAATATCTGCGGTGCTGGCGGCGATTATGAGCACCATCTCAAGCCAGCTTTTGGTAAGCGCGAGTGCCGTTACGAAGGATTTTATCTTCGCGTTTTATAAAAAAGAGGTAAGCGAGCGCACGCAGACGCTAAGCAGCCGTATCGCCGTCGTGATCATCGCCGCAGTCGCCGCGATCTTGGCGTTCGGCTCAAACGATACGGTGCTAAACGTCGTCGGAAATGCTTGGGCGGGATTTGGCGCGAGCTTTGGAGCGGTGCTGCTTTTCAGCCTGTATTCTAAAAAGATGAGCGCGCTCTCGGCTCTAGTGGGTATGCTCGTAGGCGGTATTACGGTCATTTGCTGGATCTTATCGGGGCTTTCGGCGGTAGTTTATGAGCTACTGCCGGGCTTTTGCTTTTCGGCGCTTGCGATACTGCTCGTAAATCGCTACAACTCCGTGCTTGATAAGATGGCGGATGAGCCTAATGCCGCGCAAATTTCGCAGGAATTTGAAAAGATGAAAGAGCAGAGTTTGGGAAGTAAAAATGGCTAACGTAAAGTGCCCGCACTGCGGCTCTTTGATCGATATAGACGAGGCGCTGCAGCGCGATATCAAAGCTAAATTTGAAGATGAAATTTTGCAGCAGAAGCGAAAGTGGCAGCAGCAGCAAAACGAAGCCACGCTTAAATTTGAAGCCGAGATCGCCGCTAAGCGCGAGGAGTATGCGAAGCATCTGGCGCAGCTGCAAGCGAAGGAAAACGCATTCGAGCAGCGCGTAAAAGCGGCGACCGATTCCGCGCTAAACAGCGAGCGGGAGAAAATTTTAGCTTTTGCAAAATCTCAGATCGAGAGCGAAAACGCGGCGAAATTTGAAATTTTACAAAAGGAGCTGCAAGAAAAATCGCAAAGAATTTCCGAGCTAAATTTAATAAAGGCCGAAATGGAGGCGCAAAAGCGCAAATTTAGCGAGCTTGAGGCTGAGAACAAAGCCAAATCCGAGATCGAGCTAACCAACCGCATGAATATGGAGCGCGAGCGGCTTTCGAAACAAATTTCGCAGGAAAACGAGCTGAAATTCCGCCAAAAAGATGAGCAGATCCAAAGCCTAATAGGCCAAATAAACGAGCTCAAGCGCCGCTCGGAGGTGGGCTCACAGCAGCTTCAGGGCGAGGTGCAGGAGCTCGCACTGCAGGAGTATCTACGGTTAAACTTTCCTTTGGACGAGATAGATGAGGTCAAAAAGGGCGCGCGCGGCGCAGACTGCGTGCAGATGGTGCATACGAGGGAGTTTGCGGGCTGCGGTAAAATTTTATACGAGAGCAAGCGTACGAAAAGCTTCGAGCCCAAATGGATCGACAAACTCAAAGACGATATGATAGGCGAGGGCGCGCAGATCGGCGTTATCGTCACCGAGCAGATGCCGCCTCACAGCCCTAGGCTGCACCAAGCGCCGAGCGATGCTAGCATCTGGATCTGCTCGTTTGAGGAATTTAAGGGGCTTTGCGCCGTTTTGCGCGAACATGTCGTGGCGCTTGCGTTTGCCAAAAGATCGGGTCAAAATCAAGATAGCAAAACGGCGATGCTCTACGACTATCTAACCTCGCCCGAGTTTGCCAACCAGATAAAAACGATCGTATCGGCATTCGTCGGCATGCAGGAGAGCCTAAATAAGGAGCGCAACGCGATGGAGCGCATCTGGAAACAGCGCGAAAAACAGATCGCGCGTGCGCGAGACGGCGCGATCGCGATGCACGCAAGCATCAGAAGCATCGCAGGAAGCGGCGTAGCGCAGCTGGAGGACGTCGATGAAATTTTAAGTCTCGAGGCGATCGCGGCGGAGGGCGAAGAGGACGCACTTCAAAATCAAGACGGCGACGAGACGCTATAGCGGCGTATAGACAGATCGCGGCTATGGCGAGAGCACGAGGCGTGCTCGCAGCGCGGGGAGCTTGCGTCGTGAGGCTGAAATTTCGTAAAGTAATGCGATATTTGTCCACGGACAAGCGGTGCTAGAATTTCAAGAAGTAATTGCCGTCTGCTTTTGAGTTTGCGAGGTTGGAATTTTGCTTGCGAATTTTATACTGGCAGAAATACGCTGCACTGTGTAGAGTGGAAATTTCACGTGTAAAATTTTAAATTCATAATTAAGGAAGCGCTTCACGTCGCAAAAATTTGATTTGGAATTTCTATCTTGTATCTCAATTAGGAAGATTTTACACTAAAAGCTATAGCAAAATTTTAAGAATTCGCTTCGCCGTACCGTAAAAATTTTAAAATTTTGATCTGCAAATTTTATAAAATTTATGAAATTTTTTAAATTTCGGCGTCGAAATTTTAGAATTTCTAATATTTTTAAAACAAATTTAAATTTTTTAAACACTCTTGCCGCAGTTATTTGCATACTAAAATTTTATCGATGAAAAGCGTTTGTTGCCAATCGTTAAACCCCATCCCTTATCATTCCGCAGTTGTTTTGCGCATGAAAAATTTTGCGCGTACAAGACTCGTTTCGTGCGGCATAGCGTGCAGGTCGCATCAAATACGCCGCAAAAGCAATGGTAGGCTGTGCAACGTCTGTAACGGGCGACTTGCTTGATTTGCATAAATTTATAAAGAGGTAAAATATGCGTATTTTAGGCAGCATTATTTGGTTTTTTGTGGGCGGTTGGATCCTTGCTATCTTGACCTATTTGTTGGGTTTAATCCTTAACCGTTTTAGTCGGACTGCTCCTGCGGGATTAGGTCTTATGGAATACAGCGAATTTCTATCTTTGCCCTTTATCAACGACATGGCGCGCAAAAATAAAAGCTCGCTTGCCGTCGCTGCAGTGCCGCTACAAAACTGTGAATATGACGTAACGCCCCAAAAAGTGTCCGTATCGAAGGTAATAGCTACAGCATGCATCGTAGCGATTGCCTTGCCTGCAGTAGCGATTGCGGAACCGGGGCTGACTACTAGAGATGATGCGGAGATCTCTAAGTTGGCGACAAATTTAATTACCGTTAAATACGATCTGGACGCCTACTATATCTCTCAAGGCAAATTCGCATCCGATTTTTCGGTTATGACGAATGTTCCGCTAGAGCCTAACGGAGAAAATTCCGCATATCTTAAAAGCACAAAGGGGGATAAATGCTTCCTAATCAGCGTGGATGGCGAAAAGAAAACGATCACTATTGCAAAAGGCCCTGATACCGAAAATAACATCTGCCAGGGAGTGTATGAATTGCCCGGCATCTCTAAAATGCTATCGGAGCCTATTAGCGTGAAAAAAAGCTATTAATTCACGCGATTTAAGAGTGGATTAGATTATGGCGGCGAATTTAAGATGAAATCTTATATAAAATTTCATCTTAAATTTACGCCGCCTTGTGCACATGAAAGTGATCTACTCGGAAATCAGATAAAGTTGCGCGCTTTGACATGAAATTTAGCCACGATTTGAGCGGGCCTAAGTTTCATAAAATTCTGCGGTTAGAATTTTAACGCCGTTTTAAGATTATTTTTGTAAAATCACATTTCTTTTTTACCGCTGGCGGGCTCATAGCTCAGTTGGTTAGAGCATCCGGCTCATAACCGGATGGTCCTAGGTTCAAGTCCTAGTGAGCCCACCACCACAAAATTTTTTGCTTTTCACTACATCAAAATCCGCAAAATTCTATAAATTTCATGCGTCGTTTTTCCTTTGAAATTCTGCTTCATAACTTCAAAAGACAAAGTCTGCCGCATAATTCCCGCTTTAAAATGCGGCAAGCTCGCGATTGAATTTTCAAATTTAACTTTCATTTGGCGATCGATTAAATTTTATTTTATGGCAAGTTGCGGTAGAATTCCGTTAAAATTCTTAGTGCAGGGAGATGTCCATGTCAGAAAATCAAACGAAAAAAGGCGGAATCTTAGCTTTTTATTTTAACTCAAGCTTGCTTTGGCGCATCATTATCGCTTTAGTGTTGGGCTCTGCGATCGGTATGTTACTACCTAAAAATATGCCGGTGGGTGATACCACGTGGGTGGCGATTTTAACGCCTTTGGGAGATCTTTTTGTGAGACTTTTAAAGATGATTATGGTGCCGATCATTATCTGTTCGCTCATCGTGGGCACTAGCAGTATCTCGCCCGCGCACCTGGGCAAAGTAGGCGTTAAGGCGATCATATTTTACGCTATAACGACGCTTTTTGCGATCGTCATCGGCCTAGCGTGTGCGTTTATATTTTCTCCAGGTAGCGGGCTTGATCTAAGCGATGCGTCCAAGGCTGTCGAAAAGGCAGCGAACGCGCCTAGTATGAGTAAAATTTTGCTTAATATAATTCCTACGAATCCTTTTGATTCCATAGCCAAGGGCGAAATTTTGCCAATCATCGCGTTTTGCTTATTTCTTGGCGTAGGGCTTGCGTTTTGCCGCGACAGTAGTGATGCTCGTATTAAAAATTCCGCTGATACGGTTTATAATTTTTTCGACGGAATGAGCGAAATTATGTTTAAGATCGTGCATTGGGTGATGCAATATGCGCCAATTGGCGTTTTTGCGCTAATGTTTGTAGTGTTTAATAAAAGCGGTATCGAGGCTTTCAGCTCGCTATTAAATGTCACGATTACCCTATACGTGGGACTTGCGATTCAAGTATTTGCGGTTTATTGCGTTATTTGTATGCTTATCGGAGTTAGCCCGATTAAATTCCTTAAAAAAGTGCGTCCGCCGATGCTTACGGCTTTTGTTACCCGCAGCTCCAACGGCACGCTTCCGATTACGATGCAAACCGCCGAAGATATGGGAATTCCAAAGGCGATCTACGGCTTTGTTTTGCCCGTGGGTGCTACGGTGAATATGAACGGCACGACCGTGTATTTGGGCGTGTGCACGCTCTTTATCGCTAATGCTTGCGGTATCAATCTAAACAGCAGCCACTACCTCACGATCATCATCACTTCGATGCTTGCGGCGATCGGAACTGCCGGAGTTCCGGGAGCCGGTGCGCTGATGCTGCTTTTAGTGCTCGAATCTATCGGGGTCAAGGTAAGCGGTAACGTAGCGATCGCTTACGGAATGATTTTGGGCATTGATGCGATTTTGGATATGGGGCGAACCTCGATGAACGTAACGGGCGATGTTGTGGCGTCGATCTACGTCGCAAAGAGCGAAAACGAAATGGATATGAGTAAGTGGGAAAATTAGCCCAAGTAAAATTTAAAAAGGACGAGCTATGAAAAGAGTTGGGATTATCGGTGGAATGGGACCTTTGGCGAGTGCGGATCTGTATATGAAGATTATAGAAGAGACTGCGGCGAGCAGCGATCAAGAAAATATTCCGCTTGTAATTGATAGCTATCCGCAGATTGAAGATCGCACGGCATTTATCTTAGGCAAAGGTGAAAATCCGCTTCCGCGCCTAAGCGAGAGCGCTGTTAGGCTCAAAAATGCAGGCTGCAAGGCGTTTGCGATGGCGTGTAACACGGCGCATTTTTTCGCAGACGATGTAGAAGCTGCGGCGGAAATCCCGCTAATTCATATCGCCGAGGTCACCGTAAAAGCGATCCGCAAAAATTATCCAAACGCCCATAAAATAGCTGTGCTAGCCACTATCGGTACAAAAAAAGCTAAAATTTACGACGATCCGCTTAAAGAAGCAGGGTTAATCAGCGTGGAGCTTGGCGAAGAAAATCAAGCGGTTTTGATGGATTGTATCTACAAAGGCGTTAAGGCGGGTAAGACTGCCGAATACGTGGGGGCTTTTGAGAATTTGCTAGGCAAAATCGATGCTGATATTTATGTCGTTGCCTGCACTGAGCTGCCGCTATTTTTGCCGTTAA
This sequence comes from uncultured Campylobacter sp., assembly GCA_963515915.1. Lineage (GTDB taxonomy): Bacteria > Campylobacterota > Campylobacteria > Campylobacterales > Campylobacteraceae > Campylobacter_B. Next base: position 18,825 of record CAUPZQ010000006.1, read on the forward strand.
TCAAAAGCGATAAAATTTTCGTCGATCCTACTAGAGAGCTTGCCAAAGCGATCGTGGAATTCTCAAGATCGTAGAGCCGCAAGGCTTTGCAAGCGGAATTCTAAACCGCAAAATTTTACGATGATTTAAGTCGTAGAATTTTGCGGAATTGCGTTAGCTCAAAATTCCATCGAGGTGAAATTTTATGATAGTGGAATTTCATCACAGCATTTTAAGCTTAAAATTTTGTCAAAATTTAATCCGCAAAGCCCAGAATGTAAAACCTCCGAAGTAAAATTCCGTAACAAAATTTGCTCGTAAAATTTCGCGCCCAAATTTAAGCTAAAATTCCATTAAATTTGACCGTTTCTAAAGCCCGAATTTAATATAATCGCTCCAACAGAAAAAAGGATCAAAATGAGCGACTACACCCACCTGCACCTTCACACTGAGTATTCGCTGCTAGACGGCGCGAATAAAGTAAGCGAGCTCGCCGAGCTTTTGCAGAGCCGCGGCACCAAGGCGTGCGCGATCACCGACCACGGCAATATGTTCGGCGCGATAGACTTCTATCAGACGATGAAAAAGCACGGCATCAAGCCGATCATCGGCATCGAGACCTACCTGCACAACCACGATGACATCGGTGATAAAAGCGACCGCCAGCGCTACCACTTGATACTGCTTGCCAAAAACGAGACGGGTTATAAAAATCTGATGTATCTTAGCTCGCGCGCCTTTTTGGACGGATTTTACTACTACCCGAGGATCAACAAAAAAATTTTAAAAGAGCACAGCGAAGGTCTCATCTGCTCCTCGGCGTGCCTAGCGGGCGAGGTGGAATTTCATCTAAATAGAAGCGAGCGAAATTTAAAGCGAGGCGCGGGCGGTTACGAAGCGGCGAAAAAAGCGGCGCTTGAGTATAAGGAAATTTTCGGCGAGGATTTTTATCTAGAGATCATGCGTCACGGCATCGGCGAGCAATTAAACGTCGATAAGGATCTCATCCGCCTTTCGCGCGAAATCGGCGTCAAGATCATCGCTACCAACGACGCTCACTACTCGCGCAAGGATCGCGCTAAGGCCCACGACGTCTATCAGTGCATCTCGATGGGCAAGACGATCAACGACGGCGACCGCCTAAAACACGTCGTTTCGGAATTTTACGTAAAAAGCGACGAGGAGATGAGGCGGCTTTTTGCCGACATCCCCGAAGTGATCGAAAATACCGCCGAGATCGTGCAAAAGTGCAATCTCAAATTTGCCTTCGACGAGAAGGACTATGCGCCGACGCCGCCGAATTTTAAATTTACGATCGAATACGCCGATAAGCTCGGTCTTTCGCTACCGCAGCCGGACGAACGCTATAGCTTTGCAAACGACGATTTTTTATTCGATCATCTCTGCCGCGAGGGGCTTAAAGAGCGCCTTAAATTTATCGATCCCGCCAAGCACGAAATTTATCGCGAGCGCCTGGAAAAGGAGCTTGCCATCATCAAAAATATGCATTTTTCGGGCTATATGGTAATCGTGCAGGATTTCATCAACTGGGCGAAGGACCACGACATCCCGGTTGGCCCCGGTCGCGGCTCTGCGGCAGGCAGCATCTGCGCGTACGCGCTTCGCATTACCGACCTCGATCCGATCCCGTATAATCTACTTTTTGAGCGATTTTTAAATCCGTCGCGTATCTCGATGCCCGACATCGACGTGGATTTTTGCCAGGCGCGCAGAGGCGAGGTGATCGACTACGTCATCGATCAGTACGGCAAATTTAACGTCGCGCAGGTGGCGACCTTCGGTAAGCTGCTCGCGCGCGGCGTCATCCGCGACGTGGCTCGCGTCTGTGACATGCCGCTTTCGCAAGCCGATAAGATGGCGAAGCTGATCCCCGATAAGCTCGGCATCACGCTTAAGCAGGCTTACGACGCCGAGCCGAAGCTGAAAGAATTTATCGACGCAGATCCGATCGCACAGCAGGTTTGGGAGTTTGCGCTGGGCCTTGAAGGGCTAAATCGCAACGCGGGCATGCACGCTGCGGGCGTTGTGATCTCAAACGAGCCGCTGTGGAACAAAGCGCCGCTATTTAAGCAGGATAAAGGCGAGGATGCGCGCCTAGTAACACAATATACCAAAAACTATCTCGAGGACGTCGATCTGATAAAATTTGACTTCCTTGGCCTTAAAAACCTCGATGTGATCGATAACGCCATCAAGCTCGTCAAGCGCCGCTATAATCGCGACATAGTTTGGGAGGAGATAGACTTTAACGATCCGCAAACTTACAAAACCATTCAAAGCGGCAACACGCTGGGGATTTTCCAAATCGAGGGCGCGGGCATGCAGGATCTGGCGATGAACCTGCGCCCCGACCGCTTCGAGGATATCATCGCGATGATCTCGCTCTACCGCCCGGGACCGATGGATCTAATCCCCGATTTTATCAGGATCAAACACGGAGAGCTAAAAGCAAGCTATATCTTCCCCGAGATAAAAGAAATTTTAGAGCCAACATATGGCATCATCGTCTATCAAGAGCAGGTCATGCAGATCGTGCAGAAGGTGGGCGGCTTTAGCTTGGGCGATGCCGATCTGGTGCGTCGCGCGATGGGTAAAAAGGATGAAAAGAAGCTCGCTCACATGCGTGAGCAGTATCTAAACGGCGCTAAAGAGCTGGGCTTTGACGTAGCTAAGGCGGATGAGCTATTTGATCTGATTATGAAATTTGCCTCCTACGGCTTTAACAAATCCCATGCCGCGGCGTATTCGATGATCACCTTTCAAACGGCCTATCTTAAGACCTACTATCCGGCGGAGTTTATGGCGGCATTGCTTACTTCGGAGGAGGGCAATACCGATAAAATTTCAAAATATATCGACGAGGCAAGTCGTCTAGGTATCGGGCTTTTGCCGCCGTCGATCAATCAAAGCTTAAGAGGCTTTAGCGTCGTGGACGACGAGAACTCCAAATCGGGCACCTCAATAATCTACGGCCTCGGCGCGATCAAGGGGGTGGGCAGTGCCGCGATCGAGAATATCTTAGAGCTTCAAAGCGAGGCTAAATTTCAAAGCATCGACGATTTTGCTTCGCGAGTGGACAATTTCCGTGTCAATAAAAAGGTCATCGAGTCGCTGATTTACGCAGGCGCGATGGATTGTCTGGGCAAGAGCCGATTGGCGATGATTCAAAATATGGAAAATATCCTAGACGTGATGAAAAAGATCACCGAGATTAAAAAGGACGCCGCAAGCTCGCTTTTTGGCGAGGATGAGGATATGACGAGCGGCATGAGCGTAAGCTTCGTCGATACCGACAAGGAATTTCCGCAGGGCGAAATTTTAAAATTTGAGCAGCAGACCGTGGGTGTGTATCTTTCGGGACATCCGCTAGATGATTACAAAGAGGAGATGGAAGGCATCGACTATACGCTATCCTCGGCGTTTAGCGAGATCGAGGGCGATAGCGCCGAGGTGCTTAGCGTGGGGCGGATCGAGGATCTGTCCACGCGCATGACGAAAACGGGCAAAAAAATGGGGATTTTAAACGTGCTTGATCTGCACGGCAGCTTCGAGCTTGCGGTGTTCGATAACGCGCTAAAGGCGATTGAAAACTTAAGCCCGCAGGAGCGGGAGCGCCCGTACGCCTTTATGATCAAAATTTCAAAAAGCGCAGTCGGCGGCGCAGCGTATCAGCTATCGTTTCTTTCGATGATGAGCCTGCAAAATGCCCGCGATGCGAGCTTCCGTCCGCGCGCGGGGGTATTTTTGGGCGAAAATCCGCTAAGAGCCTATGCTAGTGAGCTTGACGGCATTTCGTACACCAAATCCAGCGAATTCGACGAGCTGGTGGACGACGGGGGCGCGGGCGTTAAAATTTTATGCGTCGGCAAGATCGAAAATGTTCACACCCGCACGACCAAATCGGGTAAGCAGATGGCAAATCTTACGGTGCTTGATCTTGCGGGCAGCTTCGAGATAAGTGCGTTCGGCGATATTTGTGATGCGGTCACTGCGCTAACGGATGCGCAGCTGGAGCGCCCGATGGCGTTTTGGGCGCGGCTTAGCAAAAATACATCCCCTTACGGCGGGAAATTTCAAATTTATTTGGATGAAATTTTAACCCTAGATGCCGCGCAGAATATCGACGGCTACGTGCCTAGTAAGGTGCGAGGCTTTGGCGGTAGGGAGCGCGGAGGCTTTAACGGCGGTAATTCCGGCTTCGGTGGCGAACGAGCTGGCAGCTTCGGCGGAGGAAATTTCGCGGAGCGAAGGAGCGGGTTTACTGCGGAGGATCCTGCCCTTAAGGCGCGCAAAGAGCGCGAGGCACAGCGCAAAAACGCGCAGGATTTCGAGTTTGAGCTAAGCTTAGGCGAGCTAAGTCGCGAGAAAATTTATAAAATTTACCACCTCGCTTTTTGCGACACGGCGTTGAAAAACACCAAGCGGCTGATTCTGCGAATCCGCAACGGCAGCGAGGTGCTAGTTTATCCGACCGAATACATCGTGAGCGATAGCTTTACCGAAAAGGTACGTGAAATCATAGCGGCGTAGGTGCGGCTCTTTCGTCGCGCTGGATCGGTTAAATTTTATTCTTGCCTGTCGCCGCACGCAAGCGGTATCTGAGCGCGCAGAGAGCCTAGGCTTTGGCGCGGTTGCGATAAGAGACGACAATATTTTCGGCTCAAAGCTTGCCGCGTGCAAAATTTACTGTGCGACACATAAGAATCGTAATCACGCAGATCGTCCGCGATATCTAAATTTATTGCGTTTATCGAGGCGGAATTTTATCTGCCACAAATTTCAGGCACATAGACTGCTTTTGCTTTATTGCGTCGGCAAGGCTTGTAGTGCGCCGTTTGAGTTGCCGTAATAACAGCTCGCCGTGCCTAGGCAGAGTTGAATTATATTGTCGCGCTAGCCTACCTGCGGCACGACAAACGGCGCGGACACTTTTAAATTTCTAGCTAAATTTTTGCGAAGCCTTACTTTGGCGAATCTCCGCGTAGCTTTAAAATTTTAAACTTTAGCGGATTTGAAATTTTAGGCATAGTTTTACTACGTAAAATTTTATCGCAGTAAAATTTCGCCGAGCAAATTTAGTAAAGCACGCAAAAACGGACTCAAGACGTGCAGAAAAAATCCGAAACAAAGCTGACCAAGCAAACGGTGCCCTAAGATCGAGCTAGCGCGGACTAGGCTCGAGCCGAGCCGCGCGCCGGGATGCAACCTGTCTTAAATCCAAAATTTATCAAAATTGTTAAACGGCTGTATTTGAAATTTTTCGCGCTGTATATATTGCTCGCGCTAAGCGTGTTTGTCCTGCCCGAAAATATAGGTGATAATGCTGCTTGTGCGGGCTTTGTAAGCCTTATGAAGCAGTTTTTAAAATGTCGCTGCAGCCAGGGATCGTCTTGCACGCGGGGCTTGTGGAGTTCTACGTCGCTGCGATGCGGACGGCTAGCATCTTAATTTTTGCGCAAGCTGCTTCCTATGCTTAAAGAATGGCGCTAATTAAATTCCGCGCAATTTTGAGCGGCGAAATTTAGCGAGTTGAAATTTAGAAATTCTGTCGTTTCCAAGCCGCGGAAATTTGAGCCTAAATTTAGAACTTGCAAAATTTTGAAATTTTACGGCGTGAAATTGTGGAACGAGATTTTGGAATTTTGAAATTCTATGCCGCAGGGTTTTAGAATTTCGGAATTCTACGAGCTGTAAATTTAGGCTAAATTTTTAAAATTTGTAGCGATAGAATTTTAAAATTTTACGCCCCGTGGCTTGACAGCGCTTCCGCTTCTTGATAAATCAATTGTTTAATTTAATCGGTGCGGTTGGTTGCTGCCGTAAAATTCTATACGCAGCAGCGGTTTTTTAAACGACAGCGCGCCAAAGTAGTGATGATTCTCACGCAAAATATGCCGCGCCTGCCGCAAGCACTGCGTGGCAGGGCAAGCGAGCATTTACGCGATCGTGCGGGCTAGTTTATCTCTTAAATTTAAAATTTCATCGCGCTTTAGTACGAAGCTGTTTTTATTGGCGATGAGGTGCGCAGAGCTTTGCATTATGGTTTCTGCGGGCTGCAACCCGTTTTGCTTCATCGTAGCGCCGGTCTCCACGACATCGACGATAGCGTCGGCAAGCCCTATGAGCGGGGCAAGCTCGATCGAGCCGTAGAGTTTGATGATATTTACGGCGACGGCCTTGGAAGCGAAGTATTCGCGAGTGATGTTGGGCATTTTCGTAGCGATTTTTAGGCTTGGAGCGCCGTAGTTTAGCTGAGTGCCTGCATGTACGCCCACGCAGACGCGGCATTTTCCGATTTTAAGATTGAGCAGCGTAAGTACGTCGGGGCGGTGCTCCTCAAGCACGTCAAGCCCCACTACGCCGATATCCGCCGCACCGCCCATAACGTAAGTAGGGATATCTTGGTTGCGGACGTAGAGGAATTTAAAATCGCCCTCTTGCATTATGAGTTTGCGATCCTCAAAGGCGAAATCAAGCCCGAAGATGGTTTTGAAAATTTTAAGCGTATCGTCGGCTATGCGGCCTTTCGGTAGCGCTATGGTTATCATGCGAGCCCCTGTTTTGTGATCAAGCTTACCATCGATTTAAAGATCAGATCCTTTTCGTAGATCGAGTTGCGAAAATACCGCATCAGATAGGCTCCGTCGCCGCCCGTAAAGTAAATTTTATTATTTCCCGCGATATTTTCGATCGCAAGCACTATCGGCTTTAAAATCCCGTAGTTTACGGCGCTTACGGTCTTTTGCGGCAGCGGATCCAGATCGATATTGGTTGAAAGCGTCACGTCTAGCACCGGCGCGATGCTCGCGAACGACTTTAAAAGCGTGCTAATGCCGGGCATTATAAATCCGCCTAGGTGCGAGCCTCTAAACATCAAATCCACAGTGATCGCGCTGCCCGCATCGACGACGATGCCCGTCGCCACCGCGGAGCACGCCGCTATGCGGTCGATCCCGAGCCCGCGGTAGGCGGTTTTTAGCTCAAAGTGCGGCGCCAGATCGATAAATAGAGGGTTTTTCAGCTTTTTTTTCACGCTTTCGTTCACGCTAATGAAAAAAATTCGCTCCTTCGGCTCGTACCGCATAAACTCCGCTACGGGCATACTTTGCGTTACGCCGCCTTTATAAAATTTAACCCTGGAATTTCCTACGTCACACAAAAGCATAGAGGCTAAATCCGTTTTCTTTTAAAAATTTCGCGCTTTTAGAGCACATCTGCGAGTTGTAAAACAGCACGCGCTTTTTTACGACCTTGCCTAGGCTTGCGCTAATGTCGCTTGCGAGTGAGAGCAGAAATTCCGCGTCGCGCATTACAAAGCGGGATTTTGCGTCGCGCATAAATAAAAGGACGTTGTAACTTTTCAGATCCACGCCGAAATACGCGCCGTATGAGCGCGAACGCGTGAAGCTAGCGATATCCAGCGTTTGGAATTTTTGAAGCAGAAGCCCTTCGCGAACGCAAAGTTTTGAAATTTTATCTAGCATCAAAATTTAAAATTTTATCGTCGTAGTAAAAGGACGCGCCCGCGATAAAGGACTTATCATCGAACTCGCCATTTAGCTCGTAGATCGCTTGTCCCTCTAAATTTTCATTTACACGGATGACGTAGCCGTTGCGCTCGATGATATACAAATAGCCGCCGCTAAGCAGCGCGCCGCTAAATTGCGCGAAGGTAAATTTACGCGATTTGATCAAATTTAGCCCGCGATCAAGTAGCTCGACTCTGCCGTCTTTTAAGAAAAGATAAATTCTATCGCCGCTAAAAATCACGTCTTTGATGTCTACGTTATGGTTTTTATTGCCCGTAGGACTTACCAGCATTAGCCTAGTGGCAGTTACGGCGTAAAGGTTATCGCCTTTATTTTCCAAGGCGATAATGTTGTTAAAAAACGGCTGGTTGCTTACGACAAAATCGCGTGCCGAGCGCCCACCTACGTTTTCTGCGATGCTGACTAGTCCGTCTAACGCAGGATAAGCGATAAGCTGGTTGATAAATAGCGGTGACGCTACGCGCGAATCGATTGCGAATGCATCGCCTACTTTATGATCGAGTACCACTGCGCCCGAGCTTAGCTTGATAAGCATGATCGAGTCATCACTCATCACTAAAGCCAAATCATCGCCGCGTATATTTGCACTTAGCGCTTGTCTGCCGAGGGCTTTTTCAAATTTTACGGCGCCTGTGCCACTAACTACTTTAAGCGTGCCATTGATGTCAGTTACGACGAAATTCCCGTCATATTCGCCTAAAAATTTCTCACTTTTTAGGACTTTGAAATTTTTCACCAATCCGTTTTTAGAGATTACTTCGCCGTCTTTTAGCGTAGCACCATCTTTACTAACCGCTACGATTTCCGATGGCAGCGAGCCGTTAAATTTCATATCGCCTGTGATGTTTTCGTCGCTAGGTTCGAAATACTGGCGCTTCGTCGAGCAGCCTAAAAATAAAAACGATAGTAAAAGCGTAAATATCAGCGTTTTTTTCATTATTTATTGCCTCCATAGTGTTTCAAAGCAAGTGCGATTTGACGAACTGGCGAGTTGAGTGGAATTTTATCTAGCTCTGCGTGAGCTTGCTCGATTTTGCCCTCTTTTAGTAGGTCGTAGCCTTTGAGCAAAGAATCGTAATCGGCGAGTAGCACTCCGCCTTGTTTGCCGTTTTGTAGATTTATTATCTCTTTTAGCACAACATCGATGCCTTGGGTATTTTCTAGCGCCGCTCGCTCGTCTGCAGAGCCGTTTTGCAAAATATAAAGAGCGTATAGATTTATATCTTCTTGCTTAAGCTCGGCTAGCTTAGCGTCATCGCGCTTGTTAAGCAGCTCGTCATAGATCGCATTAGCACTTGCTATGCGGCGATCGCTTAGAAATTCATTTGCGTAATATCCGATAAATGCTACGATCAAAACCGCAGCCAAAAATATCAGCGGCTTTTTGTATTTTTTTACGAAAATTTCACTTTTTATGACGCTTTCTAGAAACTGCTCTTCTGTACCAATCTCTTTTTTCACGCCTTCGATGTCGTCTTTTAAAGCCAAAATTCAGTCCTTTGTTTGAGAAAATCGGCGTAATTGTAGCATAAAAAATTTTAAATACCGCCTAATATAAAGAATTTTTATGATATAATGTCGCATTTATCAGAAAAAGGAAAGTTATGATAATAGACGACGCCTTGCTAAGCAAGCTGGAAAGGCTATCTGCTCTTAAAATTCCAGATGCTAAGCGAGAAGAATTTAAAGGTCAATTAAATAATATCGTAGATTTTGTAGAAATTCTAAATGAGCTGGATTTACAAAGCGGCGAGGCGGCTATCACTACGCTGAAAGGCGGTACTCCGTTTCGCAAAGATATTCCACGCAAAAGCGACGTCGCAGAAAGCGTCTTAAAGCATGCTCCGCAGTCCGAAGACGGCTACTTCGTAGTACCGAAAATCATCGATTGAAAGGAATTTTATGGAAGAAGTTCAAAGAAATTTAGTAGATATCGAAACCCTACTAAAAACCGTCGTTTTTAACAAAGCGAGCGACCTTCACTTAGTTTCGCGCTCGGCGCCTCAAATACGTATCGACGGAACATTGCGCCCACTTGCCATGGATCCGCTTAAGGGCACGGATATCGAGTATATCTGCTACGCGCTCATTACCGATGCTCAAAAAAGTGCACTCGAGGAAAATAAAGAGCTTGACTTTGCGATCGAGCTTCCTAATATCGGACGCTTCCGTGGTAACTACTACTACACTATGAACGGCGATTTGGCTGCTGCATTTCGTATTATTCCTATCGATATTCCTAGCCTGGACGATTTAAAAGCCCCTACGATTTTTAAAGAGGTAGTTAAGCACGAAAAAGGCATGATTTTGGTTACCGGACCTACCGGTAGTGGTAAATCAACTACTCTTGCCGCGATGCTAAACGAGATTAACGAAAAAGAGCGCAAGCACATCATCACCGTTGAAGATCCGGTCGAGTTCGTCCATACCAATAAAAAAGCGCTTTTCTCTCACAGAAATATCGGCACCGATACCCATTCCTACGCCAATGCGTTAAAATTTGCCTTGCGTGAGGACCCGGACATTATCCTAGTTGGTGAGATGCGTGATAGAGAGACTATCTCGATCGCCATTACCGCGGCTGAGACCGGTCACTTGGTATTTGGTACGCTACACACCAACTCCGCGATGCAAACGATCAACCGTATTATCGATAGCTTTGATGGCGGCGAGCAGCTCCAAGTGCGAAATATGCTCTCCGTGTCACTTACCGCGGTCATTTCGCAATCGCTTTTGCCAAAGCTTGGCGGTGGACGTATCGCGATCCATGAAATTTTGCTCAATAACAATGCCGTAGCGAATCTAATCCGCGAAAACAAGGTGCATCAGATTTACTCTCAAATGCAGCTAAATCAGCAATCTACCGGTATGATAACTCAAACTCAAGCGATGGTTAAAGCGATCCGTGCAAATCAAATTTCAAAAGACACGGCGTTTAGGTACTCGACTAACCTGCAAGAGCTAATAGGCGTGGTGGGTGCTTGATGGAAGGTATTAATTGGTTCGACGTCGGCTGTTTAGTACTCGTAGTGCTCTTTGGACTGCGCGGCATCACCAACGGCATCGTTAAAGAAATTTTTGGAATTTTGGGTCTCATCGGCGGTCTTTTTGCCGCGATGCGCTATAAAACTATGGCAGGCGAGTGGATTGCAGCAAAAATTCCAGCTTTGCAGAATGTAAACGGCGTGCTTTCAGGCGATACGACGCAGGTTCTCATCGGCTTTATCGCTGTGCTTTTTGGCGTATGGATCTCGTGTTTGATTATAGGCGAAATTATTTCAAAATTCTTTAAATGGAGCGGACTCGGATTTGTCGATAAGATCGGCGGTTTCGTGTTTAGCGTAAGTAAAATTTTCTTGATTTTTGCCGTTATCGTTACGCTTGCAAGCGGTCCTATGTCGATGAATGAACAGACTAAAAAGTATTTTGAAAGCAGCAAAACTGCGCCGATTTTTTTAAAAATAGGAAACTGGATTTTAAATCTCAAAGACGATCCGAAGATCAAACAAAGCTTGGATTCTATCGGTTCTAAGATGGATGATAAGCTCTTAAAAGATCAAAATTCTACCACCCGTATGAACTCGGATCAAAATCAAAGCACTGAACCTAGCGATTTTAACGCCAGTTCAGAAGTAAATTCTACAGAAAGGACAAAATTATGAATGCAAAAATCGAAAATTTAGAGTTTGACGCTCTAATTGTTGAGTTTAAAAAGGCACTTGCCGCTAGCGGTCTAAAATATACCAAGCAGCGCGAGGTTTTGCTCCGCACGCTTTATAACAATAACAAACACTTCACACCTGAGGCGCTTCACAACGAGATCAAAGCGAAATTTCCGGAGCTAAACGTAGGCATAGCGACCGTGTATCGTACCTTAAATTTGCTTGAGGATTCAGGCATGGCGACGTCGATCTCATTTGGCGCACAGGGTAAAAAATTTGAGCTTGCGAACAAGCCTCACCACGACCATCTAATCTGCAAAAGCTGCAATAAGATCATAGAATTTCAAGACGCCACTATCGAGCGCAAACAGCTTGCCGTCGCCAAAGAGCACGGTTTTGCGCTTACGGGACATATGATGCAGCTGTATGGAATTTGTCCTGAATGCGCGGCAAAAAGGAAGTAGATTGTTTGATAGCCAGTTAGAAATCCAAAGGATAGACAAGGCGTCGGAACTTCGGAATTTAGGGGCTAATCCCTATCCGCACTTTCTAAAAAAAGATATGAGCATAGCTGAGTTTAGAGAGAAATTCGGCTACATAAAAGATACTGAGGATAAAAAAGCGAGCGAGGAGGTAAGCCTTGCCGGAAGGTTAAAGCTAAAGCGCGTCGCGGGCAAATCCACCTTTGCAAACGTAGAAGATCAAAGCGGCAATATTCAAATTTATTACTCTCGTGACAGCATCGGCGAGGAGGATTACGCTAAATTTAAGAAAAATCTCGAAGTAGGCGATATAATTTTGGTGCGCGGATACGCTTTCGTCACCCAAACGGGCGAGTTTTCGATCCATGCCAGCAAAATAACGCTCGCGTCCAAAGCGATCTGTCCGCTTCCGGAGAAATTTCACGGCCTTGTCGATATCGAGATGCGCTACCGTCAAAGATACCTCGATATGATAATGAACCCCGAGATTCGCGAGGATTTCATCAAGCGCTCAATCATCGTTAGCGAGGTCCGCAGCTTTTTTGAAAAGCACGGATTTTTAGAGGTCGAAACGCCGATGATGCACCCTATCGCGGGCGGCGCGAATGCTAAGCCATTTATCACTCATCACAATGCCCTCGACGTCGACCGCTACCTACGTATCGCGCCAGAGCTCTATCTTAAGCGCCTTATCGTAGGCGGCATGGAGGCGGTCTTTGAGATCAATCGAAACTTCCGCAACGAGGGTATGGATCTGACGCACAATCCGGAATTTACCAGCATAGAATTCTACTGGGCATGGCATGATTATAACGACGCGATGAACCTAACCGAGGAGCTATTTAAAGCGCTATTTAAGAGGCTCGGGCTAGGTGAAATTTTAACCTACGATGAGCGCGAGATCGATTTTTCAAAGCCTTTTGCGCGCATAAAGTATCTCGACGCGCTTACGCAGATAGGCGGCATCGAGCCGCAGATCGTAAATGATCGCGAAAAGATCGTCGCAAAACTCAAAGAAGATAAATTTGAAGTCAATGAAAAGCTCGATCTAGGTCACCTACAGAGCGAACTTTTTGATAATTACGTAGAGGCTAAGCTTATAAATCCGACCTTCATCGTGGATTTTCCAATCTCGATCAGCCCGCTTTCGCGCAGAAGCGACGAAAATCCGCAGATAGCCGAAAGATTTGAGCTCTACATTGCAGGCAAGGAGCTGGCCAACGCCTTTAACGAGCTGAACGATCCGCTCGATCAATACGCTAGATTTAAGGCGCAAATCGATGCCAAAAATGCAGGCGACGACGAGGCGCACGAGATGGACGAGGATTACGTCCGCGCGCTTAGCTATGCGATGCCCCCGACTACTGGCTGGGGGCTTGGAATCGATCGCTTGGCGATGATTTTGCTGAATAAAAAATCGATCCGCGACGTGATTTTATTCCCTGCGATGAGGCCACTAAATTTAGAGAAGGAGTGAACGTGTCAAATTTAGAAAAATTCGATAATGAAATTTTTAGTTTAACCAACAAAGAGCTTGCCCGCCAGTGCGATTATTTAGAGATGATCGCGAGCGAAAATTTTACCTATCCCGAGGTGATGGAGGCGATGGGCTCGGTGCTAACGAACAAATACGCCGAGGGTTATCCCGGCAAGCGCTACTACGGCGGCTGCGAGTTCGTAGACGAGATCGAGCAGATCGCGATCGACCGCTGCAAAAAGCTCTTCGGCTGTGAGTTTGCAAACGTCCAGCCAAACAGCGGCAGCCAAGCCAACCAAGGCGTCTATGCCGCATTTTTGAAACCTGGCGATAAAATTTTAGGCATGGCGCTTAGCCACGGCGGACATTTGACGCACGGCGCAAAGGTTTCAAGCAGCGGAAAGATGTATGAGAGCTTCGAATACGGCGTAGAGCTTGACGGCCGCATAAATTATGATAAGGTGCTTGAGATCGCTCAGATCGTAAAGCCGAAGATGATCGTTTGCGGTGCGAGTGCCTATACGCGCGAGATAGATTTTGCTAAATTTAGACAGATCGCTGATAGCGTGGGCGCGTTTCTTTTCGCCGATGTAGCGCACATTGCTGGGCTCGTCGTCGCAGGGGAGCATACTAATCCGTTCCCGCACTGCCACGTCGTAAGCTCGACCACGCACAAGACGCTTCGCGGTCCGCGCGGCGGCATCATAATGACCAACGACGAGGAATTTGCTAAAAGGATCAACTCGGCGATCTTCCCAGGCATCCAGGGCGGTCCGCTAATGCACGTCATCGCCGCAAAGGCGGTGGGCTTTAAACACAATCTAAGCCCCGAGTGGAAGGTCTATGCCAAGCAGGTCAAGGTAAACGCTAGAGTTTTGGGCGAGACGCTGGTTGGGCGCGGCTTTGATCTCGTTAGCGGCGGCACGGATAACCATCTGATTTTAATGAGCTTTTTAAATAGAGATTTTAGCGGCAAGGACGCTAGTGCCGCGCTTGAAAACGCAGGCATTACGACGAATAAAAACACCGTTCCGGGCGAGACGCGCAGCCCATTCGTCACCAGCGGCATCCGCGTCGGCAGTCCCGCGCTTACCGCGCGTGGGATGAAGGAGAAAGAATTTGAGTTTATCGGAAATAAAATCGCCGACGTGCTAAGCGACATCTCAAATTCCAAGCTTCAGGCGCAGGTCAAAGAGGAGGTGCGAGATTTGGCGCACCGCTTTATCATCTACGATCGCGCGATGTATTAAATTTAATAAATTCGGGTAAGCTTACCCGAATTATTTATTTCGTAAATTTTGCGTGGTAGAATTTACAAAGTAAATAATAATCTTAGGAGAGAGTATGAACGACAAAAATTTCGATATGAGCAGTATAGACGACATAGTGATCAATAGTGGCAATGTCGATAAGAACGCAAATTTAAAAAAAGGTCTTACCGTCGCGGCCGGCGTCGTAGTTTTATTCTTAATAATTTTAATCATAATGAAGGCTATTAATAAAGACGATATTTATACTAACGCAGGTCTTACTATGCCTAGTGAAGAAGAGCTTGCCAAAGCGGAGCAAAAGCCTGCCGTACAAGTTCAAAAACCTGAGCCTTCGCAGCCTGAGCCTGTAGAAGTGAAATCAGAACCCAATACAGCATCTGCAGCTCCAACCAAAGTAGAGATAAAAACCCAAGAGCCTAATTCAGAAAGCAAGGTCGTCGCAAGCGCTCAACCTGAAGCACAGAAAGTAGAAATCCAAAAGCCCGAAATCAAAGAAGAGCCAAAAAAATCCGAAGTTAAAATAGAAAGTAAAAAGATTGAGCCTAAAGACGAAGCCAAAAAGTCTGAAAAAACGGACGTAAAAAAGTCCGAGCCTAAGAAAGAATCTGCAAAAGACGAGATCAAAAAAGAACCTTCTAAAACCGAAATTAGAAAAGTCGAGCAAAAAGTAGAGCCTAAAAAAGAACCTGAAAAACAAGCAAAAACAGAAGTTAAAAAAGAGTCTTCAAAAACGGAAGTTAAAAAGGAACATGTTAAAGCTGAGACCAAGAAAGAGCCCGCTAAGCTCGAGCCTAAAAAAGAAGCCAGCAAGCCGGAGTCTAAAAGCGAGAGTATAAAAGCAGCTGGCGTTGCAGCAAAGAGTACAAGCACCAGCGTGGCAAACGGTAGTTATGTGCAGGTTTTTGCATCTAATGCCTACGATCCAAACGGGTCTGACACCAAAAAAATCACTAAAAAAGGCTACAATCCGATCGCTTTACAAACTCACGTCGGCAGCAAGAGCGTGACTAAAATTTTAGTTGGACCTTTTGAGGGCGAGGCGCTACAAAAGGCACTTAGCGATATGCGCAGCATCAATAGCGGAGCGTATATCTACCGAGTGAAATAGTGGACAGATTCGCGGTTTTCGGCAACCCGATCGCCCACTCACTCTCGCCGCTACTTCATAATTACGCTATAAAATTTTTGGAGCTGGACGCCTACTACGGGCGGGTTTTGCTGCAGTGCGGCGAGGAGCTGCGGGCTAAATTTGAAGCTCTGGGGCTTGCGGGCGCGAACGTGACCGTGCCTTTTAAGCTTGATGCATTTAGAGCATGCGACGTCTTAAGCGAGGCAGCGCAGAAGATCGGCTCGGTAAATACGCTGGTGCTAAAAGGCAGCGCGCTGCACGGCTTTAACACCGACGCCCAGGGGTTTTTCTGCGCGATCTTGGATTTTGGCGAGATTCGCAACGCGCTTATTTTAGGCGCGGGCGGCACGACGCGGGCAATCGGCTACGCGCTAAGCAAAAACGGCGTGAAATTCGACATTCTAAACCGCAGCGCAAAAGATTTTGACTTCGGCTGCGAGGAATTTTTTACCTATGAAAATTTCAAATTTAAAGATTACGATCTGATCGTCAATGCCACCGGTGCAGGTCTCAAAGATGACGCGCTACCAGCGCCCGAGGGGGTAATAGATGAAATTTTATCCCGCGCAAAATTCGCCTTTGATGCGATCTACGGCAAACAGACTCCGTTTTTACAAGCCGCGCGCACAAAAAATCTGCCCGCAAAGGACGGCAAGGAGATGCTGATAAATCAGGGCGCGCTTGCTTTCAATCTCTTTTTCAGCGGCAAATTTGATCTCCAAGAGATAGTTAAACTTATGAGTTATGCCGCAAATCTTCGCTAAATTTAGAGTCGAATACGACGCTAAATTCTATATTGCTCAAACGATTAAAATTTTGTCCTGCTTTAAATTTACCGCGTTAAACGAGATAATCCGCT
Source organism: uncultured Campylobacter sp. (assembly GCA_963515915.1). GTDB lineage: Bacteria > Campylobacterota > Campylobacteria > Campylobacterales > Campylobacteraceae > Campylobacter_B. Next base: position 35,255 of record CAUPZQ010000006.1, read on the forward strand.
AGCTTTATCTTTCGCGCCGCCCGGAGCGAAGTGAAATTTTAATCTAAAAAGCGGCGATACCGCACGATTTTTTTGAAAACGCGCGCTACGGCGCACCGCGATAGAGTTTGGAATTTTTTCCGAAATAGGATAAAATCAACGCGAATTTTTTAAAATTTAAAGTTAGATTTTAATTAATTACTATATAATAAAAAATATAAACTAATAATTGCTAAAGGTTAAAATTTGATGTTTTTCGGCAAAATTTTAAAATTTTACGCGCACGGATTTGCTTCGATGAAGCTTGGCAAAACACTATGGGCAGTGATTTTGATCAAGCTATTTATAATTTTTGTGCTACTTAAATTTTTCATTTTCGACGAAAATCTGGATTCTAAATTTAAAACCGATCAAGAAAAAATCGATTTCATCTATAAAAATTTGACTAAGGAGTAGGAATGCAAGAGCTTGCTAGCGTGGATTGGTCGAGGGCGCAGTTTGCGCTCACGGCGCTTTATCACTTTCTTTTCGTGCCCCTAACGCTGGGGCTTAGCTTTATCGTGGCGTTTATGGAGAGCCTATATGTCGCGACCGGTAAGCAGGAGTGGCTCAAGATCACTAAATTTTGGCTGCGCCTTTTCGGTATAAATTTCGCCATCGGCGTCGCGACGGGCATCATAATGGAGTTTGAGTTCGGCACCAACTGGGCGAATTACAGCTGGTTCGTGGGCGATATCTTCGGCGCGCCGCTTGCGATCGAGGGCTTGCTAGCGTTTTTCTTGGAGGCTACCTTTTTTGCCGTAATGTTCTTCGGCTGGGACCGCGTGAGTAAGAAATTTCACCTTCTCTCGACCTGGCTCGTGGCGATCGGATCAAATTTAAGCGCGTATTGGATCCTAATCGCGAACGCCTGGATGCAAAACCCGATAGGCACGAGCTTTAATCCCGATACGATGCGTAACGAGATGAGTAATTTTTTAGATATTGCGCTATCTCACTTCGGAGTGGCTAAATTTTTACATACCGTCGGCGGCGGCTACATTACCGCGGCGCTTTTCGTGCTTGGAATTTCGGCGTTTTATATGCTAAAAAACAAAGACTTCGCGCTTGCTAAAAAAAGCTTCATCGTAGCGGCAAGCTTCGGTATGCTAAGCTCGCTTTTCGTGCTATTTAGCGGCGACGAGAGCGCCTATCAGGTCGCGCAAAAGCAGCCGATGAAGCTTGCGGCGATGGAGGGTCTGTATAAAGGCGAAGTAAACGCGGGCATCGTCGCGGCGGGAGTTTTAAATCTGAGCAAACTTCCCGGAGACGATAAGGAGCCGTTTTTATTTGAGATCAAGGCGCCTTACGCGCTGGGGCTGATGGCTACGAGAGGGCTTGATAATTTTACTCCGGGCATCGATGATTTAGTATTTGGAAACGAAAAATTCGGCATCGAAGGCGCGGATAAAAAGATCGAAAAAGGCAAAATCGCCCTGCAAGCGCTAAAGGATTATAAGGTCGCCAAAGACGCCAATGACACCGCGGCGATGCAGCAGGCTCGCGAAATTTTATTCGGCAACCAAAATATGCAAAATTTAGGCTACGGCTACCTTGACGACGCGAAGCAGATCGTCCCTCCCGTGGCGCTTACCTTTTACAGCTTCCACGTGATGGTGGCCTTGGGAAGTTATTTTATCTTGCTATTTTTCGTGACGCTATTTTTGGCGATGCGAAAGAACCTCGCCGAATACAAGAAAATTTTATGGCTTTGCGTCTTTAGCATTCCTTTGGGATACGTCGCGTGCGAAGCGGGCTGGATCGTAGCCGAAGTAGGGCGCCAGCCGTGGGCGATACAAGATCTTATGCCGGTGGGCGTCGCGGCTACGAGCCTGGCGGGAACGAACATAATGATCTCGTTTGCGCTCTTTGCGGTTTTATTTACGGTTTTATTCATAGCCGAGATAAAGATCATGCTAAAACAGATAAAGATAGGATTTTAAGATGCACGAAATTTTTCAAATTTATTGGTGGTGCGTGGTTTCGCTTCTGGGCGGAATTTTGGTTTTTATGCTCTTCGTGCAGGGCGGTCAGACGCTGCTTTTTACGCTGGCAAAGAGTGAGACCGAGAAGGATTTTATAATAAATTCCATCGGCAAGAAATGGGAGCTTACCTTTACTACGCTCGTGATGTTCGGCGGGGCGTGCTTTGCGGCGTTTCCGCTATTTTATGCGACCAGCTTCGGCGGGGCGTATTGGGCGTGGATGGCTCTGCTTTTTTGCTTCATAATCCAAGCCGTCGCTTACGAATACAGAAAAAAGCCCGATAATTTCTTGGGCGCTAAGACCTATGAAGCTTTTCTTTTCATAAACGGCTCGCTGGGCACGATCCTGCTTGGCATCATCGTCTCGACGCTTTTTAGCGGCAGCGAGTTTGCGCTGGGCGATAATAATTTCGTGCAGTGGAAAAATCCCGCTCGCGGACTTGAGGCGCTAGCAAATCCGTTTAATTACATCTTGGGAGTTGCGCTATTTTTCTGCGCCAGAACCGGAGCGAGCTTGTACTTGATGAATAATATCGCCGAGCCCGGAATGATCGCTAAGCTCAAAGCTTCGCTTAAATTTAACGCTAGCGCGTTTTTGGTATTTTTCATCGCGTTTTTGGCGTGGGTCTTGCTAAAGCAGGGCTATGCAGTCGGCGCCGGCGGAGTCGTAAGCCTTGAGAGCTTTAAGTATCTGCATAACTACCTAAGCCTACCTGCGGCGCTAATCTTGCTGCTGCTCGGCATCGTGCTGGTGCTGGTGGGGATATTCAAAGGCGCATTTACAAGCAGCGTACGCGGAATATTTTTCTACGACGTGGGCGTCGTATGCGCGGTAACGAGCGTATTTTTGATCCTAGGGCTAAATCACACGGCGTTTTATCCGTCAAATTTTGATTTGCAAAGCTCTCTTACTTTGGCAAATGCAAGCTCGAGCCTCTATACGCTTAAGACGATGTTTTACGTGTCGTTTCTAGTGCCTTTCGTGCTGGGTTATATCAGCTACGTTTGGCGCGCAATGGATGCGAAGAAGCTCGATAAAGAGGAGCTTGTAAACGAGCATTATTAGGCGCGCCCGCCCTAGCGCGGCTTCCGCGCGCCGTGTGGCGGCGAGAAGCTGCTCGCGTGCGCGGCACTGCGTGCTTTTGCGCTTGGTTAAATTTCATACCGGCGGCGCTTTTTATCCGCCGCATTATAAAAATTTTAAGGATTAAAAAATGATCAAATCTTTAGTTTTCATCGCGATTTGGATAATCTTGCTCGTAGGAAGCTATAAATTTATAAAGCTAAACATTACTCATCACGAAAAAAGAGAGCAGTAAAAGCGTAGAAATTTTAAAAGCTAGCGACCCGGGATTTTGCTTTAAATTTAGAAAGCGAAATATAGGGCCGCAAGATACGGGCGGAATTTTATCTAGCCCTTGTAATCGATTTTTTTTCAAACTCTTTAAGTCGCATATGGATTGAGCGAAGCTCCGTGATCGTCGTCCAGTTATTGATAAAAACGCTAAAGCTGCCGCGTACTTGGTTAAAAGCATTACCTACTTGAATCATCACTCCAAGCGTAATCGCCTTAGTAAAAAGCCCCGGTCCCATTATGAGATAGGGCACGATGACTAGGATTTGCGAGAAAGAATTTAGCCATAAATCAAAGTAGCAGTAGTGCAAAAATAGCCTGTAATAGTTGTGCTTTAATTTGCCAAATAGCGTCTTTGTGGTCTCTTCGCTCGCATATTCCGCCTTATTCTCCTCGGCATAAACCAGCTCTTTGCGAAACGCAGCTTCCGCCTTTTGATTGTTGTATTCAAGCCTAGGCAGAAACCAACCTACTAGCCAAGAAATTATCAGTCCGCCGATGCTTACTGCAAGTGCGATCCATACGAGAGAGCCGGGAATTTTTTTGAGCGCCTCAAAAGGTACTTTCTCGCTAAGGCTCCACAAAACAGGGATAAACGCAAAAAGAATCATCGCCGCTGAAAGCACGCGCGTGCCGATATCTTCGATGATTTTTGAGAAGCGGTAGATGTCTTCTTGGATACGCTGCGAGCTTCCTTCGATATCTTTACTTACCTTTTTCCAGTATGAAAAATAAGAAAAGGTCATCGCCTCTCGCCATTTAAACGCCCAAATTCGCGCCACGTATCGTTCCGAAATCGCCGCCGCTACGGCAGGCATCGCTATCCATAAAAAGACCCTCATCTGCGCGTAGAAATCGTTTAACGTATGACGATCTACGTTTTGACATAAATCATAAAATACGCGATACCATTCGTTGAAACGCACGCTCAGCGTAGTTTGGTACCAATTGATAGCGATCAAAAATACTAGCCCTGTATATGCTAAAAGTGCCCATTTTTTGCTTTTAAAAAATGAAACGAACATTAGCGTTTCTCGGAGCTTTTTGGATTTAAAATCGCCGTAAATAGCCTATCGCTTAGCATTTGTGCGGCTTTTTGCACGTCGGCGCCTTTTATTGCGTTTATGCTTGCCGCATAGCTTTTTTCGTCATAAAGCGGATAGCCGTAAAGCTCGTGCGCAGTGATATTTCCAAGCCAAAAATCGTTCGTCTGTGCAGCTCTTTTGGTCGATAAAATTTGCGCTTTTTTGAAATTTGCCAGCTCGCTATCTTTTGCGCCGGAGCTTTCGATCTGTTTTAAAATTTCACTTACGCTTGCTGCAACCGCACTGGCGTCTTTCGGCTCGGTAGAAAACGATACGTTCAAGCTCGCTGCGATTTGTGGCTCACGCACATAGGCGCTATGCACCATCGCCGAGTAAATTTGTCCGCGCGCCTCGCGGATCTGCTCGACGATACGATTGCTTAGCACGCTTTTTAACGCTTGAAATTTATAAGTGTCTGCAAAGTCGAAATTTTGCAGCTCATAGTTTGAAAAAATCATCCGAACTTCGCTTTTATCACTATCGCCGTAGTCTTGCACAATCTCTCCGCTAGAAGTATTTAGTATCAAAGTTTTAGGTGTAGCGCTGCTTGTGTCGGGCTTTAGATTGCCGATATATTTAGCTAGAATTTGTTTCGCGCGCGCAGGCTCGAAATCGCCGCTAAGCACAAAGATAAAATCTCCAGCGCCTGAAAAAATTTCATCCGCATCGCGCTGTAAATCGGCAAGATTTGTGCTCTTTACGTCATCTGCACTAAGCGGCTGCTTGCGAGCCGTATCTCCCGAATATAGAGATTTTAAAATTTGCTCGCCGAATTTAAATTCCGCCGTCTCGTCTCGTAGCGCAATCGCCGAAAGCGCGTCGGTTTTGTATTTCGTAAGCGAGCTTGCATGAATTAGCGGCTCGCTAAATCTTGCGTAAAGCTCGCGTGTCATCGCCTCCAGATCCGCTCCTGCGCCTCTAAAACCGCAGTCTGCGTCATCCATCCTAAATCTTAGCTTATAATCAAATTTTGAGGTCAAGCGTCCCGCCTCGTATTCGTTTAGCTCGCCTATGGTGCCTGAGTTTAGCAGGGCAGTTAGAATTTCGCCACGGGCCTTGCCAAAGTGCGCGTAGCCGCCTTTTTTAACGGCTGCAAGGGCGATTTTATTTTTCTCGCTTTTAAGGGGTTTTAAAATTACGCGAGCGCCGTTTTTAAACTCCAAAATTTCAGTGCCGCTAGCGCCTTTTTGCGCTTTAAATTCCGCTTCTTTTAAATCTGCTCCCGCAAGTTGCTTGGAAGCAAGCTTCGAAGCAGCGAAATTAAACGGCACTGCTTTTTCGTAGAGCAACTCCGCATCTTTTTGGCTAATGCCCAAATCCTTTGCCGAGATAATCTCCGTAAATCTCGCTCCATCCGTTATCTGAGAGAAAAATTTATTAACATCTGCTAGCGTTATTTCTTCTAACGCCTTGAGGCTTAGATCGTGCTCGTCTTGCTTACTAAGCTTTACATTGCCGTTTTGTACGAAATCAAGTAATGCCTCTATTTGCGCACTTTGCGTATCGTTCTTAAGCAGATCTGCTTGCACTTGATGTTTAAATTCCGCCTTAACGCTATCAAAATCGTCATTGTTAAATCCGTGTTCGCGTACCCCTTTGATCGCGCTAAAAAGACTATTTAATGTGGCGTTGGCGTCGAAATTAAAAATATTTGCGCTTATGCTGTATAGTCTGCGGTTTTTAAACAGATCGTCCGAGCCGAAATAGGCTTTAAGCGGAATTTTGGCATTCACATTCATCGCGTCGTATCCAAGCTCCATCAGCCTCGATACGTAGGCTTGCAGCCACTCATTTTTAAGCGCACCGTAGCTATTTAGCGGCTCATATTTGCCTGCGTAAAGCACGCTAGCGACATTAGTGCCGAGCTCAGGTTCTACGGTGCTTGCTAGCCCGCCTTCAAATGGGCGTAGGCTAAGATCGCGCGGGATTTTTTCGCCGTGCGCAGAAAGAGAGCTAAAATTTTGCTTGATTAGGTTTTTAATCTGCTCAACGTTTACGTCGCCCACGACTATGATACTAATGGCGCTAGGAAGGTAGTTGCGCGCATAGAATTTTTTTAGTTGCTCGCCGGTGGCGCCTTTGATGATTTCATTTTGTCCGATCGGAAAGCGTCTGGAAAATATAGAATTAGGGTATAAATATGTGGCGCGCTTTTCGTAAAAGCGCCTCTCAAAGCCTTTTTTTGCTTCCTCTAAGATGACGCCTTTTTCCTTTTGCGTTTCGTTCTCGTCAAATTTCACGCCGCCCGCATAATCGCGCAGTACCAAAAATACGTCCTTTAGCGTCTCATCGCTTACTTGGGCTTGGATGTTGTATGTGGTGTTTTCAAAGCCAGTCTGTGCATTGAGATCCGCGCCGAATTTTACTCCCAGACGCTGCAAGGTATGAACGAGCTCGTTTTTATCGAAGTGCTCGCTGCCGTTAAATGCCATATGCTCGACGAAGTGCGCTAAGCCCTGCTCGTCGTCATTTTCATCGACACTGCCCGCGGCTACGTTGAGGTAAAAAAGCGCGCTATTTTTCGGCACGTCATTTTTGAGGATATAAAATTTCACGCCGTTTGCCAGCTCGCCGTGCACGACGCTAGGATCGAGCTTAAGTGGCGCGTCCGGGTTGATATCTGCGGAGTAAAGGCTCAAAGAGCAAAGCAGGGCGGAGATAAAAAATATAAGCTTTTTCATAATTGTCCTTGGATTTAAAAACTTGCGATTGTAACAAAAGCTAGTTTAAAGTATGATTTTGCTAGCTTCGTTATAGGTGAAATTTTGCCAAAGATTTGGGATTTTACTTGCGGTTTTGAAATTTTACTTGCAGAATTGAGAGGAATGGAATTTTTGGAATTTTTGGAATTCCGCCGCCGCGACTCAAAATTTTGGCAGCGGAATTTAGAAAGCTTTACTAGCTTTAATAGCCCGCGCAAGGCTAAATTTAAACTTTACGCAGTTAGAATTTGTACGCCCGCGCGAAGAATTTTACAACTTATAGTTTGCTTGCGTTTTTGTCTAGATACTCTGCGACGCCCTTAGGATCTGCTTTCATCCCTGCGTCACCTTTGTGCCAGCCTGCAGGGCAGACCTCGCCGTACTCGTTTGTAAATAGCATCGTATCAACCATGCGAAGCATCTCGTCGATATTTCGGCCTAGCGGTAGGTCGTTGATGACGGCGTGGCGGACGGTGCCGTCTTTGTCAAGTAGGAAGCTGCCGCGAAGCGCTACGGCGTTGCCGAACAGCACGTCGAAGCTGCGCGCGATGTCCTTCGTGATGTCTGAGACGAGTGGGAACTGCACTTTGCCGATACCACCTGCATTTACCGGAGTATTTTTCCATGCAAGATGCGTAAATTCGCTATCGCAGCTAACGCCGATAACTTCGATACCCTTGGATTTGAAATCTTGATATCTGTGATCGAATGCGATGATCTCGCTTGGGCAGACGAAGGTAAAATCTTTTGGATAAAAGAATACGACCGCGCCTTTTTCGCCGATATTTTTATAGAGGTTGAAATCCTCAACTATTTCGTTGTTGCCTAAAACCGCAGTTGCCGTGAAATCAACGGCTTTGTTGGTTACTATCATTTGTTTCTCCTTGTTAATAAAATTTATGATGGCGATTATACATTTTAAAACTTTAGATTTGCTGAAATTTGATGAAAATTTTTATATAATAAAATTTATTTGCTTGATAATATTAAATTTTATCATTTTTTAAATTTAGTATGTTATCATCGCGCTTCATTTTTTGATAAAGGAGAAAAAATGGCTGTAAAAATTACCGATATTTGCATTAGCTGCGGCTCATGCATCGACGAGTGTCCGGTAAATGCGATCGTGGACGATAGCGATAACCCAAGCGGTGAGGATAGCTACTACGTATATGCCGATAAATGCGTCGAGTGCGTCGGCTATAACGACGAACCGGCTTGCGCTAGCGCCTGTCCGACCGACGGCTGTATCGTCTGGAGCGATATAGTAGCGGGTCAACCTAGCAGGGATAGTATAGGCGCGGATCTACGCAGCGGAGATACCCCGGTATTTGCTTAGCAGATAAAATTCCGCGATCAAATGCGCGGAATTTTAATTCATTCAATCCTTAAATAAATTTTAACCTATTTTTCGATACAATCCGCCTTTCACTTTAAGGAGATTATATGCAGCAAACGCTTTCTATTATTAAGCCTGATGCCGTTAAAAAGGGCGTTATCGGCAAAATTATCGATCGTTTCGAAAGCCACGGACTAAGAATCGCAGCGGCTAAAAAATTATGCCTAAGTGCCGAAGATGCGGGTAAATTTTATGAAATTCACAAAGACCGCCCTTTTTATAAGGATCTAATTGAGTTTATGACTAGCGGTCCGGTGGTCGTAATGGTGCTTGAAGGCGATGATGCGGTAGCTAAAAATCGCGCGCTAATGGGCGCTACTGATCCGAAAAAAGCAGATAAAGGCACGATCAGAGCGGATTTTGCGGATAGCATCGACGCTAACGCCGTTCACGGCAGCGACAGCCTAGAAAACGCAAAAACCGAGATCGCATTTTTCTTTGCAAAAAGAGAAATTTGCTAAGAGTGCCGCGTGAAGATCGCTTTTGCTAAAATTTCCGCATCGCCCGTGCCGTTTGAAATTTCACGAGACGGACTTAAGCTTAGCGGAAATTTAAAACGAAAAGACTCTAAGTTTATCGAGTGCAAGGGCGAAATTAAGGGTAAAATTCCATACATTTGCGACCGCTGTGGTAAAGAATTTGATCTTGACGTAAACGAGAGCGTGAATTTGCTTTTAAGCGAAGGAGTTTTTAACGACGAAAGGCACGAGAGCTTGGACGTTATGGAGTTTTTCGGCGCCGAAGTTGATCTGGATGAAATTTTAAGAAGCGAAACGGAAGCTTTCAAAAGCGACTATTTTTATTGCGAAGAATGCAAGAACTAAATTTATAAAGGAGAAAAAATGGCAGTTCCAAAGCGAAGAGTTAGTAAAACTCGTGCGGCGAAAAGACGCACTCACTACAAAGTGACCCTTCCGATTCCCGTCAAAGATAAAGACGGAAGCTGGAAAATTCCGCATAGAATAAACAAAACTACGGGCGAATATTAATCCGATGATTTCCGTTGCTATAGACGCGATGGGCGGTGATTTCGGCTGCGAGCCGATAATAAACGGTGTTGTAGAGGCGTTACAAGAGCGCAAATTTAATGCGTTTTTGGTAGGCGACGAAGCGCAAATCAAGCCTTTTATTCCACAAGATCAAGGCTTCGAGAAATATATCACTTACGTAGCTGCAAGCGAAGTTTTCGAGATGAAAGAGGGCGCAACCGACGCTCTCAAACGCAAAGAGAGCAGCATCTTTAAAGCGGTCGATCTAGTAAAAGACGGCACTTGCAAAGCCGTGGTATCAGCAGGACACAGCGGCGCTACGATGAGCCTTGCGACGCTTCGCATAGGCAGATTAAAGGGCATTTTGCGCCCCGCAATCGCCACGCTGATGCCAAATTCCATAGGTGGACGCACGCTCGTGCTGGATGTGGGCGCTTATGTGGATTGTAAGCCTGAGAATTTGTTTCAATTCGCGATTATGGGCGAAGCATATGCCAAGGAGATTATGGGTTTAAACGCACCACGCATCGGCTTATTATCCAACGGCGAGGAGGATAGTAAAGGCAACGAGGTGACAAAAGAAACCTTTCATATGCTTAAGAAGATGCAAAATTTTATCGGAAATGTCGAAGGCAATCAAATTTTTGACGGCTCGGTAGACGTGGTCGTGTGCGATGGATTTATTGGCAACATTATGCTAAAATCCAGCGAAGGCGTCGCAAGCGCTATCGGCAAACTTATTAAAAACGAAACGAAAAAATCCCCGATCGCCATCGCAGGCTCCATCTTGATGAAGCGCGTCTTTAAAATTATCAAAAAAAGCACAGATTATGACGAATACGGCGGTGCGCCGCTTTTAGGCGTCAAAGAATGCGTCATCATAAGCCATGGCAAAAGCACTCCGAAAGCCGTTAAAAATGCAATCTTTCAGGCGCTTAAATTTGCAGATTCCAAAATCAACTCCGCGATAGAAAGCGAAATTTCTTCAAACGAGCAAAAATGAAAAAAGCCTCGATGATCTCGATCGCAGCATACGCACCGAGCCAAATTTTAACTAATTTCGATCTTGAAAAAATGGTTGAAACGAGCGATGAATGGATTGTCAAGCGAACAGGCATTCACGAGCGCCGCATCGCAAAGGACGAGACCACTAGCGATTTGGGTATGAAGGCCGCGGCACTTGCGATCGAGCGTAGCGGGTTGCAAAAAAACGAGATCGATGCGATAATCTGCGCCACGATCTCACCCGATTATTTCTGTATGCCATCGACCGCGTGCGTCATCGCGGATAAGTTGGGTTTGAGCTTCGGCATCACGGCGTTTGATATAAATGCCGCCTGTACGGGCTTCATCTATCTTTTAGAGCTTGCAAAATCCCTCATCGAAAGCGGCGCCAAAAAACACGTGCTGATAATCGGCACGGAAAAGCTAAGTTCGATAGTCGATTGGAGCGACCGCGCTACGTGCATACTTTTCGGCGACGGCGCGGGCGCTGCAATTATTGCGGCACGCGACGATAACGGAATCATCGACGTTCATACCGCTAGCGACGGCAGCAAGGGCGATCTTCTCATTACCGCAGCCCCGGGTAGCGTCAATCCACTCAGCCAAAAAATCATCGACGAAAAGCTAGGCTTCATGCAGATGGCGGGGCGCGAGGTCTTTAAAATCGCGGTGCCGACGCTTAGTAACGACGTCGTGGAGATTTTGGCGAAAAATAAAATTTTGCCCGAGCAGGTCGATCTTTTCATCCCACATCAGGCAAATTTACGCATTATCGAGGCAGTCAAGGCTAGACTGGAATTTAGCGACGAGCAGTGCGTGCTTACGATCGGCAAATACGGCAACACGAGCTCGGCGTCGATTCCAATGGCAATAAATGACGCTTATGAGAGTGGCAGGCTCAAAAACGGCTCGCTTATGCTTTTAGATGCGTTCGGCGGCGGCTTTACGTGGGGCGGCGCGCTTTTAAAATTCGGCGGCAAGAGCATAAACTAGCGCTTTTTAAATTTCGTTATCTTTGAATTTCGCCATATTTAAGAGTTAAAATTCCAAGCTTATTTATAAAACTAATTTCAAATTTATATTTATTCTGAGTCTGGTTTCAAAATTTTAAAATGAAGCGTTTGCGATTGAAAGCATATTATAATCTTGCGCAGTTTGCATATCGGCTTCTGCGTGAGATAGTAAAACGACGTTAGTCTTAGGTCTGCTGCTTTTTGGTGACGGGCTTTTAGAATATAAAAGAAATCAAATATGCAATAGCTTAAATGGGTGTTAATTTCAGCTGATTCTGCATTAACGGCTTGTAATTAGCTGCAAAGCTCGGCAAGTATTTTTACGGCGGCGTATGGTGGATCTTTTGAGCGACCTACATATAGGCTGTAGAATAAAATTCAAATACCAAAACGCTTACAACAGCAAGCAACAAATTGCCTTAGATTTGAAATTTAGCATAAATGCTGGTAAATTTAAATCAAATACTACGAATGGAACAATAAAGGACGCTATGTCATGAGTGCAGGAGCGTCGTATCTAATATTGGTTTCGTTTGCCCTCTACAGCTATCCCTCGTTATACAATATACTCTAAAAAAGAGATAGGAAATTAGTTATCTCTAATATAGATAGCGGCGAGCCGGAGGGCGCGTTCACGTCAGCTGCATACTAAAGCGGTCAATGCACTTAGCTTTAGTGCGAAAGCTACAGCGGTTTATAGGTTTTGATGGTAAGTCTAGCTCAATGCCATTGTAAGCATTGGGAAATTTTGCGCGAAATATCATCTTGCAGTTATGGATGACAGTTATTAAAGCATATTATTGGGGCAATTTTTTATAAATTTTAAGTTCAAATTCCATTCGGATAAAATTTCGATTTATTTTTCAGAAAGCGATCTAAAATTATTTAAAATTCCTCCGCTAGCTTGGACTATCTAGCGTTTTGTTCGTGCGCCAGGTTTAAAATTTTAAATAACGTAAAATCCTAAATTCTCGTGCTTAAGGATAATTTTTCTGATCTCTTTTAGTAAGCTGAGAGAGGCTTCGATTTCGACGCGGCGGGTGCTTACGCTCTCGATGTTCGCGCCTACGCTTACGCCTTTTGCGAGGGCGTATTTATAGATGAAATCAAACATCTCCGCGCACAGCGCTGTTGAACTTTGTAAGATATCGACGCTGCTTTGCAGCCGTTGCTGCAAAAAATCTGGCACCGAGATACCAAGCCATTTCATAAACTCAAGCGTCTTTAGGCTGCCGCACGGCGTAAAAGTAAAGATTATCGGCACCTTTTTGCACTCCAAAGCGGCGTAATCGTCGATGAAATCTTTGGCATTTTGCACATTATAAACCGCCTGAGTAATAAAAAATTCGCACCCGTCCGCAGTCTTCTCCGCGATTTTTAGATGCTCGTCGCGGCTCTTTTCATGGCGTTCAGGAATGCAGATGCCGCCTAGGCAAAGATGCGGCGCCACGAGTCGCTTGATCTCATAGGCGCGGCTTAGATGCAGCTTGCATTCTTCATTTTTAGAACTCGCTCCCACGAAAACACCGAGCCCACTTGCGGCATGCCTTAGAATTTCGCAAAATTCTGCCTCGTCGTATTTGCCTACCGCGCGATAGATGATCGCTTCTTTATCGGTGTGTAGATACTGCGTGTAATAGCGCGCAGGATCGATCGTATGCACAAAAGGAAAGGTCCGCTCATCTTTCGTGCGCGCGCTTTCATCTTGTAGATCGTAGATGACGATGCCGTCGCATTCGCATTCGCTTAGGCGTTGCGACCACGCCGTACCCAGGCGCTCGAGCTCGTCTTGAGAGGATGTGATTTTAGGCGGAACGATACCATAGAGCAAAATTCCGCTTTTTCCGTTTCTAATTTTTTCTTTTAACACTTGCCATTCCTTGATTTTTCGCACATTTTAGCAAATTTAAATTTAAAAATTTAAATGATATAATGCCGAGCAAATTGCAAATTTAAGGAACGCAATGAAAACGCTTCAAGAAAATTTAAAGCTTTTTTATCTGGGGCTTGAAAACAGCGAGCCGTTTTTGTATAAAAACAAGGATCTGACGACTCACGCGCTTATCATCGGAATGACCGGCAGCGGTAAAACGGGACTTGGCATCACGCTGCTAGAGGAAGCCGCGATCGATAATATCCCATCCATCATCATCGACCCGAAAGGCGATCTAACGAATTTAGCTCTTACCTTTCCGCAGATGAGGGCTGAGGATTTTGAGCCCTATATCGACGAGACTGAGGCACAAAACAAGGGTCTTAGCGTGCGCGAGTACGCCGAGCAGACCGCAAATACTTGGCGCGAGGGGATTGAGGGCTCATATCAAGACCTGGCGCGGGTACAGCTTTTGAAAAACAGCGCCGATTTTAGAATTTATACGCCCAAATCAAGCGCAGGTCTTGGAATCAGCCTACTAAGCGACTTTGAAGCGCCGAAGGGCTTAAACGAAGAGGATCTGAACAACTACGTCGGCGGCATCGCCACTAGCGTGCTAAGCCTTGCAGGGATTAGCAGCGATAATCTTAGCTCGCCGGAATTTTTACTAATCAGCCAAATTCTATCCTATCATTTTAACAAAGGCGAGGGGGTGAGCGTGGTGGATCTCATCGCGCAGATCGGCAACCCGCCTTTCGATAAGATCGGCGTTTTCGACGTTAATACCTTCTTTCCGAGCGATAAGCGAATGGCGCTTGCGATGAAGATTAACGCGCTCATCGCAAGCCCGAGTTTTAAACTTTGGTGCGAGGGCGAGCGGCTAAATATCGCCAAGATGCTCTTTGATGAAAACGGCAGGGCGAGAGCGAATATATTTTCTATCGCGCATCTAAACGACGATGAGAGGATGTTTTTCGTCACGCTGCTTTTGGGCGAGATGATCAAATGGATGCGCACCACCAGCGGCACTAGCTCGCTACGCGCAGTACTTTATATGGATGAAATTTATGGCTTTTTCCCTCCAAACGGCAATCCGCCGAGCAAAACCCCGATGCTTACGCTGCTGAAGCAGGCTCGCGCGTTCGGTCTTGGCTGCGTGTTATCGACGCAAAACCCGGTCGATCTCGATTATAAGGGGCTTAGCAATATCGGTACGTGGTTTATCGGGCGCTTGCAAACCGCGCAGGATAAGGAGCGCGTCATCAGCGGCCTAAGCGGCATCGGCTCAAATCCGATTGATAAAAGCGTTCTGATGGAGAAAATTTCAAACCTCAAAAAGCGAAATTTTTTGGTAAAAAACATCAACGAGGACGTGCTGCGAGTGATCGAGACGCGCTTTGCGCTAAGCTATTTAAAGGGTCCTTTAAGCAACGAGCAAATTTCAAATTTAATGAAAGACAAAAAGGCTGAAATTTCGTCCGTGTCGGGCGTCGCGCAAGGCGTCAAATCCGCCGGCGCCGCCAAGCCCGTAGTTTCTGCTGAAATTTCGCAGCTTTACAGCTACGGCGCGAGCCTTGAGCTAAGCCCGTATCTGTATGCAAGCGCGAAGATGCGATTTTACGACAAGGGAGTCGATTTTACGCAGCAGCGCACTTTTTTGCTTTCGCTTTCGGACGCAAGCGAAATAGATTGGAGCGAGGCCAGCACGCGAGAAGTTGCAAATTTAAGCGGGCAGGAGCAGGCGGGCTCGCTCTACGGCGCGCTTCCTAGCTTTATCGCGGGCGCAAAAAATTTAAACGCTCAGCTTAAAAGCTTTAAGGAGTGGCTATATCGCAATGAAAAACTCGAGCTTTTTAGCGCGCTTGATCTGCTCTCAAAACCGGGCGAGAGCAGGGAGGAATTTTTCGTGCGCCTAGGCGATAAGGCAAATGAAGCTCTAGAGGCTAAAACTGATGAGATTACGGCTAAATTTGAAAAGGAAAAGGCGCGCCTTGAGGATAAAATTTCGCGCGCTAGCGAAAAATACGAGAAGGAAAAGGGCGACGTGCTAAGTCGCGGGGTGGATGCGGCGCTAAACATAGGCGGAGCGATCTTAGGTGCGTTTTTAGGCCGCTCGCGCAGCGCTAGCAATATCTCTAAAGCGATCAGCGGCGCCAAGAGCGCGCATAAAATTTTAAATGAACGAAGTGAAGCCAAAAATGCCGAAAATAGCCTAAGCGCGCTGCAAGAGGAGCTGGAGGTGCTCACACAGAAATTTGAGGCCGAAGTGGACGCGCTAAAACAGAGCCTGGATCTGAAAAATATTAAACTCGAAACGAAAGAAATTTCGCCGAAGAAAACGGACATCTACGACGAGAAAATTTCGCTACTTTGGAAGAGCTAAAGGGAGAATTTTATGGATAAACTTAGTGAAATTTTAAATATCATATACGCCGCTCTCTGCGATCCTAGTTCAAAATATTTTCTAGGAGATGAGCATGGAATTCTAGGAAGCGGAATTCTTGGAATTTTATATAGGACATTTACGGCGCCGAATTTTTGGTGCTACTTTGCTGCGTATCTGATCGCTGCGATCCCCTTTGGGCTTTTGATCGGCAGATACCTCGGCGGCGTGGATATCAAAAGCGAAGGCAGCGGCTCCATAGGCGCCACCAACGTCCTTCGCGTCTTAAAAACTCGCGATCCGCAAAAAGCAAAAAAGCTCGCGATCCTCACCGTCGCCTGCGACGCGCTAAAGGGCGTCCTGCCGATACTGATCGCGCGGGCTTTGGGCTTTGATGAAAATGTGCTATGGAGCATGGCTGTCTTTGCAGTGCTTGGGCATTGCTTCAGCCCGTATCTGAAATTTAACGGCGGCAAGGGCATTGCGACGGGCGCGGGCGTGCTTGCTTGCTTTATTCCTATCGAGCTTATCATCGCGCTTGCCGTTTGGTTTGTAGTCGGCAAGACGGTTAAAATTTCATCCGTAGCATCGCTTGCAGCGGCGCTTGCGCTAGTTATCGCTAGCTACGTGATCCATCCGCAGATGCCCGCGATCAACACTCATGCGCCGATCTTTCTGATAGTTTTCATCGTATTTTATAAACACGCGCCTAATATCGCTAGGCTGCTTAAGGGCGAGGAAAAGCGCGTAGTATGATTAAAATTTTAATCGAAAAGCTGGAATTTGGCACGATAATCGGGACGCTGGATTTTGAGCGCAAGCGCGAGCAGCGCGTCTGGGTGTGGGCGAAGTTCGGAGCGGAGGAATTTATCGACTATGCGCGGGTTTGCGAATATATCAAAGCGGAGTTCCGCGAGAAAAAATTTCGCCTCGTAGAGGACGCGCTAAAATACTTCGCGCAGGAGTTTCACTCAAAATTTCGCTCGATGGATTATTTTTATATGAAAATTTTAAAACCTGAAATTTTGCAAGATGCGAGCGTCGGCGCGGAAATCGAGATAAAATTTTAAAATTTCTTTAAAAAATCTTGAAATTTTGCTTAAAATATGTTAGAATCGCCGCAAAATTTTAAGGCAAGGAAATTAAATGAGAATTTTAATAGTCGAGGACGAGGTGACTTTAAACAAGACGATAGCGGAGGGCTTGATGGAGTTCGGCTATCAGACGGATACTTCCGAGAGTTTTAAGGACGCAGAGTATTATATCGGCATTAGAAATTATGATTTGGTGCTAACCGATTGGATGCTAGCTGACGGCAACGGCATCGATCTCATCGCATTGGTTAAGCAAAAATCCGCGCGCACCTCCGTCGTCGTGTTATCTGCAAAAGACGATAAAGAAAGCGAGATCAAAGCACTTCGCGCGGGTGCGGACGATTTTATCAAAAAACCTTTCGATTTTGATGTTTTAGTAGCGCGCCTTGAGGCTAGACTTCGCTTCGGTGGCTCAAATATCATCAAGATCGACGATCTAATCATTGATCCGGATGAGGAAAAGATCACATATCTAGGTCAAGAGATCGAGCTTAAGGGCAAGCCATTTGAGGTGCTAACCCACCTTGCGCGCCATAGCGATCAGATCGTAAGCAAAGAGCAGCTGCTAGACGCTATCTGGGAGGAGCCTGAGCTTGTTACGCCAAACGTCATCGAAGTCGCGATCAATCAAATTCGACAGAAAATGGATAAGCCTCTAAACATCTCTACGATCGAGACCGTTCGCAGACGCGGATATAGATTTTGCTTTCCACAAAAAGCTTAAGAGTCCGCTTTGTAATACAATTAGCATCCGCTTCGTTGATGCTAATTGTCATTTTTTCGGTAATGCTCTATAATTATATGAGAATTACTATCTTCGAAACTCCCGTTCAAAATTTAATCCAAAGAGCACAAAAAATCGTAGAGGTCTCCGTGCCGCCTGAGAAAATTTCATCTTTTTTACAAGACACATCCAGTGAATACGAAAGCAAAATCATCGAAAACGAAAGTATCAATAAACCTAAATTTATCGAAAGTTCCGAGGGCGGCAGGAGCTATTTACAGCTGCACTACCCTTATGGTAAGGATAAAATTTTAAGTATCCGAGCCGACGTGAGCGTCTATGCAAACATCGTAAATCAAATACTCATCGACATAATTTTAGTAAATTTGACTATGATATTTTTGGTAGTGTTTTATGCAATGTTTCTCTCGCGCATGCTGCTGATGCCGATCAAGCTGATCAGCCAAAGGCTCGCTTCGGTGGATGAAAAATTTCTAAAGCCGATCGACGCAGCGGAAATTCCAAGCGAATTTAGCCCGCTTTCAAACAGCATAAACCGCCTACTTGAGCGCATCGAGACTTTCATTTTGTATCAAAAAGAGCTTTTTATCGGCATCGCGCACGAGCTTAAAACTCCGCTTGCGGTTATGAAAACCAAAAACGAAGTCACGCTCATCAAGCCACGCGAGAGCGAGAAATATATCGAGGCGCTTAAAAATAACAACGACTCGATCGATAATATGAATAAAATGATCAGTTCTATCCTAGAGATCGGGCGGCAGGAGGGGGCGCAGTTCGAAGCGCCCGAGCAGACCGATATGATCGCTTATCTTAAAGAGCTATGCGTAAATTTCACGATTTTGGCGCGCACCGTTTCAAAGGACGTCGAGCTAAACTTAAGCCCCGAGAAGCTTGATATTTCAGTACAGAAAAGCCTTTTTATGCACGTGATTCAAAATTTCGTCCAAAACGCTATAAAATTTTCTCCGGACGGCGAAAAGGTACTGATCGAGAGCGAAATTTCAGACGGAAATTTCATCGTGCGGGTAGCAAACAAAGGCGAGCCGCTTAACGAAGAGATTGATTATTTTGCCCCTTTTAAGCGCTACGGCGGCAAACCGGGAGCCGGGCTCGGGCTATTCTTAGCCAAAAATGCTGCTCAAGCGATGGGCGCGCAAGTAGATCTTAAAAACGATGAAGCGCGCTTGCTAATCGTCGCAATTTTCAAGCTTCCGCTAAAAAATTTAAGAAATAGCCCGAAATTCCGCTATTTTAAAACAAAATGAAGCTTTTTATGGTATAAACGCCATAAATCTTTTCGTAAGGTAAAATTATATGTCATTGTTGATTACAAAAGAATGCATCAGTTGCGACGCGTGCCGCGAGGAATGCCCTAATGAAGCGATTTTCGAGGATGAGCCGATATACATCATAGACGCCGATCGATGTTGCGAGTGCGTAGATGATTACTCTGAGCCCGCTTGCATCGTAGTCTGCCCAGTCGAGTGCATCATCACCGATCCCGATAATATCGAGACGGCGGACGAGCTGAAATACAAACACGTCCATATGGAAATTTAAATGCCCAAGCGCGTCGCAGTCATAGATCTGGGCTCAAATTCCGCCAGAGCCGTGATTTTCGAGCGCACAAGTAGGCTCGGATTTTTTATCTTAGCAGAGCACAAGATCAAGATCCGACTAGGCGAAGGCGCCTACGAAAACGGCGGAATTTTAACCAAAGAAGCGATGCAAAAATGCCTGCTGGCGTTTAAAAAATTTAAAACCCTGGTATGCAATTACAAGGCTAAACGCGTGCTTTGCATCGGTACATCTGCGCTTCGCGATGCGCCAAACGGGAGCGAGTTTATAAATCTCGTCCGCAAGCAAACGGGCATCACGATCCGCAAGATAGACGGGCAGACGGAGGCGTATCTGGGTGCTTATGCGGCGCAGAATTTGCTTAGCGACTTTTCCGAGGGCGTTACGCTGGATATCGGCGGCGGCTCGACCGAGCTTGCTTGCATAAAAAACGGCAGGATAGAAAATAAAATTTCTCTAAATTTAGGCACGGTGCGGCTAAAGGAGCTGTTTTTCGACCGCGGCGACACAAAGGGGCTGGAGAAATACATAAACAGCGCGATCTCGCAGGTAGGCGCCGAGTTTCGCACGCAAAATTTGATCGTAATGGGCGGCTCCGCGCGAGCGCTCTCGGGCACCGTGATGAGCCTGCAAAACCACCCGCTAAAGATCGTGCATAATTTCAGCTACGATTATGAAAAATACGCGCCGTTTTTTGCCAAGCTGATGAGCGCAAAGACGCTTGATTTGGCGAAATTCCCGATCAAAAAAGACCGCTACGACACGATCAGAGAGGGCGCCATCATCTTTGATAAGATCGTAAGGCGCCTGGGAGCGAAAAAGATCATCACAAGCGGCGTGGGAGTGCGAGAGGGGGCGTTTTTAAGCTCGATCCTGCGCGGAGCAAACCTGCCTAGAGGTTTTAATCCGAGCCTAAGAAGCCTCAAAGATCGTTTCGCTTCCGAGCCGAGCGAGGCCCCGAAGTTCGCAAAGGCGCTGTTTTGCACGCTATCGCCGCTGCACGGCTTGAATGAAAAATATATTAAAATTCTTCAGACCGCAGCATCGCTTTGCGAGATCGGGCGGGCGATCGGCTTTTATGCCAAGCATGAAACCAGCGCGGATATGGTGCTCGGCGGGCTAAACTACCGCACGACGCACAAAGAAAAGGCGCTCATAGCCGCGATCATCTCGATGCACGGAAAGCGTGAGCTAGGAGCTACGTTTGCGCCTTTGAGCGCGATTTTGCCGGACGCCGCCAAGCTTGCGTGGCTCAGCTATATTTTGGAGCTTGCACGCCTCCTAAGCGAAAACGCGCTAAAAAATTTAGAATTTTGCTTTGAAAATTCCACTCTTAAAATCTCCGGCGCCGATAATTTGATAATGCTTAAAGGAAGCCTTAAAAAGCTCGCAAAGCCCGCGATCTTCGCCGTAAATTTCGTCTAAATTTAGTTTTAAATTTAACCGCTTGCCGCGCGTTTACGGATCTGCTTTAATTTTATTTAGCCGCGCCGCGTTTCTTTGCAAAATTTTAATCAAACGTACAAATATAAATCGGAGCGATTACACAGAATAATTGCGATTAGCGGGTTTGGCTTTATCTTTTGGGTTGAAATTTAACGCCTGCCGCGATCTACTAGCCGCGCTCATAAACAGAGTGGTTAAATTCCATGGTTTTTTAAAATTTCATTGCGCGGCTTGTAAGATTTCACGGCTCTTACAGCTAAATTTAAACTGCGATTCGCGCCTTACGCGGCGGCGTTTTTCGGGCTGGAAAAAAGGAGAGCAGATGGGTGAGCGGGTTGGCACGCAGACGCACAGACGGGAGAGCAGGCGAACTAACTAGATGCAGGCAGGGGCACAGGTGGCGCGATTAAATTTAAAATATTGCGTCGCGCGCGGTATTTTGCAAACACAAATCGTTTGATGACGCTCGCCAAATCGCGGTTATGCGGTCAAATTTTAGATCGTGCAAATTTGTAACTAAGCGATAATCAAATAGGTGCAAAATTTAATTGAGTTAAATTTTAGATCGCTCAAATTTAAAACGGCGGCGAGAAATCGCGCCGCAGCAAGAATGCCTAGCTATCTGCGCAGCGCTCTGGAATTTCGTGCAATATCCCAGTGATCACGCATCGCTGTGGAATTTCATACAACACCAAGACATTTCACGCAGCGCTCTGGAATTTCATGCAGTGCCCAGTATCTCGCGTAGCGCTTCGGGCGATTCGCAGAAAAAAGCCCCGATGCCCGTAGCACATCGGGTTGATCCTCAGAAAGTACCCTGGCGGCTATCCGTGCAGCGTCTAGACCGATCCGAGGAAGCGCCCTGGCGGAATCTGCGCAGCATGGAACGACCTACGAAAAGTACCCCGTGCGAGCCCTAAAACCGCCCCAGAGCCTCTTTGACGTGATCCTCCGCCATGTCGATATTCCACATCGGCTCAAAGACGAGATCAATCTCTACTTCGCCGACGCCCTCCACGCTCTCGGCACCCGCGCGCACCCATTCCACCATCATCTCGTGTAGCGGGCACGACTGAGTCGATAGCGTCATCGTGACTTTGGCGTTGTTTTCGTCGTCCACAGCTACGTCGTAGATGAGCCCCAACGACACGACGTCAAAGCCTACCTCAGGGTCCACCACGGCGCGAAGCGCGTCGTAAATTTGTTCCTTCGTTACTTTCATTTTTCCTCTCCGAATTTTATGTAGTTAAAGATATTTACGATGTTGATTAGCACCAAAATTATACTTCCCGCTTGCAAGATCACCGCGGGCGTTAGCGCTCCAAGGCTCGCGCACGCAAGTGCTAAGACATTTGGTACGCAGGCTGCGTAGGCGATCTTTTTGATTATCATATCCTCGAGCATAGGGATTTTGCGCTTGCAGACGAAGGGCGAGACGTAGTGATACCAGATGAGAAAGGGCGCGATTTTATAAAGGTGCGCGACGATGAAGGCGAACAAAAAGCCGTATAGCAGCCAAAACGCCGCCAAGTCCGCGCGACCCATGAGCCAAAATGCGCCGCTAAATCCCAAAGCCGCCAGCGAGATATAGACGTTTAAATTCCAATAATCGATCGCTTTTCGCACGCGCCTGGCTAGGATATAGATCGCCTGGGCCGCAAAGCTTGCAAGCGCAGCAAGTGCGATGAAAATTCCAAAATCTTTTAGCAAAAACGGCCCCGCGAGCAGATACAGCGCCAGCGAAGCTTTTGCCGGCGCGAAGCTTAGATCGTGCGCCAGGCTAAACATCGGCAGCAGTACGCACGCAGCGCCTACGATGACGAAAAACACAAAGCCCAGCACGAAGTATATGTGATAGGATAAAATTTCTGAAAAATATACTCCGAAAATCTCCACACCACTAAGCGCTAGCACGAGCGCGAAGCCAAGGCTGATCCCTACCGCTAAAAACGCAGCCGAGATCGCAAGCGCTGCGGCGGGGAAGCTCCATTTGGGCGTGCCGATGAAGCTTAGCGCGTAGCAGATCGTAAAATAAAATAGGCTAAGCAGCAAAACGGTGCCGCCTGCGTGCATCAAAGGGATGCTTGAAAGTAGCAATCCCGCGCTTAGCAGAGCCACGCCCGCAGCGTAAGCAAAGAGATTTAAAAACGCAAATTTGACGGTGAAAAATTCCTTTTGGATGATGACCGAAGTAAGCTGATAGAGCGCTCCGATGATTATGCTGATTACGAAACCCAGTAAAAATACGTGAAAAAAGCTCGCCGTCTGCGGCGCTTGAATCGCGCCGAAATCGGCCTTTAAAAAGCTCGCCGCGCTTAGCAGCAAAAAGATAAAGCCGCAGATGAAATAGCCGCCTACGATGCGAAACGGCGGCGAAAATGTCGTGATATTCATCTAAATTTTAAAGTCCTTTAGCCGTGGCACTTCGCGTCGGTATCGAAGCCCTCATTGACCGCGCCCGGTTTTAGGCTGATGGTGAGCTTGACCGCGTCGCCGTCCAGATCCTCGCGGGCAATGTCAAATTTAGACTCGATTTTTGGGATCAGCCCCATCGGAAATTTATGATTGAGCATGACGACCTTTTTGGTGCTATCTTTTACAAAATTTAGCGCCACCAGCGCATTTACCATAGGCTCGGGCGGGACGCATTTGCGCGAATCAAAGCCGATGTACTCCACGCCGCCTTGTGATTTTTTATAAAATTTCACCGTAGCGCCCGCCGCGTCGAACTCCTGCCAGTCTGTGAAAAAATCCATACTTGATCCTTTTTTAAAATTTTGCGCGATTATATAGCAAATTTTAAAATTTTGAAATGAGGCAGGTCAAGTCCTATTCGGAATTTGTAAATTTAGCCGAATTTTAATACACTACGCGTTAAAATTTTAAATCCGAGGACCATTATGCAGACCATCACGATCATCGATACGTTCGGCTTTTTTTTCAGGCTCTACTACGCTATGAGCGGGCTAAAGACCAAAGACGGCAAACCCAGCGGCATGGTGAGCGGGTTTGCGAGCTTCATCGCAAATCTTTCGAAGGAATTTAAGAGCGATTATATAATTTTCGCTCTGGATAGCAAGGGCAAGACCTTCCGCTCGGATATCGATCCGAACTATAAAACCAACCGCCAAGCCCCGCCGCCTGCGCTTTTGCAGCAGCTGCCGGTCTGCATCGAGATGATCGAAAAGATGGGGCTTTACTCGCTCGGACGCGAGGGCTACGAAGCGGACGATCTCATCGCAAGCGTCGTTAAAAAGCACGGCGCCACGCATAAAATCAACATCGTTACCTCCGACAAAGACCTCTATCAGCTCATCGGCGAAAACGTTAAAATTTACAGCCACGGCAAAAAGATGCTTTATGGAAGGGAGGAGTGCTTGCAGCGCTACGGCGTCTATCCCGAGCAGATCGTGGATTTTTTGGCGATCTGCGGCGACAGCGCCGATAATATCCCGGGTGTGCGGGGCATCGGCGATAAGGGAGCGAAGAAGCTTTTAGACGAATGGGGCTCGCTCGATGGGATCTATTCAAATTTAGACCGCCTGCCGCAGAACAAACAGCGCGAGTATCTGATAGAAGGTAAGCAGAGCGCCTACATAAGCAAGCGCCTGGCTACGCTTTACGACGAGCTGGAAATCCCGCCTTTAGAGGACGCGAAATTCCCGCAGCAAAATCCGCTTTTTAAAATTCGCGAAATTTTAAAAGATTACGCGCTAAATAGGCTTCTTTCGGCGTTAAGCTTGCAGGAGCAGAACGGGCTTGATTTTTGGAGCGAGGGCAAAGGCGCAAGCGCAAAAAGCTCCGTTTTGGGCGCGGGCAGCAAAGGCTCCGGCGCAGAGCCGTCTTGCGGCGGCTCTATCTTGGACGCTGCCGTAGGGGGGCTAGACGGGCAAAATTCTATCCCTAGCGGCTCCGCTTGCGGCGGGCAAAGCTGCGAGAGCGCTTTTAAAACGCCATTTGAGCCTATTTGCATTACCGATGCTGCGGAGCTTGCGAGGCTGTGCGAGAGCGTCAGCGCCGAGACCTTGGTGAGCTTCGATACGGAAACCACTAGCGTCGATAGCAAAAGCGCCAAAATAGTGGGCTTTTCGTTTGCGTTTAACGAGGAGCGCGCCTACTACGTCCCGCTCGCACATAGCTATTTGGGCGCTCCTGCTCAAATTTCTTCAGACGCGGCAAAGGCCGCGATCGGCTCGCTGTTTCGCGGTTACGTCGTGGGGCAAAATTTAAAATACGATTTTGAGATCGTAAAAAATAATTTTAATATCGAGCCACCTGCGCGCTTTGCCGATACGATGGTGCTAGCGTGGCTACTCGATCCCGCAAACGCCGTGGGGATGGACTCTATCTCGCCGCGGTATCTGGGGTATGAGACCGTGCATTTCGGCGACGTCGTCAAAAAGGGCGAGACCTTCGCCTCTGTGGAGCTGGACGCCGCTACGATCTATGCGAGCGAGGATGCGTGGGTGACGCTGAGGCTGTATTTTAAGCTCAAGGGGCTGCTTGAGCCCGCGCTTTTTAAGCTCGCGCAGGAGCTTGAGTTCCCGTTCGTGCGGGTGCTTTGGCAGATGCAAAGATGCGGCATCAAGATCGATGCGGAGATGATAAAGAGCCTTATTGCGCGCAACGAAAAATCCTTGCGAGCGCTCACGGATGAAATTTACGAGCTTTGCGGCGAGCAGTTTAACATCAACTCTCCCGCTCAGCTCGGCGCCGTGCTTTTCGAGCGGCTAGGACTTCCTGCGGCAAAGCGCACAAAGACGGGCTATAGCACCGATGAAAGCGTGCTGAAGGATCTTACGGCGTTGCATCCTGCGGTGGGTAAAATTTTAGACTACCGCGAGCTGTTTAAGCTGCAAAGCACCTACTGCGAGCCGCTGCTACAGCTTGCCCTTGCAGATCCGCAAAACCGCGTCAGATCGAATTTCTTGCAGACCGGCACGGCTACCGGGCGGCTAGCGAGTAAAAATCCGAACCTGCAAAATATCCCTGCGCGCGGCACGTTTGCGAAGGACGTGCGGGACTGCTTTCTAGCAGAGGGGGGCTACTCGCTAATCTCGCTTGATTACTCGCAGATCGAGCTGCGCCTGCTCGCGCACTTTTCGCGCGATCCTGCGCTTTTGGCGGCGTTTAGGGCGGATGAGGACATTCACGCGCGCACGGCGATCAGCATTTTCGGCGACGCGCAGCCTGCGCACCGCACGATCGCAAAGAGCATAAATTTCGGCCTCATCTACGGCATGGGCGCGGGCAAGCTAAGCGACAGCTTAGGCATCGCGCGCGCCGAGGCGAAGAGCTATATCGAGCGCTATTTCGCGGCGTTTTCTACGATCAAGGAATTTTTGCAGAGCATAAAATCGGACGCGAAGGCGGACGGCTACGTAAACACGCTTTTTGGGCGCAGGCGCTATTTCGACTTCGCAAACGCGCGCAACAACATGGTCTATGCGAGCTACGAGCGCGAGGCGGTGAATACGAAATTCCAAGGCTCCGCAGCCGATATCATCAAAAAGGCGATGGTTGAGATTTCGCCGCTGCTAAATGGCGAGGCGCGGCTGATTTTGCAGATCCACGACGAGCTGATCTTCGAGGTGCGGGACGATTTGGCGCAGAGCTTCGGTGAGCGCGCGCAAGAGATTATGCAAAGCGCGGCGAGCCTGAATGTGCCGCTTAAGACTAGCCTAAACATCGCCAAGCGCTGGGGCGAGCTGAAGTAACTCCGCCAAATTTAAAGCGCGGCTAAAATTTTAAGCGAAATTTAAACGGCGCGCGAAATTTTAAATTTTGAGCAGGACGGGGCTTAAATTTGCTCGTTTGATAAATTTAATTGCGCTAAATTTAGACCGAGCGACTAGCGGATTATATGCGCGCTTTGTGAAATTTAACGAGTGAAAATTCATACAAAATTTAGTCCGCGAGAAAATAGACATAGGTTTTGCGAAAAGGAATTTTTAGAAAATGAAATGATCGGTAGGAGGTCTTTTTAAGCCCGCCTGCGTGCCGGTCCGTAAAAACCGGCGCCCTTATAGCTTCACGAGCGAAGCTATAAGGATTTCGGACTAAATTTTGGCATGAATTCTGCGCGCGTAAATTTTACAAGTCTGTATAAAATTCTAGAAGCCTACGTAAATTCTCCGCGCCGCCTATTTTTTAGATTTTTCTAGCGCGGCGGCAAGGTCTGCTATGAGATCGTCGGCGTTTTCGATGCCTATGGCTAGGCGCAGCAAATTTTGACTGATGCCGATGCGCTCTTGCAGCTCGCGCGGATAGCTCTCGTGCGTCATCGACGCGGGGTGGCAGATCAGGCTCTCTACGCCGCCCAGGCTCACGGCTAGATCAAATAGCTCAAGGCTGCGCGCAAAGGTTTTATAGTCGTATTGCGGCTTAAGCACCAGCGAGATGACCGCTCCGATGCCGCTGGCTTGGCGATCTTGTATCTTTTTCTCGCTCTCAGAATGCGAGCCCGCAAAATTTACCGCCTCTACCGCAGGATTGCTCCGTAAAAATTCTATTATCTTTAGCGTATTTTCGCTCTGACGGTCGAAGCGCACGCTTAGCGTTTTAAGCCCGCGTATGAGCGAATACGCGTCGGTAGGCGATAGCGTCGCGCCCAGAGTGTTTTTCATAAACTGAATTCTTGCGGCAAGCTCGTCGTCATTCGTCGTAACGATGCCGGCGATCAGATCGGCATGCCCGCCTATGTATTTGGTCGCGCTATAAACCACGACGTCTGCGCCGTGCTCCAGCGGGCGCTGATAATATGGGGTCAAAAAGGTATTATCCATAACCACAAGTGCGCCGTTTTTGTGCGCGAGCTCGCTGATGCGCTCAATATCGGTTACTCGCAAAAGCGGATTTGATGGCGTCTCGATGAAGACCATTTTGACGTCGCTTGGAATTTCGGTGATCAAATTTAGGTCATCCACCAAGTCGTAATTGATCCCTTGATTTTTAAAAATCCCACTTACGTATCGATAGGTGCCGCCGTAAACGTTGTTATTTAACAGCACGCGATCGCCGCTTTTAAGCAGCGCGAATGCAGCGCTCGTAGCCGCCATACCCGAGGCTAGCGCGAAGGCGTATTTACTGCCTTCAAATTTTGCAAAAAGCTCTTCAAAGGCGTTGCGCGTAGGATTTGCGCCGCGCGAATAGGCGTATTTGCCGAAATCATCCAGGCTTTCTTGCACGAAGGTGCTGGCTAGATATATCGGCGGAATCACCGCGTTGTGGGGGTTGGACTTAGCCTCTATGCCCTTTACGATTAGGGTATCTATTTTCATCTTTTCTCCTTAAAATTTAATGGATTTAAAAGCTCATCGCTCCGATAAATTTAGCTATGCGCTCGTCGCCGCTACCGAAGAATTCCTCTGCGTCGCCGTCGAATGCGATAACTCCGCCGTCTAAGAATAAAATTCTATCTGCGATCTTGCGTGCAAAGCCCATATTGTGCGTGACGATGATAAGCGAGCGATCCTCTGCGGCAAGCTCTGCGATAGTCTTTAGCACCTGTGCCTCAAGCTCGGGATCAAGCGCGCTCGTAGGCTCATCCAGCAGCAAAAACTCAGGCTGCATCGCAAGCGCCCGCGCGATCGCCACGCGCTGGCTCTGACCGCCGGAGAGGCGAGCCGGATACGCGCCAGCTTTATCCGCCATACCGACTTTTTTTAGCAGTGCCATTGCATTTGCCTCAGCAAGCTCGCGTGGCTGCTTTAGCACGTGTATGGGCGCTTCGATGATGTTTTGCAAGACGTTGAGGTGTGGAAAGAGATTGAAGCTTTGAAAAACCATGCCTGTATGAGCGCGGAATGGATGATACTCGCTTGTTTTATGCGGAGCATCGAAATTTATCTTAAACTCGCCTAGCTGTAGCTCGCCGCCGCTTGGAATTTCGAGCAGATTTATGCAGCGCAGCATCGTGGATTTGCCGGAGCCGGAGCTTCCTAAAATCACTGTCGTTTGCCCGTCGCGAAATTCTAAGCTTAGCCCATTTAGCACGACGTGATCGCCGAAGCGCTTAGTTAAGTTCGTAAATTTTATCATCATACGAACCTTGAAAATCGTCGCTCTAGCTTGGATTGTAAGAACGTAAGAAGGGTGCAGACCGCTAGATAAAATAGCGCCGCCAGCACGTATAACGTGAGCGGATCGAATGCCCGCGCAGCAATACGTTGAGCGACCATAAACATATCAACCATCGTAATCGAGGCTACGAGCGAGGTGTCTTTAAGCGTAGAGATAAATATATTTGATAGCGGCGGCAGCGATATGCGCGCTGCTTGCGGAGCGATAATGCGGCGCAGAATTTGAGCGTAGCTCATGCCTAGCGAGGTAGCCGCCTCCCATTGCCCCTTTGGTACCGATAGGATCGCAGCTCGTACCGCTTCTGAAGCGTAAGCTCCGATATTTAGGCTAAAGGTAATGATCGCAGCAGCCCAAACATCAAGTGTGATCCCGATGATTGGAAGCCCGAAATAGACGATAAAAAGCTGCACCAAAAGCGGAGTGCCGCGAAAAATCCAAATATAAATTTCGCTTAGCTGCTTTAAAATTTTAAAATTTGCGATGCGTGCGACCGCCGTCAGCACTGCAAGCACAAGCCCGAGCAGAAATGAGATTATCGTAAGCGGGATCGTAACTTGCAGCAGAGCTAGCGCCATCGGCTCTAGCGAGCTGCTAACAAGCTCTAGAATTCTGCTTGTTTCGTTCATTCACTCACATCTTTGCCGAAATATTTAAGCGAAATTTCTTTTAGCTTGCCCTCGGCTTTGAGTTCGTTTAAGGCTTTGCTGATTTGATCTGCGAGCTCTTTATTACCCTTTTGCACGATTGCAGCGCTATAATCGACATCTTTTAGCTTTGCGGCGATCTTAATCGGAGCGTCCGGGCGTTGCTTTAAAAAGTCGTAAAATACGGTATTATCGCGTACGACGGTATCTACGCGGCGAGCGATCAGCAGCTCCATACTTTTAGCGAAACTATCTACAGTTACGTTTTGCGCGCCGTATTTCTTAGCGACTTGCGCCCAGTTGCTGGTAGCGGAGTCTGCATTTTTCTTGCCTTTTAAATCCTCGAAGCTTTTAATGTCGTTGTTATCTTTATGCACGATGATGGCGCCGTAAACGACGGTGTAGGGCACAGAATACTCATATTTTTTCTTGCGCTCATCAGTGATGCTTACTTGATTAAACACAGCGTCTGCCTTACCTGCATCAAATGCTGCAAACATCGCATCCCAAGGCGCGGTTAGAAATTCTATTTTTAGGCCAAGTTTTTCGGCGACTGCGCGCGCGACATCTACGTCGTATCCTACGAGCTCATTTTTGTCGTTATAATACGAAAATGGCGAAAAGGTGCCTTCCGTAGCTACTTTAAGCGTACCTTCGCGTAGCGTTTTAGAGTTTGCGCCGCATATTAAAAGCGCGCACGCAAGCAAAGTTTTTATTAAATTTTTCATAATTCCTCCAAAATTTTATGAACGAAATTTAAAATGCGAAATTCCGCCCAACCAAGTTTAAAATTCCACGCTTCAACTAAGCGGTCGTAGAATTTACTCCGTAATGTCTTTGCCAAAATATTTAAGTGAAATTTCTTTCAGCACGCCTTTTTGCTTTAGCGATTTTAGCGCGGAATTTATCTGCGCCGTCAGCTCATCATCCTTTTTAAGCAGCACGGCGGAATAGATCGGCTCATTGCCTTGAGCTGCGATCTTTAGCGGGGCGTTCGGGCGCTGCTTCATATAGTCGAAAAATGTGATGTTGTCGTTGATCGTAGCGTCTGCGCGACGAGCTATGATGAGCTCCACGCCCTTGCTAAATCCGTCTGCTGTAACGATATCAGCGCCATAGTTGCGCGCCATGTCAGCCCAGTTACTGGTAGCGGAGTGGACGCTTTTTTTGCCTTTAAGATCCGCAAAACTCTTAATCTCCTCGTTATCAGCTCGCACTACCAGTGCAGCATAAGCCACAGTATAAGGCTCGCTGAAATTATATTTTTTCTTGCGCTCCTGTGTGATGCTTACTTGGTTCATCGCTATGTCCGCTTTGCCTGCATCAAATGCCGCGAGCATCGCATCCCAAGGCGCGGTTAAAAATTCCGCCTTTAGCCCTAGCTCTTTTGCTAGTGCGCGAGCGATATCGACATCAAAGCCGGTAAGATTATTTTTCTCATCATAGAAAGAATACGGCGAGTAAGTCCCCTCTGTGGCTATTACGAGCGTGCCCTCTTTAAGCGTCTTAGCGCTTAGGGTGGCGGTGATCAGCGCTGTTGCGAGCAGGGCTTTAAATATTTTCATTGAATCTCCTTGAAATTTAGCTATCGCTCGCGCTGCGAGCAGATGCGCGATTATATCGTGCGGAATATATAATTTTTATTAAAAATTTTAAATTTTAGTAAGACATGATACAAAATTTCGCCTGTATGGTAAAGCTTTAGCGTCATATATTTTTAAAATTTTGACAGAGGTGATTTATAAAATTTCAAGTTTATTAGGTAAAAGTATCGCAGACGGAATTCAGCCTGCGATATAAGATAAAATTTGCAAGTATTTCGAGGCGATTTTTTGAGTTAGAAGCTAAAATTTTGCGCAAGCTAGACTTCTGCTTGCAGTTGTGAGCGCAAGAGAAGCAAAATTTCTCTCAAAAGCGCTCGCAAGATGAGCCTTTTGAAAAAGACGAGTCGCTAACGAATTTGCCCGCCTCCGCGGACGACGTATTTATAGGTCGTAAGCTCCCTCACCCCCATCGGCCCTCTGGCGTGCAGTTTTTGCGTGCTGATGCCGATCTCGCCGCCGAATCCAAACTCGCTGCCGTCGCTAAAGCGCGTCGAGGCATTGGCGTAGACGATCGCGCTGCCGACTTCGTTTAAAAACCGCTCGATGTTTGCGTAGTTTTCACTCAAAATTGCGTCCGAATGTCCGCTGGAATGCGCGTTTATAAAGCTGATCGCCTCGTTCGTATCCCGCACGGCGCGTACGGCTAGCACGAGATCCAAAAACTCGGCACCAAAGTCGCTCTCGCCTGCAAGTTTGACGTTTTTAGCGCCTCGCAGCTCCGACTCGCACGCATTAAAAAGCTCCGAACTCACGCGAAACTCGACCTCTGGCATTTCGCGCACAAGCTCAGGCAAAATTTTGCCCGCCACGCGCTCATACAAAAGCACGCACTCAACGGCGTTACAGACGCTTGGACGCTGGGTTTTGGCGTTTTTGATTATCTTTGCCGCCTCGCTCAAATTTGCGCTCTCATCGACAAAGATGTGGCAAACTCCCTCACCCGTCATGATGATCGGTACGGTCGCGTTTTGCGCGATAAAATCTTTTAAGCTCTTGCCGCCGCGCGGTATCAAAACGTCGATATACTCGCTCATTTTCGCCATGTGCGCTACGACTTCGCGTTCGGCGCTCTCCACGAGCTGCACTGCACCTGTCGGTAAGCCGAATTTCGCCCCCGCCTCGTTAAATAAATTTACTAAAAAGATGTTTGAATTTAGCGCACTAGCACTGCCTCGCAGGATCGCTGCATTGCCGCTTTTTAGCGCCAGAGCCGCCGCGTCGATGCTGACGTTTGGACGGCTCTCATAGATGATACCAAGCACCCCCAGCGGCACGCGCACGCGGCTGATTTGCATGCCGTTTGGATGGCTCCAGCCGCCTAGATTCTCGCCCACGACTTCGGCGAAGCCCGCCACCTCGCGCACGCCCTGCGCCATAGCCTCGAT
>CAUPZQ010000007.1:0-64338 GCA_963515915.1 uncultured Campylobacter sp.
GTAGATACGGGCAAACCCTTTCTGCTGGCAAAAAGCAGCCATGCCCCCGCTGCGAAAAGCGCGCTCATCATTACATAGATAAAATCCCTAGGATGCACGTCCATTTTGCTAAGATCGATTATGCCGCTGCGGATCGTCGAGGTTACTTCGCCGCCTGCGATTACCGCGCCGCTTGCTTCAAATACCGCTGCGATACAAAGGGCCTGCGCGATGCTAAGAGTGCCGCTTCCGACGCTGGTGCCGAAGGAATTTGCCACGTCGTTTCCGCCGATATTAAAGGCCATAAAGATGCCCAAAAATACCGAAACTAAAAATAGCATTTTATCGCCGCTTCCTATAAAACCGAATCCCCAGATAAGAAAATAGATTGTTACGCCGCAGAATATGCCGTAGAAAATGAGACTTATCTTGCTAGATTTCATAGCTCTCCCTTAAAATCCGCGAAATTTTACCACACGCGCCTTAATCCCCACTAAATCGCACGGGCGAGGTATATAAATTTTAATTTTAAAAGCGAATTTAGTGGCGCGCGCTAAGCTTTATTAAATCAATACTTCGTTACAATCCGCATTAAATTTTAAAACCGAGGCGAAAAATGTCTAGAATTCCGCTGCAAAGCCCATATTTCGGAATATTCATAATGCTAATCCTGGCTTTTTGCGTCTTTTCGCTCATCGTTAAACTATCCTCTTTGGTAGGCTCGCGTTTGGCAGACAGGCGCGACGAGCGGCTAAAGGGTGAAATTTACGAAAGCGGACCCGAGGCCGTCAAGCAGCCCAACCGAATGAACTCCCACTTTTTTTTGATAGCCGTGCTTTTCATACTTTTTGACGTCGAGATTATCTTTATGTTTCCATGGGCGGTAAATTTTAAAATTTTAGGCGTGTTCGGGCTCGTGGAGATGGCGTTTTTCATCGTATTATTAGGCATCGGTTTCATCTACGCCTGGAAAAAAGGAGCGCTAAATTGGCAGAGCATAAGATAAACTACGCGCGCGAAAACGGACTTCCCGTAGTTCTCACCACCGTCGATAAGCTGATCGCGTGGGGCAGGAGTAACTCTTTGTGGGCGATGACATACGGGCTTGCGTGCTGTGCGATCGAGATGATGGCGGCGGGCGCGGGCAGATTCGACTTCGACCGCTTCGGCACGATATTTCGCGCAAGCGCCAAGCAATCGGATGTGATGATAATCGCAGGCACGCTTAGTAAAAAGCACGCCGAGTTTACGCGCCGCCTATACGACGCGATGCCAGAGCCCAAATGGGTCATCAGCATGGGTAGCTGCGCCAATACCGGAGGGATGTTTAATACCTACGCGACCGTGCAGGGTTGCGACCGCATAGTGCCCGTGGATATCTATCTGCCTGGATGTGCGCCTCGCCCTGAGACGCTGCAGTTTGCGCTGATGGTACTGCAAAAAAAGATCCGCACCCAAACCCCGCGCCGCGCGCAAAAGGCAAAAAGGCTGATCTGATGAGAAAATTTAATCCCAAAGGCGATCAGAGTAAAAAAAATTACTACAAAGACAGATTTTTCGTTCCCGAAGAAACGCCGAAGTTGGAGGTAGCCAAAAGCGATTTTAAAGACGATCTGGACGCGCTTGAAGGCATTCAAATTTTAAACTCATACGTGGAATTTAACACTCTCGTGCTCTATGTGGAGCCTGGACAAAATTTAGCGGCGCTGCGTGCGCTTAAGAGCGCGGGATATGAAATTTTATGCGAGCTAAGCGGCGTGGATTTTACCGAGGCTCGCGGCGGCATCGAGGTTTTTTATCAGCTTTTGGATATCAAAAGAGCGCGCCGCGCGCGGCTAAAGTGCTTCGTGCCGAATGAGAGCTTTTTGCAAAGCGCTGCGGGTATCTACAAAAGCGCGAACTGGGCGGAGCGCGAGCTATACGATATGATGGGCGTTTGGATTGAAAATCATCCAAATTTGGCGCGCCTAATAATGCCCGATGATTGGTTCGGACACCCGCTTTTGAAGTCCTACCCGCTGCAAGGAGACGAGTTTGCCAAGTGGTACGAGGTGGATAAAATTTTTGGGGTTGGCGCGCGTGAGCGGATCGGCGAAGAAAACCGAAATTCCGCATTCGTGGATGAAAAAGATACCTTTAACTTTACGCGGCTCTATCATGAGGGCGGTTACGGCGAGCCGCGGCCGCAAGAGAAAATTTTACAAGAATATCAGGAAGAGGGCGGCGTGCGTTTCGTAAAACGCGTTAAACGCGGAATTTACAAGATCATCACAAAGAGAAAATAATGCAAAATCCAAGCAAGCTAAGACCGTTTTTCGAAAACATCGAGTACGAGCGCGAGGGCGCGAATATGATCTTAAATTTCGGTCCGCAGCACCCAAGCGCGCACGGCCAGCTAAAGCTAGTGCTGGAGCTTGACGGCGAGCGTATCGTGCGTGCGCGTCCGGGCGTGGGCTATATGCACCGAGGCATCGAAAAGATGGCAGAAAATATGATCTACGCGGAATTCGTCCCCGTAACCGACCGCGTCGATTATGTCGCATCGGGCTCGAACAACTACGGCTTTTGCGCCGCGGTCGAGAAGCTCTGCGGCATCGAAGTGCCGCGCCGCGCGCAGATCATCCGCACGATCTTGCTGGAGCTTAATCGCATTAGCTCGCACCTTCTGTTTTTGGGTACGCACGCGCTTGACATCGGCGCGATGACGGTATTTCTCTACTGCTTTCGTTCGCGCGAATACATACTCGATCTCATAGAAAAATACTGCGGCGCGCGCCTTACACACAATAATATCAAAATCGGCGGCGTGTTTTTGGACCTGCCTAACGGCTGGTTAGAAGAGATGTTGAAATTTTGCGACGAATTCCCGAGCGATATTAAAGAATTTGAAGATATGCTTGATACCAATAGAATTTGGCTGATGCGAACCGAGGGCGTGGGCGTGATTTCGCACGAAAATGCCCTTAGCTGTGGCTGTAGCGGAGTAACACTGCGCGCTAGCGGACATGCGTGGGATATCCGCAAAGAGGAGCCCTATCTCATCTACGACGAGCTTGATTTCGAAGTGCCGTATGCGAGCGAGGGCGACTGCTACGCGCGTTATAAATGCTATATGGCGGAGATGCGCGAGAGCCTTAAAATTTTGCGCCAGTGCGCGAAGCACTACCCGCTGAGCGATCCGCAAATTTTAGCGATCAATCCCGCTTACGTAAATCCTAGCAAAGAGCAGATTATGGCGCAAAACTACTCGCTGATGCAGCATTTCGTACTGGTTACGCAGGGCTTACGCCCGCCCGTGGGCGAAATTTACGCCGCGAGCGAGAGCCCTAAGGGCGAGCTTGGATTTTATATCCGCTCGATGGGCGAAAGTCGTCCGTACCGCCTTAAGATCCGCACGCCGAGCTTTTGGCACTGCGCGGTCTATGAGGAAATTTTACCCGGGCAGTATCTTGCCGACGCCGCGGCGATCATCGGCAGCACTAATATTATCTTAGGCGAGGTGGATCGATGAAACGCTACGATTTAAGGCATCTGGGCGATAAATTTTTAAACCGCATGGGCGAAATTTTAAAAAATTCCGCTCACGGCGAGACGATGATCTTTATGTTTGAGATGGGCGATTTCAGCGCGGTTCAAAAAAGCGCAGATCTGGTGGAGGGGCTAAATTCCACGCTTTTAAATTCCATCCGATATAACCAGGTCGATTGGATGATAGTCGCAAAAAAGGGGAGAATATGAAAATTTTAAATTTTGCGCCGCTACTTAGACTGCAAAGTCCGGGGCTTACGGAAGGTTTTAAACACGCTAAAATTTTAAGCGTATCGCCGTTGCGAGATCCGTATTTAGAAAGTGAGCTGATTAAATGCGAGATCGGCGCGCAAAACTTCGTGCTGGCGCTAATCTGCGCGAGCTTTTGCGACGAGCCATATTTCGCGGAGCTGGATCTGGAGTATCTAAACGGCGAAAGCAACGTGGACGAGGAGGAGATCGGGCAGATTTGCGAGTTTTTACGGGGGGGCTGCGACGCGCTTTTGATCGACGATGCGCTTATTAAAACTCATCCCGATGCCGAAAATATCAAAGCTTTTCTGTCTCTCATAGCGGCAGAATTCGGAGTTAAAATTTTAAGCTTACGCGGCGAGCAAGTGGAGCTGGCCGCACCGCATGCGGTAAATTTAAGCCCGCTTAAAGAGCCTATGAACTTCGACGGCGCCGTGGTTTTCAAACACGATGCGGATGATCGGCTCGTCGGCGGAGTGTATTTTAGTATGGTCGCAAAGATCAAATACGGCGATCGCGTCCGCATCAAAACGCCGCATTTAAATTTGGAAAAAGAATTTATCCAAGAGGGGTGGATAAATGGCGCGATCGCGCTTCTAGGCTCGGGCGGACGGGGCTTTAGCGGCTATAATTTCGAACTAGCCGAAATTTCTAAGGTTTAAAATGGCAAAAATCACGATCGACGGTAAAGCTTGCGAGTGCGACGAGGGCGAGTACATCCTGCAGGTCGCGCGTCGCTGCGGCGTTTTTATCCCTGCGCTTTGTTATCTAAGCGGAGGTACGCCGACGCTCGCATGCAGACTTTGTATGGTCGAAGCGGACGGCAAGCGCGTCTATAGCTGCAACGCCAAGGCCAAGGACGGCATGGTCATCTACAGCCGCAGCCCTGAGATCGACGCTGAGCGCGAAGCGATTGCGCAGGTTTATTGTATCAACCATCCGATGGCGTGCGGGGTTTGCGATCAAAGCGGCGAGTGTGAGCTTCAAAATTTAGCCCATCTGATGCGCACAAATACCCAAAGCTACGCTATCCGCGATACGGCGCGCGAGGTACAGGATTGGGGATATTTAAGCTACGATCCTAGCCTTTGTATCGTCTGCGAGCGCTGTATCACCGCCGCAAAAGACCGCTTGGGCGTAGATGCGTTTAAGCTCGTTCCGCGCGGCGGAGACGCGCCGAGCAAGGAGCAAAAGGACGCGATGCCTAAAGACGCCTACGCCGTGTGGAACAAACTTCAAAAAAGCCTAATCGCGCGGGTAAATGAAAATGATGATTGCGTAAACTACGGCGAGAGCGCGGCGGTCTGCCCGACGGGGGCTCTAGTAGAGAGCGCGTTTAAATACGTTTCAAACGCCTGGGAGCTGCGTCAAATCCCCGCTTCCAACCCGCACAGCAGCGACTGCGAACTGCTTTATTACGAGGTCAAGCGCCGCGGCATAGGCGACCCGCGTGAAAAAATTTATCGCGTTAGCAGCGACATAAATTTTAGCGTTCTGCATGCAGGAGCGCGCTTCGGCTGGGATTTTTCAAACGAGCGGGCGAGCAAAAACGAAGCGGTTTTTAACCGCATCGTGCGCGGCATCGAGGATGGCGAGATCAAAAATATCAAATTTAATAGCTTTATCACCAACGAAGAGGCGCGGATTTTAGAGCTTTTGCGGCAAAAATTTAAGCTCGCTCTGATTAACGACGAAGCGCTTGCGTATCAAAAATTCCTGCGCGAATTTTCTAAGCTTAGCGGCACGAAATTTTATAATGCGGATTCGCAGACGGTTAAAAATAGCGATTTCATCGTAGTTTGCGGCACATTTTTACGCAGCGACGCGCCAAATCTGGGCTATACGGTAAACAGCGCCTGCAAGCTAAATAAGGCAAGCGGGATCTATTTTCATCCGTTTTGCGACGAGGGCATTAAGGGTTTTGGCAAAAATTTTATCCATCAGCCGCACGCTGCGGGCTTGGAGGCGCAGATCCTGCTTTGGATCTTGCAAAAGTTCGGGCGCGATCTGCCTGAGTGGCTGGATGCGAAACTCGCGGCGGAATTTGAAATTTCGCGCGCTGCGGCGAAGGAAAATTTAGACGAGAAATCCGTGGGTTCGCAAAATCCTGAAAATTCTGCGGAGGCAAATGGCTCTGAGAACGTTGCGAGTGCGAGCGGTGCCGAAAATTCCGCAGGCACAAGCGCCGCAGATTCCATAAAGAATTCCGCGCAGAATACCGAGAATCCTGCGGAAAGTAAAATTTCAAATTTCGCCCGTGCGCTAGGTCTGGATGAGCAAAAAGTAGATGAAATTTTGGCCAAAAAGGAGCATTTTTCGCTCATCATCGGCGAGGATTTTATCCGCACGCCAAATAGCGCTATGCTCGCGCGGCTGGCAGGCTTGGTGCAGCGCTATACGCCATTTAAAGTACTAGTGATGCCGCCGCGCACTAACAGCCTGGGCGTCGCGCTCATCTGTGAGCTTAGCGCGCAAATGAGCGCGGGCGAGACGCTAGGCTACAACGAAGTGGGCGATATAAGCTTTGGCGTGCTGGAAGCGGATCTGGATGCGCCTAGTTTGGTGCAGCAGGAGGGCACGTTTACGAATTACGACAAGCGCGTGGTGCCTACTAATGCGGCGCTTGATTACGGCGGATACGAGCTAAACGACATCGCCTGTGCGCTGGGAGTTTGCGCGGAGCACGCGATCGACTATACACCTAGCTTGGGCGCGGATTTTGAGCCGATTAAATTTGACGATTTAGAAAATTTCTACGACAACGGCGGCGCAAACCACCGCGGATATGAGTTGCGAAACAAGGAGCTCGCTGCTAGCGAGGAGGAGTTTGAAATTTCGCTTTCAGCGCCGCTTAGCGCGGGCACAGGCGAAACTTTAATCTATGAGGCAAATCCGCTGCATCACTTCAATAAATTTAGCGGCGCAAGCAGCGGGCTGGGCGAAGCGGGCGCGCTGTATCTAAGCCCTGGCATCGCCGAAGCTCTGGGCGTGAGCGTGGGCGACGTCGTTAAAATTTACAAAGCGGACGGCGCGAGCAACGATAAAAAAACTAGCGGCGCGGGCAAAACGAGTGCCGCTAATGATAAAAGCGGTGCCGGTCGTGCAAAAAAAGCAGATCGCGTTAGCGACGCGCATAAAGCAGACGGCGCCGGTGATGAAAACAGCGAAAACGGCGCGACTGAGCTCGTAAATTTAAACTGCGAAATCGTCGCTAGCGTAAAGACCGATCCAGGCTTTAGCGGGGTGTATCTGCCGTATTTTGACGAGAAACTAGGCGGCGAGATATTTTTCAAAACCTCACGCTACGCAAGCGTGAAAATCGATAAAATTCCAAAGGAGAGGGCAGATGAGCGATAGTGCATTTTATTTCGTAGCTACCGTCTTAAAGGCGCTCGTGATTTTAGCCGTCATCGCGCTGCTCTCGGGGCTTGCGACCTACGCCGAGCGCAAGGTGCTTGCCTTTATGCAGCGCAGGATCGGGCCCTCTATGGTCGGGCCTGCGGGACTTTTGCAGGTTGGCGCGGATATGATAAAGCTTTTTACCAAAGAGGACGCGATCCCTGCGCGGGCGAATAAGCTTCTTTTCAAAATCGCGCCGATAATATCGGCTACGGGCGCTTTCGTGGCGCTTTCGGTAGTGCCGCTGCTGCCGGAGTTTACGATCGGCGGGCGGACGATCCAGCCGATTTTAAGCGATATAAATGTGGGAATTTTATTCCTGCTCGGAGCTAGCGGCACCTGCGTTTACGGACTGCTGATCGGAGGGCTTGCAAGCTACAATAAATGGGGCACGATAGGCGCGTTTCGCGCGTTTTTGCAGATCACCTGCTTTGAGGTGATAAACGGCCTTAGCCTGATCCCTATCGTGATGATCACGGGCTCGCTCTCGCTCATCGACATCGTAAGCGCGCAAAGCGGCGGCATAGATAAGTGGTTTATCTGGAAAGAGCCCGTTTGCTTCGCGCTCTTTCTCATCGCAGCCTTTGTAGAGTGCAACCGCACGCCGCTGTGCCTTACCGAAAACGAAACCGAGATCGTAGCGGGCGCGGGTACGGCATATTCGGGAATGCGCTGGGGTATGTTTTTTATCGGCGAATACGCCAATATCATAACCTACTCAGTCGCTACGACGCTGTTGTTTTTGGGCGGATTCAACGCGTTTTGGTTTATCCCCGGCGGCGTTATGATGGTGTTAAAATCAAGCCTCGTGTTTTTCTGCTTTTTATGGGCGCGCGCGGCGTGGCCGCATCTGCGCCCCGATCAGCTGATGAGGCTTTGCTGGAAAGTCTGCATGCCGCTAGCTCTTGCTTGCGTGCTAATTACAGCGCTAGCGATCGTTTAAGGAGGGTGCGATGGCAAGATACATTGAGATCGATAAACGAGCTCCTATTAGATCCGGCGGCGATAAGCTTCGCAGATTTCTAGCCCGCACCTTTAGTGGCGAGCTTTTCGTGGGGCTGTGGGTTGTTTTGCGAAATATGTTTAAGCGCGGTGGCTCGCATACGCTTCGGTATCCTATGGAAAAATTTGTCATGCCGCCTAGATACCGCGGCGTGCACAAGCTTATGCGCCTGCTTGAAAGCGGCAGCGAGCGCTGCATCGGATGCGGCTTGTGCGAGAAGATCTGCGTGGCAAACTGTATCGCGATGGAGACCAGCCTCGGCAGCGACGGTCGCAAAAAAGTAGATAACTACTCGATAAATTTAGGGCGCTGCGTCTATTGCGGGCTTTGCGCGGACGTCTGCCCCGAGATCGCTATCGTGCACGGCTGCGAATATGAGCTTGCGAGCGAGCAGCGCGCGTATTACGGCTTTAAAGAGGATCTTTTGATTCGCGGCGAAAATTTATGTTTAAACGGCGCGGCGCAGGAGTTTGCAGGCTATGGCAGCCTGGATGAAAACGCAGGCGCGCGGATCAAGGTGACGCCGAATGCCTATATAAAAAGCGACGCCGCAAGCGATGAGCTAAGCTTAAAGAGCGCGGATTCAAATTTAAAAAGCGCCGCGGAAAGCTCTAAAAAAGAGGGTGTCGCTAGCGATAAAATTCTATTTTCAGGCGGCGCGGGCTTAAGCGGCGAAATTTCAGCCGAGCGGCAAGACGTGGGGCGGGCAAGCTTAAAGGAAAGATCCACCACGGACGCCGAAAATTCTAAAGAGAATTCCGCGGACGCTGAAAATTCTACGCTTGATTTGGCGCGAAATTCCAAAGGAAATTCCGCCTCACAAAATGCAAAAGATTCCGCTACGGATAGTAAAAATTTGGCGGAGAATTCTAAAGAAAATTTCGCTCCGCAGAGCGCCGAAGATTCCGCCGCTCAAAGTAAAAATTTTAAAGATAATTCTGTTGCGTCGCACGCCGAAAATTCTGTCGGTGAGCTTGCTACGGACGGCGATTCTGCGGAAAATTCTAAAGAAAATTCCGCCATGCAAGACTCGGGGAGTTCCGCCGCGCGAGGTAAAAAATCTAAGGCAAATTCCAAAAAGAATTCCGCCGCGGACGCTGAGAATTCTACGCAAAGCTCCGCGCAGGGGGAGGAGCAATGATACAAACTCTTGCATTTTATTTTTTCAGCGCGGTTTGCCTGGCGCTTTTCGGTATCAGCGTTTTTAGCAAAAACGTCCTTTATGCCCTTAGCGCGCTGGCTGGCGGCATGGTCTTTATGAGCGGATTTTTCTTCTTGCTGGATGCGGAGTTTTTAGGCGTGGTGCAGATCATAGTTTATACCGGCGCCGTGATCGTGCTTTACGGCTTCGCGCTGATGTTTTTGGGCGCGGATAAAAACGTAAGCGAGCCGAAAAAGGGGGCAAGGCTATTTTTCGCGCTTAGCGGCGTGATCGCATTTTTGCTCGTGATTATCGTGCTTGGCGCAGTGGTCGCAAACAACGTAGAAACGCTTAAAATTTTAAACACCGACGATACCGAGGCGCTTGGGATGATTATTTTTACGAAATATCTGGCGATTTTCGAGCTTGCCGCCGTGATGCTGCTCGTGGCGATGATCTGCGCTATCGTGCTTGCGCATAAGCAGATGGACGCGAGCCTGAGCTACGAAGAGAGCGAGGGGTAAAATGGCTCTAAATCACTATCTGATTGTCGCTGCGATGATGTTTGGGCTCGGGCTTGCGGGTATGATGAAGCGAAGAAATTTGATAATGCTCTTTTTTTCGAGCGAAATTTTATTAAACGCCGCAAATTTAGCCCTCGTCGCCGTGGCGAAATTTTACGACAATATAAACGGCGAAATTTTTGCGCTTTTCATCGTCGCGATCGCCGCGAGCGAGATGGCCGTGGGGCTTGGGCTGCTCATCTTGTGGTATAAGAAAACGGGCAGCATCGAACTTGACAGCTTCGTAAATTTTAAAAATCCTTCCAAGGACGGGCCGGATGCTTGATACCGTTTTTGTATGGCTCTTAATCGCCCTTTTCGCACCGCTTGCCTCGGCGATATTCGCAGGCGTTTTCATTCGCGCCAAAGATAAGATGTTTATTGGCGTAGTCTGCTCGGCGCTGGTGATTTTAAGTACTATCGCGTCGCTTGCTTTGATGGAGCTCGTCTCTGACAACCGCCTAATCAGCGTAAATTTAGCCGATTTCATAAGCACGGGATTTTTGGACGCAAAATTTAGCTTTCTCATAGATAGCGTAAGCGCGGTGATGATGGTGGTCGTAGGCATAGTTTCCAGCGTCGTGCATGTGTACTCGATCTACTATATGTGGGATGATGAAAACTTCGCTAAATTTTTCAGCTTCCTGGGGCTTTTCGTTTTTTCGATGCTGGTTTTGGTAACGAGCGATAATTTTTTAGGACTTTTCATCGGCTGGGAGGGGGTCGGACTCTGCTCGTGGCTGCTAATAGGCTTTTGGTATGATAGGAGCAATTACAGCTGGTGCGCCAATGAAGCTTTCATAATGAACCGCATCGCAGATCTTGGGATGTTGCTTGGAATTTTTCTGATATATTTAAATTTCGGCTCGTTGCGCTACGAGGTGTTATTTGCGAACGCAGCGAGCTTGGAGCCTGAAATTTTAACTCTGATCGCCGCACTTTTATTTATCGGTGCGATGGGCAAAAGTGCGCAGTTTCCGTTTCATACCTGGCTAGCCGACGCGATGGCGGGTCCGACGCCCGTGTCTGCGCTCATTCACGCAGCGACGATGGTTACGGCGGGCGTTTATCTGGTAATTCGCGCAAACGCGATTTTCGCGCTCGCGCCCGAAGTAAGCGGTTTTATCGTCTGCTTGGGCGCTTTTGTGGCGGTCTTTGCGGCATCGATGGCGCTGGTTCATAACGATCTTAAAAAGATCATCGCCTACTCCACGCTTTCGCAGCTTGGCTATATGTTTGTAGCCGCGGGGCTCGGGGCGTATTGGATCGCGTTATTTCATCTGGCGACGCATGCGTTTTTCAAAGCGCTTCTATTTTTGGGCGCGGGCAACGTAATGCACGCGATGAAAGACGATCTAAATATCCAAAATATGGGCGGATTATATAAGTTTATGCGGCCTACGGCGATTTTGATGTGCATAGGCTCGCTCGCGCTTTGCGGATTTTATCCGTTCGCGGGCTTTTTTTCAAAAGATAAAATTTTGGAAGCGGCGTGGAGCGCGGACGCGTATTTTATCTGGGCGCTGCTGTTTGCGGGCGCTGCGATGACGACGTTTTACAGCGTGCGTCTGATAATGCTTGTGTTTTTCGGCAAGCAAAATTTTACCCACCATCCGCACGAGGCGAAAGGCTTCGCCCTTATCGCGATGGGCGTGTTAGCCGTGCCTGCG
Organism: uncultured Campylobacter sp.; assembly: GCA_963515915.1. Taxonomy (GTDB): domain Bacteria; phylum Campylobacterota; class Campylobacteria; order Campylobacterales; family Campylobacteraceae; genus Campylobacter_B. The sequence continues at coordinate 11,536 of CAUPZQ010000007.1, forward strand.
GTGATCGCTGGCTTTTTCGAGCACGATTTTGCTGAGTTCGTGCTTAGCATACTGCCCGGATTTAAAATTTCGATCCCGCACGGCGTGGAGGTAATTTTGATCGCCCTAACGCTAGCGATGATAAGCGTGGTGGCGATCGGCACGATTTGGACATACGGCAAGGGCAAATTTAGCCAAAATTTAAAGAACTGCAAATTTTATAAAATTTTGATCGCGCAGTATTTTATCCCGCAAATTTACGAGCGCGTGATCGTGCGCGGATACGCTAAGCTTAGCGAGATCTGCGCTAAATGCGACGGCGCGATCATAGACGCCAGCGTTGATCTGATCGCTCGCATCGCGGTAAAAGGCGGTGAAGGAGCGGATCGCGCAAGCAATAGCGGAGATTTGAGCGCAAATTTAAGGTGGATGGTTTTGGGATCTTTCATTTTGCTGATTTTGGCGTTTGCGCTGTGAGGTGGGCATGGAATACTTTTTAAGTTTGGTTATATTTTTTCCGGCGGTAGCTGCGGTTTTGGGCTTTTTGATCGACGAAGCGAGCATTAAGACCTACGCCGTTACGATGAGCTTTATAGAGTTCGTGCTTTCGCTCGTTTTGTGGATACTCTACGAGCCGGTGGACGGCATCGCGTTTAGCGTGCTGCACCCTTTCATAAGCGAATACGGCATCAACTACTTCATCGGCGTGGACGGAATTTCGCTGTTTTTAGTGATCCTAAGCACGCTGGTTACCTTTTTAGCGCTACTTAGCCTAAGTATCAAAGAGCGCGCCAAAAATTTAATCATCTGCATTCTATTTTTAGAGATGACGATGGTGGGCGTTTTCGTGGCGCTGGATGCGATTTTGTTTTACATTTTTTGGGAACTTTCGCTTATTCCGATGCTCTATATCATCGGCGCGTGGGGCAGCGGCAAGAGAATTTACGCCGCGGTAAAATTTTTCATCTACACCTTCCTGGGTTCAATGTTTCTACTCGTAGGACTCGTAGCGATGAGCTATTTCTACCACGAGGCTACGGGCGAGTATAGCTTTAATATCCTAGACTGGCAGAGCCTGTCGCTGCCGCTTAGCACGCAAATTCCTCTATTTTTGGCATTTTCGATCGCCTTTGCGATCAAGACGCCTTGCTTTCCTTTTCATACCTGGCTTCCGTACGCGCACGGGCAGGCTCCTACGATAGGCTCGGTTCTGCTTGCCGCGGTGCTTCTTAAGATGGGCACCTACGGCTTTGTGCGATTTTCGCTGCCGCTATTTCCCGACGCGAGCGTGTATTTTAGCGGGATGATGTGCGCCGTGGCGATCGTTATGATCATCTATGCAAGCTTCATCGCCTTTGCGCAGAAGGATATCAAACAGGTTATCGCGTATAGCTCGATCGCGCATATGGGCGTCATAATGCTAGGAATTTTTTCAATGAGCCGTGAAGGAATGAGCGGTGCGGTATTTTTGATGATAAGCCACGGTATCGTAAGCGGCGGGCTTTTTATGCTCGTAGGCTTTTTATACGACCGCAGGCACACGAAGCTTTTTGGCGAGTTCGGCGGGCTTGCGCGGGTGATGCCGCTTTATGCGTTTTGCTTTTGCGTCGTGCTGCTAGGCTCGATAGGACTTCCGCTTACGATCGGCTTCGTGGGAGAATTCCTAAGCCTTGCGGGGATTTTTAAAATAAGCTTTAGCTACGCGCTTTTGGGCGGGCTCGGTATCATAATGGGCGCGATCTATTCGATGAATCTTTATAAAAAGACCTTTTTCGGTGCGCTCGTGCATGATGAGAATAAAAAGCTAAGCGATCTAAACAGAACCGAGCTTTGCTCTATCATCCCGATCTGCGTGCTGGTGGTAGTGCTCGGCGTCGCGCCAAATTTGATGCTAAAGAGTATCGAGCCCAGCGTAACGCAAAGCCTTGAGCTGATGTTTAATAAAGCCTCGCAAACCGCGACCCGCGCCTATATGGAAAAAGCAAATTTTAAGGTAAGAAGCGATGCAAAATAATCTTTTAAATTTAGCCTCGATCGCGCCTATGGCGATACTCGGAGGATTTGCCCTGCTGATGCTCGCGGTTTCGCTTTTTGCGCGCACGCTATCATATAAATTTTACGCCGTCATCACGATACTAGCTCTAGCTCTTGGCTTCGGGCTTGTTTTCGGATACAACAGCGGCATACGCGGGCTTTTCGACGTAATGCTAGTGGACGGAATCGCGACGCTATCGATGCTTATTATGCTCGCAGGCTCGATATTTTTCATCTTTTTGTCTTTGGGTACAAGAAGCGCGCACGAGTACCACACGGCGGAGTTTTTCGTGCTGTTTTTATTCGTGCTCGTGGGCTATGAGTTTATGGTCGCGAGCGAAAGCTTAATGATGATCCTCGTTGGGCTTGAGACGGGCTCGCTGGCGCTTTATACGCTAATCGCGCTTCACAACCGCGCCAGATCGGTAGAAGCGGCGCTAAAATACTTCATAATGGGCGCGCTGGGATCGGGCTTTTTCGCATTCGGCGCGGCGATGTTTTTTCTATTGACCGGCTCTATGGAAATTTCAAATATCGCGCAGATTGCTAAGAGTTCAAATTTACAAACCAGCGTCCTACTTTTCGCCGCCTGCTCATTTATGATCGTCTCGATAGGATTTAAGCTCTCGCTGATCCCGTTTCACACCTGGACGCCCGACGTTTACGAGGGCGCGAGCTCGGCAATGGCGGGCTTTATGTCCGTTGTCCCCAAAATCGCGGGCTTTGTCGTGGCGATCAGGCTGTTTGAAGCGCTACAAAGCATCGGCGTGCAGTGGCTAAACATCGTGCTCTACGCCGTAGCGGTGCTTACGATGAGCTTAGCGAACCTTATGGCGCTCGTGCAGCGCGACGTCAAGCGGATGCTTGCTTTCAGCTCCGTTTCGCACGCGGGCTTCGTACTCTGCGCGATCGTGATTGGCTCAACGCAGGCAAACGCGGCGCTTTTCACCTACTGGATCCTATATGCCGTGGCGAACCTCGGGGCATTTGCCTTCATCTGGTGTGTACGGCAAAGACATGCGCGCTCGTTAAATTTAAAATTTAAAACCCAAAACCCCGCTTTAAATTTAAACGCAAACGGCGAGAGCTCTATCTCAAACCCAAGGCCCGCTTTTTCGCAAAATCGCGAGCCGAGCTTTGCCGGCAAGTTAAATTTAGGCGCGAACGGGCAAAATTCAGCCTGCGACGAGTGGAGCGTTAAAGCGAGCGAGCAAAATTCTAAAGCAAGCGGGCCAAATTTGAAAGCGATCGAGCCCGGCGCGGAAGCGAGCTTTTTCGGCACTAAAACTTGCGAGCCAGGCGCCGAAATTTGCGAGCAAAGCTCTAAGTTCGCGGCTCGCTTCGAGCATCCGTTTGAGAAATTTGACGGGCTGATCCGCACCCATCCACTTTTTGCGCTATGCGCGGCGATCTTTATGCTCTCGCTTGCGGGTATCCCGCCGTTTAGCGTGTTTTGGGGCAAGATGTATCTGCTAAGCGCCGCGGTCAATTCGGGCTATTTCGCCCTCGCCGTCATCATGGCGGTAAATAGCGCGCTCGCGCTGTATTACTATCTGCGCCTCATCGTGCGTATGTTTTTGCACGAGCCGGGGGAGGACGCGGAGCTTGACGGCTCGCTGGGCGCGGTCTCGGTGCAGATAAAATTCGCCGTCGTGCTAGCTAGCGTGGCATGCGTGCTGGCGCCGTTTTTAGTGAAATTTCTAACCGGAGCAGTAAATAATTTCGTCTTTTTAAGCGGGTATTAGAGTTATTTTAAGAGGATGCAATGGAAAACTATGAAAGACTATTTAATGATTTGAAATCAAAAGGGATGATAATAGAAAATATCAATTCTATTCATATTAGAAATTATATAAAAAAGGAAGATGAAAGATATATTATTAAGGATTTTAGAAATTCTCCCAGGATAAATGATGCGTTAGACCTGCCTAAGATTATTTGCGAGCTTGAGGTAGAATTCCAAAATTGTGATTTTTATAGTCTAAATATAACGGGAGTTATAGGAGAAAAAATAAGTTTTATTGGTTGTAAATTTAAAGAAGCAATCTCATTTGAAAATTCTAAATTTAAAAAATACGTTTCGTTTGAGAAATCCGAATTTAACAGCATTGTTGACTTTTCAAATTGCATATTTGAAAAACTGGTAAATTTTGATAACTCTGACGAGAAAGAACATACAAAACCAATAAATTTTTCTAATGTTATATTCCAAGATAACGCTTATTTTAATAATATCGTATTTAATAATTATGCAGACTTCCATGGAGCCATATTTAAAAAAGTAGCATCTTTTTACGGCGTGCGATTTAAGGACTTTGTAAATTTTTCCGCCACTATATTTGAAGGAGATTTAAATTTAGTAAATTCTAAACTGGACTTTGAATATGAAGATTTGAAGCAAGCTATAATCAAAGCTGCAAAAAGCAGCTCTATTAAAGAGACGGCGAATGATTTCCGCGATAGTTTTAGAGTTTTAAAAAATACAGCGACTAAAACGGGGAATCATCTTGATGCTATAAGATACTGCGTTTCCGAATTATATTGTAAGGAAATAGAGCTAGAAGACGATCTTAAAAATAAAGAATCTAAAGATCCGGCAAGAAAGAATATTAAAAATTTTATAGATTTAATGCTATTAAAACTTTATCGTGTTACGAGCGACCATCATTCAAATCTCGTAAAGATCATTAATTTTGCCGCCACTGTTGTAGTGTTTTATGGGATCTTAAATTGGTTTTTCCCTCGTTTGTATGTATGCTTAGAAGAAGGGAAGCGCGGCTTACAAAATTGGTTATTTTTCTTTGTTTTTATCTTTATAGCAGTTATGTTTGCAATTTGGATTATAAGGGCGGTCGCTCAAAGGTGGAAAGACCTAGTATTTGTCTTAATACTTCCAATTGCCCTTATTGCCTTGCTTCAGTTTTCTTTTCGGGATTCATTTATGTCGGAAGCTAATGATATTCTTAATACTACGGGTGCATTTGTTCTTATATTTTTATCCCTTATTTGCGGGTATACCTATACCTCTGAAAAGATGGGATACAAAATCTCTTACGTTTTTCATATTTCTATTTATGTTTGCTTTATAATGTTTTTATTCGTTAAGCCAGAGCTTTTTAATCCATTTAATGGGATATTTCAAAGTACAAAAATAGAGCCTAATAAATTTAGAAATTATGTATTAGAAAACAATGAAAGTGCACCAAAGGAAATTTTGAATTTAATAAAGATTAATAGCGGCAAAAGTGTGGATTATGATATTAAACTAATTGCGAATCATCGCCTTGCAATTCTAAAGCAAATAGACAGCGAAAATAACCAATCAAAACCCGAAGGAAGATTAAATGTATTCAGTTATTTTTGTCCTTCCGCATATTTAGAAGAATCTACGAATGATAAAAAATATGTGCAAATTTATAACATTCTTTTGGATGATGAAATTTCGGAAATATCTAAAAAAATATCAAAAGCGGGCTATTTGGTTTATGCTTTTATCATGCTTTTGATTATTTACTCTCTTACAAAAACGGCGCGTCGTAACTCCATCGTACCTAGTTAAACAGCATGGGTCTTTTAAATCTTGCGGCGAAGGAGCTTTAAAATTTCACGCTCCAGCTCTTGCGGCGGCGCCGAAATTTTATCCGCAAACTGCGAGCGGTTGAAGGTGCGTTGGCGCTTTGCGAGCTGTACCGTGTGCAGGCTTATGAGCTGCTCGCACTGCGCCCGCGAAATCTGCCCGCGCAAAAGCTGCCCGCACTCCTTTAGCCCGATGCAGCCTAGCGCCCTGCACTCTGCACCGTAACGAGCGAATAAAAACTCCGCCTCCTCTAAAAGCCCGCGCTCAAACATCGCCTTCGTACGCGCCTCGATGCGCTGCGCAAGCCACTGTTTAGGCGCGTCGATCTCAAAAATTTTAATATCCGAAATCACGGGCGGGGCGGTGTTTTCGCGTAGAAATTTACTCGGAGCCTCGCCGCAAAATTTATAGATGCTTAGCCATTTTTTTAACCGAAAACTGTCCGCCGCGCTAAGCTTTGCGGCAAATTCCGGATCGATCCGCTGCGCTAGAGCGTAAATTTCATCGTTTGGAATTTCGCTTTTAAAATCGGGAACCTTCGGCGCCAGCCCGCTTAGCATCGCTTTGAGATAAAACCCGCTGCCGCCCGTGATTATCAAAGGCGCGCCGCTACGCCCTGCAAAAGCCCGCGCGGCGGCGTATTCTTTAATAAACTCGCCGACGCTGAAGTATTCGTTTGGATAGATTAAATTTACGCCGAAGTGCTTGATCTCGCGTAGCTGCTTTTCGCTTGGCTTAGCGCTTGCGATGTCGATCTGGCGGTAAATGCAGAGCGAATCAAGGCTCAAAATCACGGCGCCGATCTCTCGCGCGATACTTAGCGCAAGATCGCTTTTGCCGCTTGCTGTGGTGCCGATGATCGCGATCTGTGGGCTTGCGTGCGAGTTTTGATTTTGGCTCAAGGCGTTTCCTTTCGTAAATTTTTCGTTCAAATTATATCAAATTTAGAGCTATTCTTACTTTTTTTTGATACAATGGTGCCCAAAATAAGGGGCAAAATGGCTAAATTTAAAGAAATTTTATCCGACATCAACGAATTAATAGTTTTTAAACACTCGGTTTTCGCGCTACCGTTTATCTTTACGGCGATGATTACTGCGAGCAAGCTGCAAAACGGCTCGGTATGGTTCGGCTGGAAGCTGCTTTTTTTAGGGATTTTATGCGCGGTAAGCGCAAGAAGCTTCGCTATGGCGTTAAATCGTTACTTGGACGAGGAGATCGACCGCGCCAATCCGCGCTGTGCTTCGCGCCCCAGCGTAGACGGACGGATCGGGCGCGGGAATTTACTGCTTTTCATCATCGCAAACGCGGTAGTTTTCATAGCGGTTTCGGCGTTTATAAATCCTTTGGCACTTAAGCTTTCGGTGCCGATTTTAGCGGCATTAGGCGGATATTCGTATTTTAAGCGTTTTAGCGAGACTGCGCATTTGATGCTCGGCTTTTGCTTAGGGCTTGCGCCGATTGCCGGAGCGATCGCCGTTAGCGGCGTAATTCCGCTATGGTCGGTGCTGCTGTGTCTCGGGGTAGTATTTTGGGTAGGCGGCTTTGACGTGTTGTATTCGCTTCAAGATATGGAATTTGACCGCACGGCTGGGCTTTACAGCATCCCTGCGCTTTACGGCAAAGAAGCTTCGATGTTTATCTCTAAAATTTTTCATACCGTGGCGGTACTTTTTTGGCTGCTGTTTTGCGCGGCGGCAAATTTAGGCTTTTTTGCCTATCTTGGTGTGGCTGCGTGCGCGGCGATCCTGTACTTCGAGCATAGGATCGTGCAGAAAGATTTTAGCAAGATTGATCGCGCGTTTTTCACGCTCAATGGCTACTTGGGCATCGCCTTTTTTGCTTTTGTTTTTGTAAATTTATTTTAAGGAACCCCTATGGATCTTAACACTATCATCATTTTAGGACTTTGCGTCGTTATATTTTTGATGTTTTTCGTCATATATTTTAAGGATAAGCAAGCGGATAAAAAATTCGAGCGATTTGATCAAGTGTTGACCGATGCTATGCAGGAAAATTATCTGCTTAAAAAGAAGGTCGAGGAGCTAAAAGAGATGATCGATTCGGGCGGCAAAGTCGCTCCTAATATCGATATAAACGCGATTGCAGACGTGATCGACGAGACGATAGAGCAGAGACTAGATGTAGTGCCTACGATGATCGACGAGCGGGTAGAAAAGCAGATCAGACCGCTTCTGGATCAGCTTAAAGAGCTCATCGGCTCGGTAAGAAAATAGCCGGAGCAATATAAAAATAAAATTTTGCAAAATCGCTTTGTTTTTTATATAATCGCCGCAAATTGATATTAAGGCAAAATATGCTAATTGATAAATTTGGACGAACGATCGATTATTTGCGCATTTCGGTTACACAGCGGTGTAATTTTAGATGCAGATATTGCATGCCAAGTACGCCGTTTAATTGGGTGCCGCGAGAGAATATTTTAAGCTTTGAGGAGATGTTTTTATTCGTCAAAGTTGCGATCGACGGTGGCGTGAAAAAGATCCGCATAACCGGCGGCGAACCGCTGGTGCGAAAGGGGATCGAAGATTTTATAAAGATGATCGCGGATTATGCTCCGGACATCGATCTTGCGCTTACTACCAACGGATATTATCTCAAAAACTACGCGCGCGCCTTGAAAAACGCGGGGTTAAAACGCATCAATATGTCGCTTGACTCGCTGCGTCCGGAGCGGGCTAAATTTTTAGCTCAGCGCGGCGTGCTTTATAACGTCTTAGAAGGCCTTGACGCCGCGCTTGAAGCGGGACTAAAAGTCAAGCTAAACACTGTCGCGCTAAAAGGGATCAACGACGACGAGCTGATCTATTTGCTGGAATTTGCCCGCGAGAAGGATTGTCAGATCCGCTTCATAGAATTTATGGAAAACACCCATGCCGGCGATCTTGTAGGCTTAAAATCAAACGAAATTTTAGATATTTTAAGGCGCAAATTTATCTTTACCGCTCTGCCGAAATCTCAGAGCTCGCCCGCGTCGCTTTACGCGCTTGGGGACGGCTACACCTTCGGTATCATCGATCCGCACAAGCACGATTTTTGCGAGAGTTGCAACCGTATCAGACTAAGCGCCGAGGGGCTTTTGATCCCGTGCCTTTACTTTGAAGACGCGCTAAGTATCAAAAAGGCGGTCAAAGAGGGCGACATCGCCGCAGCCGCCGAAATTTTGGCTAAAATTTTAGCGAATAAGCCCGAAAAAAATCGCTGGCAAGCGGACGCTTCGAATGAAATTTCAAGCCGCGCATTTTACGAGACGGGCGGATGAGGCTTGTTGAGAGCTTTTTAAGTATCCAAGGCGAGGGCAAATATGCAGGCAGGCTCGCGTTTTTCTTTCGCTTTGCGGGCTGCAATCTGCGCTGCGAGGGCTTCGGCGGCGAGCGCATTTCGCCAAAGACCGGCGAGATCTTGCGCGGCTGCGATACGATCCGCGCGGTGTTTGCAAACCACTTCGAACATGAAGAAATTTTAAATTTAGCCCAGCTTTTGAATAAAATTCCAAATTTATTAGGTTTGTCCTGTTCTGAGCCCGTGTGCTCTGCGCTAGGTTTTTGCGCCGCCGAGTCTTTTTCTGAAAGCGATACCTTAAATTCTACCGCCGCGCAAACGCTTCTCCGCCTAGGCAAGAGCGCAGAAAATTCTTTAAATTTAACGAGCGAAAATTCTTTAAATTTCGCGGCGCAGAATTCTTCAAATTTAAATCCGCAAAGCTCCGCCTCGCCGCAGAGCGCTAAGCTTTATCAAAAGCCGATCGTCGTTATCACCGGCGGCGAGCCGATGTTGCATCACAAAGAGGCGCTATTTTACGAGTTCGTCTGCGAGCTGCTTGCGCGCGGACACGCGGTGCACTTCGAAACCAACGGCACGATTTTAGTGGATTTTGAAAAATTTCCCGCCTACAAAAACTGCGTCTTTGCGGTCTCGCCTAAACTCTCAAACTCCGCCGAGCCGCGCGAACGCAGGTTGAGCTTCGCCGCGCTGCGAAGCTTAAAACAAAACGCAAAAGATAGCTTTTATAAGTTTGTCATCTCGCCCGAGTTTGACGCGCAGCCCGAGATCGCTGAAATTTTAGCGGCGTGCGAGAGCGAGGTTTATTGCATGCCGTGCGGCGCAGATCGTCGCGAGCTGGAAAGCGGCGCGCAATTTTGCGTGGATTTTTGCCTAAAAAACGGCTATAATTACTCCGATCGCCTGCACATTAGAATTTGGGGCGAGAAGGACGGGGTATGATAATCAGGAAATTATACGAATTCGAAAACGCTCACATCGTGCGCCTGTGCGGCTCGAAGCGATGTCGCACGAGCATCCACGGCCACTCCTATAGATGCGAAATTTTGCTTAGCTCAAATTTTTTGGATGAAGCGGGTATGGTTTACGACTTTGGTTATATGAAGCTCGGTATTCGCGAGCTTATCGATAGTTTCGACCACGCTACGACGATCTACGCGCGCGATGATGCCAGCTACATCGCGGATCTTAAAAAACACAGCGCGCGCTGGGTACAGATACCGCTAAATCCGAGCGCGGAGCAGTTTTGTAGAATTTTTTTCGTTCTAATCGACCGACTTTTGAGCCTGACTCAGATGCAAAACGGTGAGCGCGAAGTAAAGCTTCACAGCGTCATCGTGCACGAAACGGCCACCGGCTACGCGCAGTGCTTCCGCGAGGACGCCTACAACGCGCAGATGGGCGAGATCGCGCTGGATGAGATAGAATTCTCGCCCGCCGTGCGCGAGGAGTGGAGGCAACCTGAGCTTTGGCAAAAGCTGCTACGCGGCGAAAAAATCATCTATCCAAAGGACTGCTGATGAGAAATTTCTTTAAATTTGGCGCGGGTTTTGTGCGCGTTTTTGCCGCGTGGGCGATCTTTGTCTGCGCGCTTGCTTTGGGCGGTTGCGACGATGAGAAAAAGGACGCCCTGCAAAAGCCGCCGGTGGATAGCGAGGTGCCAAAGGACGTACCTATCGCGCCTAGCGAGCCCAAAGTCGATATAAACGCCGATATGCCGCCGCTTCCGGTGACGGAATAAGGTGGAGCGTTGAAAAATCTGCGCCTAAATTTGAAAATTTTTAAAATTTGCGTTATTCGTATGCGGCGCGTAAGCGCGATTTTAGCGTCTTTTTTGCCCGTGCGATCTGCGCAAAGAAATTTTAAATTTCATAAAGCTCTATCCGCAAAATTTCATTCTTGGCGCGAGAGATACGGCGCAAAACCGGAGTTGAGAGAGCGCGCGGTAAATTTTGGCGCAATAAATATCCGCGACCGCTTTGAAAGGTTTTTAAAATTTCAAAGGCGCGGAGCAGGTCTGTCTTATCTCGCGCCGAAAAAATTTGCGTTGAAATTCGGTCGTTTCGGCTCTAGCCGCGCAAAATTTTATCCTGCAAATTTAACCCTCCGGCGGAAGTAATGGATTATCTGTATCAAAGTGCCCTGAGCTTTCATAAGTTTTTCGCGCTAGCTGCGGCGATTTTAACGATAATTTATCTGATCTTTACCCAGCTTAAGATCGATGCGGCGGCGGAATTTTGCCCTCGCAGCGAGGCTTTAAATTCCGCCGCCTCCGCGCCGCAAGCTGGGAATTTAAAGCAAAAGAGCAGATCTGGGCTTAGATTTCTTAGGCGCATCAGGCTGTTTTTGCCGATATATTATGCGATTCTCGCGGCGCTGATAATTAGCGGAAGCGTGATGCTGCCGGTGCTGCGCTTTGATCTGAGCTTTAAAATTTACTTTATGGCGGTCGGATCGCTAGCGATGATCGCGCTTAGCGCGGCGTCTTACAAGCGGCTAAAAATCGCGTATCTGAGCCAAAACTTTACGCCGTATCAGCGCAAAATGCGGGTGATTTTGGGGCTAAGCTTAGCGATAATTTTGATAGCGAGTGTTATTTGATGGTATATTTTTACGATAAGCTTGCAGGCGAACAGAGCCTGATTTTGCAGAATGATCAGTTTTTGCACCTAAAGGCTAGGCGAGCAAGGGCGGGCGAGCGCATAGACGTGCGCAATCTAAAGGACGGGGCGAGTTATCTATATGAGATCGCCGAAATTTCGCGCAAGGGTGCGGCTCTGAATTTGGTTTTTAAAAGCTCCGTTTTTACGCCGAGCCACGATTTTTGCGTCGCTTGGGCGGTCGTCGAGAGCGCCGTGATCGAAAAGAGCCTGCCTGCGCTAAACGAGATGGGCGTCGGGCGGCTTGTTTTGGTCTATGCCGATCTGTCGCAGAAAAACGTGCGGCTCGATTTGCAAAGGATGGATCGGATTTTGATTAACTCGTCTCAACAATGCGGGCGAAATTCCATCATGCAGATCGAGGTTTTGAGCGGCTCGGACGAGCTTGCGCAAAGATATGAAAACGTAAGCCTGATCGATTTTGGCGGCAAGAACATCGACATTTTCGGCGGCGAGGAGATTGCGTTCATCGGCCCCGAAGGCGGGTTTTCGCCGCGCGAAAGGGAGAAATTTAAAAACGCCTATGCGCTTAATAGCCCCTATATTTTGCGCTCAAATACCGCGCTAATCGCAACTTGCGCGAAGCTGATGTTTTAAACGCTCGGCAAATTTTAAAATTTAAAAGCCGCGCGCTTTAAATTTTGGAATTTAAAATTTGCCCTGCGCGATCCGCTATGTTTATCTGCGGCTTGACGCACTGCGCGTATTTGCCGCGGCGCATCTTCGCGCGCTGTATTTTGCACGCCGCAGTGAAATAAAATTTTACTCGCAAGTAGGCTAAATTTTAAAATTTTCGCGTCCAAAAAGCATGCCTGAAAGAAAATCAGCGCTTTGCCGAGAGTTTTTTTAAAACCCTTTAAATTTGCTTTTTAGATAAAAAAGTTGTATAATCGCAACCTTTTAAAATCATCAAAAAGGATCAAAAATGAAAAAAGATATCCATCCGAACTTTGTCGAAACGACCGTTACCTGCGCTTGCGGCAACACTTTTAAAACACGCTCGAACAAGCCTGAGATCCGCGTCGATATCTGCTCCAACTGCCATCCGTTTTTCACTGGCAGCGAGAAGATCGTAGATAGCGCGGGTCGCGTCGAGAAATTTAAGCAAAAATACGGAATGAAATAGTTGCTATATCTCATTCCTACGCCGATAGGAAATCTAAGCGATATCTCGAGCCGCGCGCTTGAGGTATTGCAAAGCTGCGAAATCCTAATCTGCGAGGATACGAGGGTTTCAAAAAAACTTCTAAACTTATTATCCGATAAATTTCAAATTTCATTTAAAATTTCACAATTTTACTCGCTGCACACGCACAACGAAGCGGAGTTTTTCGCAGGCTTTGATGCGGCGCTTCTGCGCGAGCAAATTTGCGCATACGTAAGCGACGCAGGCATGCCCTGCATCAGCGATCCGGGGATTGCGCTCGTAAAATTTGCGCAACGAAGTAGCATAACCTACGAGGTGCTTAGCGGTGCAAACGCTCTGCTGCTCGCAGCCGCCGCAAGCGGACTGGTGGAGAAAGAATTTAGCTTTTTAGGCTTTTTGAACAATGACGGCGCACAGCGCAAAGCCCAGATTCTAAATTTAATGCAAAGCCCCTATCCGTGCGTACTATATGAATCCCCAAAGCGTGTGGTAAAGCTAATAGAGCAGATCGCTGGGATCGATGCGCAGCGCAAAATTTTTGCGATTAAGGAAGCCACGAAAAAATTTGAAACCAAATTTTTCGGTAGCGCCGCAGAGCTCTTGCTGAAGCTAAAAAGTGCAAATTTAAACGGCGAGTGGTGCGTCGTGATTGACGGCGCAGGCGAGAAAAGCTTTGAAAAAATCACGCAGGAAGATATTCTCTCGCTTGAGATCGCGCCGAAAATAAAAGCAAAACTACTCTCAAAAATTAGCGGCGAACCCGCCAAAGAAATATATAAAAATTTGATACGCTAAGTCATATTTTAACCGTTTTTCGCTAAAATCCCAAAATGATTATTTACGGCAAGCAGCTGTTTTTGCACCTTTTAAACCGGCATCCGCAGAAATTTATCCGCATCATCCTTGCTAAGGAGTGCGAGAAAGAAATTTTTAAAAAGATCGCCGCGACCGGCGTAAAAATCGAGCGCGCCGATCCGAAAAAAGCTCAAGCCCTCGCTCGCGGAGGCAACCATCAAGGCTTCTTGGCCGAGGTGGAGGAGTTTAGCTTCGGCGATCTTGCTAGCGTCAAAGACGATAAATTCGTGCCGATCCTTTATGGGCTTACCGACGTCGGAAACATCGGCGCAATAATGCGCAGCGCCTATGCTTTGGGTGCAGACAGCGTGATCGTCGTCGCAAATAATCTAAATATGGCGGGCGTAGTGCGCGCAAGCTCGGGCGCGGCGTATGAGCTAAACGTCGTTAAGGTCGCAGACGGGCTTAGCACGATAAACGAGCTTAAACAAAGCGGCTTTGAAATTTATGCCGCGAGTGCGGACGGGACGAACTTTAAGGAGTTAAAGCTCGGCGCGAAAAACGCACTCGTAATGGGGAACGAAGAAGAGGGGATACCTACTAGGGCGCTTAAAAAATGCGACTGCGCGGTATCTATAAAGATGCGCGAAGGCTGGGATTCGCTTAACGTAAGCGCGGCATTTGCGATACTATGCGATGGAATTTTAAATGGAAGAAATAGAAGAGAAGTTAAATAATACGGACGAGCAGGCGGAACAAACTGAGAAGCCGGAGCAAACACAGCAGCCAAAAAATAGCGATCTAGATAAATTAAAATCTATGGATCTGATAGAGATAGCGCGCACGACGCGCATCGACGCGCAAAATTTAGAATACATCATCAATAAAGATTTCGAGAAGCTAGCAAATTTTAACGTGAAGGGCTACATTAAAATTTTAGAGCGCGAGTTCGGGCTGGATCTATCGGACTGGCTTAGCGAGTTTGAGAGCGCCAAAGCGAGCTTTGCGCCCGTTAAAAAAGCTAAAGTCGAGCAGGTCTATGGTCAAAGAGTTAGCCCTAACAAAAGCGGCAGCGGCTGGCTTATGTGGCTGCTTGCGATGGTGTTAATTATAGGTGCGATCTTTTATTTTGGACTTTATAAAAGTTTTGGCGAATTTTTGGGCTCGCTTTTATGGGAGCAAAACAAAACCACCTATTCTGACGCTCCGATTGTAAATAATACTCAAAAAAAGCTTGAAAACATCGGTATCGACGTCATTTCGCGCAACGCTACAGATGAAAAATTCGCACTAAAGTCAGATGCCAATGCAGCCGCTGCTGTGGATGAAAATTTAAGCTCGCTAAACGCGCTGGACCGCTCTATCAGGATCGAGCGCGCGAGTGCCAAAACGGAGGAAAATTCCACCGACGAAAACGCCACGCAAAGCGCACCTGCGCCCAGCAAAGATATCGTGCTTAATCCACGCGGCAAGATGTGGATCGGGATCATTGATCTAAAAAGCGGCAAGAAGCGTGAGATGGTCATCAATGCCCCTTACGTAGTCGCTTCGCAAGGGGATGAGGAGCTGCTAATCTCTACCGGTCACGGGATGTTTGAGCTCGGCAAAGCCGATGGCAACGTAACTTTCAGCGAAAGAAACACTCAAAAATTTCACGTTAAAGATGGCAATATCACTAAAATTTCAGCCGATGAGTTTCTGCGCCTAAACAAGGGCAAAAAGTGGTAAAGCTCTCGCTCGTAGGGCTTTTGCCGCCACCGAGAGTAAAATTTTGGCTTTCTGCGGCGAGTGCGACCTAAATTAAACCTAGGAGCGTAAATTTAAAGAGTTTTAAAATGCGCTGCCTTGGATAAAATTTCAAGTGGTGTATATAAAATTTTAAGCGTTGCGGGCGCCTGAGTGTTAAATTTAAGAGGCGTCGTCCACGGCGCCGTGCAAAACGGCAGCTTTAATCGTTATCGTTTTGATCGGACGTAAATTTAAACAGCGCCGCAAAGGGTCGTGATGCTCTAAATTTAAACAATCAATGCCTCCGCGGTTTTAAAATTTTAGCGAGGTAAAAGTTTAAATTGCTCGAGCAATATAAAAAGCGCCGCCGCATCGACGCTAAGGCTTGAAATTTTAGCCTCCGTGCGGCGCGAGCAGATCGCGGCGCTTAAGGCGCGAAATTTTAAATATGGCTTGAAAATTACTTTAAAATAAGAGGTTTGAGATGTTTGACGAAATTCGTTTTTCAAAAATCGAGCGTTTGCCCAATTACGTTTTTGCCGAGGTCAATGCCATAAAAATGGCGGCGCGCAGAGCCGGCGAAGATATAATCGATTTTTCGATGGGCAATCCCGACGGCAGGACGCCGCAGCATATAATCGACAAGCTTTGCGAAAGCGCGCAAAAGGACAAGACGCACGGCTACTCCGTAAGCCAGGGCATTTACAAGCTACGACTTGCGTGCGCGAATTGGTACAAGCGCAAATACGGCGTGATCTTAGATCCGGAAAGCGAGATCGTCGCGGTGATGGGCTCTAAGGAGGGCTTCGTGCATCTAACTAGCGCGATCGTAAATCCGGGCGATGTCGCAGTGGTGCCCGATCCTGCGTATCCGATCCACACTCAAGCCTTCATCATCGCGGGCGGTAATGTCGTTAAAATCCCGCTTGCCTATGATGAGAATTTAAATTTTAATGAGAATAAATTTTTCATTGATCTACAAAGAACCTTCGACGAGAGCATTCCGCGCCCGAAATACGTCGTCGTAAATTTCCCGCACAATCCCACCACCGTCGTCGTGCAAAAGAGCTTCTACGAGCGGCTCGTGGCGATGGCGCGACAGGAGCGGTTTTATATCATCAGCGACATCGCTTATGCAGAGATCGCTTTTGACGATTACAAAACGCCGTCGATCTTTGAGGTTCAGGGTGCGAAGGATGTCGCAGTCGAGGCGTACACGCTCTCTAAAAGCTACAATATGGCGGGCTGGCGCGTGGGTTTTGTTAGCGGTAATAAAAAGCTCGTCGCTGCGCTTAAAAAGATCAAGTCGTGGTTTGATTACGGCATGTTTACGCCGATCCAAGTAGCCGCCACGATCGCGCTGGACGGGCCGCAAGAGTGCGTAGAGGAGATCCGCGCGAGCTATGAGAAGCGTAGGAATTTTTTGATTGACGCTTTTGCGGACGCGGGCTGGCAGATCGCTAAACCTAGCGCGTCGATGTTTGCGTGGGCGAAATTACCGCCAGCGGCGGCTCATCTAAGGAGCATGGAGTTTTCCAAGCAGCTTCTTACCAAGGCGCGCGTCGCCGTAAGTCCGGGCGTGGGCTTTGGCGCGGCGGGAGACGATTACGTGCGGATCGCTTTTATCGAAAACGAAAACAGGACCCGCCAGGCTGCTAGAAATATAAAAAAATATTTGAAAGAGATCTGATGAAAGTAGCTATTTTAGGCGTCGGCACCGTAGGTAGCGAAGTTGCAAACATTTTGATTAAAAATAAAGATATCATCCTTGCGCGCGCGGGCGTTAGCATAGAGCCAGTAATCGGGCTCGTGCGCGATACGAGTAAAAAGCGCGATGTGCAAATTCCGCTTAGCAGCGACGCTGGGAGTATCATCGAGCGCGACGACATCGACGTTTTTGTAGAGCTTATGGGTGGGGTAGAAAAGCCCTACGAGATCGTAAGCGAAATTTTAAAGCGCAAAAAGGCGGTTGTTACCGCAAATAAGGCGCTTTTGGCTTATCATCGCTACAAGCTTCAGGCTCTAGCGGGCGATACGCCTTTTGGCTTCGAAGCGAGCGTAGCGGGCGGAATTCCGATTATCAAAACCCTGCGCGAGGGGCTAAGCGCCAATCGTATCGAAAAAATAATCGGCATCGTAAACGGCACGAGCAACTTCATCCTTACAAATATGATGCAAAAAAACGAGAAATTTGAGGACGCGCTAAAGCGAGCTCAAGAGCTCGGATATGCCGAAGCCGATCCTAGCTTTGATATCGGCGGATTTGACGCGGCGCATAAGCTTTTGATCTTAGCTAGCATCGCATACGGCGTGCACGGAGACCCTGAAGATATCCTAATCGAGGGGATCGAGGAGATCACGCAGGAGGATATCTATTTTGCGCGCGAATTCGACTTCATAATCAAGCTGCTTGCGGTAGCCAAGCGCGCGTGCGACAATAAAGTCGAGCTGCGCGTCCATCCTGCGCTCATTTCAAAGGATCAAATGCTTTCAAAAGTAGACGGCGTGATGAACGGCGTGAGCATCTACGGAGACTGCGTCGGCGAGAGTATGTATTATGGCCCGGGCGCGGGCGGAAGCGCTACGGCAAGTGCGGTTATAAGCGATCTCATCGACATCGCGCGCGATAATAAAAATCCGATGCTCGGATATAAAATTTTGCCGAGCGAAAATTTTATGCAAATTCTGCCGAGCGAGCAGATCCGTACGAAGTATTATTTCAGGCTGCGCGTGCGCGACGAAAAGGGCGTGCTCGCTAAGCTTACGAACATTATGAGCTTAAACGATCTTTCGATCGACAGCTTTTTGCAAAAGCCGAAGCTCAAAACGGACGAGGAAGTGACGCTGTTTTTCACGACGCATACGTGCTGCGAGAAGGACATAAAGCGCGCAATAAGCGTGATCGGCGGCGAAAATTTCATCACGCAAAAGCCTTTTATGATCAGGATCGAAAGCTAGCTTGGGCTTAAAAGAATACGTTTTCGGCTTTGCCTGCGAGGACCGTGCGGCGGAATTTTTACGCGGCGAAGGATTTGAAATTTTAAAACGAAATTTTCGTTGCCGCTTCGGCGAGATCGACATAATCGCGCGTAAAGACGGTATTTTGCACTTCGTCGAGGTGAAGGCTACGAGCGGCGATTATGACGCCGCAGAGCGCGTAACTAGCGCCAAGATGGCTAAAATTTTAAAGGCGGCGGAATTTTATCTGATGAGCTGCGATACGGACGAGCCGTGGCAGATCGACGTCGTGGAAGTTTATACAAAGCAGATAAAATTTATCGCCAACATATCTTTTTAAATTAGAATTTTTATTATTTATTTAAGATAATGAACTATAATCCACGGAATTTTAACACAAGGAGAACATCATGGGAAAGTATATAGAGCTTACTTCGGAGAATTTCGACGTTATTAAAGAGGGTGTCGCGCTAGTCGATTTTTGGGCGCCTTGGTGCGGACCGTGCCGTATGATCGCCCCGATCATCGAGGAGCTTGCGAACGATTACGAGGGCAAGGCTAAAATTTGCAAAGTAAATACCGACGAAGCGCAGGATCTTGCGGTGCAGTTCGGCGTCCGCTCGATCCCTACGATTCTATTTTTCAAAGACGGCGAGCTAAAAGCCCAACTCATCGGCGCGCAATCCAAACAGATCATAGCCGACAAACTAAACTCGCTTCTGTAAATTTTAAAAGGGCGGCTTTCGCCCTTTTCCCTTCCACTCATCGTTTTATTAATTAAATTCGTAAATTTAACGCCCGCGGCTTTACTTAATAAAATAATTAAGGAGAAAAAATGTTAGATTTAGCAATTATCGGCGGCGGCCCTGCAGGGCTAGCGGCGGGGCTTTATGCTACTAGAGGCGGTTTAAAAGACGTCGTGATGTTTGAGATGGGTATGCCTGGTGGGCAGATCACCTCAAGCTCCGAGATGGAAAACTATCCTGGCGTTGCTGCGGTGACTGATGGGATGAGCTTTATGGCGCCTTGGCAGGAACAGTGCTTCCGCTTCGGGCTGAAGCATGAGATGGTGCGCGTGCTACGCATCTCAAAAGACGGCGACGGAAATTTTACGATCTATCTCGAGGGCGATCAAACACGACGCGCGCGTGCCGTTATCGTAGCTACGGGCTCTACTCCGCGCCGCGCGGGGATCGAGGGCGAGGATGAGTTTTTCGGTCGCGGCGTCAGTACCTGCGCGACCTGCGACGGGTTTTTTTACAAGGGCAAAGAGGTTGCCGTCCTAGGCGGCGGCGATACGGCGCTAGAGGAGGCTCTGTATCTAGCTAAAATTTGCTCTAAAGTCTATCTGATCCATCGCCGCGATGAGTTTCGCGCCGCGCCTTCGACCGTGCAAAAGGTGCGCGAAAGTGAGAATATCGAGCTCATTACAAGCGCGCTCGTAG
Organism: uncultured Campylobacter sp.; assembly: GCA_963515915.1. Taxonomy (GTDB): domain Bacteria; phylum Campylobacterota; class Campylobacteria; order Campylobacterales; family Campylobacteraceae; genus Campylobacter_B. The sequence continues at coordinate 31,162 of CAUPZQ010000007.1, forward strand.
AGCAGATCAAAGGTGATGCAAGCGGCGTAACGGGCGTCGTTGTCAAAGATAAAACAAGCGGCGCCGCGCGTGAGCTGCAGCTACCTGGGATCTTCGTATTCGTGGGGCTTGACGTGCGAAACGAGGTGCTAAAGGGCGATGATGGTAAGTTCATTTGCGACGTCACGCCAGGCGGGCAGGTCGCGGTAAATTTAAAGATGCAAACAAGCGTACACGGACTATTCGCGGCGGGCGATATGAGGCAAGATGCGCCTAAGCAGGTCGTTTGCGCGGCAGGCGACGGCGCGGTTGCCGCACTTAGTGCGATCGCATATCTGCAAGGACACGATAAATAGGCCTATATTCGGCGTAAAATTTCACGGCGCGGCGGGCGAAGCTACTTCCGTCGCGCTTTAAATTTAAAATCATACCTGAAATTTTGAATGAAATTTTATTATAAGAAAAGCGTCTAAATTTTAAAATTTTATCAAATTTAGTCGCGAGATGAGGCACTTATTGCCTTTCGTAGAAGCCCGCTATGACATCTTTTGACTTCATTTTATTTACGGGATCTTCTTTACCGTTCGTGATAAGTTTAAATTTATCAGACAGACTTACGCTTTTGCCCTCATTTAAGATAAAATTTAGCTCGATAGCAAGCTTTGATAACCCATCTTCTTTATGTCCGAAGCTCGCGTCCAACTGCTCTGCCGTTATTTGCGAGTAATAAACGGCTGCTTTTAAGCACTCCATAATAAAGTCTATGTAGATTTCGGTATTGCTTTCTTTTAGTATCTCCCCTTTTAATTTGTCGTCGCAATCGACCGACTTCCATTCCTCCTCAAAAATTCTATTTTGCCTTTGATTTTTAAGTGTTTCTTGAAATTTAGCTTCGTTTAATTTGCAGTATTCTTTTGCCAGCTTAAACAAACCCTGCGCGTCGTAAGCCTTGCCCTCATAAAAAGTCATAACCCTTTTTAAAGATGAGTCTAACATCTCTTGTTTATATGATTTAAGCCTCTGCTCTACATCCACGTCGCAGACCATCTTGACCGTCTTTAATCCGCCGTTTTCCTCTTTACTCCACGTGATATTTTTGCAGATTTTCGAGCCCTCGATCGCCGCGCCGATACTCATAGATTCAAAATCTGGCAGAGTGTAGTTTTTCACAAGTCCCACATCGTCATCGCCGCATCCTGCAAAAATCAACGCCGCAAGCGCAGCGCCCAATACGTATTTCATACTCGCTCCTTCAAGAAAAGTTAACGAACAATGCTATCCGCCTCTGTTTAATAATGGATAAATTTAGAGCTTAAATTTGAGATAAATTCGCAAAGCGCTAGAGATCAAGAATGCAAAAGTGAAATTTTATGAAAGAATTCGGCGAGAGAGGGAGGGAATCGAACCCCCCGGAAAACGGTCAACCGCCCTCCTATCGGATTTGAAGTCCGCAGACGCCACCAGGTCGCCATCCTCTCCAAATGCGGGAATTATAGCGAGATAAAATTTATTTAGCTTTAAAGAGGCTAAATTTTAAGCCCTTTCGGCTCATTATTAATGACGGCAGGATTATGAGCGCGCCCAAAAGTAGCAGGCTCATCACCAGACATATCAGCAGTCCGAAGTAGATCGTAGGCCAGAAATTACTCATCATCATCACACTAAAACCTAAAATGATCGCAAACGACGTATAATACATCGCGTATCCGATACTTGCGTGGCTCGCGCGGATCGCCGCGGCCTCGTCGCCGCTGCGCGCAAACTCCCGCTTGTAGCGGTAGATGTAGTGGATGACGTCGTCCACGCCGATACCGATGCTGATCGCCGCTATCGTGATGCTCATGATATCCAGCGGAATGCCCGCAACGCCCATGATGCCGAAGCAAGCGCAAAGCGGGATTAAATTTACGACGATCGCGATAAGCGCGTATGAAAACGAGCGAAAGATGATCACGAAAAGCACGAAAAGCACGAGCACGGTGATACCCAGGGTGTCTATCTGCGAGCTCATCAGGCTTTGAAGCATATTGTTATAAAGCACCATTATACCGCTGATCTGCACCGTGACATTATCTTTAGCGAGCAGGGAGTCCAGATCGCGCTTAAGATCGGCTAGGAATTGCGCCCTGCGGAGATTCGGATCGCTATCTATCGTGCGGATGCTAAAGTGCGCCTCGTTCGCTTCGATATTTACAAAGGGCGAAAGTACCAATTCGCGGTAATTTGCGGGCATTTCAGAGTAGATTAGAGCAAGGCTCAGATCGTCCAGATCGCGCCCCTGATTAATCTGCTTACCGAGCTTTAAAAGCGATGCGAGCGAGCTTACGTTGCCGATAAACTCGTGCCCCGCGACGTTTTTGTCCTTCAAAAAATCATCTATTTTGCCGATGATGCGCATCTTTTCGGATGTGAACCAATACTGCGGCTTGTTCTCGTTGGCGGCGTATTCGGCTTCGAAATCGCCAAAATCGTCGCTCGCGGTGGAATTTTGTTCTAAATTTGCGGCGCGGGTTTGATCTGAATTTACGGCTTCATTTGATTGTGCTGCCGCAGCGGAGCCTTGCTCAGAAAAATTTTGATCATTTAAATTTTGCGTGATAGAATTTTGCCGAGTAGAATTTGCCGCAAAATTTCGCTCAGCGGGATTGGAATTTTCGCCGTTCTTAGAATTTGCGCTGCCGCTCGCGGAATTTTCACTCTCGCTAGCAGAATCCGCGCTGCTCGCGCTTTTAAATTTAACGACGATATCAAGCGGAATCGTTCCGCCGAGATTTGTATCGATGACCTCCATGCCCGCGCGGATGTCGGTGCTTTTTTTGAAGTAGCCGATGAAGCTGTTTTCGACGCGCAGCTGTGAGATACCGTAAAGCCCGAAGATCACCGCCGCAGCGCACACGCCGTAGATCGCGCCTCTGCTACGTAGCGCCGTTTCGGCGCACCAAAGCGTAAATTTAAAGTGCTGCTCGAAGCTGCGATTATTGTGCGTGCGCCTTAGAAGCGACATAACTGCGCCGAATACTCCAAATGCCGTAACTAGCGAGATACTGATGCCTACGCTCATCATAATTCCCAGAGAAATTACGGGCTTTATATCGCAAAAAATTAGCGACATAAAGCCGATAACGGTCGTAAAGATTGCGAAAAAGCAGGGTCTTGCGCGCTCGCGCAGCACTGCATAAACGAGCTGGCGCTGCGAAAATGCGTGAAAGCGCGCGCTAAACTCGCGGTAGGCGACGATTAGGTGGATACAGACCGAAACCGTTATGATGAGTTGAAGCGCTATGAAATTTGAGCTAATCACCGTGACCTCAAAGCTCAAAAATCCGAATAATCCCGCTGCGAGCACGACCGAATACGCGCAGATGATGAGTGGCAGCAGGATAAATTTTGCCTGTCTAAAAAAGAGCCAAAAGCAAGCCAAAAGCAGCACCAAGGCGCCGAGTCCGTAGGTCGCCAGATCCGAGCGGACGTAGCCCACCATATCGTCTGCGATCATATTCAGCCCACCTAGAAACAATCGGTCGCCCGTAAATTCCTTCTCAAAGCCCGCGATCAGCGCGCGCAAAGCCACAATATCTCGGTGATCCTTTTCGCGCAGTTCGTCGCGGTAGGATTTAAAATTTTGCTCTGCAACTTTAAGCGCGTCTTTAAGCTGTGAAATTTGAGCCCCCGAGTGGTTGGCCTCATGCTCTGCTTGCTCTAGAGCGCTTTTAGCTCCGTCTCTTAGGCGCAAAAGCTCCTCGTAGCGGGTCTGAGGCTTTAAATTTATCAAAATTGCGGTAGTGCGAAAATCGGCGCTTACTAAATTTGATGCGTAAAAGGGGCTTGTGGCGAACTCGCGCCTAGCCGCGGTTAAATTTACGTCCGCGTCGGTAAGAGTGGGTATGTGCTTAAGCAGCTCGCTCATACCGCCACCTTTGTTTAGCAAAAGCGGCACATTCGTGATGTCCGTGACGCTAGCGACGAAATCCAGCTTGGAAAAAGCCGCATCCATCTGCTCTATCTTACGAATCGTCTCGGGCGCTAAAAGATCGCCCGCGGGAGTGTATGCAAGCACCAAGAAATTCGGCGTTTCGTAGCGTTTGGATACTTCGCGCCAAATTTGAAGGTCTTTGTCATTATCTAGTAGAAGCGTCTGGCTCGAAGCGTCGATCTCGAGCTTTGTGGAGTAATATCCGAAAAAGAGCGCCAGCGCTGTAAACAGTGCAAGCGTGATTTTCGGAAACGCGACGATTAAGCGAAAAATTTTTTTCAAATACCGCTCTTTTAGGCGCGCTGCTATTCGCCGCTATTGATGACGGTGGAATTTAGCCGCTTTATAAGCTCGTCAAAGCCCAAGCTTTGCGTTACGTCGCCTAGCTGCGAGCGGTAGGTTTGAATTAGGCTAACGCCCACGATATCGACGTCGTAGATACGCCAATCAGAGCCGTTAGGATAAAATTTAAAATCGATGTCGTAGTTTTTCTGTTCGCCGATGACCTGCGTTTTTAGCACGCGGCGCTTATCGCTCGGGCTTTGTTTGCTTAGCACCTTCATATCCTGATCGGTATAAAGCGAAAGCTTTTCGATAAACGAGCGCTTTAGATGCGCCTCGAAGGCTTTATTAAATTCCGCGATCTGTGCGGGGCTAAGGCTAGCGTAATGCTTGGCAAGGGAGAGCTTTGCCATCATCTTGTAATCGAAGTAGCCGTCAAAAAGCGCAAAGATTTTCGCGGGCTTTGCGTCTTTGGGCGCGCTGCTTCGCATAATATTTACGGCCTCGGCGACCTTCTGGCTCATCACCGGCTCGATATCCGCATCGCTAATAGCGTGCGCCGAAATCAAAAGCGCTCCGCAAAGCGCTAGAACTTTTAAAATTTTCATTTTCATTCCTTTATTAGTTTTTCGCGATTTTGCTCGTAAGCATCGCGCAAAAACGGATATAGATCCACCGCATCTTTGGTCATTTTTTCATAAAATTTCGGATCGCGCGAGTAGTCGTTAAATATTCTAAATCCATTGACGGAGTTTCGAACAGTGCCGTCTTTAATATAATTTATCGGGTTTGAAAAATAATCTCCGACAAGTCCCGCTGTATCGCGTAGATTGCTTTGTCCTAAGATCGGCCAGACGATGTGAGGACCCGCCGGCACGCCCCAATACCCGAGTGTCTGCCCGAAATCCTCGTCGTGGCGTGGAATTCCGTAGTATTTGCCCGCCATATCATTAAGTCCGCCGAAGCCAACGGTCGAATTGATCAAAAACCGTTTCGTCTCATCCCAAGAATTTTCAAATTTGCCCTGTAGTAGGTTGTTTACGAGCCTCATCGGATATAAAATATTATAGAAAAAATTTGAAAACGCGCCCTGGATCGGATCGGGCATTACGTAATCGTAGCCGCTGGCTACTGGGGTTAATATGTATGAGTAAAATACGTCGTTAAAGCTCGTCATAACGCGGTTATAGCCGCTAAGCGGATCGAAAACCTCGCGTTTGGCAAACTCCTCATCAAAACCATCCGTATCGCCAGGTGCTACGTCTTGCTTTTGCGAGCAACCGCAGAGTGCCAATGCTGCGGCTAAGAATATAATTTTTATAAATTTCAAATGTGACCCTTCTTTATAAATCAAAGTGACGATTTTACAAATTTAAAGAAATTTTGTCAATAAGGGTAAAATTTCGTATAGAATTTCCCTCTTTATAGCGCAAAATAAAGCCTGCGGCTCTTTAAGAAATATATCAGAGGATATATTATAAAATCACGCGAAAGTAAATAAGAAAGGATGAAAATGGACGCAAAATTTGCTTTGGAATTTCTGCTTGGCAACGAAGCATCGCTTTTAGCTAAGCATATTAAGCTACTTAAGGCCGTGGACGAAACTAAAAGTATTACAAAGGCCGCAGAGATCGTAGGAGTGTCGTATAAAAACGGCTGGGATGCGCTAAATTTAATCAACAACGCGAGCAAAAAACCCCTCATCGTCCGCACTCAAGGCACTAAGAAAAATAGCGGCTCCGAGCTTACCCCTTACGCTCACAAGCTGATTCGCGCTTATGATGCTATCAGCCACGCGGGCGAGACGTTTTTGAGTGAAATTTTAAAGCTTGACGAGATCACCGAAGAAAGCCTTTTAAGCTTAGAGAAGATCGGCATGAAGCTTTCTGCACGCAATCAGCTAAGCGTTGAGATTACGGATGTTCAAACAGGCGCTGTAAATTCTCAAATCACGGCTAAGCTCGCAGGTGGTGAAATTTTATGCGCGACGGTAACCGTAGAGAGCGAAAAGAATTTAGGGCTAAAGGCGGGCAAGGATGTGCTGTTTTTATTCAAAGCTCCAAGCGTCATCATTGTTAAAGGAGCCTCGGAGAAGCTAAAACTTAGCACGGCGAATCAAATCAAAGGCACGATTAGTGAGGTCAAAATCGGCGCGGTAAACGCAGAGATCTGTCTAGGCACAAGCTCGCATCAAAACATCACCGCGATCATCACGCGAGAATCTGCTACCGCAATGGGTCTAGGAGTAGGAGATGAAGTAACGGCGATCATCGAGCCTAGCGAGATCATTATTGGCGCGTAATAGGATGAGATCGGGTGCGCAAAATTTTAAAATTTAAGGCGTAAATTTAAAATTTTAGATACAATTCGATTCTCGGCGAGAGCCGAAACGAAAGGCATAAAATGAAGTTAAAAGCACTGCTTTTAGGAATTTTAACCGCAGGCGCGCTTAGCGCAGGAGAGGTCAGCGTAGCAGCCGCTGCGAACACGACGTATGCGTTTGACGAGATCAAGGCGGAATTTGCCAGGCTGCATCCGCAAACCACGCTAAACGTGAGCTTGGGCGCCAGCGGTGCGCTTAGCACGCAGATCAAAAACGGCGCGCCGTTTGATATTTTTATGGCGGCGGATATGAAATTTGCAGACGATCTGCATAAAGAGGGCTTTGCGACGGCGCCTGCCAAAACCTACGCAAAGGGCAAAGTCGCGATGTTTAGCGTGCGCGGCGTAGATCTTAGCAAAGGGCTTGAAGCTTTAAAAAACCCTAGCGTCAAAACTATCACGATAGCAAACCCAAAGACCGCTCCTTACGGCACCGCAAGCGTACAGGCCTTCCAAAAAGCGGGGGTTTACGATGAGATCAAAGGCAAAATCGTAGAAGCAAAATCGATCGGCGAGGCTCTTTCGCAAGCTCTTAAAGCTTCCGACGTCGGCTTTATCGCCGCTAGCGCGATGTATGCGCCTAAGATGGCAAAGGACGGCTGCAACGGCAAGCCTTGCAAGCAGGGCGAAAATTTCGTCTTGGTCGATACCAAACTCTACGAGCCGATAGCCCAAGGCATGGTTGTGCTAAACCGCGCCAAAGACAATGCCGAAGCCAAGGCATTTTATGATTTTATCCTAAGCGATAAGGGTAAGGCGATCTTTGCTAAATACGGATACGAGTTTTAATGATTAGAGCGAGAATCAACGAAATTTTACAAAAAGACGGCATCCATTCTGTAGGATTTATCGCGGGCGGTATCAAGCTGCGCGGCGTATTTCTGCAGCTAAGTAGCGAGCTTAAGGTAGGCAGTGAAGTTTACGTGGGCTTTAAAAGCACCGATGCGCTTTTATCTCGCGAAGCTCTAAGTGGTGTATCTAGCGAAAACGAAATTCGCGGCAAGATTATGAGCCTAAGCTTGGGCGAAATTCTATGTACGTTAAAATTTGAAGGCAAGATAAGCTTTGATGTGCTCATTAGCGCGCATTCTGCGCAGGAGCTTGCTTTACGCGAGGGCGACGAGGTTTTCGCATACATTAGCGCCACTGCGATATATATAGAAAAATATGATAACGATTGATTGTAAGAAAAAAATCAGTGATGATTTCTCCATTGATGCTCGCTTAGAGATTAACAAAGGCTCGTTTGTGTGCCTATATGGGCGCAGCGGCAGCGGTAAGACTACACTGCTGCGCATTTTGGCTGGATTTTTGCGCGCAGATAGCGGTAGTATAAAAGACGGCGATCGCGTTCTTCAAGAAGGTAATGAATTCTTAAGTGCGGGCAAGCGCAGGATCGGCTTTTTGTTTCAAGACTACGCACTTTTTGAGAATATGAGCGTGACGGGCAATCTACTTTTCGCCAGAAACGATCCGCAAAAAGCCGCAATGCTGCTTGAAATTTTAGAGCTTAGCGAGTTTGCGAAATCCGGTGTAGAGGGTCTTAGCGGCGGGCAGAAGCAGCGCGTGGCACTTGCTCGCGCACTGATGCAAGAGCCTGAAATTTTGCTACTTGACGAGCCACTTTCGGCGCTTGATTTTACGATACGCGAAAAAATTCAAGAGTATCTGCTAAAGATCCACGAGCAGTTTCATCAGACTGTGATTTTAGTAAGCCACGACATAAGCGAGATTTATAGGCTTTGCAAGCGAGTTTATGAGATGAAGGACGGTAGGATCGTCCACACCGGTACGCCGGAGGAAATTTTTCTTAAAACTAGCGGCTCACAGAAGTTTTCTTTCGCGGGCAAGATTGTCGATTTGCAAGCACGCGACGGGATCAAAGTAGCCGTCATAGCGATCGGCAGCCAGCTGTGCGAAGTGGTGCTAAGCAATGCAGAAGCCGAGGGCTTGCAAGTAGGCGACGAGGTCAAAACAGGCGCTAAAGCTTTTAATATCACTCTGCGTAAAATTTAAACTTACAGGCAAGCTTTTGGGCGTGCCCAGGTGAGAAATTTCAACTAGATTAGAGATTTAAATGTAGACTCTTATGGAATTTTACGTGGAATTTAGACGATGGATTTTGTGAAATTTTAGCTAGATTTGCCCGCAAAATACGGTGAGATTTTAAAATTTCATTCGCATCGCGCTTAGATTTTCATGAAACACAAAATTTAAACGCAGGCTAGAGTAAAACCGCAATGCGAGATTAGATAGCGTGGGGGCTAAGCTTTAAATTTTAGATTTTGCGCAGACAGGCGCCGTTAAATTCCTTCTTCTAATTTATTGATTGGTGCGGTGGGTTTATTTTTAAATTTGGCGACTTTTGATTTGCTTTTTTGGCAGGAGTTGCACGAATTCTATCATGCGATCTTGGTAAAAATTTAATGTAAAGCTTCGCAAAAACTTAAATTTTTAGATTTGGAATTTTGCCTGGATTTTGTGGCTTTGAAATTTTAAAAGCTCTAACGGCTCGAAGCTTGAGCGTTAAACTGGCTTAATGAGCTATGACAGGATTTCATTAACCCGGTTTTTAGATTTATGCGAAATTTTAATTTCGTCTTGTCGGGCTCAATGAAATTTCGCTAGGTCGTTCGGAGGGCGTCGTTTAGCCTATCTTGCGTGAAATTTGCGCTCAGATAAATCCTGCCCGCTTAAGTTTTAAAGCCTAGTGAAGCTTTTTGGAATTTAGCTCAGCAAAATTCGTGGTCTTAAAAATTTGCCGGCTTGGGTAGAGCTTAAAAGCTCAGCAGGATTTGCACGCTTGAAGGAATTTATTAGCCAAGCAATTTTATAAAATTCCGCTCGCTTTAGCTTGCGTGAAATTTTTAAAATTTCATTTTGCTAAAGCTCTTGCGCAGCTAGGTCTGCGCAGAATTTTTCAAAATTTTATTTTGCAAGACCTTATGGCTATGTGGTTTGCGCAAATTCTATCCAGCTTTGCCTCTAAATTTTAAAGCAGAGCTAGGCTTTTAAAATTTTATAGTTTGGGCCCAGCGGCTCGGCTCGGAGGATAAATGTTTGAAATTCTAAAGGGACTCGATTACACGCCGTTTTTCGTCTCATTAAAGCTTGCGAGCTTAACGACGCTCGCGTTGTTTATCATCTGCGTGCCGCTTGCGTTTTTTATGGCGAGAAAAAATTTCCGCGGCAAAAGCGTGATCGAATCAATCATCTCGCTTCCACTCGTGCTGCCGCCTTCGGTGCTAGGGTTTTACCTGCTCGTTTTTCTATCGCCGTATTCGGTGCTGGGGGAGTTTTTTGACAAACACTTCGGGCTTAGACTCGTATTTAATTTCAGCGGGCTTGTGATCGCGAGCTGTATCTACTCGCTGCCGTTTATGTTTTCGCCGCTGGTTTCGGGCTTTCGCTCGCTTCCGCGCTCGCTTTTTTGGGCGTGCGATTCGCTAGATAAGAGCTATTTCTCCAAGCTTTTCCGCGTCGCGTTGCCTGCGATTCGCCACTCCCTGCTTAGCACCTTGGTGATCTGCTTTGCGCACACGATGGGCGAGTTCGGCGTCGTGCTGATGATCGGCGGCAGCGTGAGCGAGCAGACCAAGGTCGCCTCCATCGCGATCTACGAAGCGACCGAGACGCTCGATTTCGCGCAGGCTCACGCGTATTCGGCGCTGATGCTGCTTTTTAGCTTTGCAGTGCTTTTGATCATGCATTTTTTGGGCGCAAAGGGCGCAAAAACACGAGCTTAAATCGGCTTTAAAACGAAATTTGCTAAAATCCCGCAAAATTTGGAATTTGGCATGAAAAACAAAAAAGACTTCGTTACCGAAAGATTTAACGCCGCCTTGATTCTAGGCGCTGCGCTGCTTACGCTTGTAGTAGTTTGCGAGATTAGCTTTTTGCGCACTAGGATCGCTACACAGCTTGATTTGCGGACGCGCACGGCGATTACTTTACTTAAAAATACCGACGAGTCGCTTTTTAGCGAGCTTGAAATTTTAAAAGAAAATATCCTTTCTTTGGACGCAAGGCACGAAGCTGAGCAAAGCAAGCTTTATGCGGATTTGATCCGCAACGTCGTAAAATCTTCTCATAGATTTGACGCTATTTTTTATCTGCGCGCCCGCGGCGCGGAGCAGGAGAGCTTGGCGCATTTTTCATCGGATGCGCGTATTTCGGATCTTGGCGAGATACGGCTTGCGGATATCGCAAGCGAGCTAAAAAAGGATGAATGGGTATCGCGCTATATGATGATGGATGGGGCGTGGCGGTATTTTTTAATCAAGCGCGTAAACGCTGATTCATATCTGCTAGGTTTTGCCAACACCGCTAGGCCGATTGCCAGGCTCTCTTCGCTGGGAGATATTTTGGTCTTTAATGCCGAAGGTAAATTCTTTAACGCTTCTGGCAGCGTAACCGATATATTAGGGCGGGATTTTGATTTTTCGCGTCTAGGCGAAGTGGTGAGCTTTGAAGACGAATCTGGGCTAAGCTTTGCATATCTTGCGAAATTTGGAAATAATTTCGTAATGGCTCGCGAACGAGCCGGCTATTTTTTAGGCGCGGACGATTTTATCGTCGTAGCGCTAGCGGCGGCTATTTTAGCTTATTTAATCCTTCTAATTTCAAATTTTACGTTTTTAAAAAAGCGCGTTTTCATCCCGCTCGCGGCAGTTCAAAACGCTCTGCGCCAAGGAGATTATCACTCCAAAATTCGCGATATAGAAGCGCTAAATCCGCTAAGCTCCGTCTTAGAAATTTCTAAATCCATAGACGAGGTTTTGAAGTCTAATCTGCGCCACGGCGATTTTAGCCTCAGCTTTAAAGATGCGCTAAAATACAGCTCCCTTTCGGTGCTTAGCATCGATAACGTCGCAGGCACGATCGAAAGCGCTAGCAACGGCGCACGCGAGCTTTACGGCGATGACGTCGTGGGGCGGAATATCTTCGCGCTGCAAGCAGGCTCATTTTACGATCACGCCTATCAAACCCAGCGCGCAAACTATGTCAAAGAAAACTATGTCGTAACCCGCCAAGAAACCAAAAATGGCGTCAAGGACCTCTATGTTAAAAAATCTTATATCCGCGACGGAAGTAAAATTTCAACCCTTTTTGTGGTACTGGATGCGTCAAAATATCGCAGATTTTACGATGAAACTAAGCAAAAATATGAGTATTTAAATCACGCGCCTATCGTTACACTCGTGTTTGACTACACTTCGGGCAAGATCGTAGATGCTAGCAAAAATATAAAAGAGCTTTGGGGTTACGAAGCGGCGCAGTTTTTAAGCGGCGAGATAAGGCTATGGGATTTGCTGGATGAAAAGGATGCGAATGAGGCTAAAAATGAAATTTTAAACCGCTTAGCCGATATGCCCGCAGAAGAGCTAAGCTTTTCTCAAAGCTATAAAATTCGCCATAATGACAATATCCGCTATAGCTACGAAGTGAGCATCTATGTCAAAAAGTCCGCCGCCAGGGCTGCGTTTTATTTTCAAAATATCGATGACGATGTTAAGGCGATCCGCGGCTTGCAGGAGGATTTGGACTTTTACCGCACCGTAATCGAGACTAGGAATTTTTGCACCTGCTTAATCGATCTTGATGCGCAGACGCTGTCGTTTGATAAAAATTACTTTAAAATTTTAAAATATCGCGGCAAAAGGCTAAATACTGCGATGAGCTTTGGGGAGTTTAGTTATGAAATTTACTTCGCGGATTTAGAGAATTTCAATAAAATGATCCGCGAATGCACCGCCGGGCTTAGAAGCGATTTTAGCTGCGAATTCCGTCTGCGAAACGCCGCTAATGCCTATACTTGGATCAGTATGCAAGGCTACGTCACCGAAAAGCACGGCTCTCGCTCTCGCCTTGTAAAAACTACGCTCGAAGATATTAGCTCGCGCAAGCAGACGGAGCTGGAGTTAAATTTAAACGCCAACGTCTTTTCGCGCTCGCTAGAGGCGATCTTAATCACAGATGAGAGCGGTCGCGTGCTGCGCGCTAATAACGCCTTTTACGAAATCACCGGCTATAGCGAAAGCCAAACTATCGGCAAAATTCCAAATTTCTTCGCTCCTACAGAGGGTGGGGCAGACGTGATGGAGAGGATTAGAAAAAATCTCGTCGGCAAACAAACCTCTTACAAAGATGAAATTTACGGACTAAAAAGAGGTGGTGGCACCTTTCCTGCGCTATTTACGGCAATTGCGATAAAGGATGATTTTTCGCTTACTTCAAATTTCATTTTGATGTTTACCGAAATTTCGCAGATCAAGCAAAAAGAGAGCGAGCTAGCTAAGATTGCTCACCACGACGCGCTTACCGGGCTTCCAAATAGAGTATATTTTATGAAGGCTGCGCAGAGATTTACGGCAAGCTCGGGCGAAAATTCCAAGCTTATGGCAGTGCTTTTCATCGATTTTGACGGCTTTAAGGCGATCAATGACACCTACGGGCACGAGGTCGGCGATATGTTTTTGCAGGCTATCTCAAAGGCGATGAGTGGGCTATTGCGTAAAGGCGATATCTTAGCGCGCCTAGGCGGTGATGAGTTTGGAGCTATCATTGGCGATCTGCAAAGTAAGGATGCCGCGCATGTGCTATTAGATCGTCTGCTTGGAATTTCAAAGATGAAATTTAACCTCAAAGGCAACGAAATTAGCGCAAGCATCAGCGTTGGCGCAGCGTTTTACGACGGCAGCGAAAAGATCGATTTTCCAGGACTTTTATCGCGCGCAGATAGGGCGATGTATCGCGCCAAAACGAGCGGTAAAAACCGCTACTGCATCTTTGAGCGCGCCGAAGCAGACGAACCTAGCGAGGAAGGGATTGCTGCAGCGATCGAAGAGGGGGAGTTTTTCGTGCTCTATCAGCCGATCATTGGCGGCGCACAGATTTATGGATATGAGCTGCTTTTACGCTGGGATCGCGGAAAGCGCGGAATTCTTGCCCCGCAGGATTTTGCGCAGATATTAAGCGAGCCTCGATTTGAGTTGCCGATCTCAAAATTTGCGTTTTCAAAGATGATGGAATTTAATGCTCAAACGGGTACAAACTGCTCTATAAATTTAAGCCTATCTGTATTGCAAAGCGACGAATTTTACGCTTTTGTAGCTCACAGCTTGCGAGACAGAGCTAATGCAAAAGGCGAGTTGATGTTTGAGATAACCGATTTTAGCGAGCAAAATTTTAAGGAATTCGCCCCTGCGCGTGGGCGTTATGCAGATCTTGGGGTTAAATTTGCTCTTAATAGTGCAAATAAAAGCAATATCCCATTCCTGAATGCCCAGCCTTTCGATGTCGTTAAAATCGACCGCGAGCTCTGCCTTGACATAGGCAAGAAAAAAAATGCTATCCGAACGATGGTGGAGATCACAGGCAAGCTAAAGCGGGAGTTTGGTTTTGCTCTGGGCGCTCAAGGGGTCGAAAACGCGCTGTCGCTGCGGCTTTTAAACAATTTGAAATTTAACTATCTGCAGGGAAATTTTATCGCAAAAGCGCTGGATCGCAGGGAGATAGACGCTTTCATCGCGCGATTTAAAGATACGCCCAAGCTCGCAGCCATCGACAAAGATGAGTTTATCAGCTTTTTAAACGCGCTTGATTACAAAGAGCTTGCTTTAAGCTTCGTTTTGCGCGCCGATGCGGGCGATCTGAGCCCCGGAGAGTTTGAAGGCTTTAGAGCAAAATTCGGCGAAATTTTAAATAAAACTCAAAGCGCGGGCAGCGAAAAATTTGCGCCAACTACAGAAATACGTAAGCAAATTTTAGATATTCTTTCGCTTGATTATCGCGTTTTAGCAAGCTTCATCTCGGGCTTTAAGGCGCGACTGGATCAGTTCATAAGCGATTTGGAGGCAGCATGATAGATAGCGTTAGCGCCGATTTTGATCACGAGATACCCAACGGCTCGAGGCTGTATTTCGGAAAGAGCGCGCAACTCAAGCGCGAGCTGGAAAATAAAGCGAGCGAAATCCTCGTTAAAAACGACTTTAGCGAAATTTTAACGCCATATTTTTCATATCATCAGCACCTAAGCGTCGCGCCGCAAAAGCTTCTCAAGCTCTCCGATCCCACAAATCACGAGCTAGCGCTTCGCGCAGACAGCACCGTGGACGTCGTGCGCATCGTGCGTAAGCGGCTGAAAGACGATAAGCTAAGGCGGCTATTTTACGTCCAGCCGACCTTCAAATACCCAAGCGACGAGTTTTATCAGATCGGCGCGGAGCTGATCGGAGAGAAAAACTTGCCTCTTGCAATCAAAATCGCGCAGGAATTTTTTAAAGAATTTGATCTTGTGCCCGCGCTTCAGCTGAGCAATATCGAAATTCCGAAAAAAATTTGCGAAATTTTAAACCTGCCGCTTGAAATTTTTGAAAAGGGCAAGATTGAGACGCTGCTTGAGCAAAATTTGCCTTGGCTGGACGCTACGGCTCGCGCCACGTCGCTAAAGGACGTGCGGGCTCTGCGCGCGCAGGTGCCTGAAGAGCTCGTGCCGTGCCTAGATGAAATTTTAAGCCTGGGCGTGGATTACGAGCGTATCTGCGTTTCGCTGCTGTATTACTCTAAAATGCGCTATTACGACGCGCTATTTTTTAGATTTTTAGACGCGGGCGCGGTGTATTGTAACGGCGGAAATTACGAGATTGACGGGCTAAAATCCAGCGGCTTTGCGCTGCTAGTGGATGCTTTGATAGAAAAAATTATGCAAAAGGATGAGAAATGAGTAAAGTTGACGTAGTAATCGGCGCCCAATGGGGCGATGAGGGCAAGGGCAAGATCGTAGATATGATAAGCGCGAATTACGATTTCGTATGTCGCAGCAGCGGCGGGCACAACGCGGGCCACACCATCGTCATAAACGGCGAGAAATTTGCGCTGCATCTGGTGCCTAGCGGCGTGCTTCATAAAAATATCATCAACATCATCGGAAACGGCGTCGTGATCAATCCCGACGTGCTGATTACCGAGATGGCGCAATTTGAAAATTTAAAGGGCAGATTTTTCATAAGCGAGAAGGCGTTTTTAAATTTACAGTACCACTCGCTGATCGATCAGGCGCGCGAAAAAAGCAAGGGCGAGCTTGCGATCGGCACCACCGGCAAGGGCATAGGGCCTGCGTATGCCGATAAGATCGCGCGCACGGGACACCGCGTAGCGGAGCTTTTGGAGCCCGAAAGGCTCGCCGAGGCGCTATCGCGCGATTTTGCTTCGCATGAGAGTGTTTTTGAAAAAGCGGGGGTTAAAATTCCTAGCAAGATTGAAATTTACGAGGAGCTAAAGCGCTATAAAAGCGCGCTCGAGCCATACATCGCCGATACCACGCATATGCTGTGGAAGGCGCTTGATTACGACAAGCGCGTGCTCGTAGAGGGCGCGCAAGGAAGCTTGCTTGATATCGATCACGGCACCTATCCTTACGTCACGAGCTCGACGACTATCGCGGGCGGGGCTTGCAGCGGGCTCGGGCTCGCGCCGAAAGACATCGGCACGGTGATGGGAATTTTAAAAGCCTATACCACCCGCGTGGGCAACGGCGCGTTTCCTACCGAGGATAAAGGCCCGCAAGGCGAGGCGATGCGCGAGATCGGCAAAGAGTACGGCACCACGACGGGCAGGGCGCGTCGCTGCGGCTGGTTCGACGGAGTGGCTACGAAATACGCCGTGCGCCTTAGCGGCATCGACAAGCTCGCGCTTATGAAGCTTGATGTATTAGACGGCTTTGAGAGTATTAAAATTTGCCGCGCATATCGCTACAAGGGTGAGGAGATCGATTATTTTCCGATCGATTTGGAAGCAGCCGAGCCGGTTTATGAGCAGATGCCTGGCTGGGACAGCGTCAAAGGAATTTCAAAATTTGAGGATCTGCCGCAAAACGCGCAAAATTATATCCGCAAAATAGAGGAGCTAAGCGGCGCGAAGGTGGGCTTTATCTCTACCAGTCCCGAAAGAAGCGACACGATAATTTTATGAACCCGGTGAAATTTTAAAATTTCACCCGTTGCGGGCGGTGCGACCGCCCATAGAACTGAATTTAAAGGAACGATCATGCGAATACGACTACCACATGTGCCATATATCGCGCATAAAATAGCGCTGGATCTGCTAAACTCGGGCTGCGTTACGCTTAGTGCAGGCATAGAGCCCGTCGCGAAGGAAGCTGACGAGATCATAAGGACCGATCTGCAAAAAGAAAGAGCGATAGACGAGCGCGCAAATGAGCTGATAGATGAGCGCATAAGCGAGCTAGATGAGATGAGCGTGAATAAAAAAGATATGTTTTGGCTCATCAAACGCCACATCGCAAACGACGAGAATTTCGAGCTAAATTTTGAGGATCGCTACGGCACCATATCGCATAAAATTTTAGAAACCGTTTGGAAGAAAAATTTGATCGATTACAAAGTCTCGGAAAACAGGCTGAAGACGATAATTTATAACGCGATCGACGAATATCTTAAGAATTATCAAAAGATTGAGGATACGGTCTATGAAAAGATCGAGGGCTACAAGCAAAAATTGATCCCAGGTACCGAAGAATACGAGCTTGTGTTTGAAAAGCTCTACGAAGAGGAGCTAAGAAAACGGGGCATGTTATAATGAACGCGTATATCTACATAGAAAACGGCATCTATCTGCAAGCCAAGGCGTTCGGCAAGGGCGGCAGCGCATTCGGCGAGCTTGTGTTTAACACCTCCGCCACGGGCTACGAGGAGATCATCTCGGATCCCAGCTACGCGGGGCAGTTTATTATTTTCACTATGCCTGAAATCGGTATCGTAGGGATCAACGAAAACGACAAGGAAAGCTCCAAAATCCATGCCAGCGGAATTTTCGTAAGAAATTTTAACAACGAGCCTTCAAATTTCCGCTCGCAGATGAGCTTGGAGGATTATTTTCTGCAAAACGGAAAATTCGGTGTTTACGACATCGACACTAGATTTTTAACCAAGATGCTGCGCGACGAGGGCAGCCTGCGCGCCTTCGTTTCGACCGAGATCAGCGATAAGGCGGCTCTTAAAAAAGCGCTTAGCGAGTCTGCGCGCATAGAGGAGATCAACTACGTAAGCATCGTAAGCACGAAGGCGCCGTACAAGCACACATCGGGTCGCTGGGACGCCGAGAGAGGAAGCTACGCTCAGCCCGCAAGCTGCGGCAAAAAGATAGCCGTGATCGATTACGGCGTCAAGCGAAACATCCTAAACGAGCTTTGTGATCTGGGGCTCGGCGTCGAGGTTTTCCCGCACGACGTTAAAGCGGAGAGCCTGATTGCGAAATTTAAAGAGGGGCAGATCGACGGCGTGTTTTTATCAAACGGCCCGGGCGAGCCTCGCATGCTTAAAGAGGAGATCGCGCAGATCAAAAAGATGGTCGAAGCGCGCGTGCCGATTTTTGGAATTTGCTTGGGTCATCAGCTGCTAAGCAACGCGATGGGATATGAGACTTACAAGCTGAAATTCGGCCAGCACGGCGCAAACCACCCGGTGCAAAATCTGCGCACCAAATCGATCGAGATCACCGCGCAAAACCACAACTACAACGTCCCCGAAACGATCGCGCAGATATGCGAGATCACGCACCGAAATCTTTTCGACGGCACGATCGAGGGCGTGAGATACAGGGAGTACCCCGTATTTTCGGTGCAGCATCACCCCGAAGCTAGCGCGGGGCCTACCGAGAGCAAATATATCTTCAAAGAATTTCTTGAAATTTTATGATTTTTAAAATTTTGCCCGCACTAAATTTTACCGCGGTCGCGCGGTAAAATTTTAAATTTACGGCAAGCTTTAAATTTTAATGCGGTCTTTGCGTCGTAAATTTAAAGCCCGTCGCAGTCTGGATGATTGCAGGCTGGAGCGGTACGCAAAGTGTGCTTTTGCGGGCTGAAGATTGCCGCGGTGATTTTGGATTAAGCAGCTTTTTGGATGAAACGAATCTGTGCTAGTCGCGATTTTAAATTTAAACTGGCTGCGCGCCGTATGCTTTTCATTCGTGTGATTTCGTGTCTGTATAACTTCTAAGCTCGCAGCTAAATTTCATGCGTTTTAAATTTAAAAATTGGGCTTGGTGCGCTTAGCTCTTTTAAACAGATCCTGCGGTACATTTAGCATGGCTTCAAGCTTTTAAATTTGACGAGTCGTCTTGTTGCCGTCAAGTTATGCAAATAAACGCCTTGCCGCCCGTAAAATTTTTTCTAGCGCCGTTCGCCCACTAAAATCTTATTGACGCAGTTTTGCCAGTTATGCCTAGTTTTTTGGTAAACTATACCTTGCCCTTCAAATCTTATCGTCGCTGTTTCATTTCCCTCTAAAATATTTGCCTAAAATAAAATTCCGCTCCGCCGCGTAGTGAAATTTTACCTACGCTAGCTTTGGAATTTTACTTTCAGCCGCTCTTAAATCTCTTTCGCACCGATAAGATTTAACTCGCATCACTTTAAATTTTTGTCCCATTCCTGGGCTGCGGTTTTTATCCACGCTTGTTTTAGATCCCGCTCATATTTGCACCTAAAATAATAGTCGTGTTACTTTGTGAAATTAAATTTTTAACTTAACATTATTTTAAGCTCAATAAAAGAGAAAATTTGAAAGAATTTCATTTGAAATTTCGCCTTTAGGGGTCTGCTATGAGCTGCGCTTTAAAAGAGCTGGACGTCTTGCTAGTCGAGGATGATACTAAATTACTAGCCTCGCTGCATAAGGCGTTTGAGGGTATTTTTAACAACGTTTACAATGCCCAAAACGGGCTTGAAGGTGTGAAAAAATTCAAAAAATTTAGCCCTAATCTCGTCATTACCGATATTTTAATGCCGATCGAGGATGGGCTAGCGATGATACGTCAGATCAAGCAGATCTTTCCGCATGCCCCTATCGTGGTGCTTAGTGGCTTCAGTAGGGAGGAGCAGCTAAAAGGCGTTATGGAGATTGGCGTCGAGCGGTATTACTTTAAGCCGGTAGATATCGCCGCATTCGTGCTAGAGATAAGTGCGCTGATGAAGTCTAAGCTGGACTCTGTACGAGTCGTAAATATGGGTGCGGGCTACGTATTTGACGGGCTTCGTCGTATTTTACTAAAGGATGGCGAGCAGATCGTGCTTACTAAAAAGGAGCTTTCTTTTGTTTCGCTGCTAGCCAGTCGCGTGGGCGAGCTGGTACTTTACGAGGAGATCAAGCGTTATGTTTGGACCGAAGGAGCCGTGAGTGATACGGCGCTTCGCACTTTCGTCAAGCGTATCCGCGATAAAGTGGGAGGCGAAATCATAAAAAACGTCCCGAGCCTGGGATACAAGATCGAGCTTGAGCCCGCTTAAATTTGATCGCGTTTTTGCCGCTTTGTAATTTATGGAATCCACTCGTAAAATTTTGCGTCGAAATATGTCGCGATTAATGCGGAGCGAGGTAGAATTCCGCGCTCAAAGCGCCACAGATTAAAATTTTACGCTCATCCAACTTGCTAAATTTGACTTGATAAAATTTAGCCTCTCAAGCTTTTCAAAAACTTCTTTGCTTAAAAGCCCAAACTAAAAATTTCTTGCTAAAATATCGCAAAATTCCGCGTTCTGCGAATCGCTCTAAAGGATTTGTTTTGAAAAATTTGCCCTCTAAAAATCTTTTTGTCTACACTAGCTCGCGTGCGCTACGCGCGGCGCTGCAAAACGAGAGCGGCGGCGTGTTGGCGCCCAGGATTACGTTGGCGGAATTCTACGAAAAGGCGCTTTTTGTACCGGATCTTGTCGCTTGCGGCGAGATAGACCGCGCGCTTTTTATGAAGCAGGCGGTGAGCGAGAGCAAGCGCGCGGACGAAAGGCTTAAATTCCCTAGCGAGCTTTACGAGTTTATGCGCAACCGCGAGTATCTTTTCGGCTTTTTCAAGGAGCTTGCGACGGAGCGCGTAAGTATCGATGCGCTCGATCTTAGCGACACCTATGCGTGGTATGCCGAGCATTTTGAAATTCTGCGAGAGCTAGCGGGGGCGTATGCAAGGATTTTGCGTGAGCATGGATTTTACGACGAGATCACGCTGCCCGCGCTTTATGAGTTAAACGAATCCTATCTGCGCGGATTTGAGCGGATAGAAATCAACATCGACGGCAATCCTAGTACATTTGAGTTCGAGGTTTTTAAGCGCGCTGCGGAGCTGAGCGAGGTCGTACTGAGCTTTAGAGCCACGACTTTAAATTCCAAGCCCGTGCGCGCGGTGGAGGAGCTTTGCGGCATAAGCCTAGAGTTAGGTTTTGCATACCGCGTAAATCTTGGTACGGGTGAAATTCTAAGCCGCGAGCCGCTAAGCGTGGGCGGAGCGGTTGTGTGTAGAGGCTTTGAGTTGCGAAGCTTGCAGGCGAGCTATGTTTTTGAAAAAATTTCATCCTTCGTGCGCGCGGGCATCGCGCCGGAGCGCATCGCGGTAATTTTGCCCGACGAGAGCTTTGCCGGCACACTGCGGCTTTACGACGAGCGCATCGCAAGGGCTCGCGGTTCGCACCGCATGCTAAATTTTGCGATGGGAGAGAAGCTTAAAGATAGCCTATTTTACGTAACGCTAGAGAAAATTTCGCAGTGCTTAAAAGAAGCGCGCATGCCGAAATTTGGCGTAGATTACCACGCATTCAAAAGTCCGAATGGAGGATTTTTGGATACGGGGGATTCCGCGACACAGCAAAATTTAGCGCTAGGGAATTTCGCTTCTGATAATTCTGCATCGCAAAATTTAGCACAGCAAAATTCCCCGTTTGATTGCGAAATTTTTTCAAATTCTAAAATGGATTTAAATTTTATATCTGCGCGAGAGTTTGAAAATACGGCAAATTTTGAAATTCTGCACGAAATTTCGGCGGAACGCGCGGATAGCGCGGGAGAGCAAAGCTTTTCTTTGGATATTGCAGAGTTGCAAGAGTCCTTGGAGTGTGCGCAGCAGCCCGATTATTCGGTTAGCGCAAAACAGCAAGAGCTTTTAAAGCAGCGTCAAGAGAGCCTACGACACTCTATGCAGCGGGAGCATATAGAGCTTGAGGAAGAAGATAGGTATTCAAAAAGCCCTAAACAGCGCGATCGCTTTAGGCACTCTAAAATGCGCGAGGACGCAGATGAATATCCGCAGCGCCCAAACCCGCAGGAGCTTGATCTGTTTTTTGCGAGTGTGGGCGTGGATGAGGCACTTTTTGGTGAGTTCGCACGCGATTTTGCAAAGCAAGTAAGCTTTGAGCATTTCGAGGCGCTAATTGCCAAGCTCGCCTGTTTACCCAAAATTAGCGACGCGCTGCTGCAAGAAAAGCTAAAAGAGCCGCTATATCTAATTAAAATTTTGCTTCGAAAATTTAAGGACGAAAACCTAAACTTAGGCAATCTGATCGATCTTTTTTTGCTAGAAATTTCGCGCATTAAGCTTGATGATGTTCGTGGCGGAAAGGTCACGGTAATGGGGCTTTTAGAGAGCCGCGGACTGCAATTTGACGGCGTGATAATCCCCGATTTTAACGATGATCTGGTGCCTAAGCGCAGTAGCGGAGAGATGTTTTTAAACTCCGCTTTGCGCGCTAGAGCAGGGCTCATCAGCCACGCAGACCGCGAAAATTTACAAAGATTTTACTACGACGGCTTGCTAAGAGGCGCTAAAAAAAGCGCGATTTGCTATCTGCAAAGCGTCGAGAAATTGCCTTCGCGGTTTTTGAAAAGCTTTGAAGTGCAACAAGACGCGGAATTTTCGCAGGAAGATTATTTGCGGCTTTTTGGGAGAGAGGAATTTAAGCCCGCCTTATGCGGACAAGAAGATCCCGTGGCTCGCCATGATTTTTTTGCCGAGGAGCTGTCGTTTTCGCGGTTGGATACGTTTTTAGAATGCAAGAGGAAGTATTATTACCGCTACGTTTTCGGGCTGAGGGAGGGGCTAAAATTCGGTGAGGACAATGCGCTTTTGGGCAAAATTTTACATACGAGTTTTCAGCGTTTATACGAGCGAGCGGGGATGAAATTTAGCATGGAAAAATTTCGCCCTATTTATTCGCAGCTTGCGCGAGAAGCAGGGATTGCGCGCTTTGATGCGGAGCTTGAGCTAAAATCGGTAGAAAAGCTAGCTAGGCTTTTAGAAGAGCATGAGCAAATTTGGAGCTTTAGCGGTAGTGAAGTATCGCTAAAAGGCGAGCTTGACGGAGTGCGGCTGAGCGGGCGGATCGACCGCATCGACGAAGATAAGGCAGGGCGGAAGTTTATCATCGATTACAAACGTGGTTCAGCTAAAAAACATATGGAAAAATTCCAGCTTACGTTTTATCGCGCGCTTTTGGCTCAGGAGTGCGAATGCGCCTATCTATCGCTAAAAGACTGCGCGTTTGCAGCTCCTGGCGACAAAACGCCTAGCTTAGAAAACCTACGCGAGACGCTAAACTCTATCGGCAAGGAATTTGCAAGCGAGGTTGCTTTTACACGCACGGAAGCGGTGCAAAGCTGCGAATACTGCGATTATAAAATCATTTGCAAGGGGCAGATTGATGGCAAAATTTGAAAATTATCTGGCGCTTGAAGCAAGCGCAGGCAGCGGCAAGACCTTCAATCTCGCGGTCAGGTTCATCGAGCTGGTGCTAAAAGGCGAGCCGATCAACGAAATTTTAGCGCTTACCTTTACTAAAAAAGCGGCTGCTGAGATGAAAACGCGCATCGTGGAGAAATTTCAAAATTTGCTGCTTTTGCAGGATGGTTCGTTAAAGCCTAGCGCCGAGCTGCAGCAAATTTGCGAGGATCTAAATATGAGCGCGGATGAGGTTATGGCAGCGCAACAGCGCCTACTGCCTAAATTTTTAAGCGAGAGCCTAAACGTCTTTACCTTCGATGCGTTTTTTGCAAAGGCTCTGCGCTCGTTTGCGTTAAACAGCGGCATTGATCCAAGCTTTGAAAACGATGAAGGGATTTTAGGCGTGCAGCAGGCGGCGTTTTTAGGTGCGATTTGTAAAAACGAAGCGCTATTAAGAGAGGTCGTGGACTACGTAAGCGACTCAGGAATGACAAAGAGCGAGTTTTTAAATAGCTTGCAAAGCATTTGGAGAGGCGATATAAGCATAAATCCGCCCACGCTTCCCGCAAGCTCCGCGCTAGCAGAGATAAATGAAATTTTATCTCGCTTGCAAAAAGCGGCGAGAGATGCGGGCGTAAGCGCTGGAGCCGTAAATGGGCTAAGCCCTGTTAGTGATCTGTCAAAATTATCTTCTGGTTTCATTCTTTCGGCTCTTGCCAACGGCAGTTTCGATTATCCGCGCTCACAGCTTAAAAAAATTTCGCATCTTGACGGCGAGTTAGCAAAGCTAAAAGACGCCATAGCTCGCGAAATAGCGTGGATGGATGCGATATATGCGGCTAAGCTGGCAGGACTAATTAGAATTTATGCCGAAGCGCTTAAATCGGTGCAGCGCAAAAGCGGCAAGCTCACGTTCGGCGATGTCACCGCAGCTGTGCACTCGCTGCTAAATCCAAACGCAGAGGCGTTACAGGGCAACCGCGAGCTTTTGTATTTCAGGCTCGATTCTAAAATCACGCATATTTTAATCGACGAATTCCAAGATACCGACATTTGCCAGTATGAAATCATGCTGCCGCTAATCTCTGAGGCGCTTGCTGGCAAAGGAGCGGAAGAGCGCTGCGGTAGCTTTTTTTACGTAGGCGATAAAAAACAGAGCATCTATAAATTTCGCGGCGCAGAGAGAAAAATTTTTGATATTTTGCGCGAGCAGTTTAGCCAAATCAAAACGCAGAGTCTGCCGCGCAATTATCGTAGCTTAAAACTCATTGTAAAATTTGTAAATGAGATCTTGCGCGATAAATTTGCGTCTTATGAAGATCAAATCGCGGCAAATAAGCTAGATGACGATCTGCCCGCTTCGGTGCTGCAAAAAATCAAGGATTATCCTCTTTCTCATCCGCGAATGCCACTATTTGAGGTGCAAAGCGACGATTATGGCTACGTAGCAGCGTTTTCATACGACGACGTGCTAAAGGGGGCTGCGGAGCAAGCGCGCAGGCTTGTTGAGGAGTGCGGCGTGAGAGCTGATGATATCGCGATTTTATGCTGGAAAAACGAGCATGTAAGCGCGCTAAAAGAGATGCTATCGGAATTTTGCGAGGTGTGTAGCGGCTCAAATAAGGCTCTGCGTTGCAGCGAGCAGATAAATGCCGTAATTCAATACGCGAAATTCTGCGTAGGTGGCGATGAAATTTATCTGCGAAATGCCGAAGCGATTTTGGGTAGGCAGCTTAAAAAGATAGCGGTCGATCTGCATAAAAATGCGCAAAAAACGGCAGAATTTATAGCTAGCTCGCTGAAATTAAATTTTGTCGATCCAGATCTGCTACTGTTTTTTGAGACGCTGGCAAAATTTAATAGTTTTAGCGAGTATCTGTTTGCAAACGACGAAACGGAGGTATTTGCCAAGGAACAAAGCGGCATTAAAATTATGACCGTGCATAAGTCCAAGGGGCTTCAGTTCCCGCACGTAATCGTCTGCGACCGCATCGGAGGAAAAGACCGGGGTGAGAGCTCAAAGCTCGCAACGGACTATGATTTTGCCACGCATAAGTGGAGAATTTTTTATAAATTTGCGAGCAGAAAGAGCCTGGATACGGAATTTGCAGCATTAATGGATGAAAACGATCGCTCTGCGCATGAAGAGGATATAAACAAGCTCTACGTGGCATTTACCCGCGCCGAACGCTCACTCATCATCGTAAAACGCTCCGAGGCAAAAATAGATCAATACAATTATAGCTTTTTTTCGCCTTACGCCAAAAAGACCAAGGGCGCGGGTGTCGTGAAGTGGCTGGATATCCCGGATTTTCAATACGGCTACATAATACCAAGCTCCGTAAAATCAGAAGAGCAGCCACCGCGCAAAAAGATCGCGCTCGTAGCGGGCGAGCCTCAAGGCGCGCAAGAAAAAGCAGGCGGCGGCGAAACGGAGGCGCTAAGCGCGATATATTTCGGCGAGGCGCTGCACTATGCTCTGGAGATGAGCGAAGGCTTTGGGCCGGATGAAATTTTGCGAGGAGTGAGCTTAGCAAGAGGTCGCTACGCTAAATTTTTAAATGACGCGGATTTTGAAAATATCGCGGCGCGGGCGCTAGGACTAAGCAAAAACGAGGAATTTTTAGCTCTGATAAAGGGCGCTTGGGCTTATAAAGAGATGCCGATAAAAAGCTCGGAGGAGGAACTTTTGCGCGTAGATCTGGCATGCTTTAGGCAGGATGAAATTTTACTTTTTGACTACAAAAGCTCCGAAAAATACCTCGCGCAAAACAAAGCTCAAGTGGCGCGGTATAAAAGCGTGATCCGCGAGTTTTATCCGCATACGCGGGTGCGCGCCTTTGTGCTGGCTCTCGAAACTGCGGGCGCTAAGCTGATCGAAGTAAATGAGGAGGGATAAAATTTTAAAGCTTAGATGAAATTTGAACGTAGATAGATTAAAGACAGCTTAAATTAAGTTATACGTAAGGATATTTCTATATAATCACAGCTCAAATTTTAATAAGGCGGAAACCATGACAGAAATTACAAAGCCTAGCGAAGTTAAGCGCGACTGGGTCGTTATCGACGCGACCGACAAAAGATTCGGTAGGATGCTTACCGAAGTTGCGGTATTGCTACGCGGCAAACACAAACCAAGCTACACTCCAAACGTGGATTGCGGAGATTACGTCGTTATCATCAACGCTTCAAAAGCCGTATTTACCGGCAATAACAAGGGCGACGACAAGCTTTATCACAGCTACTCGGGCTATTTCGGAAGCGTAAAGAGTGTGAAATTTCAAGACCTGCTTAAAAACAATCCGGCAAAACTCTACAGACTTGCGGTTCGCGGCATGCTTCCTAAAACGAAGCTCGGCAAGGCGATGATCAAAAAGCTATTCGTATATGAAGGCGGCGAGCACCCTCATACTGCGCAAACAACTAAAAAAGGAAAATAATCATGGCGACAATTTATGCAACCGGAAAGAGAAAAACTGCCGTAGCTAAGGTTTGGGTAAAACCTGGAAGCGGCAAAATCGTAGTAAACGGCATGGATCTAAACACCTGGCTAGGCGGTCACGAAGCGATCAAACTAAGGGTTGTTCAGCCGCTTTTGGCGACTAAACAAGAGACCTCGATGGATATCACCGCGCAAACTTTAGGCGGCGGATATTCGGCTCAAGCGGATGCGCTAAAGCACGGAATTTCAAAAGCGCTTGCCGCGATGGACAAAGATTTTAGGGCGGCCCTTAAGCCAAAAGGTCTGCTAACTCGCGATAGCCGCGTGGTTGAGCGAAAGAAATTCGGTCGCCGCAAAGCGCGTAGAAGTCCGCAGTTCTCTAAGAGATAATGTTTTTTACAAATTTGTGACGAAATTGTCACGAATTTGTAAATTCTTTAAAAATTTTATGGTAATATCGAATTACAACTTTATTTGAAAGGATGTTTAATGAAGAAAGTTCTACTTGCATTAAGCTTGTGTGCATCCGGCGCATTGTTCGCTAGCGATGCTGATTATCACTGGGAGATCACCCCTACTATTGGTGGAATGACTCATGAGGGCAATATGGATTTGGATTCGAATTTTATGTTCGGCCTGCGTCTTGCCAAAAATTTACAAGATTCGTTTATCGATCAAGTAGAGGTTGGTTTTGATTACTCTCGCAATATTGGCGTAGAGGATTTAGCTCACAGAGTAGGCAACGACAAGCCTGATGCTAAATACTATCACATCAATGCTGTAAAAGATTTGGTAAATTTCACCGATAATTTCAAATTATACGGCTTGCTAGGTCTTGGCTATATGGATTACACTAAAGACGTTTACAACGATGGCGATCAAGATAGCGGCTTCGGTCAATACGGCTTGGGTCTAAAATACTACATTACCGACAATTTCGCTACAAAACTTGAAGCACGCGATGCTATCAGATTTGACGACGGCAACCACGTATTGTTCTATACTCTAGGCTTTGCAGTTGATTTTGGCAAGAGATATGCTGATGCAGCTCCAGCTGCCGCTCCGGCTCCTACAGGCTGCAAAGATGCAGATAATGACGGCGTATGCGATAATGTCGATAGATGCCCAGGCACACCTGCCGGCGTAGTTGTTGATGAATACGGCTGCGAGAAGGTTATTAGATTAAATTTAGGCGTAAATTTCGCTACAGATAGCTCAAAAATTTCCCCTGAGTTTATGAACCAGATCAAAAACGTAAGCGACGTGCTAGTAGCCCACCCTGATTACAAAGTAATTCTAGAGGGTCACACCGATAGCACCGGCTCGAATGCATATAATCAAAAGCTTTCCGAGCGCAGAGCTGCTGCAGTTGGAGGTGCGCTTAAGAGCTTCGGCGTAGATGCTAGCAGAATCACCACTGTAGGATACGGCGAGACTAAGCCTATCGCTACAAACGCTACTAAAGCAGGCCGCGCTCAAAATAGACGCGTTGATGCTAAATTTAGAAAATAATCTTTTCTAGATCCACATAAGCGGGGCTTCGGCTCCGCTTTTTTTATATCCAAATTAAATTTTAAAATGCCAAAATTCCAAACCACTCTGCTTTTTGATCTCGATGGTACGCTCATAGACTCCACGCCCGCGATACTGGACGGCTTTCACTACGCGTTTGCGCATTTGGGCGCTGCAGAGCCTAGCGACGAAGCGATTAAAAAGCTTATCGGGCATCCGTTAGGGGTAATGTTTGAGCGCCTTGGCGCGGCACGGGATGTGCAGAATTTCGTGCTCGCCTACAAACAGCGATACGCGCAGATATTTTTGGATCAGACCGTTTTGCTAGGTGGTGCGTTCGAGGCGGTTCGCGCGGCGAACAGGTTTGCAAATTTAGGCGTCGTAACCACTAAAACGTCGAAATTTTCTAAAATTTTATTACAGCATCTGGGTATCGCGGAATTTTTCGGCACCATTGTCGGGCGAGAGGACGTGCAAGATCCCAAACCAAGCGCCGAACCGATTTTAAAGGCCCTCGAAAATTTAGGAATTTGCGGCGCGACCGCTAGCAAGAGTTCAAATACAATTAGCAGTAAAGCTTGCTATGCTACTGCCGATAAAAATACAAGCGCTGCTAGCAGGAGCGCGATTTTGAATGAAATTTCAGCGCCTGATTTAAAGAGCCTTCTTGCGCTTGATCCTGATCCTAGCAAAGTTTACGAGCAAAATTTAAGCAGCATCGCGAGTCAAAATTCTGATAGAATTTCGTTTAAAAATTTAAGCGAAGTAAAGAGCGATAGACACGAGGCTGGCGATAAGAGCCGAAAGGACAATATCGGCACCGAGGAAGAGAGCGATAAAGGCGGAGCGCGCGGCAGTAAAATTTATAATGCGCATGAGCCAAATTTCACTCCTTGTTGTTATGACAAAATTTGCAGCGATAAAATCACGCCTTCTGTTAGCCAAAATATCTTTATGATAGGCGATACGTCGCTTGACGCCATCGCGGCAAAGTCAGCAGCGGTGCGAAGCGTGGGAGTGAGATGTGGCTACGGCAGTGCCGCGGAGCTGCAGGCATACTTCGAGTTCGTATGCGCGGACGCAAAAGAGGCGGTTGAGCTGATACGCGAAATTTTATCAAAATTTTAGGTGCAATAAAGCGAATTTTTTCTAGCTTCGATGCGCTATTTTTGCGAATACTTAGAAGTGAACCCGCGCCCGAAATTTAAAATTTCCAATTAATTTTTGAGTTTTAAACAGCACGCGATATGAATTTGCTCGTGCTATTTAGCTGGAAAGCAAGGCGCTTTCTAGGTTTTCAAACGATACGCGGAGTTAAATTTCGCACATTTCTGCTCTGGTCTAGCAAAATAGCCTGTGCTGAACTAACAATGTACGGGAATATTTCACTTTGTCCATAGTACTTGATCTGATTCGTTTAATGTTCGGTATTAGCAGCGTATGGGAAAATTTTGCTACTTCGAGTAATTGTGTTTTATTCACTTTCGGTTTGTATTAACACAATGTACTGGAAAATCTTGCCGTAGCCAAATTTTGCGCAATTTCGCAATATCTTTTGAGCTGCGAACGGCTTTTGCAAGAAATTTTATGCAAGTTTCGCGCTCAAATTTTGGCTTTGATTTTAGTTTAGACCCCATTTAGTAGCGATAAATTCTACGCTTCGCTTGAGGCAAGTATTTGGTAGGCTTTTTGTGCGTCTTATCGCAAGCCTATTTGACGCTTATTTAGGCGCCGTATTTGGGTTCAGTCGCAATTATGCTCGCTGCGGATTTTGGTGTGATTTATAGCATTTAAGGCTGTGCCCGCCCAGCGAGCACTAAACATATATGTTTTGAAGGCAGGCTTATATGCTAAAATTTCATCCTGCGACAAATAGCTCGCGAAGGCGTAAATATAGGATAAACTAGCCAAATTTTAAAATTTAGCTCCGCGGCGAGCAGCCATATTCTTTTATCGGAGCCTATGAAAGCAGCGTTAGCTTTTACGTTTTAATTTTATTGTTTAGGCGCAGCAGGGCTTTAAATTTAATTAAAATTTTGCAAAATTTTAAAATTTCGCCCGCTCTTATGCTTTTTTAAAGCAAAATTCTATAAAATACTGCTTCCGCAATGGGCTATCGTCTAATGGCAGGACAACAAACTCTGGATTTGTGAATATAGGTTCGACCCCTATTAGCCCATCCATTCAAATTTTAACTCCATTTATTGTAGCTGGCCTAAAATTATTTTAGTAGGCGCCTGTTTGTGCATAAAACCGAAACGCCTAATGTCAGAAAGAAAATGGTGAAGCCAAATCCGTCAATCGATTAAATTTTGATGATTATAGGATGATTTGCCGCTTTAAAGCGGCGGATTATTTGATTTTTTCTTTGCCTTTGTAAGTGGCGATGCTTTGATACGAGCCGTCTTTTTTAAACGCCACCACGTCATAGACCTCGGGCTGAGAGCCTTGCTCCATACCTGGTGCTTCTAGTGGCATGCCAGGTACTGCTATGCCGATAACGTCTTTAGGCTTATTTTTTAGTAGCGTGCGGATCTCGCTTGCTGGCATATGCCCTTCGACTACATATCCGTCTACGATCGCGGTGTGGCAGCTAGCGAGCTCCAGCGGAAGCCCAAGCTCATTCTTCTTCTGGATAAGCGGCTCGTCGGCCAGCGAAATCATCTCGACTTCAAATCCGTTTTGCTCCATGTATTTTGCCCAGTTGTGACAACAGCCGCAACTCTCGCCGTGATAGACCTTGACATGTTCGCCCGCCGAGACATAGCTTCCTAATGCCGCTAAAAGCGCACCTACAAATAAAATTTTCTTCATATTTTACTCCAGTGATTAAAAGTCCTCGATTATACAATACGAATAGTAAATTTTTAAGAGCGAACCATATAACTCTAAGATTAAATTTGACGAAGCAGACCCGCTTGTAAGCCGAAATTTTAAAATTTCGGCGTCGCGGATAAGTTGGTTATAGGCACTGAGAGAGTGCTGATTTAATAGCGGATTTTGATACGTAGCCTTCCGAATCGCTGGTAAGTGATACGTCGCAGCCTGGCTTATAGTTTTTCCAGGTGTAGATATTGCCATTGTCTTCGGTTGTTTTGATGGAGTCTGGCTGTTTATTCCATGCAGAAATTACTTGATTGATATGAAATGCATCGCTGCGGTCTTTCGGCGCATTAGTCATACCTGTGCTATCGGGCAAGGCCGTTTCGACCATATCGGTAGTGCCTGCGGTGGAAACCTCTTGAACTTTATCATTTACGCCGCCGATATTTGTTTTACTGCTTTGGGATTTTGTTTGATTGCGTACTCCGCTTGGTTCGTTGGATATATTCCAGTTGGAACAACCGATAAAAAATACCGCTGCTATGAGCGCAGCTATTAAATTTCTCATAAAATTCTCCTTCAAAAATTTCGTTGCGATAGTAGCACATTTATCTTTAGTTTAAAATAAATCCGAGCCCTTGAAATTTGAAATTTCGTAGGAATTTTGCGAGGCGTTTCAGTAGGAATTTATAAAATTTCGGATAATATTCAAAATTTAATACCAAACGGGCTTTTAAATTTTGCACGGCAAATGCCTTTTTGGCTACCAAATTTTAAAGGATTTTTGATGTATGCTATCATCAAACACGGCGGCAAGCAGTATAAGGTCGAAGAGGGCAACTACCTAAATTTAGACCATTTTAATGCTGAGCCGAAAGCAAAGCTCGAGCTTAGCGAAGTTTTAGCGCTAAACGACGGCGAGTTAAAGGTAGGGGCACCGTTCGTAAAGGGTGCCAAGGTGGTTTTGGAGGTCGTTTGCGAAGGCAAGGATAAAAAAGTCGTTATCTTCAAAAAACGCAGACGCAAAGATTCAAAAGTAAAACGCGGCTTCAGACGCCAATACACCCGCGTCAAAGTCGTTTCGATTAACGCATAAAGGATAGGAAATGGCACACAAAAAAGGTCAAGGTTCAACCCAAAATAATAGAGATAGTATCGGACGCCGCTTGGGTGTTAAAAAATTCGGTGGCGAGTTTGTGCGCGCGGGCAACATCATCATCCGCCAGCGCGGCACTGCGACGCACCCAGGCTGCAACGTAGGCATGGGCAGCGATCACACGATTTTCGCGCTGATCGACGGCGTCGTAAAATTTGAGCGAAAAGATAAAAACCGCAAAAAAGTATCGGTTTATCCGGCTGCGTAAATATCGCTAAATCTTCGGGGGCGCAAGCCCCTCTTTTAAAATTTCACCCGTTTAAAAATTATCTTCAACTCATTTGGCTATAATTGCCGTTTCAAATTTAAGGATAGCTATGTTCATAGACAGCGTAAAATTTAGCGTCAAATCAGGGGGCGGCGGCGCAGGTTGCGTCAGCTTCCGCCGCGAAAAATTCGTCATCCTAGGCGGTCCCGACGGCGGCGACGGCGGCGACGGCGGCGACGTGTATTTCAGAGTCGATAAAAACTCCCACACCCTCTCATCCTATAAGGGCAAGCGGGAGTTTAAAGCACAAAACGGCGCACCCGGCGAGGGTCGCAAAAAGACGGGCAAAAGCGGCGAGGATCTCTATCTCATCGTCCCTCCAGGCACCAGCGTTTACGACGAGGATAGCGGCGAGCTGGTGCTTGATATGCTAAATGACGGCGAGACGAGGCTGTTTTTAAAAGGCGGCAAAGGCGGGCTTGGCAATGTGCACTTTAAAAGCTCGATCAACCAAGCCCCCGAATATGCGCAAAAAGGCCTAGAGGGGCAGACGCGCGAGGTGCGCTTGGAGCTAAAACTTATTGCAGACGTTGGGCTCGTAGGCTTTCCAAACGTGGGCAAAAGCACGCTAATCTCGACCGTCTCAAACGCCAAACCCCAGATCGCAAACTACGAGTTTACCACTCTCACGCCAAAGCTTGGTCTAGTCGAGGTTGATGAATACAGCGGCTTTGTCATGGCCGATATCCCTGGCATCATCGAGGGCGCAAGCGAAGGGCGCGGGCTTGGCGTGCAGTTTTTAAAACATGTCGAGCGCACTAAAATTTTGCTTTTTATGCTCGATCTTGCGAACTACCGTAGTCTTGAGGAGCAGTTTGACGCGCTGAGGGCCGAGACGGCGAAATTTTCAGAGGGGC